>NZ_JBLVPL010000022.1:0-1066 GCF_048286755.1 Flavobacterium labens | reverse complement strand
TACCATCAACTATACCTTGGCAACTACTGCTACGCAGTTCTCTAATGTGGGTGATTATCCGATTGCGGTGACTTTGGGTGACAATCCAAACTATACTGTTGTTGCTACCGATGCTACCTTGACTGTAACTCCGAAAGTCCTTAATGTGACTGTGGTGGCTGCGGATCAAACTAAAATATACGGAGACCTGAATCCTGAACTTACTGCTGTGGTTACTGGTGCCGTGAATGGGGATACCATCAACTATACCTTAGCAACTACTGCTACGCAGTTCTCTAATGTGGGTGATTATCCGATTGCGGTGACTTTGGGTGACAATCCAAACTATACTGTTGTTGCTACCGATGCTACGTTGACTGTTACCCCTAAAGTCCTTAATGTGACTGTGGTGGCTGCGGATCAAACTAAAATATACGGAGACCTGAATCCTGAACTTACTGCTGTGGTTACTGGTGCCGTGAATGGGGATACCATCAACTATACCTTGGCAACTACTGCTACGCAGTTCTCTAATGTGGGTGATTATCCGATTGCGGTGACTTTGGGTGACAATCCAAACTATACTGTTGTTGCTACCGATGCTACGTTGACTGTTACACCAAGAGAAATTGATGCTCTTGCAGATACCAATGCAATTCCTGTGAATGGAACAACTGGAGGAAATTCAGGTGTGAACGTTTTAACTAACGACACATTGAACGGATTGCCTGTTAATCCTGCGGATGTAGTATTAAGTTCTACTCCAAACGGACCATTGGCTATTAATCCTGATGGAACTGTGACTGTAGCACCAAACACACCAGCGGGAACTTATACTATAAATTACACTATTTGTGAGGTATTGAACCCTACTAATTGTGATACAGCTACCGTTACTATTGTTGTTGCTGCTCCTGTTATTGATGCTCTTGCAGATACCAATGCAATTCCTGTGAATGGAACAACTGGAGGAAATTCAGGTGTGAACGTTTTAACTAACGACACATTGAACGGATTGCCTGTTAATCCTGCGGATGTAGTATTAAGTTCTACTCCAAACGGACCATTGGCTATTAATCCTGATGGA
>NZ_JBLVPL010000021.1:0-1104 GCF_048286755.1 Flavobacterium labens | reverse complement strand
GTGAAGACGAGCATAGCACTTGCGGCATATCATCTTATCCTGATTGTACTTACGAGCAAGCATCATCAAGGAAGGCTCAATAATACCTCCTCTAAGCCTCAACACAAGATGAAGTGTAGATTCTTTCTGGATGTTGTAGTCAGCCAAAGTACGACCATCTTCGAGCTGCTTTCCGGCGAAGATCAATCTCTGCTGGTCCGGAGGGATTCCTTCTTTGTCTTGGATCTTGGCCTTCACGTTATCAATGGTGTCAGAACTCTCCACCTCCAAAGTGATAGTTTTCCCAGTCAACGTCTTAACGAAAATCTGCATACCACCACGGAGCCTGAGAACAAGATGAAGGGTGGACTCCTTCTGGATGTTGTAGTCGGCGAGGGTGCGCCCATCCTCTAACTGCGTGCCGGCAAAGATGAGACGTTGCTGGTCAGGTGGGATCCCTTCCTTATCCTGGATCTTGGCCTTAACGTTGTCGATGGTGTCGGAGCTTTCCACCTCGAGGGTGATGGTCTTCCCCGTAAGGGTCTTCACGAAGATCTGCATACCACCACGGAGACGGAGGACGAGGTGGAGGGTGGATTCCTTCTGGATGTTGTAATCAGCCAAGGTGCGGCCATCCTCGAGCTGCTTTCCGGCAAAGATGAGCCTCTGCTGGTCTGGAGGGATACCCTCCTTGTCTTGGATCTTGGCCTTGACGTTGTCGATGGTGTCTGAGCTTTCCACCTCTAGGGTGATGGTCTTTCCGGTGAGGGTCTTCACAAAAATCTGCATACCACCACTCCGACGAAGCACCAAATGAAGGGTTGACTCTTTTTGGATGTTGTAATCAGCAAGAGTGCGTCCATCCTCGAGCTGCTTACCGGCAAAGATAAGCCTCTGCTGATCCGGAGGGATTCCTTCCTTGTCCTGAATCTTTGCCTTGACGTTATCAATAGTGTCAGAGCTTTCAACCTCCAAGGTAATGGTTTTGCCAGTCAGAGTCTTGACAAAGATCTGCATACCACCTCTTAACCTGAGAACCAAGTGGAGAGTCGACTCCTTCTGAATGTTGTAATCTGCCAACGTACGACCATCTTCTAGCTGTTTACCAGCGAAAATCAATCTTTG
>NZ_JBLVPL010000020.1:0-1252 GCF_048286755.1 Flavobacterium labens | reverse complement strand
TCTTACTCTTACAGCTGGAATACTTCTCCTGTTCAAACTACTGCTACGGCTTCTGGTTTGATTGCCGGAACATATACTGTTACTGTTACTGATGCTAAAGGTTGTATAGATACCGAATCAGTTACAATAATTGATGGAGATGGTAATCCTCCAGTTATTAGCCAATTACCAAACGAAACAACTATAAATTGCCCATCAATACCTCAATTTGCAACACCAACTGCAACAGATAATGTTGACACCGACGTTACTTTAACATATGATGATGTAGAAACTCCTGGTCAATGTGCTGGTTCATACTCAATAACAAGAACATGGACAGCTTCTGACGATTGTGGTAATACTTCAACAAAATCACAAACAATAAACGTTCAAGACACTATTGCTCCTACTTTTACACCGCCTGCAAACATTACTCTTAGTAGTGGTGAGAATTGTACAACAAATACTAATCCAACTATTACTGGTAATGTAACTAACATAAATGACACCTGCGATTCTAATCCAACAGCTACCTATATCGATACAGAGTGTTTTGGAATCACAGAAACTAATGGATCAATAAATGCTGGAAACGGTAATTATTTTCCATTCACTGTTTCAGGATTTGATGATTTATCAGCAAGTAATATTCAAAAAATTGCTTTATCCTTTGAAACAAACCAAGGAAAAGGAAGAGCTGAATTCACTTTAGTTTCACCTAGCGGACAAGGAGTAATTTTAGTTGGTCCATATTGTTCTGGTGGAAATTGTGATGATGCAAACTCTAATACTAAAGAATTGTATTTAACTACATTTTATCCAAATAGCTCTGGTTATACTCAATGGAATAATGCTAATTTTATTCAAGACGGAATAAATCAAAATATGACCCCAAACGGAGGAACAACTTCTCCAAATACAATCAATGGGTTAACATCTTATGTATCCAGCTTTGAAAATCTTACGGGTTCAATGAATGGAACTTGGTTTATCTATTCAAGAAAACAAGCCAGTGTAAATGGTAGCATTGATTTTAACAGTGTTTGTCTAACTCCGGCTAGTTCTTGTACAAATAATAAAGTAATTACAAGAACATGGACTGTTACAGATGCCTGTGGTAATTTTTCTAAGGCAATCCAAACAATAAAAATTCAAGATACAACTGCTCCTGTATTTGTGGAAGCTTTACCAGAAAATGTAACTGTTCAATGTAGTGCTGTTCCAACTGCAGCTACCTTAACCGCTACTGATAATTGTGGAGATGCTTCGG
>NZ_JBLVPL010000019.1:0-1373 GCF_048286755.1 Flavobacterium labens | reverse complement strand
ATTTTTTCTTCTTTGGTTGTGTATTCTGGTTTTTCAGCCCTTACACTGTAAGTCTTTCCACATTCAACCTTAAAGCTATATTTTCCTTTATCATCAGAAGTGGCAGTATTGACAACTTTAAATTGATTGTCGTACAAGGTTATTTTAGTGTTAGCCAGTAGTTCACCTGTTTTTATATCGGTGATTTCACCATAAAGAAGTTGTTCGCAAATAAGTCTTCTTGTTTCCAAAAATTTATAAATATCATCATAACCCTGACCACCATCTCTATTGGAAGTAAAAAAACCTCTTCTTGATTTTGTATCAATTAAATAAGCAAAATCATCTTTAGGAGAGTTGACATCGGCCCCTACATTTTGAACTTCACTCAAAGTACTATCTTCATTTATTTTAGACATAAAAACGTCTAATCCTCCAAGTCCAGGATGTCCATCAGATGCAAAGTAAATTTCATTTTCATTATTAATAAAAGGGAAAGTTTCTCTTCCTTCGGTATTAATTGTATTCCCTAAATTTTGCGGTGTTCCAAAAGTACCATCTTCATTTATGGTTACTTTGAACAAATCAGACTGGCCTAAAGTTCCAGGCATATCAGAGGCAAAATACAATGTTTTTCCATCAGGACTTAATGCTGGATGTGCTGTACTGTAATTGTCACTGTCAAAAGGGAGTTCGGTTACATTTGTCCATTTATTATTCTCCAGAGTAGCTTTGTATATTTTTATTAAAGTTATTTTATTTCCATCTTTTCCTTTTTTTCCATCCAGATAGTTGTTTCGAGTAAAATACATGGTTTTTCCATCACTGCTAAAAGTAGGAGTGGATTCGTGAAATTTCGAATTTATGGTTCCATCAAACTTTTTTGCAGCACCCGGTGTCATGTCTTGTCCTAAATCAGCCGTGTACAAGTTTGTAAAATACTGATTGGTCCATTTGTGTTTTCTTTGTCCAAGACTTCCGGTATCTCTTGCAGAAGCAAAAATTAATTTATCTGAATATAGAGCAGTTCCGTAATCAGAATAGATAGAATTTATTCCGGCATCTTCAACGTTGTACCTTCCAGAATTTGCTTTTATAGCTTCTAAATAGTTGGTATTTTTTTTAAATAGCTTAGCTCTGCTATCGTTCGATGATTTTTGGTTGAATAGTTCCATCATCTCATTTGCCTTATCATTTTGATCGATTGCTCTTAAAGACTGAGCATAGCGATAATAATATTCAGGTTCTAAATTTGAGGTATCCATAGTAAACAATTCACCATACCATTTAGCGGCTTTATCGAACTGTGCATTAAAGTAATAAGCATTGCCCAGCTTTTTAAACATATCGGCTGATTTATATCCTTTTTCAGCCACTCTTTCATAGGTTTTGAT
>NZ_JBLVPL010000018.1:0-1525 GCF_048286755.1 Flavobacterium labens | reverse complement strand
TGCCCAAATCCGTTGTAGCATCTATGTAAAAGCATAACTTAGAGTTACTAAAAACGAAGATTATGCAATTACAAGATGCCTTAACTATTCCAAAGATATTCATTGGTTTAGACATTCACAAAAAAAGCTGGAGCGTTTCCATTCTATCGGATTTGTTTTTTCACAGAACGTTCTCGATGCCTTCTGTTGCCGAGGATTTATATCAATATGTGGAGCGAACATTTCCAAATCACGAAGTAGCTTTAGTTTACGAAGCAGGATGTTGCGGATTTTCTGCAGCGCGCTATTTTTTAAACTTAGGTTGGCATGTTTTGGTGGTTAATCCCTCCGATGTCAAGACTGGAGATAAGGAGCGGTATCAAAAAACTGACGCTTTAGATTCAAAAAACCTGTCCAATCAATTAAAGGCAGGTGTTCTCAAAGGAGTTTATATTCCTACCGAAGCACACGAACAGTTTACCACTTTGGCTCGTCATAGAACGCAAGTCACTAAGAAACTCCGACAAAGCAAAGCGCATATCAAAAGTATGTTGCTCTTTCATGGGATTGAAATACCTCCAGCATATGATAATTCAAATTGGAACAAAGATTTCATAGTTTGGCTGGAAAATATAGAATTCAGCTCCCCTTGTGGGAAATTGGCTCTTCAGGGCAAAATACGGATGTATAATTTTATAAGGTCAGAGTATTTGGGAATTGCCAATCAAATGCGTGCGCATTGTAGAAAGACCTGTAAGAACGATTATAATCTCTTGAGGAGTATTCCAGGAATTGGCGGTTATCTGTCCAGTGTAATTTTGGCTGAATGTGGTGATTTGCGCCGATTCAATAACGAAGGACAATTTAGCTCTTACATCGGATTAGTACCTGGGATTTATAATAGCGGCGGATCAGAAAAATGTTTGGGAATAACCCCCAGAAGTCGTTCCCAATTACGAAGTTATTTAGTAGAAGCAGCCTGGATTGCCATTAGAAAAGATGCCGAAATGCAGCAATATTACCGCAAACATCAAGGCAAGAATGTAAAGAGTGTAATCATTAAAATAGCTCATAAATTAGCACGAAGAATACTCTCGGTCATTAAAACCGAAACGCCCTATCAAATCAATAGAAACTTAGTATTAGAAAAATAAAAACAACCTTCTTAAAAGGCTCAATCATACCAGAGAATAGACTGCAAAACAGCTAGGGCGGTTCTTTAAAAGAAGCCGCATTTTGTAGTAGGCAGCTATTTTTATTCTTACAATCAAACCGATGCTGGTGGTCTCGTTCTCATAACGAGAACCACATATAGGAGTGGGAGCTTTAAGAATTTAAAATGAAAGACAATGAAATAAAAGAGATCAAAATACGTGGCATTATTGAAAAAGTTAGAATAACTTTTTCAGTCTAAGCCTTCGGCAGACAAAAAGTTGTTTCCAACTTTTTCAACAAGCCGTTGGGACGGAATTTTATACTCGAAAAATAACCAACATATAACCCTCTCAAAAGTTGTGAATAACTTTATGATGCTTTACATAGGAGT
>NZ_JBLVPL010000017.1:0-1801 GCF_048286755.1 Flavobacterium labens | reverse complement strand
GGAAATTCAGGTGTGAACGTTTTAACTAACGACACATTGAACGGATTGCCTGTTAATCCTGCGGATGTAGTATTAAGCGCTACTCCAAACGGACCATTGGCTATTAATCCTGATGGAACTGTGACTGTAGCACCAAACACACCAGCGGGAACTTATACCATAAATTACACTATTTGTGAGGTATTGAACCCTACTAATTGTGATACAGCTACCGTTACTATTGTTGTTGCTGCTCCTGTTATTGATGCTCTTGCAGATACTTATTCTAATATTAATTGTACTTCATTTGGTGTAATTGGTAATGTATTAGCTAATGATACTTTAAATGGTAATCCAACGAAATCCGAAGAAGTTAACATCTCATTAGTTTCAGGAAAGAATCCAAATATCACATTAGATAATCTTGGAAACATTAATGTTCAAAGCGGAATAGTTAGTGGTTCATATGTACTAACATATCAAATATGTGAAAAACTAAATCCGACTAATTGTGATACGGCTACAATAACAATAAATGTTCAAGATACAACAGCTCCAATAATTGCAAAATTACCAGTCGCTTCAACAATATCTTGTGGTTTAACAGCTAGGTTTACTCAAGCATTGGCAACAGATACTTGTAGCCCTGTAAACTTAACATTCGTTGACGTAACAGTACAAGGAAATTGTGTTGGCTCTTACACAATAACTAGAACTTGGACCGCGACTGATTTATCAGGAAACACGTCTACAGCTTCTCAAGTTATTACTGTTCAAGATACTGCTGGTCCAACTACAACAACAGCTTTTACGGCTATAGCTAATGTAAATTGTGATGCAATACCTGCTAAACCTGAACTTGTATTTGTAGATAATTGTTCTACAGTTTCACCAGCTATTTTCACTGAAAACATTACAAACAGAACCGAAAATTCTTATTCAATCGTAAGAAAATGGTCTGTGTCTGATGCTTGTGGAAATGTATCTGAGTTTACTCAAACAATCAATGTAAGTATTGCCAATAGTATTGTATTAATAAATAGTTCTATTTGTAATGATGGAGAAATCACAACGACGAATCTAAATGATTTCTTACCAATGGGAACTCCAACAAACGGAACTTGGGTAGATGTAAATAATTCTGGTGGATTACAAGGAAACATACTTAATGCTTCAGGTCTTTCAGTTAGAGATTACACATTTGAATATAAAATTGATGATGTTACTTGCCCTAGAACTGTAAGAGTTGTCATGACGGTAAATACTGGTTGTGGTGGTATTGTATTAGCTTGTGGAACCATATTAGTACATAATGCTATTTCTCCAAATGGAGACGGAATTAATGAAAAATTCATAATCGATAATATTGATGATACCGTTTGTTATCCAGATAATACTGTAGAAATTTATAATCGTTGGGGAGTATTGGTTTTTGAAACCAAAGGATATAATAACACTAGTAATGTTTTTGATGGTACTTCTCAAGGTAGAACAACCATCAGTCAACCTACAGGTTTACCTACAGGAACTTACTTCTATATCTTGAATTATACTTCTGTTGCTAATGATGGAAAAATCATAACCAATAAAAAAGACGGGTATTTATATATCGTAAATAATTAAAAAAATTAATGCCTGAGAACTTTTTGTCCTCAGGCATTATAAAATTAAAATAGCCCTATTTCTTAAATAAAAAACCCTAAGAAAATTTATCAAGCCGACCTGCCGGATTCTTATAAATGAGTTCGATAGATAATTTAAAATAATAAATATCTACTATGAAAACAAAATTATTTTCTTTCGTTTTGATGTTTACAGCCTT
>NZ_JBLVPL010000016.1:0-2182 GCF_048286755.1 Flavobacterium labens | reverse complement strand
ATGAAAATTGACATCCGTTCGCATACTGACAGCAGACAAACCTTCAAATACAATGAAGCATTATCTGAAAGAAGAGCTAAATCAACCATTAACTGGTTAGTTAAAAATGGAATTGATACAAGCAGATTAACAGGTAAAGGATATGGTGAAACTCAACTGGTAAACAAATGCGCTGATGATGTAATTTGTTCCGAAGAAGAACACCAACTTAACAGAAGAAGTGAATTTATTATTACTGCTTTGTAATATCTTTTGTGACTTGAAATAGTTAATCCTATTCAATAAATTAAACCTCGGGAGTCTCACTTTCGAGGTTTATTTATTTTAGGAATAAACATAAAATTATAATAAGCTTAATTAGGTAATCAAATTAAAATCCTAAAAAATTAAGTTAAATCTAATAAGCTCTACCATTCTGACTGTTAAAAAAAACAAATTAATTGTTAATTTTTTTAATTTAAAAACTAAATTTTCCTTAAAAAAAATACATTTCAACGAGTATTTAGGTTAGTTGTAGAAAAAAAAATCATAATTAAATCATTCTAATTAGTTTTAGTAAATAATACTTAGATTTTACTAAAAAAAGAAAACTAATTTATATAATTATATTTTTTTTCTCAAAATAAAATAAATAAGAAATCATGAAAAAAATTACTTTTATTCGATTTTTAGCTTTTTTAATCTTGTTGTTTTCGACAACGATTGGGTTTTCTCAAACAATAATAGCAAATCTTACACCTTCAAATTCTCCTTTATGTTCACCAACTGGCTGTCAAGCCAATGACGTAGAAATTGGAGAAGTTTACATTGCGGACGCAAATGGAACTAGGTTAACCACTTGTAATACAGGCGAACCAATTGCTGGTCAATATTTATGGGTACAAATAACAAAAGCAAGCTCTAAGTATGCTTTGTACATGCAATTCAACATGTATAGAGGGGCTGACGAAATTGACCAAAACGGTAACATCATATCAGATGGAACCACCAACAAAATTACCGTTGGAGACAATCGTCAAATATCTGTAGGAAATTACAGAATGATGCCATTGCCATCTTATACGTGTGGAAATTTTTTAACATTAAAAGATATTTATTTAGCATGGCAAACCCCTGGTGGCTCATCTACACCTGGATGCGCAACTCAACAAAGTAAATGTGCTGCAGAAAATTTACCTAACACAATAATCGTCAACACACCTTTAGCAGTTAATTTCACATCTAATATTAGCTGTACTGGAGGTACTTTTGAACAAGTTATTTTTACTAATTCTTCTACTGGAGGTGATGGGACATTAGCTTATTTATGGAATTTTGGTACAGGAGCAAGTCCTGCTACGGCAAATACTGCAGGACCACATACTGTAACATATACTTCAGGAGGTTCAAAAACCGTTAGCCTGAAAGTTACTGATATTGATACTGATACTGACACTGAAACAAAAATAATAACCGTTGAATCTTGTTGTACTACACCAATAATAGCTAATAAAACTGCAACTATTTGTAGCGGAAGTATATTCAATGTTTCACCAACAAATGGTGGTTCAGAAGTTGTTCCTACTGGAACTACTTATACTTGGACTGCTCCTATTGTTACAGGAATTACAGGAACCACTGCAGGGACAAACGCGACGAACATTAGTGGAACTTTAACTAATTCAACTAACGCGCCTATAAATGTATTATATAGTGTAACTCCAAAATCAGGGACATGTACAGGTAATTCGTTTAATGTTACTGTTACTGTAAATCCTAATTTCACACTTGCCGCTTCTTCTAAAACTGATGCTGCTTGTTATCTAGCTAGTACAGGATCTGTAACTGCTGGTGCTGTAACTAATGCTGTTGGAACGGTAACTTATTCTTGGAAAAATGCAAGCAACATTGAAGTTGGTACTTCTGAAAATGTTTCTAATCTTCCTGCTGGAACATATACTCTTACTGTTACTGACAATTGTTTTTCTAAAACCAACTCTGTAACTATTTCTCAACCTGCTGCTTTAGTTGCTACTATCGGAACTCCTACTAATGTTTCTTGCTTTGGTGGAAATAATGGTGCTGCTACTGCTTCTGCAACTGGAGGAACTACTTCTTACTCTTACAGCTGGAATACTTCTCCTGTTCAAACTACTGCTACGGCTTCTGGTTTGATTGCCGGAACATATACTGTTACTGTTAC
>NZ_JBLVPL010000015.1:0-2248 GCF_048286755.1 Flavobacterium labens | reverse complement strand
GTTCCTAATTTGAGATTTCCAGGGTTTACTGAGGAGTGGGAAGAGAAAATGTTAGGAGATGTAGCACCGTTACAAAGAGGATTTGATTTACCTGTTGATAATATAAAAAAGGGTCTGTATCCTGTTGTATTCTCAAATGGAATTTTAAAATTTCATAATGCTTTTAAAGTTAAAGGTCCAGGGGTAGTTACTGGGCGTTCAGGCACTATTGGCAAAGTAAATTTTGTTGATAATGATTATTGGCCACACAATACTTCTTTATGGGTAACCGATTTTAAGGGAAACATTCCAAAGTATATTTTTTATTTTTATTCTAAATACAATTTGGAACGTTTTGGAACAGGGTCAGGTGTTCCAACTTTAAACAGAAATGATGTACATATACAAAAGGAATATTTTCCATTACCTGTTGAGCAAGAAAAAATCGCATCATTCCTTTCAGTTTTAGATCAAAGAATCCAAACCCAAAACAAAATAATTGAGGAATTAGATGTATTAAAAAATGTATTTTCCCAAAGAATCTTTTCCCAAGAATTGAGATTTCAAGATAATAACGGTAGCAATTATCCTGATTGGGAAACGAAAAAATTAAAAGAAGTTTGTGATATAAATCCAAAAATCAAAAATATACCCAACTCATTTTATTATATTGACCTAGAAAGTGTAGTAAGTGGACGTTTATTAAAAGAAAATAGAATTTTAAAAGATGAAGCGCCAAGTAGAGCTCAAAGATTTTTAGAGAAGAATGATGTTTTGTTTCAAATGGTTAGACCGTATCAAAAGAATAATCTTTTTTTTAATAAAGACGGAGAATATGTTGCATCTACTGGTTATGCACAAATCAGAACTAAACAAAATTCCCAATTCATTTTTCAATACTTACATAATCAAAGATTCGTTGATAAAGTTATCGAAAGATGTACAGGGACAAGCTATCCAGCTATTAGCTCTACTGACTTAGGAAATATTGAAATAGATTATCCAGGTCTTGCCGAGCAAATCAAGATTGCTGATTTTCTTTTATCTGTCGATAAAAAAAATGATATTGAAACTAAACTTTTGAAAAAACTAGAAGAACAGAAAAAGTTTTTGTTACAGCAAATGTTTATATAGAAAGTTATATAAACATTTGCTGTAAAAGATATTTCTTTTGCATTTCAAGTTGATTTAAAATTGCTTTTTCGGTTTGAATTTTTTGGTCTATTTTGAATAAAAAAGTTGCAATTTGATTTTGTTCTTCTACTGATGGAATCTCCATACTAATTTTCTCAATAGTAGTTTTGGATAAGCTTGGTACTCCTGATGCCTCATTATATTCCAGCCAATTAATTGTTTTAAAAAGATGAAATATGAATTTTGGTGTACAAGATTGAAATGAGTGTGTATAAAATAAAGTATCAACAGTCCAAATTTTTCCATTATAATACATAGGCTTATTTATTGTGCCTTTTCTTCCAATACAAACTGTTTCACCATTATAGAGAAATGAATCAACGTGAGTCATTAATCCTCCTGTACCAAATACAGGAATGTTACCTTTTCCCAAATGTTTATAATCTTTTCCACTTCCAATTTTCAGAACATTTCCTATATTTTTAATTTCCCAATTAGGATAATTGCTACCGTTATTAGCTTTAAATCTTATTTGCTGATTAAATATTTTTTTGCTTATACTTTTAATTAAGGTTTGTAAATTCTCAATTATTTTGTTTTGGGTTTGGATTCTTTCGTCAAGCTTAGATAGAAAAGGAGAAATTTTATTCTGCTCTTTTAAAGTTGGTAAATTAAGATTCAATATAGCTAATTGGCTTGAATACAAATGTACTACGGAAATTCCTTGTGCTAAATTTGCTATTTCAATCTTTTTTTTGCTGTTTAAGTAATAGGACAAAAACGCACCATTATTTTGCGTTTTTATTATATTCAAATCTCCTCCTAAGACAACTCCCGATTTTAAAACACATGAAGCAGTCGCAATATCGATCGTTGTCTCTCCAGATGCTGGAATAATAACATCATTTGCTTCACTGAGTACTAATCTTGATACATCGGCATTAGTTCTAGACTTTATTTCATTTATAGTTTCTCCATAATACGTGTATAATTCACCATATCTTATACATTCGTAAGCACCGCCTTCTTCAATATCACTTTTTGAGATTCCTTTCCCTTTTGAAAACGTAGTTACTTCTCCCAACTTCTTCACTTCCCACTCACCCTCAAACCCCGGAAATCTCAAATTAGGAAC
>NZ_JBLVPL010000014.1:0-3020 GCF_048286755.1 Flavobacterium labens | reverse complement strand
CTCAATAAATTTTTAGTTGGAGCATTCGTACAATTATCTGTAGCGGCAGGTGATAAAGCCAAAGCAGCAGTTATGCCAGCAGTATCGCTGCATTGTAAAGTTTGATTTAAAGAAGCTTCAGCTGTAGTTACCACAGGATCCGTATTATCTACAACTGTAACAGTTTTTGTACAAGTTGAAATACATCCATTAGCATCGGTAATTTTTAATGATAATATAAATGTTGCATTACATCCAGAACCAGCAGTTACTGATACAGATTGAGAATTCTTACTTCCCACAATTACTCCATTTCCTGAAATACTCCATTCATAATTAGCGCTAGTTGGAGCTGTATAAATGTTAGAAGTTGAAGAAGGACATAATGGTTCATCTGAACCTGATATAGAGCAGGTTAGTGGTTGGCTGACGGTTATTGTTACATCATCAGATACTGTACATTGTGATCCTGACCCAGATATAGGTCCTGTTACGACAGTAAGTCGGAATGTTGCAGAATTTCCAGTGATATTTACATTTGAATTGAGACTATTTGGACTATCAATAGTGGCGGTACCACTTACTAATGACCAAGTTTTGGATATAACTTGATATCCATTGCTAGGTACTGCTGATCCTTGAAGCGTATATGGTAATCCTGAACAAACAGTAGCATCATCGCCTGCATCAGAACTTCCTAGGGTGAGGTTATCAATAGCAACTGGATTAAAAAAATCTTTAATAGCTGCAGATGAGGATGTAGAAGTTTTAGATTTAACGAAAACAGTTTTTATTTTAAGACTTGTACATGGATCAATTGATCCTAATACTGCGGTTAAATTAACTGCTGATTCAATAAATGTATTTTGTAAATAACTGTTAACACCAAATGCCTGATAAGGTACAGGAATAGTGCTGGTATTTCCTGCGGCAAATACTGAGTTAAGTGGTAAAGATGAAAAGTAAGTTTTGTATTCCCATGTACCGCCAACAAGTTCCCATCGTTGAATGTCAAATTTAGCAACACCATTTTCAAAATATACGGTTAATAAAAAATCACCTAATGTTCTTCCGCCAGTCGAAGCAGGAGCCGAAGTAGCAAAACCAGTAGTTGTCTTACTCATAGGTGTTTGAAGAAATTCAAAATCAACATAAGCATTTCCACTGTTACTTAAACGATCAGCTGCAAAAACAACCCATACATTTCCATTTGAATCAGTAGTTAAATGGATTAATGCATTGTTCATGTCGGTTTTATCATTTGCAGTACCAGGAGTCCATGTCCAATTGTTAGGATTGTCACCAACTTTATCTCCTCCTCCAAAAATGTTGTCTGATGAAGTGTTATACAAATCATACAAGTGATAAGTAGTTCCTGTATTTAAAGCTCCTCCCGAATTATTAAGTATAAAACCACCAGCACCAGTTCCATCAACCCAATCTCCTGTGGCTGTATTCGCAAAAAGAGTACCGTCAATATTAAATCCTCCACTTGGAGTATTAATAGGAGCAATACCAGGACCTATTTGTGCAAGAGATACTGTCGTAAAACTTAAAAAGAATAATAATAAAGTTGTAAATAATCTTGTCGAATGAGTAAAATTTGATTTCATATTGATTTGTTTTAAATCGTTAGAAAGTTTAAACATCTTAAAATTGCTAAATGTATATTTAACAATTTTTATCAGAATTAAAAGGAGAATAGTTTGGATTAAAATATTTAGTCGCCATTAGATTTGAATCAATGTTTATAGAAACTAAATGGTATATCGATGAATTAATACACAAAATTATTTTAGATTCAGAACTTATGATTTGATTAAGTTTTTCCTGTATTTTGGAGTTCTAAATGAAGAATATAGATTACCCACGAACATTAAGAAAGTAAGTAAAAGGAAAGTAATTTTTGTATTCATACTATCAAATTTTAATTTATTATTACTAAAATTAATTTGTGGTATTTGATAAATGGAAAATCAATTTTTTATTTGAAAAAATAAAGCGAAAAATGTTTTTAATAGAACAATTATAATTTTTAGATTTTATATTAATTTTTAATTTCTGAATTTTTCAGAAATTAGAGCTGTTTTTTGATATTAAAAAATCTTTTTCTTTGGCAATTGTTTGTTTATCAGTGTATTTGAAGAAAAAAATCTTGCTTTATTAAAATTAAAATTACAAAGAATCAGTAGTATTTATTTTTTTTCTCTACAACGAACCTAAATACTCGTTGAAATGTATTTTTTTATGAAAAATTTAGTTTTTCATTTCAAAAAATTAACAATTGATTTATGTTTTTAATAAGCAGAATGGTAATGCTTTTTAGAATTTAACTTAATTTTTTTAGGACTTTAATTGCATTACCTAATTAAGCTTACTATAATTATATGTTTATTCCTAAAATAAATAAACCTCGAAAGTGAGACTCCCGAGGTTTAATTTATTGAATAGAATTAACTATTTCAAGTCACAAAAGATATTACAAAGCAGTAATAATAAATTCACTTCTTCTGTTAAGTTGGTGTTCCTCTTCGGAACAAATTACATCATCAGTGCATTTGTTTACCAGTTGAGTTTCACCATATCCTTTACCTGTTAATCTGCTTGTATCAATTCCATTTTTAACTAACCAGTTAATGGTTGATTTGGCTCTTCTTTCAGATAATGCTTCATTGTATTTGAATGTTTGTCTGCTGTCAGTATGAGAACGGATATCAATTTTCATTGTTGGGTTCTGATTTAAAACATCTAATATTTTTTCTAAATCCAGAGCTGCTTCAGCTCTAATATTCGATTTGTCTAAATCAAAATAAATCATTTTTATACCAAAACATTTACCCAAATCATCACCAACGGCTACTTTACATATTTCTTTTTCTAATGCAATTGGTAAATACGTTTTTCCAGTTGTTGCAGCGATAGTAATTTTTTCTTCTTTGGTTGTGTATTCTGGTTTTTCAGCCCTTACACTGTAAGTCTTTCCACATTCAACCTTAAAGCTATATTTTCCTTTATCATCAGAAGTGGCAGTATTGACAACT
>NZ_JBLVPL010000013.1:0-5301 GCF_048286755.1 Flavobacterium labens | reverse complement strand
AAGGCTGTAAACATCAAAACGAAAGAAAATAATTTTGTTTTCATAGTAGATATTTATTATTTTAAATTATCTATCGAACTCATTTATAAGAATCCGGCAGGTCGGCTTGATAAATTTCCTTAGGGTTTATTATTTATAATAATAGGGGCTAAAGATATTATTTTTATTATACCTGAGGATTTTTTTATCCTCAGGTATAAGATTAATTATTTTGTTAAGTATAAATACCCGTCTTTTTTATTGGTAATGATTTTTCCGTCATTATCAACAGAGGTATAATTCAAGATATAAAAGTAAGTTCCAGTAGGTAAACCAGAAGATTGTTGAACAGTTGATCTACCTCCAGAAACTCCATCAAACGAATTACTTGTATTATTGTATCCTTTAGTTTCAAAAACCAATACTCCCCAACGGTTATAAATCTCTACCGTGTTTTCTGGATAACAAACAGTATCATCAATATTATCGATTATGAATTTTTCATTAATTCCGTCACCATTTGGAGAGAAAGCATTATGAACCAATACAGTTCCACAAGCTAATACAACACCACCACAACCAGTATTTACTGTCATAATTACTCTAATTGTACTTGGACAAGTAGTATCATTTACTTTATATTCAAAGTTGTAATCTCCAATTGGAAGCCCAACAGCATTAAAAAAGCTCCCTAGTAAACCACCTGAATTATTAAGATCTACCCAAGTTCCGTTTGCAGGAGTACCTACTGGTAATAAATCGTTTAGATTGGTAGTTGTAGTTTCTCCATCATTACAAACTGAACTGTTTATTGTCACAATGCTATTAGGAATAGTAACATTGATGATTTGAGTAAACTCAGATACATTTCCACAAGTATCAGCTACAGACCATTTTCTTACGATTGAATAAGAATTTTCGGTTCTGTTAATGATATTTTCAGTAAAAATAGCCGGAGAAACTGTAGAACAATTATCTACAAATACAAGTTCAGGCTTAGCAGGAATTACATCACAATTTACATTAATTGTTGAATTGAACGGAGAGGCAGTTGTTGGACCAACAGTATCTACTATATTAATTGTTTGTGAAGCCGTACTTGCATTTCCACAAGCATCAGCAGCAGTCCAAGTTCTTGTTACAGAATATGAACCAGCACATTGACCGTTTGTAGTTACATCTGCAAAAGTTAAAGTTACAGTTGAACCACATCCGTCAGTTGCAATGGCTTGAGCGAACACGGGCGTTGCAGGGCAAGATATAGTTGACGCAGAAGGTAACGCAGTAATAACAGGAGCAACTGTATCTTGAATATTTATGGTTTGTGAAGCCGTAGCAGCATTTCCACAAGCATCAGTAGCAGTCCAAGTTCTCGTTACAGAATAAGAACCAGCACATTGACCGTTTGTAGTCACATCTGCAAAAGTCAAAGTTACAGTTGAACCACAACCATCAGTTGCAATGGCTTGAGTAAATTCAGGCGTTGCAGGACAAGAGATAGTTGATGTTTCCGGTAAGGCATTAATAACTGGAGCAACTGTATCTTGAACATTTATGGTTTGTGAAGCCGTAGAAACATTTCTACAAGCATCAGTAGCAGTCCAAGTTCTTGTTACAGAATAAGAACCAGCACATTGATCGTTTGTAGTCACATCTGCGAAAGTCAAAGTTAAAGTTGAACCGCATCCATCAGTTGCAATTGCTTGAGTAAATTCAGGCGTTGCAGGGCAAGAGATAGTTGACACAGAAGGTAACTCAGCTATAACTGGAGCAGTTGTATCTTGAACGTTTATAGTTTGTGAAGCTGAAGCAGTATTTCCACAAGCATCAGTAGCAGTCCAAGTTCTCGTTACGGAATAAGAACCCGCACATTGACCGTTTGTAGTAACATCTACGAAAGTTAGAGTTACAGTTGAACCACATCCATCAGTTGCAATTGCTTGAGTAAACTCAGGCGTTGCAGGGCAAGAGATTGTTGATACAGAAGGTAACGGAACAAATACAGGAGCAGTTGTATCTTGAACGGTTATAGTTTGTGAAGCTGTAGCAGCATTTCCACAAGTGTCTGTAGCTGTCCAAGTTCTCGTTACAGAATACGAACCAGTACATTGACCGTTTGTTGTTACATCTGCAAAAGTTAAAGTTACTATTGAACCACAATTATCAGTTGCAATGGCTTGAGTAAATTCAGGCGTTGCAGGACAAGAGATAGTTGATATTTCAGGTAGTGCGCTGATTACTGGAGCAGTTGTATCAATTACATTAATGATTTGTGAAGTAGAAGATGAGTTGCTACAAGCATCAGTAAATGTCCAAGTTCTTTTAATAACAAACGAGTTAAGACACTCACCTTGAGTAATCACATCAACCCCTTCAGCAGTAATTTCACCATTACAATTATCAGTTGCAGTAAGTGATATTATTGCAGGAACATCTGTAGCACAAGCTAAGGTTACTGTTATAGGAGCTTCGGGAGCTACAGGAGCAGTAGTGTCTTTTACACTAAATGTAGCTGATGTCGAAGAACTATTTCCACACGCATCTTTTACGGTAAATATTACAGTTACTGCGGTTGAACAATCATTAGAAAGTGTATTAAAATTATTAGACCAAGTTACATCTGAACAATTATCGGATGCAGTTGCCCCACCGTTATTGGCTAACCAAGTAGCAATTGCATTTTGATTCCCTTCGCTATCACATTCAACAGTTATATTTGAAGCAGTTGTATTAATTATCGGAGCCGTTGTATCTTGAATAGTGATTACTTGAGTAAATACAGCCGAAGTGTTACCACAATCGTCATTTACAGTCCAAGTATTAGTATAGGTTCCAGCATTTGCACATTCAGAAGAAGCAACAAACGCACCGACTACTTTAGTGATATTGGAAACATCGGTATCACATAAATCAGCAGCAGTAGGGAAAGAAGCTTGAGCAGTTGCTAAAGCTTCTGTATCGCTACATTCTACAGTAGTATCTAAAGCAGTTGCCAGAGTAGACCAAGTTGGAGCTGTTGTATCTTGAATAGTAATTACTTGAGTAAATACAGCCGAAGTGTTTCCACAATCGTCATTTACAGTCCAAGTGTTAGTATAGGTTCCAGCATTGGCACATTCAGAAGAAGGAACAAACGAACCGACTACTTTAGTGATATTGGAAACATCCGTGTCACATAAATCTATAGCAGCAGGGAAAGCTGCTTGGGCTGTAGCCAAAGCTTCTGTATCACTACATTCTATAGTAGTATTTAAAGCTGTTGCTAGAGTAGACCAAGTTGGAGCCTTTGTGTCTTGAATAGTAATCACCTGAGTAAATAAAGCCGAAGTGTTTCCACAATCGTCATTTACAGTCCAAGTGTTAGTATAGGTTCCGGCATTGGCACATTCAGAAGAAGCAACAAACGCACCGACTACTTTGGTGATATTGGAAACATCGGTATCACATAAATCAGCAGCAGTAGGGAAAGCAGCTTGGGCCGTTGCCAAAGCTTCTACATCGCTACATTCTACAGTAGTATTTAAAGCAGTTGCTTGAGTAGACCAAGTTGGAGCCGTTGTGTCTTGAATCGTAATTACTTGAGTAAATACCGCAGAAGTGTTTCCACAATCGTCATTTACAGTCCAAGTGTTAGTATAGGTTCCTGCATTGGCACATTCAGAAGAAGGAACAAACGCACCGACTACTTTAGTGATATTGGAAACATCCGTATCACATAAATCAACAGCAGTAGGGAAAGCAGCTTGGGCTGTAGCCAAAGCTTCTGCATCGCTACATTCTACCGTGGTGTTTAAAGCAGTTGCTTGAGTAGACCAAGTTGGATCCCTTGTGTCTTGAACCGTAATCACTTGAGTAAATACAGCCGAAGTGTTTCCACAATCGTCATTTACCGTCCATGTGTTGGTGTAAGTTCCAGCATTGGCACATTCAGAAGAAGGAACAAACGAACCGCTTACTTTAGTGATATTGGAAACATCCATATCACAATTGTCTTTAGCTATTGGACTTAGAGATTGAGCATTTGCCAAAGCTTCTGGATTATTGCATTCGATAGAAGTATTTAAAGCATCTGCACCAGTAATCCAAGTTGGAGAACTAGCATCTATAATTTTAATAGTTTGAGTTGAAGTTGCTTTATTTCCACATGCATCGGTTACAGTCCAAGTTCTAGAAATTACTTTATTTCCAACACAAAGACTTGTAGGTTTTAAACAAACACTTTTAAATTTAACACTACCATTTACATTAGCTTGTTTTTTTGAATATACAAACCAATCTCCGTTCATAGATCCTGTAAATTCTTCAAAACTAGAAACAAAAGAAGATACTCCAATAATATTATTTGAAGAAGTAGTTTCTCCATTTGGTCTCAAGCTAATACTAACTCCATTTTGAATAAAATTATTATTATTCCATTTTGTATAACCTGAACTATTAGGATAAAAAACAGGTAAATATAATTCTTGAGTATTTGATGATTCATCATCACATTCTCCTCCTTCACAATAAGGTCCAACTAATTTAATTGCTTGACCACTTGGAGCAACTAAAATAAATTCAGCTCTCCCTTTTCCTTGATTCGTTTCGAATGCCAAACTAATTTTTTCAATATTAGCAGCTGTTAAATTATCAAAACCAGATATGGTGAAAGGAAAGTAATTTCCATTTCCTGCGTTTATTTCTTGCTCATCAAAACTTCCAAAACATTCAGAATCAACATACGTAGCTAATGGATTAGAATCACAATTATCTTGAATATTAGTTACTGTACCAGTTGAACTTGTGCTAATGTCTGCAAGACAGTTTTCATCACTTGAAAGTGTTATGTCTGCAGGGGTTGTAAAAGTTGGAGCACTATTGTCAATTACAGTAATCGTTTGAACAAAATTAGCTGAAGTATTTCCACAACCATCGGTAAAGTTCCAAGTACGTACTCTCACGTAAGCATTAGCGCAATTAGCATCGGCTGTAGTCACATCACTCACTAAAACTTTAGTTGGAGCAAGTGAGCAATTATCGGTAGCAGCAGGCGATAAAGCCAAAGCGGCAGTTATGCCAGCAGTATTGTTACATTGTAGCGTTATATTTAAAGAATCTTCGGCTGTAGTTACTACAGGCGCAGTATTGTCAATAACAGTAATCGTTTGCACAAAACTATCTGAAGTGTTTGAACAACCATCAGTAAAATTCCAAGTACGTACTCTCACATAAGCATTAGAACAAGTAGCATCAGCGGAAGTAATATCACTCAATAAATTTTTAGTTGGAGCATTCGTACAATTATCGGTAGCAACAGGCGATAAAGCCAAAGCAGCAGTTATG
>NZ_JBLVPL010000012.1:0-5810 GCF_048286755.1 Flavobacterium labens | reverse complement strand
TTTTCAAAGAAAGGCGACGACATACTCTCCCACATAACTGCAGTACCATCTGCGCAGGCGGGCTTAACTACTCTGTTCGGGATGGGAAGAGGTGAGCCCCGCCGCAATAACCACCTTAAGAGGTTATAATTGCTTTGGGCAATTACTGTAATGTTGTTTATTGTATAATAAACATCAATCACATAATATCTTAACATACTGAGATAAAGAAAATAAAAAGTGTTAGAAAGTTTCTTCTCCCGTCCCGAAAGACGGGAGAAAAGCGTACATAAGCTTACGGGTTATTAGTACTACTCGACTATGACATTACTGCCTTTACATCTATAGCCTATCAACGTGGTCATCTCCCACGACCCTTAAAAGAAATCTCATCTTGTGGTGGGTTTCGCGCTTATATGCTTTCAGCGCTTATCCCTTCCAAACGTAGCTACTCTGCGATGCCACTGGCGTGACAACAGATACACTAGAGGTTTGTCCAATTCGGTCCTCTCGTACTAGAATCAGATCCACTCAAATTTCTTGCGCCCACAGTAGATAGAGACCGAACTGTCTCACGACGTTCTGAACCCAGCTCGCGTGCCACTTTAATGGGCGAACAGCCCAACCCTTGGGACCTTCTCCAGCCCCAGGATGTGACGAGCCGACATCGAGGTGCCAAACCCCCCCGTCGATATGAGCTCTTGGGGGAGATCAGCCTGTTATCCCCGGCGTACCTTTTATCCTTTGAGCGATGGCCCTTCCATGCGGAACCACCGGATCACTATGCTCTACTTTCGTACCTGATCGACCTGTATGTCTCTCAGTCAAGCTCCCTTATGCCATTGCACTCTACGCACGGTTACCAAGCGTACTGAGGGAACCTTTAGAAGCCTCCGTTACTCTTTTGGAGGCGACCACCCCAGTCAAACTACCCACCAAGCAATGTCCCCCGTATTACGGGGTTAGGCCTCAGATAAACAAAGGGTTGTATTTCAACAATGACTCCACAACGCCTAGCGACGCCACTTCACAGTCTCCAACCTATCCTACACATCATTTATCCAAGGTCAATACTAAGCTATAGTAAAGGTGCACAGGGTCTTTTCGTCCCACTGCGGGTAAGCGGCATCTTCACCGCTACTACAATTTCACCGAGCTCATGGCTGAGACAGTGTCCAGATCGTTACACCATTCGTGCAGGTCGGAACTTACCCGACAAGGAATTTCGCTACCTTAGGACCGTTATAGTTACGGCCGCCGTTTACTGGGGCTTCAATTCAATGCTTCTCCGAAGATAACATCTCCTCTTAACCTTCCAGCACCGGGCAGGTGTCAGGCCCTATACTTCATCTTACGATTTTGCAGAGCCCTGTGTTTTTGATAAACAGTCGCCTGGACCTCTTCACTGCGGCCAGCATTGCTGCTGGCGACCCTTCTCCCGAAGTTACGGGTCTATTTTGCCTAATTCCTTAGCCATGAATCTCTCGAGCACCTTAGGATTCTCTCCTCGACTACCTGTGTCGGTTTGCGGTACGGGTACTTATTACCTGAAGTTTAGAGGTTTTTCTTGGAAGCCCTTAGGCGCACTATCTCTTTGTCCGAAGACTCCGAGTACTATCGTATTTCCCCAAGCCGCGTGGATTTGCCTGCGCAGCTTATAGGTAGGTACTTCAACGAACTATTCCGTCAGTTCGCGGCGCTTTCATCACTCCGTCACCCCATCACAGTAATAACTAGTACGGGAATATTAACCCGTTGTCCATCGACTGTCCCTTTCGGGTTCGCCTTAGGTCCCGACTAACCCACAGCTGATTAGCATAGCTGTGGAAACCTTAGTCTTTCGGTGTGCGGGTTTCTCGCCCGCATTATCGTTACTTATGCCTACATTTTCTTTTCTAACCAGTCCAGCATGCCTTACGACACACCTTCTACCCTGTTAGAATGCTCCCCTACCACTTAGAGTAAACTCTAAATCCATAGCTTCGGTAATATACTTATGCCCGATTATTATCCATGCTCGTCCGCTCGACTAGTGAGCTGTTACGCACTCTTTAAATGAATGGCTGCTTCCAAGCCAACATCCTAGCTGTCTGGGCAGACAAACCTCGTTCTTTCAACTTAGTATATATTTGGGGACCTTAGCTGATGGTCTGGGTTCTTTCCCTCTCGGACTTGGACCTTAGCACCCAAGCCCTCACTGTTATGAAACATTATATAGCATTCGGAGTTTGTCAGGAATTGGTAGGCGGTGAAGCCCCCGCATCCAATCAGTAGCTCTACCTCTATATAACTTTACGCATAACGCTGCACCTAAATGCATTTCGGGGAGTACGAGCTATTTCCGAGTTTGATTGGCCTTTCACCCCTACCCACAGGTCATCCGAAGACTTTTCAACGTCAACCGGTTCGGACCTCCACACTGTGTTACCAGCGCTTCATCCTGCCCATGGGTAGATCACACGGTTTCGCGTCTAACACTACTGACTAAAGCGCCCTATTCAGACTCGCTTTCGCTACGGATCCGTGGCTTAACCACTTATCCTTGCCAGCAACGTTAACTCGTAGGCTCATTATGCAAAAGGCACGCCGTCACCCCACGAAAGGGCTCCGACCGCTTGTAAGCGTATGGTTTCAGGATCTATTTCACTCCGTTATTCACGGTTCTTTTCACCTTTCCCTCACGGTACTGGTTCACTATCGGTCTCTCAGGAGTATTTAGCCTTAGCGGATGGTCCCGCCAAATTCAGACAGGATTTCTCGTGTCCCGCCCTACTCAGGATACCACTATCGTTATCTTCTTTTACTTATACAGGGCTATCACCTTCTTTGGCTTTACTTTCCAGTAAATTCTAATTCAATCCGCAACAAATCTCGTGGTCCTACAACCCCAATAATGCCGTAACATCATTGGTTTGGGCTAATCCGCGTTCGCTCGCCACTACTTACGGAATCACTTTTGTTTTCTTCTCCTCCGCCTACTTAGATGTTTCAGTTCAGCGGGTTTGCCCACCTATCGGTGTACTATGTCTTCAACATAGTGGGTTGCCCCATTCAGGTATTTACGGATCATATCGTGTGTGCCAATCCCCGTAACTTTTCGCAGCTTATCACGCCTTTCATCGCCTCTGAGAGCCAAGGCATCCCCCATACGCCCTTATTTTGCTTATTGTACCAATCTCGTTAGTTAAAACGAGACCGTTTCTTTTACTTGTCTAATGATAAACAAGTAAAAAATGCTTTCTACTTTTTATTATTTTCTTATCTCAATATGTCAATGAACTTTTATCCTTTCGGATTTGTGGAGAATAACGGAGTCGAACCGTTGACCTCCTGCGTGCAAGGCAGGCGCTCTAGCCAGCTGAGCTAATCCCCCAATCTAATTATGAATTGTGAATTATGAATTATGAATTTATACTTCATAACTCCTCAACTCTAGAATTTCTTCTTTTTTTAAGCTTAAAATAGTTGTCTCGGACAGACTCGAACTGTCGACCCCTACATTATCAGTGTAGTACTCTAACCAGCTGAGCTACGAGACACTCTTATTCTTAAATGGTATTATTTGAACTAACAGCAAGAGTAATATAATGTTGAAACTTGTTTCCAACTCGAACTTTCGTCTTCTTTCCCTAGCGTGTATTACTACTAACACTAAGGCTCTAGAAAGGAGGTGTTCCAGCCGCACCTTCCGGTACGGCTACCTTGTTACGACTTAGCCCTAGTTACCAGTTTTACCCTAGGCAGCTCCTTGCGGTCACCGACTTCAGGCACCCCCAGCTTCCATGGCTTGACGGGCGGTGTGTACAAGGCCCGGGAACGTATTCACCGGATCATGGCTGATATCCGATTACTAGCGATTCCAGCTTCACGGAGTCGAGTTGCAGACTCCGATCCGAACTGTGACCGGTTTTGTAGATTCGCTCCTGGTCACCCAGTGGCTGCTCTCTGTACCGGCCATTGTAGCACGTGTGTAGCCCAAGGCGTAAGGGCCGTGATGATTTGACGTCATCCCCACCTTCCTCTCAGTTTGCACTGGCAGTCTCGTTAGAGTTCCCGACATGACTCGCTGGCAACTAACAACAGGGGTTGCGCTCGTTATAGGACTTAACCTGACACCTCACGGCACGAGCTGACGACAACCATGCAGCACCTTGTAAATTGTCTTGCGAAAAGTCTGTTTCCAAACCGGTCAATCTACATTTAAGCCTTGGTAAGGTTCCTCGCGTATCATCGAATTAAACCACATGCTCCACCGCTTGTGCGGGCCCCCGTCAATTCCTTTGAGTTTCATTCTTGCGAACGTACTCCCCAGGTGGGATACTTATCACTTTCGCTTAGCCACTGAGATTGCTCCCAACAGCTAGTATCCATCGTTTACGGCGTGGACTACCAGGGTATCTAATCCTGTTCGCTACCCACGCTTTCGTCCATCAGCGTCAATCCATTAGTAGTAACCTGCCTTCGCAATTGGTATTCCATGTAATCTCTAAGCATTTCACCGCTACACTACATATTCTAGTTACTTCCTAATAATTCAAGTTTAGCAGTATCAATGGCCGTTCCACCGTTGAGCGATGGGCTTTCACCACTGACTTACTAAACCGCCTACGGACCCTTTAAACCCAATGATTCCGGATAACGCTTGGATCCTCCGTATTACCGCGGCTGCTGGCACGGAGTTAGCCGATCCTTATTCTCACAGTACCGTCAAGCTACTTCACGAAGTAGTGTTTCTTCCTGTGCAAAAGCAGTTTACAATCCATAGGACCGTCATCCTGCACGCGGCATGGCTGGATCAGGCTTGCGCCCATTGTCCAATATTCCTCACTGCTGCCTCCCGTAGGAGTCTGGTCCGTGTCTCAGTACCAGTGTGGGGGATCTCCCTCTCAGGACCCCTACCCATCGTTGCCTTGGTAAGCCGTTACCTTACCAACTAGCTAATGGGACGCATGCTCATCTTTCACCGTTGTGACTTTAATTATAAAGTGATGCCACTCTATAATACTATGAGGTATTAATCCAAATTTCTCTGGGCTATCCCTCTGTGAAAGGTAGATTGCATACGCGTTACGCACCCGTGCGCCGGTCTCTAGTTCCGAAGAACTATACCCCTCGACTTGCATGTGTTAAGCCTGCCGCTAGCGTTCATCCTGAGCCAGGATCAAACTCTTCATCGTATATTGTTTGAGATCAGATAAATCTTCACTCTTTGTTTATTCGACTAAATTCTAGTGGTTTTTTCAAATCTCTCGATTCTATTACTCTTATTCTTTTGTTCCGATTTTCATCGGAACGGCTGTCAATTCAATATGTCTAGGAACGTGTTCTTATCTTTTTTCAAACCCCGTTAACACTTGTTATAGTGTTTCTCGAAGCGGGTGCAAAAGTACAACTTTCTTTTTAACTGGCAAGAAAATTTTGAAGTTTTTTTGGAAATTATTATCTCCGTTTAATTCTTATTTTCTCATCAATCTTTCAAGGAACTTTGCCCGTTTTGCGGGGTGCAAATGTAACATCCGTTTTCTAATCTCACAAGCTTTTTTAATCTTTTTTTGAAAATAAATTTTCTACTTAGATTAACTTTACTTGCCAGTATTTAAAAGAACGTCTGCGTCATTGCGGGTGCAAAACTACACCGTTTATTGAGTTATTCAAGCTTTTTAATCACTTTTTTTTGATGTTTTCTTAACTTAAACTTTAACTCGCTGAAACCGTGAATTTTGAAAGTAAAAGTTTTTTCCGCTACAACACCCTATCCAAAGCAAAGGGTGGCTTTATCCCCAGAAAACTGTGAATCATATTACCTATAGACAACCTGATCACACCTTTCT
>NZ_JBLVPL010000011.1:0-16745 GCF_048286755.1 Flavobacterium labens | reverse complement strand
GTGGGAGAGTATGTCGTCGCCTTTCTTTGAAAAACCCTATTCCTATCGGAATGGGGTTTTTTGTTTTACAGTGCTACCAGTGTTTGGCTAATGCATAGATGGGCCGCATTTCTTTAAAACCCCGTTCTTTTTAACGGGGTTTTTTGTGTTTAATAAGTATTAGATTATGTGTTTAGTAAGAAATTAAAAGCGATTGAATGTTCAAATAAATTATATGTCTAAATTAGGTTTTGTATGTATATTGCTGAATTTCAAATTGTTTTTTTTTTTTAATTTTTTTTGAAATATTTAGAAATAATTTATGTAGATATTAATTAGATCTAATAATGAGCATATAAGTACTCGATATTCTAATAGTATTGGTTTCAATCCTTTTTGACTTAATAAATCTTTATTACTAAAAATAGGTAATAAAAAAGCAGCAAAATAATCTGCTGCTTTTTCAAATTATATACTAAATATACTATTCTGCCAAAACGGATTCTGATGTTAGCACATTTAATTCTATCATGCATTTCTTCATCATTTGATAGGTTCTTTCAATGTCATTATCTAAACCGATTGAGAACCGAATCAAGCCATCAGTTAATCCCATTTCTATTTGTTCTTCCATAGGAATTTCACTTGATGTTGAAGTTCCTGGGGCACTAAATAAAGTCTTATAAAATCCTAAACTCACTGCAAGATACCCAAGATTTTTGGCTTGCATCAATTCCATCAGAGCATTGGCTTTCGCCAAAGTGCCTACGTCTAATGTCATCATTCCTCCAAAACCATATTCGTGATTTATCATTGCTGAATACAATTCATGACTTGGGTGGCTTTTTAAACCTGGATAAACCGTTTTTAGGCCATCTTTTTCAAAGCGTTCTGCCAAATACATCGCATTATGGCTGTGTTGTTTCATTCTGATGTGTAATGTGCGTAAGTTTTTCATTACACTAGCAGAACGTAAGCTATCCATTGTTGGTCCCAATAACATGCTTGCGCCGCTATTTACATTTTTTAAACTGTCGATAAATTCCTGAGATGCACATGTTACACCACCCACAGTATCACTGCTTCCGTTAATGTATTTCGTCAAACTGTGAATCACAATATCAGCTCCTAATTTTGCAGGAGAAACGGACAATGGTGAAAAAGTATTATCGACCACTAATTTCAAATTGTGTTTTTTTGCAATTTTTGATAAGCCTTCAATATCAGCAACTTCCAGTAAAGGATTACTCACCGTTTCGCAATATAAAACTTTAGTTTCATGAGTAATTGCAGCTTCCACAACGTCTAATTTCGTGATATCAACAAAAGTCGTTTTGATGCCTAATCGAGGCGTAAAATTCTTCAAGAAAGCATATGTTCCACCATAAATTGTTCTACTAGAAACAATGTGATCACCCGTTCCACACAACTGCAATAGAGTAGGAGTAATTGCTCCCATTCCTGATGCTGAAACGTTTGCTGTTTCCGTTCCTTCCATTGCTGCCAAGGCTTTGTCTAAGTATAAATTGCTCGGTGAAGAATGACGGGAATACAAGTAGCATCCTTCCATATTACCTTCAAATGTATCGAACATGGTTTTTGCCGAAAGAAAAGTATAGGTTGACGAGTCTGAAATTGATGGATTTACACCACCAAATTCTCCAAAATACTGTAAATCCTGAATTTTGTCTGCGGGATTGAAATTTTTCATAATTATTTTTTATTGTTATTTGAAGCTATTCCTGCCATACGCTTTATCTTTTACTTTTTAAAGAAAAAGTAAAAGGATGCCGCTTCTATCAGGGCTAGGGGATTTCGGTCTTGATTAAATCTATTCAAAATAACAGCGTTATAGATTAATAATCAATGCTATTATTTATTATTAGATTTTAAAACTATAAAAAATAAAAAATGTAATTTAATTTTCTAAATTAGCTTCCTAAATAGGATTTATATAGATTTTATTTCAATTCAAATTCTCAATATAAATGACATTAGACTTAGTAGATAAAAAGTTGCTTTTTTTATTACAAAAAGACTGTAAAAAAACAACCAAGGAATTGTCCTTAAAACTTAATCTTTCAGTTACTGCTGTTTACGAGCGCATAAAAAAACTGGAAAGAGAAGGCATTATCGATAAATATGTTGTGTTAGTGAATCGTTCGAAAGTCGAAAAAGGTTTTGTTGTTTTTTGTCACCTTAAACTGATTCAGCATACCAAAGAGTTTATCGCTAAATTCGAAAACGAAGTGATACAACTTAAGGAAGTAATTGAATGCCATCATGTAAGTGGAGATTACGATTATATCCTAAAAATAGTCGTTAAAGATATGGAAGCATACCGCGAATTTTTGGTTACAAAACTCACCACTTTGCAACATATTGGAAGTACACACAGCACATTCATGATTAGCGAAGTAAAAAACACGACGGTTGTTGATATTTAGAATAAACGTGGATTTAAAGCGCTATTTAGAGATAAGTAAATGTTAATTACTAAAAATTCGTAACAAAAAACCTTCTGAATTAAACTTTAAACAAAACTTAATTCCTTAATTTTGTGCAACATTTTATAAAAACACAATAAAAAAATATACTATGAATTCATTTGACGTAGTCATTATAGGTTCTGGACCAGGCGGATATGTATCAGCAATTCGTTGCGCACAGTTGGGTTTCAAAACCGCAATAATCGAAAAATATTCCACTCTTGGAGGAACTTGCTTGAATGTAGGTTGTATTCCTTCAAAAGCATTGCTTGCTTCCTCTCATCATTACAGTGAAATTGCTCATTTTGCAGATCACGGTATTGAACTTTCTGGAGAAGTAAAAGTGAATCTTGAAAAAATGATTGCACGTAAACAAGCCGTTGTAGATCAAACTTCAGGTGGTGTAAAATTTTTAATGGACAAAAATAAAATTACAGTTCTGGAAGGATTAGGTTCATTTGTTGATGCTACACATGTTGCTATTGCAAAAGCGGATGGAACTTCTGAAACTATCGAAGCTAAAAATATTATTATTGCTACAGGTTCAAAACCTTCTTCTTTACCATTTATCAAAATCGATAAAGAAAGAATCATCACTTCTACCGAAGCTTTGAAACTTAAAGAAGTGCCAAAACATTTAGTAATTATTGGTGGTGGAGTTATTGGAATCGAATTAGGTCAAGTGTATTTACGATTGGGAGCACAAGTTTCTGTTGTAGAATATTTAGACAGAATCATTCCCGGAATGGACGCTTCATTGTCTAAAGAATTGACTAAGGTATTGAAAAAACAAGGCATGAAATTCTACGTTTCACACAAAGTGAAATCAGTTGAAAGAAATGGTGAAGGAGTTGTAGTTCAAGCTGAAAATGCAAAAGGAGAAACCATTACGCTGGAAGGAGATTATTCATTAGTTTCTGTAGGACGTCGTCCTTACACTGATGGATTAAATGCTGATAAAGCAGGAGTGAAAATTTCAGATAGAGGAATGGTTGAAGTAAACGATCATTTACAAACTAATATTCCAAATATTTATGCAATTGGAGATGTAGTTCGTGGAGCAATGTTAGCGCACAAAGCAGAAGAAGAAGGAACAATGGTTGCTGAAATTTTAGCGGGTCAAAAACCACATATTGATTATAACTTGATTCCTGGTGTTGTTTACACTTGGCCAGAAGTGGCTGCTGTTGGACAAACAGAAGAGCAATTGAAAGCAGCTGGTGTTGATTATAAATCAGGAAGTTTCCCTTTCAAAGCATTAGGTCGTGCAAGAGCAGGAGGAGATTTAGACGGATTTGTAAAAATTCTTGCTGATGCAAAAACAGATGAAGTTCTCGGAGTTCATATGATTGGTGCCCGTTGTGCGGATTTAATTGCTGAAGCGGTTACGGCAATGGAATTTAAAGCATCTGCTGAAGATATTTCAAGAATGTCTCATGCACATCCAACATTTGCAGAAGCAATAAAAGAAGCAGCTTTAGCAGCAACTGATAATAGATCTTTACATGTGTAATTAGTTACTTGCATTTCTATAAAATAAAGAAACCCGCTCCATTGAGCGGGTTTCTTATTTGTTTTGCTGTCTAGTCCTGAAATAGCGATACACAAAAAGTACCGTTATGGAAAATCCTCAAGAAAGCCGCTATGTAAAGCGTACTCAAAAAGACTATTCGATGTCTTTTAAATTATAAATTGTTCAAGAAATAGAGCGTGGACAACTCACTACTACAGAAGCTACAAAGAAATATAGTATTCAATGTAGAAAGACAGTTGTAGAATGGCTAAAAAAATTTGGTAGCTTTGATTGGGAGAACCAAACCTGTTTGACTATGGCAAAATTACCCGAACAAAAGATTATGGAACTAGAAGCTCAAGTCAAGCTTTTAGAGAAACAAAAAGCTTTTTTAGAACGTCAGGCATTTGTTGCTGATAAGAAAGCAATCTTGTTTGATATGATGATTGATCTAGCTGAACAAGAATATCATATTGATATCCGAAAAAACTCTGTACCCGAACAATCGATGATTTTAAAGAAAAAGAGCAACAAACAGTAGCCTTTACCTGTTATTTGTTCGGGATAGACAGACAGGTTTATTATCGAAGCATTCGAAGGAAAAGAGTTAAGCAAGGCAAGGCTGAACAGGTTGTTTCAATGGTTGTTGTTATTAGAAAATCAATGCCTAGAATAGGTACTCGAAAACTCTATTATCTTCTACAAAATAAACTCCAGCTGATGAAAATTGGAAGGGATAAATTCTTCGATATACTAAGAGCTAATCATTTACTAATACAGCCAAAGCGTTCTTATCATATAACAACCAACTCGCATCATCGCTTTAGAAAACACGAGAATCTAATTCTGAATTTAGAAATAAACAGACCAGAACAAGTTTGGGTATCTGATATTACTTACATCGGAAAAAGAGATAATCCTTGCTACTTAAGTTTGGTTACTGATGCTTACTCCAAGAAAATAATGGGATATTATATAGCTAACAACTTAAATGTTCAAAGTAGTGTTATAGCTTTAAAAATGGCGCTTAAACAGAGAAAGAATTGTGGCTTGTCATTGATACATCATTCCGATAGAGGTTTGCAATATTGTGCTAATCAATACCAAGAAGAGCTCATTAATAACGGGGTTTTGTGCAGTATGACTCAAAATTCAGACCCCTATGAAAATGCAGTAGCAGAGAGAATAAATGGGATTTTAAAACAAGAATTTAGAATCGATAAATACAATCAAACAACAGAAATAACAAACCAAATTGTAAAGGAAGCGATTGCTATTTATAATGAAATCAGACCTCATTATTCTAATTACATGTTAACTCCCAAACAAATGCATGCGCAAAGTATAATTTATATGAGAACCTACAAAACAAAAAACAGTAGCAAAAACGTCTTTGCTACTGTTTAATATTTTAATTTTATCTAATAATCTGTATCGCTTTTTTAGGACGGGACATGAGTTGAGTTTAATTAGCCTTTTGCTACAAATAAACCTTTATAGTTTTCCCAATGGCTGTAAATTAAAAACAGATTGCCTAAAAACAAGAACACTGCAACAGGTATCCCTTCAGGAGACAAGAAAAAGTTGATAAATAAAATGTTTATAGTTATTGGTAATATTAAGATGTTCGCTAATGTTACATACCGTCCAGTAATAAAGGATAGTCCACAAAGAAATTCCATTGATTTAGCCAAAGGGATTAAATAAGTAGATGCAACTAAACCCACATTAAAAGCTTTGAAATTTCCAGTAACTTCTGGTTCTGGTGCTAGTTTTAGAAAAAAGCTAACAGACGCATAAAGAAGCAAAAGTCCAATTAAGGTTCGGATAATAATAATTGCAATTTTCATAGTATATGGTTTTTTAGAGGTTACATATTTGAGAATAATTATTGGGGAATTGCACTTTCATCCATATACATAATTTCCCATTGATGCCCATCTAAATCGGCAAAACTATGTCCGTACATCCATCCATGATCTTGCGGCTCCATATAAATTGAACCACCGGCATCTACTGCGGTTTTTACCATTTCATCTACTTTTTCTCTACTATCAGCATCTATTGCAATTAATACTTCGGTATTTTTATGGGCGTTGCAAATTTCTTTTTTGGTAAAGTCTTTAAATCGTTGCTCAATAACAAGCATCGCAAAAATATTGTCTCCAACAATCATGCAAGTGGCCTGTTCGTCAGTAAATTGTGGGTTGAAAGAAAATCCAAGTTTAGTAAAAAAATCAATTGATTTTTTTAGGTTTTTAACAGCTAAATTGATGAAAATTTTTGAAGCCATAATGAGAATGATTAGACGATTAAAAGAATCCTAAATTTATCATGCACTATCAAATTTACAAAAAAATAAACTAATTTTAGTATAATCAGTTATTGAAGGTTTATTTTTTGTTGTAATTTTGAATTTTAAATACCAATACTTTTTGAGAACTTCAATTTACAAGTCTATTTCTGATCCAAAACTGTTTAAAGAACAGCTTTTATTTTGGTCTCAACAGTTTCGAGAAATCATTTATTTAGACAGTAATCATTATCCACAAAATTATTCCAGTTATGATTGCGTTCTTGCCGTTGATGCATTTACTTCAATAAAAACAGATTATCACAATGCTTTTGAGGATTTAAAACAATACCAGCAAAGTACCAGAGACTGGCTTTTTGGTTATTTATCGTATGATTTAAAAAATGATATCGAGCAGTTACAATCTACCAATTTTGATGGGCTGGATTTTCCGGATTTGTATTTCTTTCAACCTAAGAAGTTATTTTTATTGAAAGGGAATCAAATAGAAATTCAATATCTCAATATGTGTGACGATGAAGTGGAGGAAGATTTTGGCGAAATTGTCAAAATTCGAAAGTCAAATGTCGAAATAGAAGCATTAGTAACGATTCAACAACGGATTCCGAAGAAAAAATATCTTCAAAAAGTTTCAAAAGTCTTGGAACACATTCATCAAGGCGATATATATGAAGCTAATTTTTGTATGGAATTTTTTGCTGAAAATGCAACGATTAATCCTATAGAAAAATTTATAAAACTCAACGCAATTTCTCAGCCGCCATTTGCCGTTTTTTTTAAAAACAACAAGCATTTTTTACTTTCGGCGACACCGGAACGTTATTTAAGGAAAGAAGGAGAACGTATTATTTCGCAACCGATTAAAGGAACTGCGAAACGATTTTTAGACCCAATCGAAGATGAAAAATCGAAAATGCAATTGGCTTTAGATCCAAAAGAACGAGCCGAAAATATTATGATAACGGATTTAGTGCGGAATGATTTGTCTCGAACCGCACAAAAAGGATCAGTTGAAGTACAAGAGTTATGCAAAATTTACTCTTTTTTGCAAGTACATCAAATGATTTCTACTGTAACGTCAAAATTAGATGTGCAATATTCGATTGTTGATGTTTTGAAGACCACTTTCCCGATGGGAAGTATGACTGGAGCACCAAAAATTTCGGTGATGAAAATCATTGAACAGTTGGAAGAAACAAAACGCGGATTGTATAGCGGCGCCGTGGGCTATTTTACACCAAACGGTGATTTTGATTTTAATGTAGTTATCCGAAGCATTTTGTACAATCAAGAAAAAAAATACGTTTCTTTTTCAGTTGGAAGTGCCATCACTTCACAATCCATTCCTGAAAATGAATATGAGGAATGTTTGCTTAAAGCAAAAGCGATGCGAGAAGTTTTAAGTTAAATCCAAACGAATTAATTAAATTTGAACATGCTACAGAAATTCCAAAACCATCTTCTTCATAATTTCCAGTTCTTGAGCGGAAAAAAAATCCTTCTGGCCACAAGTGGCGGGAAAGACAGCATGGTAATGGTGCATTTGTTTCAGCAATTGGATTATAAAATAGGAATAGTACATTGTAATTTTCAATTGCGCGGATTGGAAAGTTTTGGAGACCAAAATTTTGTCCAGGAATATGCTTCTGCAAATGATATTCCGGTATTTATAACACAATTTGATACTAAAGCTTTCGCAGAAGATTATAAAGTTTCTACGCAAGTTGCCGCTCGTGAGTTGCGATATAACTGGTTTTATGAATTATTAGAAACTGAAAAATTCGATTATATTCTTACGGCACATCATGCCGATGATAATCTGGAAACGTTCCTAATCAATTTGAGTCGTGGAACTGGATTAGAAGGTTTGACAGGAATTCCGGAACAAAACGATAGAGTAATTCGTCCGCTTTTGGCATTTAGCCAAGAAGAAATGGAAGAATATGCCAAATTAAATAACATTCAATGGCGTGAAGACAGCAGCAATGCATCAGATAAATACCTTCGAAATAAAATTCGCCATCATTTGGTTCCGATGTTAAAGGAATTGAATCCCAATTTTCTTTCTTCGTTTCATAAAACGCAAACCTATTTGCAAGAAGCGCAAGTGATGGTCGAAGATGCATCTATTATGATTTATCAACAAGTGGCTAAACAGGAGGAGGATACTATTTATTTTGATTTAAAAAAATTAAAAAAATTACCCAATTACAAATCGTATTTACATCAATGGCTGAAAGAATTTGGATTTTCGGCTTGGGATGATATTTATGATTTGGTCGAAAGCCAATCTGGCAAATACGTTTTTTCGCCAGAATATAGATTATTGAAAGATAGAGATTCTTTAATCTTAAGCTCAATAAATTTCGTAAATGAAAAGGAGGAATATGCAATTGATGAAAATCAAAAAGAAGTTAATATTCCCTTAAATCTTACGTTTTGTAAAGTAGCGGACATTAGTTTAACAATGAACTCAGCTATCTTTGTTGACGCTGATAAACTGCAATTTCCTTTAGTTTTACGCCACTGGAATGAGGGCGATAGTTTTCAGCCTTTTGGGATGGATGGTAAATCTAAAAAAGTGAGCAAGCTTTTTAAAGATGAAAAATTATCCTTGCTAGAAAAAGAAAATTCGTGGCTTTTATGTTCGAATGATCAAATAGTTTGGATTATTGGTCTTCGTCAGGATGAACGTTTTAGAATAGAGAATACAACAAAGAATATACTTAAAATACAATTAGAATAATGAAGAAACTACTATTTATACTTATTGCTTTTTTGGCTTTTGCGAATGGATATGCCCAAATTCTTGATCCTGCAAAATGGACCACCAAAATAGAAAAGAAATCTGAGAATAATTATATTCTTACTTTTAATGCCATCATAGAAAAAGATTGGCATTTATATTCTCAATTTACTACTGACGGCGGATCTTTGCCTTTGGAAATTATTTTCAAAAATCAAAAAGGAAACTTTAATTTAGTGGGCAAAGCCAAAGAAAGCAAAACCACAACTGCTTTCAATGATGTTTTTGATGTGAACGAAACGTACTTTGAGAAAAAAGCTCAAATTCAACAGGAAATCACGATTACAAACCCAAAGATTACAAAAATTGAAGTCAATTTGAATTATCAGGTTTGTAAAGAAGCGTGTATCAATTTAGAGAAGAGTTTTACGTTTACCATTCCTGCCACTGCAAAAACAGCGGAATTACCTACTGCAGCATCAGATTTGACTACAATAGATACAGCTAAAGTTGACACTGCTATGGCAAATACAGATGTAAATAATGAACAAGCTGTTACGGCTGAAAAAGTTCCCGTTCTGGATACCAAACCTTCCAAGCAAAGAGGATTATGGTCTATTTTCTTTATTGCTTTTTTATCTGGATTTGCCGCATTGCTTACGCCTTGTGTCTTCCCGATGATTCCTATGACGGTCAGTTTTTTTACCAAACAAAGCAAAACAAAAGCAAAAGGAATTAGAAATGCCATTATTTATGGAATTGCAATCATCTTCATATATGTTGTTTTAGGATTCTTAGTGACTTGGATTTTTGGTGCGGATGCATTGAATGCGTTGTCTACGAATGTTTGGTTTAATATTATTTTCTTTGTTTTGTTAGTCACTTTTGCGGCTTCATTTTTAGGAGCTTTTGAGATTATGTTACCAAATTCTTGGGCAAACAAAGTCGATAATCAAGCGGATAGAGGCGGAATAATTGGAATTTTATTCATGGCTTTGGCATTAGCAATTGTATCTTTTTCGTGTACCGGACCAATCGTAGGAACACTTTTAGTAGAAGCTGCGTCAAAAGGCGGAATTGCGCCAATTGTTGGAATGTTCGGATTTTCATTGGCTTTAGCCTTACCATTTATGTTATTTGCCATGTTCCCGGGTTGGTTGAATTCGTTGCCAAAATCTGGCGGTTGGTTGAATACGGTTAAAGTCGTTTTAGGGTTTTTAGAATTAGCTTTGGCATTCAAATTTTTGTCAAATGCGGATTTGGTTTTGCAATTGCATTTCTTGGAAAGAGAAGTTTTCTTGGCAATTTGGATTGCTATTTTTGGAACTTTAGCATTCTATTTATTTGGGAAAATTACGCTTCCGCATGATAGCCCGATGAGTCATATATCAGTAGGAAGATTGTCTTTTGGATTGGTTATTTTGGCTTTTACCATCTATTTGATTCCCGGAATTTGGGGAGCACCATTGAAATTAATTTCTGGTTTCCCGCCTCCAATGACGTATAGTGAAAGTCCATACGGAGTAGGAAACTCTAAAGGTGGTTCGAATGCATCAGCTCAAGTTTTGCCGGAAGGTGCACACTTAGGACCACACGATCTTATCGCTTTTGAGGATTATGAAAAGGGATTGGCTTATGCCAAGTCAGTTAACAAACCCATTTTGCTTGATTTTACAGGATATGCTTGTGTGAATTGCAGAAAAATGGAAGATTATGTTTGGTCTGATCCTGCTATTCTAAAAATTTTACAAGACGAAGTGGTTTTAATCTCTTTGTATGTCGATGATAAAAGAGAATTACCCAAAAATGAGCAATATGTATCTAAAGAAACGGGTAAAGAAATTGTAAGTGTAGGGAATAAATGGAGTGATTTCCAAATTACAAGATACAAAGCCAACGCGCAACCGTATTACATTGTTATAGATGTAGAAGAAAATATGTTGTCAGTTAAACCGGAAAGTTATAACTCGGATATTAATGCTTATAAAGGCTGGTTGAGAGAAGGAATTACTCGATTTAAAAAGGCTAAATAAAGCGTAGCATGTGGACAAAACAGTAAACATAAATTGCACTAATTTCTAAGAAGTAATCTTTGGAAATTAGTGCAATTTTTTTAAACTTGGCACATATTTGTATATGGAATCATTGTTAAGTCAGTTAAAATATTTCACTACTGTAAATAAATACTAATGACTTTTATTCAATTATTTTTTCGATATAATCAGAATTTAAAAGATACAAAGCGCCCATATAGCGTATTTGAAAAGCAACTAAGTCTCCAATCTTATACGTTTTTTTAGAATTAGAAATATCGATAACCAACATGTCAGAACTGGCATCTACAATAGTAATATCTGTATCATCTGATTCGATGTATTGTGGTTGCATATCAAGTAAGCCAATATCTAGAATAGCTCGCAGAGAAGTAATTCCCAAATCGTTGACATCATTCATTGAGAACGAATTTCCCGCTACATTTTCTCCTAATTCACCTGTTGGCGTATTCGGCTTTTCAGTAATTTCGATGATTTCAGCATATAATTTGAAAACATCATGGTGCATTCCTTCAATAGTATTTCCAGTAAACAAGTCTTTCCCAAAAAAGAGTGCTTCTCCTATTCGGAAGTGATTCACGGCCATTGGTCGGGCATTTTTTAGAAGTAATGGTATTGTAACCGAAGTTCCTCCGGAAACGAACGGAATATTGATATTGAATTTAGCTTCAATTAATTGCTTGTATAAACTCAATTGAATTAGCTTGTCCTGCGTTGGCATTACACCGCTGAGGCAATTAAAATTCGTCCCGATACCAGAGATTTCGATATTTGGCATTTTTAGAATCGTACCATAAAAGTCTATCAATTCCTCCCCCATAACGCCTTCGCGAAGGTCTCCCATTTCAATCATGATGATGATTTTATGTGTCTTATTTTGCTTCACCGCTTCATCTGAAAGTAGTTGTATGGTATAGATTTCAGTATTAAAACTAATATCGGCATACTTAACAATGCTTTCAATACTTCGTTTTGCAGGTGGTTTTATATAGACAGTTTGAATTTCAGGATCCAGTGCTTTAATTTTTTTTAAATTACTCACCCTGGAATCATGAATTTCACGCACTCCTAAAGCAATGATTTCTCTAAGGTAAATTTTATTTCCGCATAAAAGTTTAGAAACAACGCCCCATTGGATGTTTCTAGATTTAAATGTTTCATCTAAAAACTGATAGTTTTCCTGTAATTTTTTTCGATATAATTTTATAAAAGCCATTTCTGATGATTTAAAACAAGTTGTTTGAAGACCGAACTATTTAGTCAGTCTCATTTCCAGGTATTTATTAGTAAAACCTAAACTTTCGTATAGTTTTTGGGCAGGATTATCAGGTTCTACATGCAGTGCAATATTTCCTTCGGCAATTGATATGGCTTTTTGCATCAACTGTTTTCCAAAACCCTTTCCGCGTTGGCTATTGTTTACAGCGATGTAAACCAAAATATTTTCTGGAATGTAATCTTTCATTCCAGTGTTGTTTAAAATAACAACACCTACGATTTTCTGTTCCTCGATTCCCACAACAATATTGCCTCCTTTGTCAGGATTCATGACATAATCAATACATTTTTGAATGTCTTCAATAGTGTCGCCATATTGTTCTAAATGGGTATAAAGGAAAAGTGCTATAATTTTATTGGTGTATATTGTATCTTCTCCGGTAGTGTCATTAATTTGTTTGAATTCCATTTAAAAGTAATTTAGTGTTAAATATGAGCTGTAGCCATGCTAATGATTTTTCTAAATAGAAAATCAAATAGTATTATTTTTTTAGGTTAATTAATAGCCTGTAAATGGAATTTTTCCAAAAGGCGATGATGTAGTAAACTACAAAAAAAAGATGATTTTTTCAGAATGATTTCTGAAATAAGGGATTTAATTTTGGGTTAAAAGTGCACAAAAAGTGACTTTAATAACTACAAAAAATAATTTGGTGTTTTACAAATATAAGGCGAATTATCTGAAAATAGCTCTTAAAATGGGTAAAACGCCTTTTTTATAAGTGAAAAAAATCCTTTTATAAGTTGATAATGTAAATAATTCAATGCAAAGACAAAGGATTATCTGGTAGGAAAAGTTGCTATTTTGAATACACAAATGAATGAACCTTAGGTGTGAAAGGTTTGAACATAATTAGCTATTATGACAGTGTAAATTTCTACTCTCCATATAATTATACTCGATTTCTGAATTTAAAAAAAGTTGAAATAAGGATATTTTATTCAAAAGAGATTTTTTATCTTTAAAAACTATTTTAACTCAAAAAATTCATGAAAAAACTACTTAGTATTTCTCTTTTTTTTATTGGTGCAGTTCTGTTTGCCCAAGACAATAAAGTAAATTATGTTTCTGAAAATTACACTAAAAAAGAAGTACATATAAAAATGCGCGACGGTGCAGAATTATTTACTTCTATTTACACTCCCAAAGATATTTCTAAAAAATATCCGATTATAATGCAAAGAACGCCTTATAATTCAGGTCCTTATGGAGAAGGTCAGCTCAAAAGAAGTATTTCTCCCAACGAAACGATGATGAAAGAAGGATATATTGTGGTTTATCAAGATGTTCGTGGCAGGTTCATGAGTGATGGATTATACGATAATATGCGTGGTTTTATTCCAAATAAAAAAGGAAAAAAAGATACCGATGAAGCTTCGGATACTTATGATACGATAGATTGGTTGGTTAAAAATGTGGCTAATAACAACGGAAATGTTGGAACTTGGGGAATTTCATATCCCGGATTTTACGCTACGTATTCTTTGTTGAGCAATCATCCAGCTTTGAAAGCAGTTTCACCTCAAGCGTGTATAGCCGATTTCTTTTTCGATGATTTTCATCATAATGGAGCCTATTTGTTGAGTTATTGGAAAGTAACGCCATTATTTGGACCTCAAAAAACAAAGCGTACTACGGAACCTTGGTATAAATTTACGAATACTGGGACAAATGATGATTATCAGTTTTTCCTGGATGCGGGTCCATTATCTAATTTAGATAAATATTACGGTAAAGAAGACGAATTTTGGCAACAGCTGAAAGACCATTCTAGCTATGATGATTTTTGGCAAAAACGTGGAATTTTACAACATTTGAACAATATTAAACCAGCGGTAATGACTGTAGGAGGTTGGTTTGATGCCGAAGATTTATATGGTCCATTAAATACCTACACTACCATTGAAAAGAGTAGTAAAAACTACAACACAATCGTTATGGGGCCTTGGAGCCATGGTGATTGGGCTAGAAATTCAGCAAAACAAGTGATTGGTAATATAAATTTTGGAGACAGTATTTCAGGTTATTATCAAAAAAATATTGAAGCTAATTTCTTCCGTCATTTCTTAAAAAATAATGGTAAAGGTGAAAATAAATTACCAGAAGCCTATGTTTTTGATACTGGAAGAAAAGAGTGGAAGACCTATGAAAATTGGCCTCCTCAAAATACTGAAAAACAAGATTTCTTTTTGCAAGGAAGTCAATTGACAAAAATGGCTAAGAGAAATATTTCTTTTGAAGAATTCATTAGTGACCCTAAAAAACCGGTTCCTTATTCTGAAGATATCAAACAAGCGGGTCTTACACCAAGGAAATATATGACGGATGATCAGCGTTTTGCTGCGAGACGTCCAGATGTGATTGTTTTTGAAACCGAGGTTTTGACTGACGATACCACATTAGCAGGAGAAATATTGGCTAAATTACAAGTTTCTACTACAGGAACAGATGCGGACTGGATTGTAAAAGTTGTTGACGTATTCCCTAATGACGAACCAGAGACAAAAGAGGTTGCTCCTTATTTGAAAATGAGTAATTATCACATGATGGTTCGTAGTGAGGTTATGAGAGGACGTTTCAGAAATAGTTTTTCAAAACCTGAGCCTTTTGTTGCTAATGAGAAAACACCTGTAAATATAAAGTTGCAAGATGTTTTTCATACATTCAAAAAAGGACATAAAATACAGATTCAGGTTCAAAGTACTTGGTTCCCGTTTATTGATTTGAATTCACAAACGTTTGTTGATAATATATTTTATGCTAAACCAGAGGATTTCCAAAAGCAAACTCATAGAATTTATAATGATTCAAAAATTGAGTTCACAGTTTTAAAATAAAAAGTTACTAGAAATATTAAAATTCAAATGAGGCTGTCTGTAAAGGCAGCCTTTTTTTATTTATAAATTCTACCGAAATTTTCTTCAATTAGTTTCATTGAATTTTAATAATTAAATATAAAACAGTTCTAAAAGTGGCGTATGTTTTTAATTATTTTTTTTATTTCTTCTAAAAAAACATAAAAGATGTAGTTGGTAGTTTTTTTTATTCCTTTAATCGAAAATGTATTAAAAATAAGATTAATGTATTCTTAATTATATAATTTAGTATATAAGTTTTTGGAAATTAGACAATTGTAATGTTGTTTTTTGTTATAAAAATTTAAAAGCAATAGAGATATTATTCTATTGGTTCTGCATTTTATAGTAAGGCATATAGTATTCGTTATTTTATTATTTTAATTCAATAAATATGAAAACATTTTTACTCAAATCACATTTTTTAACGATTGTTTTTTTAATTGCAAATTTATTTTTTGCAGAAGCTGCTTTTGGTCAAGCTACGGTTACTACCGACAAAGATGATTATGCTCCCGGTGAGTATGTGATTATTACAGGAACTGGATGGGCGCCAGGCGAAACCGTAACGTTGCATTTTGATGAAACGCCTAAGCCAGCAACATGTCTTCTACCGCATGATATGACCGCAGTGGCAGACTCCAGCGGTAATATATATAATAATCAGTTTTTAATAAAAATCAACCATATTGGAGTTGCCTTTTTGCTAACAGCTACAGGTCAGACCTCAGGATTAGTTGCAACGAGGAATTTTACGGATGCAAATACAAGCTTAACCGATCCCAATCCTGACTCGGCGTTTGTTTATGGATCAATTGTAACTATATCAAGTAAACTTACCCAAAATGGTACTGGGTCGCCTCCAACTTATGTAGGTAATGGCAACCCAATACCAGGCAAAACCATAACCTTTAGTGGTGGTGGAACACCATTAGGAACTGGTATAACTAATGCTAATGGTATTGCAAGCTCTACTGTAAGTATTTCTCTAGCACCAGGAAGCTACACATCAGGAACTACTAAATTAAAAGCGGATTTTGCAGGAGATCCAAGTAATAACCCTTACGCGAGTAAAAATGTCTCAATAAATTTTACGGTAGCAAAAGCTAATACATCCTTTTCAGCAGTTTCAGGATATGGAGTTTACGGAGGAAATGTTGGTTTAAAAGCAACAACAAATTTAAATGTTGCTGGATTGACAATTAATTTCACTTTAAATGGAACTGCCGTTGGTTTTGCTAATACTGATGCCTTGGGTGTAGCAACCTTAGTTGTTCCGTTTGTTTCAATACCTGTAGCAGTAAAAAATGCCGGGACTCATGCTAATGAAGTTGGTGCAAGTATTGCAAATACTACGAATTATTCTGCAGCATTAGGAACAGGAAATTTAGTTATAAGTAAAGCCGCAACAACAACGGTTGTAACTATCACTGGCGCTCCGTTTACTTATACTGGATCGGCTATTGAGCCAGCTACCGTTAGTGTTACAGGCGCAGGTGGTTTGAGTTTAACCCCA
>NZ_JBLVPL010000010.1:0-26759 GCF_048286755.1 Flavobacterium labens | reverse complement strand
ACCGCCTTCTTCAATATCACTTTTTGAGATTCCTTTCCCTTTTGAAAACGTAGTTACTTCTCCCAACTTCTTCACTTCCCACTCACCCTCAAACCCCGGAAATCTCAAATTAGGAACGTTACCTACTTTTAATTTTTTATTCGGCATCTCGATTATTTATTTTTCGTTATTAAAAACATTAAGGATTTAAGAAATTAAAAAACTAGCTCTAGTTCTTTTAAATAAACATCTATTTCCTTATCGAGATTGGCTCTTTTGGCTTCAAGTTCTTTGATTTCTAGCATTACCTTTTGAATATCAATTTCTTCTTGTTCTTCAAATGTATCCACATAACGAGGAATATTTAAATTATAATCGTTGTCAGCAACTTCTTTTAAACTAGCCAAGTGGCTGTATTTTTCAATTACTTTTCTATTACGATAGGTTTCAATAATCTTAGTGAGGTGATTGTCTCGCAACATATTTTGATTTTTAACCTTTTCAAATTCTTTGCTGGCATCTATAAATAAAATATCATCAGGTGTTTCTCTGCATTTTTTGAAAACCAAAATACATGTAGGAATACTGGTGCCATAGAAAATATTTGCAGGCAAACCAATTACTGCATCTAAGTAATTCTTTTGTTCTATAAGATATTTACGGATGTGTAATTCTGCTGCACCACGAAACAAAACGCCGTGTGGCAATACAATCGCCATTGTACCGTTTTCTGCCAAATGATAAATCATGTGTTGAACGAAAGCAAAATCGGCCTTACTTGCCGGAGCTAACTTACCGTATTGACTAAAACGATCATCATTCAGAAATAAAGGATTTGCACTCCAATTGGCAGAAAAAGGGGGATTTGCTACGATAGCTTCGAATGGCATGTCATTCAAATGTTGTGGGTGCTCTAAAGTGTCCTCTTGTTTTATGTTGAATTTTAGATAATGTACCCCGTGGAGTATCATATTCATTCGGGCAAGATTGTATGTTGTTCGGTTCATCTCCTGCCCGTAAAAATTATTGACATCTTTTACCTCTCTTGCAACACGCAATAACAGCGATCCAGAACCGCAAGTTGGATCATATACTGATTTTAATCTATTTTTACCTGTTGTGACAATTTTTGCCAGAATTTTAGAAACCTCTTGTGGTGTATAAAATTCTCCTGCCTTTTTACCAGCACCACTGGCAAACTGACCAATAAGATACTCGTAAGCATCACCTAGTACATCTAGTTCAGTATGTTCCAGCTTAAAATCAATTTCATCAAGATGCACTAAAACTTTTACTATGATTGCATTTCTTGCTTCAGCAGTTCGTCCTAAATTATTACTGTTTAAGTCCATATCCGAAAAAAGATCTTCAAAATCTTCTTCACTTTGAGTTCCCATTGTACTCAGCTGAATATTGGTCAGGATTTTTTGTAAATCTGCCAAAATGAAATTATTACTCCCACTGTTTCCTCTTTTTGCAATTTCACTAAAAAGTTCAGATGGTTTCAAAAAATAACCTAAGTTTTCAAGGGATTCCTCTTTGATTGCTTCAATATATTCTTGACCTTCTTTTGTATTTTCATCAATATTTCTAAATTGAATATTATCTTGTTCCAAAATGGAATTAGCAAAAATTTCCATTTTTTCAGCCAAATATTTATAAAATATGAAACCTAGTATATAATCCCTGAATTCATCCGCATTCATCTTTCCTCGTAAAGTATTCGCTATATTCCAAAGCTGTTGCTCCAATATTTTTTTCTGTTCTTCTGACATTTGAAATAATTGTTTATTAAGATTAGGGATTAATAATCCTTAAGAAGGCACTAATGTAATAAACTTTTAGTGTTATGGCTTATGGATACAACGAATAATCATTTTTTAGTAAAAGATAATAATCATGCAATTAAAAAGGCTCAACTAATTAGTTGAACCTTAATTATAAATAAGAATTATCCCGAAGTAATTTATTGATTAGTTTTTCAAGTCGTTGCATCATTTCATCTTTCTCCTTCAGCATCCTCTCATACAAAGCAATCTTGTTATCGTATAGTTCAAAGGGATTTAAAATTCTTTAAAAAAAAATCGGTTTTTGGTAAAAAAAAATCTTGCTTTTGTGAGATACAATTCCCCTTAGTTCGTTAAGGCACAATATATTTCTTCCTTGCTTGTACTAAACAAAAATACAATTTTTCGGACAAGTATAAACTAAAATTTAAAATTATGAGTGCAATTGAATTTTCACAGCAAAAAAGAGTTGAAGGAAGTAATTACAGACCACATTAAAACATCTGCTATTTATTGTTTTGGCAGGCAAGTATCAACAAAGTTTCGGGTTTGCTTAATGATGTAAAATAAGAAAGCCGAGCAAATGCTCGGCTTTCTTTGTTCGACTACTTTTTACTTATTTCTAATAGAGACAACTTCAATATTTATCTCTTGCCCATCTTTTAAATATCCAGGATTATACATATCTCCACCCAATACATTTAAGCCAGACACTGAAAAATCACATATTTTTGAAGGATCAATCTTAATTTTAATTGACCCCATAGAATCTGTTACATATTTTCCGACTTTATCAAAAGTTTTCATAAAATACCCTATCCCTTCTTTTCTTACTATTACAGTATCAAATTTATTAACTCTACGTTGCTTGGTTTCTTTATCAACTGAATTAATTGTTATAGTAATTTGATTTTTCAAATCATCTTTCATATTGCAATTTGAGATAAATAACGATAATAAAGAAGCAAATACAAATATTTCTAATTTAAGGATTCTTGATTGCATACCTTGTTATATTTAAGTGATTAATTAGTCCTCCATTATAGGATTGTCCCGTTAAATTTACATTGTTAATTGCAGGCCATTGAAAACTACCACTTACTGGACTACCTTGAAAAGGATTATTAGCCCAAAATAGCACTCCATCAACAGGATTTCTTTGATAGTAATTAGTTACTTTCGACACGTTAGGGTAATCAAAATTAAAACTACCTCCAAAATACATACCTACTCGGTCATAAAGAGTAATTTCAGAAATATGTATATTCATTGCTCCAAGTTTGTTCGCAATTCTTACTGCAGCTGCTGCTCCACGACTATGACCATGCAGCTTTAATTGATTGCCTTTTTCAAATCCCTCTTTCAAATAAGCTATGACTTCATCGTCACCACCGCCAACTGAACTAAAAAACATTTTACCGCCTTGCCCTTCTACTAATTCTCTTAATGCTGGATTACCGCTTGCTTCTTCGCCCCCAGCACCGTAAATACCTGAAACCGTAGTTTCAGGTTTAATCATCTCATGCACCCCGTGATTCAGCCCACTAACCACTAAACCCGTAACAGCTCCTTGCCAAAAATTACCTCCTGTCAACGCTGCACCAGCTCCACCAGCAATTGTACTAAATGCAATAATTCCAGCACCTTTATCTGCTAATTTTCCTCCCAGACCTTGCCATTGTGAATTATTACCCCCACCCCAAGCACGACTTGCAATACTACTCAATGCTCCAGCAGCAAAGCCACTCCAAAACTTCTCGCCACTTATGGCTGTCATTGCTCCTTGAAAAGTACCATGAGCAATTGCCTGAAAAGTTGCCTTTGCTACAAAATCTCCGACAGAGGAGAATAGACTCTCAGCACCAGAGCCAATCCCAAAGGTAACCGCAGCACTTGCAGAACCTATAAAAGTAGCTTTTGCTAAACCACCAACACTAAATGGCACATCTGAAAGTAGAGCTGTAATCGTATATGTTGCAGCCGATACTACAGCGCCTATTAACATTGCAATGCCCAAAGAAATGAACTCTTCTCCACTAGGGTAGTAAAATTAACAATCAAAAAAACTTATCTCAAAAATTGCCAAAAGATAAACTAGCAAAATATGCTTTTTGGATAACTCTTATAGGGTTAGTTATTTCAATTATTATTGGATGAAAAGAAATCACAACTTTTTTTAATTAAAACCAACTGACACCTAAAAATGAAAAATATTGATGATTTCAAATTAACAAAAGATGTAACTGTAAAACAAACACGTCAAAGTATTAAATTAAATGATGATATCTCTAAAAAGAAACTTATTGATTTTATAAAACAAAGGTTTGCAAACCGATATTTATAACTCTTAGATATTGATATTCTTGATAATGGATTTTTAAAAATGGCATTTTGTTTATGATTGAGACATTAGAATCATTCAAACAAGGAGAAGAGGATACAAAAGGAAAAAGTAAACAAATATTTATTGATTTCTTTGATACCGAATAAGCATCTTTTTCTAAATTTAAAAATTTTTCCACGGATTTTTTATTAAAGGATCCGATGTGGAATTCTTCATCAAGAAGAAGCAACTAATGCTTGGAGAATTGAAATAATTCCTACTGTTCCTGCACCTAGATCTGCATGATGAATTGCTTTTGTACCATAAGCCCAATTGTTTTCTGCTGAAAAACCTTCTGTTTTTGTAACGCCTCCACTCCAGGCACTACTCGCAATACTACTCAACACCTCAGCGACGACTGAGTGTATTATTTAGATACTTTAAAAATAATCTTTTTATTGCCATATTCAAAAACATTATAAACATCCAAGCCGATACGAATCTTTTCTTTGTCAATATTTATGCTATCATATTTTGTATCAAAAATGTATTTATTTGTAAGAGTATCAAATTTTACAACAGGAAAAAAGTAAAAAGTGTAGTAATCTCTATTTTTCATTCCTGAGTAAAAATGCAAATCTGATTCCCCTAAAGTATCTTTTTTTAAAATATTTGCCTTAAGTAATTTAAAACATGGATCATGGTAGTTTTTTTCTAAAATTATCTTTTTTAACGAATCTATATCTCTCGTACACGATAAAACAACATCTCTTTTTGATTTATTATTATAAACAAAATTTATCGTTTTATCAGCACATTTTGTACTCATCAAAGAAATACCTAAAGCAATAACAGCTAACTTTTTCATAATTATTTAAGAATATTAATAACCTTTAAAGCTAAAAATTTGGATAAATTAAAGTTTGACAAACTTGCAGAAGGGTATTTAACACTATCTCTAAATGCTACACCAAAATAATCTTCAGATAAATTGTTAGCCCAAGTCTCTGTCCAAAAATTATTTGCAAAATTGGACGTACCTAAAGCAGAGGAGGCAAAACTTTCAGGCGCGATAATCTTATAAAAACCATCTAACCCAACAAACGATTGTCTTGACTGTAATGTATGACCAAACTCATGATGAAATAAATCTCGGATTTTTGCGCTTTTACCTAAAAGAGAATACGCTCCCTTTCCTACTAGTATTTTATCTGGTGGTAAGGTAACCCCTACTGAATTCTCACCAAATCCTAGTCCAATATTATTAGTCTCATAAACTTTGACTCCTTCAAATTTTCCAACGTACTTTGAACATCGTTAAGGTAGCCACTAACTTTCTGTTACTAAAGCGGGTTTGGGACTAAATTAAGCCCATTATTAGGATTTGCCACCCGAGCAATAGCGAACAGGCGAAGTAAATCATCCCAAATACAAAACTAACTTTAAATTAAACCTATTGCCCAAATTGCTTGTAGCGTGTTTTGTGCGTTCGCACTTTCTATCAGTTATTTAACAAATTGATTAAAACCTTTTTGCCATTTTCATTATCAGGATTTAACTCAACAGATTTTTGATACATTTTAATAGCCTCTTCTTTTTTACCACATTGTAACAGTGCTTCTCCGTAACTATCATATATATTCCAACTATTTGGAAAAATTAACGTTCCTGAATTGAATGTTTGCAAATAATGATCGTTTTTTTGAAGTCGAAGAAATTGATAACCTAATCTATTAAAATCTCTTTCGGTTGCTGTGTAATTGGTTGGGTTTTTTATATATTCTTCAATCAACTGACTTGCTTTTTCTTTATCTCCATTTTCAAGTAAATTGCCATACACTCTTGAAAGATTTTGTACAGGAATTTTATAAGGTTTATTATCAATTAACTGTAATAATTCATTGGATGCTCCAAAAATAATGTTACTTCCAGTATTTGACAAAATTATAACAGTTTGATTTTTAGTGATATTATGTGCCAAAATACTAGTAAGTCCACTAATAAATCCATCGTGAAAAACTATTTTCCCATTGATTTTATCACTATATATAAACCAACCTAAACCATAACCAACATTTTTTCCTTCCAAATTATTAGTCACCATTTTTCCATCATTGAGTATTGTTGCAGTTAATGCTTCTTCTAACTCATTCTTTGCTAGTATTTTGTAGGTAAATAACGCATTTTGATATTTTTGTAAATCTTCGGCTGTACTTATAATTCCGCCATTTCCATAAAAATTGCTTTTTGCACTAATTGGGAAATTATCTTTTAAGGTATTCGTATTTACAAAATTGGTCGAATACAGGTTCGGATAAGTGTATAATTCTACTTGATTTGTTGTTTTAATCTTCCTATCCAATGGAACAAATGAATTTTTCATTTTTGAAGGTTTGAAAATATTTTTTTCCAAATAACTTGCATAAGTAATTCCCGATATTTTTTCGATAATTATTGCAGCAATACAAAAATTAACATTGTTATATTCCCATTTGCTTCCTGGTAAAAATGAAAGAGGTGTTTTAAAACGAATAAATGTTGGTATAATGTCTTGATTAGAAATTATTTTTTCAGGTTGCTCTTTTATTATACTATCAAATAAATTATATTCTTGCGCCAATCCAGAAGTATTATTAAGCAATTGTTTTATGGTAACATTTGAATAAGGAAAATCTGTAAGATATTTTTGGACTAGATCATCAATTTTAAGTTTACCTTTCTGTTTAAGTTGTAGTATTGCTGTTGCTGTAAACGTTTTTGTTATCGAAGCAATTGGAAATTGAGAGTTTTCATTTATTTTTTCTTTTTTTTCGATATTGGAAAACCCATAATTTTCTGAAAAAACTTTTTTTCCTGATTTGGAAATTACTACGCTACCATTAAATAAATTATTTTTAGAAAGTGTTGCAAAGAAATCATTTAATTCTTGAGCAAACAAAGTATTAGTAAATAATGTAATCAGTAGTAGAAAAAAAAAATTATGTTTCATTTTATTTTAATTTATCAATTGTTTTTTAAGCGTTCTGTTTTTTTAGTTTGACGCACAACGTTATGGTAATCTGCGCGTTTGGGACCAAATTAATCCCAGTATTCAGATTTGCCAATTCATTCCAAATACAAACCAATTTTCCATTAAGCCAAATGCCCAAATCGCTTGTAGCGTGTGTTTTGCGTAGTTTTTGTTAGTTTCCAATATATCTTTTCCACATTAAAGTTTCAGAAATTGCGTATTTATTTAAAAATTTTAGATTATTATTTTCAATAATGTGACAAACATTTACTAATTCAATTACCATGATTTTATTCATTAAATGTTCATTGTTTAATAAACCAATCGTAAACTGTTTTGATGTTGATGCCAATGAAATAATCATTTTTTCTAATGAATAACCATTTAAAATTATATCTGCAATTAAGTCGTAATATTCGGTTTTGTTATAATTTCTAAAGTAAATTGCTCCATAAATACATTTTTCATCTTTAGGTGTTGTTTGTAATAAATCAACAAAATAATCTTCTATGTTAGAGTCTTCTTGATAAGTTAAAATAGATGCGAAAAACGTTTTATTACCATCTTCAAAATCCTTGTTTTTGATTAGTTTAAGTAATCTAATTACTTGGTTTTCATTAAAGCTATCTGTTTTATAAGTATCTAATAGGTTGTAATTTGTTGGTAAATTATGTTCTTCTAATTTCTCGAAATTTTCAATAGCTTGATTTACCAAACGATCTTTATTTTTTTTAAGATGTTCTTCAAAACTTTTTCCAAAATCTTCGTCGAGTTTTTTTACTAAAGCTTTTGTTTCTTTTGTTGTCTCAATATTAGGTTTAATTTGTACAAAATATAATATAACAGGAAAAACTAAACCAAATAGCGCTATTAAAATACCGAAACCTACACTGTAAAGATTATTTAAATATTTGTACTCATTGATAATTTCTTTATTGTAGGTGTTTAATGAATCTTTTTTTATTTCCATCTCAAGTTTATTAATTTTTAATTCTAAAGAATCAATTTTAGAAAAATTAACAGTACTATTTGACCAAGAACTTATACTTAAGCATAAAATTATTAAAAGTAAAATTTGTTTCATAAATATTTTGTTTTCAATGGTAAAATTACGCACAACCTTTCGTCACTTTGAGATGGCTGGAAAATCGTAACCGCTCAGTTTTCGGCTTAACGAAAACCTGATGCGAAACAGTAATTCCACTAATTCCAGCTATATCAAAACTGCTGTTGTAGGCTGTGTTTTTTATTTATAAAGTTTTGGCTCAGATATTCCTTTCTTTGATAAAAGATCTTTATTAAGATCAAAATACATTTTTGACATGTCATTATAATAATCTTTAAAGGGAGGTAAACCATATTCAGCACGAAATTTTTCAATATTTAGACTGTCAATTAATCCGTTTTTAGGAATAGCTCTCCCATCATTTGAGTAAGTAACTTGTGTTCCAAATCTTTGTTTTTTATTAGAATTAATTGCTATTCTGTCTTCCAACAATGCATAAATATCTTTTCTGGCATTGTTCTTCTTAATTTCTTTTCTTAGTTCTTTCAACATTTTCTTTTGAAATTCTATATCATTATCAGCATGTTGTATGGGAAGCCAAAATTTAGTTGTATTTTCTTTTCCAACTTTATGAAAACCTAGATAGCCATATTTCTTATAAAGTTTTTTGATCCTATTTTGATTTTCTAAATCAACACTATCTCTCTTTATTTTAAATAATTTCCATGCTTTATCTGAACCATATTTTTCTATTAATTGTTCGGTCGGAACTCCAGCATATTTTTGATCAATATTACCAATGTAATCTAATTCTGAAATTATGTTTTCTTTTTCAGAATTTGAAATTTTTTGGTAAGATTTACAGCCAATAAAAATTAGAAAAAATATAAATATAATTTTTTTCATACGTGTGTTTTTTCAACATTGCCTACAACGGTTGGCCTCTTGACGATGTTGCGGATTAAAAAAGGCTAATCTTTCGGTTTTGCCTAAATCTTCTAAATACAAAACCAACTTTCCATTAAGTCATTTGCCTAAATCCGTTGTAGCGTGTGTTGGCAGTAGTTTTTTTAATCTTCGTCTATTTCAGATTTGTTTTCACTCTCATAATCAAGATCGGTTAAATTTGATTTCAAATAATCGTCATTTAGTATTCCGATGGTTATAATTTTTGATATATCTGTATCAAGCATAATTCTGTCATTAGTTGCATTCATTCTAATTTTTGTGCTTAATTTAGGATGATTTGTAATAAACTCTATAATTCTCAATTTTGCTAATTGTAATACTGGAGAGTTTGCATTTATTCGTAAAACTCTTTTTGCATATTTTATATTATCAACAAAAGCAGTTAACTCAGCAATGTTAGCTATTAAATCTAAATCTTGAATTAATGTTATATTTTGTCTTGCTTGATTTTTAATTATTTCATTGTAACCGTAAGCCGATGATAACGTTTTGATATTATTTACAAATAAATTATCGTTTGCGAAAAGAAAATCTATTGAGCTGTTTATTTGCAAAATATTTGAATTTAACTTTTCAAATCTATCTCCAATTGGAAGAAAACCAAGCATCCTATCTTGTCTTACAATTGTAACAGGATAAACGTGTTTGTAAATTGTAAAATAATTTTCAACATTGCCAACAGTAATTAATATAGCTTTGATACTTTCTATATCGTCATTATTAAAAGAAAAATCTTGGTATTCGGTAAACGGATCAAAATTGTTTGCTGATGCCAATTTCTCTGGAAACTCTTCCAAATCATAATAGAATATTGAATTAACAGTCTCAATTGAACTTGAGATTTCTCTCAAAACTAATTCTTGATTATCGAAGAATTTATTATTGATTGTTGCTCTGAATATTTCTTTTAATTCGGTAGCAAGTTCAACAGAAATATCAGCTTTTAAAATTGTTTCTGTTTCATCATCATTTTTTTTAATAAGATGAACAGTTATTCCAATTGGATTTACTTCATCATTGATTATGTTTAATTGTTCTCTAAGTTCTTGTAGATTCATTTGGTTTAGATTTATTTGCTATGTAAATGTTATCATTTAATAATTTGTATTCAATCCAATCATTTTCAGAAATTACATCTCTTGAAATGAATATAACGTTGCTTCTTTTAGTCGTAGAAATTTTATAAATATGGTAGCCTAAAACTGCAAGAGTTGGATTTGTATAAAACATATTTGTTTTTACATAAATTAACCCAATAATTATTAAAACCAAGAAGAACATTAGGCTATTTCTATCCTCGTCTAGGTTAAAATCTAAATCAAAGCTTAAAAGTGGAATAACATAAGTAACTAAGAAAGTTAAATGTTCCCAATTTATATTCTCAATATTTGTTACTTTTTCTGGTAAAGATTTATTACCGCTTACAATGTATTTAAATCTGAAATAAAATATGAATCCAAGAAGAACAATAACTATCGAAATAGTGGGAATTATATTGTCAAAAAATAGTTTCTTCCAACCAATAAATTCACAATCAGAAAAACATAGTGGAACTTTCACTTTATTGATAAACAATAAAATAAACAATAACCACAATGATAATATGTAAAGCTGGATTTTAAGTTTCATACTTCTTTATTTCTCCCTTTTTGCGGTAAAATTACTGCCAACGTCAGTCTGTGAAAAAACCTCTGTTGTATTATTATCAAATATAACAAAATACTTGTATAAAAAGAAGATTTTTCGTATTTTAAGAATGCAACATATCACAGGTATTTTCCGTCAACAAATTCGTTTTTCAAGTTTAGAAGATACTATAAGTCCCGATAATCAGGTGCGATTTATAGATGTCTTTGTAGAGCTTATTGAAATCTCTAAGCTCGATTTTGCTATGAAAGCGCTCAAGACTAAAGGTCGCCCGAGTTCAATAGTATAGTGTTTCTAAAGATTTATTTATATGGTTATCTCAACGGAGTCAGAAGTGTTCGAAATCTAGAAAATGAATGTTTAAGAAACATTGAAATGGAATGGCTTTTAGAAGATATTCGTGCCAATTACACAGCATTACCGATTTCAGAGAAATAACCCAATCGCATTAAATAACACTTTCAAATTATTTGTTTCATTCTTGAAAGATGCTGATTTGATAAGTTACGAAACCATGGCTATCGATGTTTTTTTGGCGGTGGCCAAAAAACAATTCCCTCTAAAAGTGAATTTTACGTGTAAGGGCAAGTATGCCAAAAGGAAAGGAAAACACGAGTAAACCAAGCCTAAAACCACTCCAAAAAAGAGGAAACTAAATCCTCTTGAAATTCTCTCTCAAACTTTACGATTACTCCATAGTTCACACCATTGAACGGTTCCGTTCAACACGGGTTTCATTGTTCGGCTTGCAGCCGCAACGAAACCCTAACTGTTGGTGGTTACTGTTCTTTTTTGCAGTATTATTTATTCTTACTAATTTTTTTTTCAATTACATATTCTCTTATCAAAAATATAACGGGTGTGTTTAAAAAGGTAAACATAATCCCTAATAGAAAGCCCCATAATTTTGTTACCGCTAAATCAGCTGTACAGAAAAATCCAAATATAATAATGAACGATAAAAATTTTTTGATTTTCATAATAATTTTAAAATAATGGTTTGATATTTTCGAAACAATTTTTCCATTAAGCCCAATGCTCAAATCCGTTGTAGTTGCGGTTGGCAGTGGTGTTTTTTATTTCTGCTGTTCAAGTTTTGAAATAAATTTTACAATTTTTTCAACTTTCTGATTTTCTGTTGCGACTGAATTTATGTTTTCAATTATTTTGTTTTGCTCTTCAATTTTTAGTTTTTCGAATATTTTCATCACTTCTGCGTCTTTAAAACATTCAAAAATCATTTCGTTTTCGTTCTTTTTCTCAAGGTTCGGATTTACGAGATAGAGAGTAACGTTTACAAATTCGCCACCGCTTTTTCCAATAAAATTTCTGATTTCAGAATTCAGGGACATTTTTTTGTCGGAATTTTTTAAAGGTCCTAAATTCTTATTTTCTATTTGGTAGTCATCAATTTTTCCGGAAACTTTTAAATCACCCCATTTTCCCTTAATGTCTTTAGTATTTGGTATTATGAGTTGATAAGTCCACGCTCCATTTCCTGGAATATATTGAATTTCTAATTTTTCATTTTCAACTATATAATTCATTTATTACAATTAAAATCGTTTTAGATTCATTATTTTTCTAATTCTCCCTTCATCATTAAGGTTGCTACTAACTTTCTGTTAATAAAACGGGTTTGGAACTAAATTAAGCCCTATTTTCGGATTTGCCAAATCATCACAAATACAAAACCAATTTTCCATTAAGCCTATTGCCCAAATCCGTTGTAGTAGGTGTTATGGGCAGTGCTTCTCGTCCCCCTTAAATGACTAAAGTTGCTACTGTATGTACTTTAATTTTGTCATTTTCGATTAAAAATGTGTCTGTCCCAAAAGGAATTTCTGCAATGACAGATTTACTTTTCCAAATAATGTGAGCTACTTTGTAGCTAATGGCCAACTGTTTCATTTCAAATTCAGAACCTGAAGGTATTAAGCTAAACATTTCTTCCAAAAAAAGGCGGATTTTATCCAATCCTTTTAATATTCCTTTGTCACACAATAAGGTAGAATCCTCTGTATAGTCCAACATTATTTCATCAAGGTTATTGTTGCCAAATGCTGTTAAATGATGCATTAGCACTTTTCTTGTTGTTATCTCTACTGTATTCATAATTAATAGTTTTTTGAATGTTTGAAGCTAAATTGACCCTTTGTCTTTGTCTTGCGTTAGTTTTACTTTTAGCGACTTTTTTATAACTTTCAAGTCTTTAAAATACCCAATTGTTGCAATATCCACATATAGACCTATACTTCCTTTTTTAGTATTGCCTAACATTTTGTCAACTACAAAACCTGAATATTTCATGTCATTAATAAACATTTCAGCTGATTCTCCATTTACTTCAATACGCATAGTAATCCATTCATTTAAAGCAACTGGTGCTGACCCTTCATATGAACCCGCCGGATAATTTTTACGTAAAGTATCAAATTTATAGTTGGGATATGAAAAATACTGAACTGCATGATTTCTTGCATATTGATTACTTGCTCTCCCAACCTTTGGTCTAAGATAAATAGATTCAAACGCTAAATCATCTTTAGCTATTCGGTAATAAACGCCAATAAAGCCGGCTGCGGATTTGTAAGGCGAAGGATTTTGAATTTGGCTATACATTTTTATTTCGATTGTGCCATTTTCAAAATCGTCTAATGCAAGCAATTTAGCATAATGTGGCTCATCTACAGTAGCTTCAAGTCGATTTTCGTCAAATGGAATGGCTTTTAAATCTCTTTCTATTTTTAAAACATTTTTGCCTTGAAACTTGACAATAGAGCCTGTAACATTGTGCAGCTCAAAAATTTGCTTGCCCAATTTAAGTTGCTGGCTAAAAACAACATTTGAGTATAAAGATATTGTTATTAGGATGATTAATTTTTTCATTGAATTTCTCTTTTTAGTTTGAATTAGATCTTTGCTTTTGCTTCGTTTGTATTTACTGGTTTTCCAATTGCTCCAAATTCGTGCAAGTCACCAAAAACTTCGATACGAATAGATTGGTCTAAACCGCCCACTTTTACTGCGTCAAAGCCATTGTCGTGTATCAGTTGCTCAATTGCCGCATCAATAGTTGCGCCATCGGTTGCATAAAACAATACAGATCTTTTAGGAGATTGATGAGATGCACTTGCCAACGAAGCCGCACCTAATGTTCCCAAAGCTTTTACCAATTTTGCATCTTTTGGAAGTAGGACAGCATTCAATTGTCCTGCTGATTCTTTTTCACCAATAATTTTTTTGAAGCCACCATTTTCGTCTGGTGCAATGGGGTTAGAAGGGTCTATGATAATTTTTCCTTGCAGTTCAGTGCCATATTGTTCAAACAATTCTTGTATGGTATTGAACCAAACTGAAAGTATAATGATGTTAGCATTCTTAATCGCTTCGCTAGTTTCAGATGCTGTTACAAGGCTTCCTAATTCTTGTGCCAATATTGATGCTTCCTCCAATTTATGACTTGCGATAATTACGGGTCTGTTGCCTTTTACAAAATTTTGCACTACTGTTTTTCCGATGTTTCCTAAGCCGATTACGGCTACTTTTGGTATTGTTGTCATACTATTTCTTTTTAAATTTTAATGATAATTTGAGAATACAAAGGTGCATCGGAAAGAAGCCTCTCTCCAATGAACTGCATCAAGAAATAGTATTGATCTAGATTAAGATTTTTTAGTTTGCTTGTTTCGCAGGCGGCTTAAAAACTCCGGTGTAATGCCTAAAAAGGAAGCAATTTGTGTTTGTGGTAGTCGTTTTGTAAGGTCAGAATAACTATCAAGAAATGAATTATATCTTTCCTCGGCAGTTGAACTAATGTTTTGTAATAATCGCTTTTGTAGTGATACAAAACTATTTTCTATTAGCACCCTAAAAATGCGGTCGAACTTTGGTGCTTTTGTATAAAGTAATACTAAATTTTCATGGCTAATTTGTAGAACCATCGTATCTTCCAAAGCATCAATATTGAGTTCAGAAGATTTACGTTCGTGGAAACTACCAATATCGCTTAACCACCAATTCTCGGCAGCAAATTGTATAATATGTGTATTTCCTTTTTTATCAATTTTATACATTCTTAAACAGCCACGCACAATAAAATGGAATTGATTACAAACATCTCCTTCCTGTAATACATATTGCCTTTTACGGTAAAGTCGTGGTTTGAACAATTCTGTTACCAATTGTTTTTCTTCATTGTTTAACGGAATTACCTTTTGAAAGTAGTCCAACAGCGGTTTAATTTGTGAATGTATAATGTCGTCTTTTTTCATTTTTTGTCTGTCTGTCGAGTTTTGGTAGGGTTGTTCATTGCATTGCCCATAACTTTCTGGCACTATAGCGGGTTTGATGTTAAATTAAGCTCTATTTTCGGATTTGCCAAATCATCCCAAATACAAAACAAACTTCCCATCAAGCCTATTACCAAAATCCGTTGTAGTAGCTATTACAAGTAGCTGTTTTTCTTCTGTCATAAATCAAGTGTTACAGTTAAAGGTTTATGGTCACTGTGTTTTGTCCACTTTTCATAACTGCCAACTTCAACATTTTCTAATTTGTCTATAAGATTTGAAGATGCAAAACAAAAGTCAATATGATATGGTCTTTCAATTTTTCGGTGCATAAAAAGCGTATTATCTTTTTCCTGTCCTTGTGTTTGGTTATGAAAATGATGATAAGTACTAAAAATATTTTTGCCCTTTAAATAGTCAACAAGGTTTGAGTGGTTGTAAACTCTTTTTGGTTTGTCCCAAATTGAATTGCTATTAAAGTCACCCGCAAGAATCACATTATCATTGTCTAATAAATTGCTGTAAAAATGAACAGCGTTCCAAACCTGCTCTGTATAGCAATCGTGTTTCTCAGGTTTTTGCGACCATATTGCAAAAACTGTCAAGTTGATTTTTTCATTATAAATAGATAATGGCAAAACGTATTTGAAGTCAGGGTTATGAATTTCGAGAAGTTTAATTTTAAAGTCGCCAAATGAAAATACTCCAATTCCTTTATGTGGATTGTTGCCATACCAAAAAATGTCATTTGGTTGTTTTGTGCCAATTCCAAATACAAGTCGTTCTTGATTTTCACACTCAGGCACAATTAGAATGTCTGGCTGTTCTGTCAGAATAAATTCCGCTTTTTTACGGAAAGCCATATTACAATTCCAAGTTATTATTTTCATTCTGTCTTTTGTCGTTGTGTCTTGTTTACAGTTACTTGTAACGTTTCGCCACTTTGAGATGGCTGGAAGTTCGTAAGCGTTCAATTTTCGGCTTAACGAAAACTTGATAGGAAATGGTAATTCCACTAAATTCCAGCTATGTCAAAACAGCTGTTACTTGCTTTAATTTTCTTACTTCCAATTTTTTACTTTTTCAATGAATTCACTTTTACTTATTTTCTTGAGACCGTTCTCACTTAAAATTTCAAAAATATGATTTTCAAAATCTAAAAAAATTCTCTTTTCAGAAAAATCCCAAGTTTTTCTTCTGCGTTTCCAATAATAAGAATAGATGCCTTTATATTTTATTATTATTGAATATCTCTCAGCAATATGGTCTTTTTTTTGCTTAACAAGGAAGCTCTCGTATTCTGAGCTTTCTAAATTCAAAACTTCTTCAAGTGATTTTACTTTTTTTTCTAGCTTTAATTTTAGTTTTTCAATTTTCAATTTTATGCTACTTAGTTCTATATTCTTCTTTTCAATTTTTGCTTTTAAAAATAAAATTATTTCATTTGAAGTTTTTTCGAAAAGTGTGTTTTGGTCATTTTCGATTCTAATGATTTCATCTGTACTTTTTAAAATATCTAATTTTGTGTTTTTTAATTTTTCGCTTGCATCGAAAAACAAAATATAGTTTTTGTTTTTTCCTGTTTTTTCAAATTCGTTTTTAGATTTGAATTTAATTATATTAGGAAAAAATGAAGTAGAAGTTTCTTTTTCTATCATTAAACATTTTTCAAAAGATGAGGGATTTATGTTTTCATAATTTATTTCTCTAAACTCTTCGTAATCAATGATAGTGCATTTTTTTAGATTAGTTATTTTTTCAAGAGTTACTTTATTATTACTTAAATTTTCTTTTGCTGTAGTTTCTCTCTCTAATAAAGAATTATATATTTCTTTATTTTCGCTTTCAAATATGTCTAATATACTTGAATAATAATATTTAGTTGTTAAGTATTCGGTTGTTTTTTTTGTGATTTCATTATAATAATTTTCGGTGTTTAAAATTTCTCTTTTATTACTAGATAATTCATATTCACAGTTTCTAAGTTCATCTTCAATTTTAGATTTTTTTTCTTTTATTTTTTGAACTTGAAAACTATCATCTTCATTATGATAATAATTCTTATATTTTTCATCAACATATCTTAACTGGACACTTACTTCACTTCTTATACTAAAATTATCTTTGAACTTATTTGCGTTAATAAGCCAAATAATTTTGCTGTAAAAATTTTCTCTTATTTTTATTGTTGAACTTGATATTGAAGAATTTTGTAATTCTAAAATGAGACCATTTGGAGTTCTAATATCAGCAATATTTTTTTATTATGATTAGAAATTATAACTTCTTGCCAATCTTTTAGAAATTCATTTTTCCATTCTCTATGCCATTCACTTTCGTTTTCTTTCCAACTATCGCATTGAGATAAATTTGTATGTCTCCAATGATTTATATTAATTTCTCCACAATATGCTTTTACTTCATTTACGCATAAATGACAAGTTCCCATTTTTCCCTTTTCAGGTAAAATTCTATTTCCATTTAAGTCAATTGCTATGAGCATATTTTTTCTTTTTTGCGGGATTTTGAGGTATTATAGCAGGTAACGTCAGTCTGTGAAAAAACTTCCGTTTTATTACACTCAAATTTAACAAAATAATTGTATAAAAAGAAGATTTTTCGTATTTTTAAGAATTAAATATATTTCCGGAATTTCCCGCCAACAAATGCGTTTTTCATGTTTAGAAATTACTATAAGTCCCAATGATCAGGAGCGATTTATAGATTCCTTTGTTTATTATATTGACCTCTAAGCTTGATTTTGCTGTGAAAGCGCTCAAGACTGAAGGTCGCCCGAGTTTCAATAGTAAAGTATTTCTAAAGATCTATTTATATGGTTATCTCAACAGGGGCTGGAGTGGTCAAGATCTTGAAAAGGAATGTTTCAGAAACATGAAATGCAATGGGTTTTATAAGATATTCGTCCCAATTACGCAGCATTACCGATTTTAGAAAAGACAATCCCATTCCCTTTAAAAAGCTATTCAAACTATTTGTTTCGTTCTTGAAAGATGCTGATTTGATAGGTGGCGAAACCATAGCTATCGATGGTTTTTTAGTGGTGGCCAAAATCTAAATCCCTGTGAAAACTAATTTTATGGGTAAGGTGACTTATGCCCGAAAGTAAAGGAAAACACGATAGCAAACCAAAAAATAATTCTCCAGAAAAATGAGGACACTAAATCCTCTTGATATTCTCTCTCAAAACTTTACGATTACTCCATAGTACCTGCCAGTGTCCGATTCCGTTCAACAGGAATTTCATTGTTCGTGCTACGCAAGAAACGAAATTCTAGCCGTTAGCAGATGTTTTTATTTTCGGTGTCAGTTTCAGGAAATGCATAATATATTCTAGAATATCCATTAGATTTTAAATCACAGTTTATGTATTGAACGTATTTATTATTTGCAATGTCTTGATATTTGAAACATAGTGATAAAAGATTTTCTGAACTTTTTGTGTCATATAAAACAAAATTTAATCTTAAACTACTGTTTTTTCTTAAATGAAAGTATTCAAAAACTTTACGATTAATAATTTCAATATTTTTAGTTTCTGACAACATTGTTATAGAGCCATTTAAAGCATTATTGTTAGATTCATTAGTGACAATAATACTGTTTATAGATTTATCGGTATCTTCACTAATTATTTGTTGTTCTTTAGTAGGCTGTGTAAACTTTAAAATAGGTTTTATACTTTCTAAAAATCGTGTTTTTTCTATTTCGAAAAGTTTAGTTTGTGTTTCTTGAACTTCTTTTTGAGATCTAAGTGTTTGATACAAATAATAAGCAGTAATTGATGTTACTATTGCCACAAACCAATCTGAAACGGTTCCCCAAATTTCTGGGTCAAAATATAAAAATATCATAGTTGAAATTAGGGTTTTAAATTTTTATTTAAGGTCTATGAGTTTATTACGAATTTGATTCAATTTCAAAGTACCATGACCAATACTTTCGTGACGCATATAAACTTCATTTTCATCATATTTAATTCCCATAGATCTTCTTTCAAAGTTTTGTAAATCTTCAAATTCCTCATTAAATTCTCTAATTTTAATGTCAATGAAACTTATAAAGTTATTTATGAACTCATTTCTGTCTTTAAATTTTAATATCTCTTTCTCATTTCGAAATAGAATTACATAATTTTCATTTTCTAAAACTACATTCTTTACTTGCAAAAAATTATCAAAAACAATTGGACTATCTTTTAATTGGACTTTAAATTTTATATTAAATAGAGAAGACAATTTTTCATAAATTTCTTCGTGATTTGGTTTGTCTTTTAATTTTGTTGTATTCTTCATTTTTTCAAAAATATCTGTTAACTTCCCGCTAATACAGCGGGTTTGGGATTAAATCAAGCTCATTCTTCGGATTTGCCAAAACATCCCAAATACAAAACCAATTTTCCATTAAGCCAATTGCCCAAATCCGTTGTAGTAGCTGCTAGTGGCTGTTAGTGGCTGTGCGTCTATTCAATTTTCATTCCGTAATTATTATTGTTTTTTAAATAAGCTTTCAATTCTGGATGAATCGGAACAACTTTTTTATCTATATAATCTTGAATAAATGGAGCAATTTCATATTGACAATCTTCTGGCGGTTCCATATCACAGTCTAAATAGTCTATCATATCAGTTGAAGAAATTAATGCTCCTTCTGTCATTATGATAAGTACTAAAAATATAGTTATAATATAAGAAGTTCTTGTGTTAATATTTTTCAAATAAATGTCTAAATATTCTGAATGTTCTTTAATTAAATTATGCGACGCAAACTGAATACCATTGTTATGAACATAATTGTTAAGCTTATGTCTTAAATCTTCCCAATACTTTTCCAATTTATATTCATCAAGAATTTTTATAATTGTTTCATTTTTTTTTAAAAACTTCATGTAGTTTTCAAAACTTAATTTCAATTTTATATTTCTTGGAAGTTCAAGTACAGTATTAGTCAGCCAAGCTTCTATAACTTTTTCGTCATCGGTTAATTTGGTTCTGAATTTTAATTCTAGAAATGAATTGGAAAATTCTTCTGCATTGTCAGTTTTCAATTCATTTAAGCTTTCTGGCAAAAATGGGTTATTTTTATTAGCGACATCAAGAATATAAACATATAAAATTAAATCATCTCTTAGTTTTCTAATCAAAGTATTTGCATCAGCAAAGCTTCCAATTTTGCAACACAATTTTATACTTTTGAGAGTTTGGATTGAATTATCTAACAAAATGGTATTAATGATGTGCGGTTTTCCTTTTGAATAAAAAGAGATAATTCTTCGATTTGAAAATATCAAAAAAGAAAAATCTTCAAGGAATTGAATATTATTATCAAACTCTTCACTAAAAATTTTGAATACTTCTGTATCTTCAATTAGCTTTTCATTGTTTGTTGTAAAATTCATAAGCTCTTGATTTTTTTTTCGTATCGCCACTAACGTCAGTCTGTAAAAAAACTTCCTTTGATTGCAAACAAATATAGTAAAATAGTGATGTAAAAACAGGATTTTTCGTATTTTTAAGAATGTAACATATCACAGGTATTTCACGTAACAAATGCGTTTTTCAAGTATAAAAGATACTATCAGTACCGATAATCAGGTGCGATTTATAGATGCTTTTATAGAGCTTATTGACATCTCTAAGCTCGATTTTGCTGTAAAAACGCTCAAGACCGAAGGTCGCCCGAGTTTCAATAGTATAGCGTTTCTAAAGACCTATTTATACGTTTATCTCAACGGGGTCTTGAGCGGTCAAGATCTAGAAAGGAATCTTTTGAGAAACATTGAAATGTAATATTTTTTATAACATATTCGTCACAATTACCACAGCATCTCAGATTTTAGAAAAGACAATCCCATTTCCTTGAAAAAGCTATTCAAACTATTTGTTTCCTTCTTATAAAATGCTGATTTGATAAGTGGCGAAACCAAAGTTATCGATGATTTTTTTTTGGTAGCCAAAACACAATTTCTTTTTAAAACTAATTTTATGGTTAAGGGAACTCGTGTTCAAAAATGAAGAAAAACACGATAGCAAACCAAAAATACTTCTCCAAAAAAAGAGGACACTAAATCCTCTTGATATTCTCACCCTAAGCTTTACGATAACTCCATAGTTCCTGCCAGTAACCAGTTCCGTTCAACGCGCCTTTAAATGTTCGTGCTACACACGCAACGAAAGCCCAGCTGTTAGCAACAGTTATTATTTTTCAACAACTAAGTAGATTAAGAAAAATTCCGAAATTTTATATTTCTCATACCATTTTTCAACATCAATATTCCCTTTTGATACTTCACAATATCCTAAATTACCTTTATCTGGATTGTCATTTGGCGGAGTGATTAAAGCAATTTGTGTTTCTTTTCCAAGTTCAAAATCAATTTTATCAGATTCATTTCCGCTTACATCTCTGAGTAGAAATGAGCCATCTTTGAATTTCTTATTAATTTCAAAAATTTGTTTATTAAAAAAATTTGGAAAGTAAAATCCAATCTTTTCGTTTTGTAAAATATGCTGGCTTACAATTGAAAAATTGAAGTTTTTTCCAATTTTTGGTAGCTCTTCATTTTTAGTATCTATTACATTTTTTTCAATTTCTATTTTACCGTTTTTGTATTTACGAATAATTATTTTAAAGTTTTTATCTTTCAATTTTTCAGAATTTGAAAAAACAATATTTAGTTTTTCAATACCTTGAAAGTTCTGTATTATAAATTCTTTTGAACCAAATTCAGGATTGTCAAATTTGGATATCATTTGAATTTTTTCTTCCTGACCATAAGTTGATAAAGTAATAAGAGTTAAAGTCAATAATAATAGTTTCTTCATTGTATCGTTTTTTTTATAATTACTGCTAACGTCAGTTTGAGAAAAAACCTCCGTTATATTATCATCAAATATAATAAAATACTAGTATGAAAAGAAGATTTTTCGTATTTTTAAGAATGCAACACACTACCGGAATTTGCCGCCATCAAATGTGTTTTTCAAGTTTAAAAGATACTATAAGCCTGATAATTTGGTGTTATTAATATATGCTTTTGTCGAATATATAGACTTCTCTAAACTCGATTGTGCTGTAAAAGCGCTCAAGACTGAAGGTGTTCGAGTTTCAATAATAAAGTATTTCTAAAGATGTATTTATATTGTTATTTCAACGGGGTCAGGAATGATCGAGATCTAGAAAAGGAATGTTTAAGAAACGTTGAAATGCAATGGCTTTTAGAAGGCATTCGTCGCAATTACCACAGCATCACCAATTTCAGAAAAAATAACCCAATCGCATCAAAGAAAACTTTCAAACTATTTGTTTCGTTATAGAAAGATGCTGATTTGATAAGTGGCGAAACCATATCTACCGATGGTTTTTTGGCGGTGGCCAAAACACAGTTTCCTGTCAAAACTAATTTTATGGGTAAGGTAACTTGTGTTCAAAAGTGACCGAAAATACGAAACCAAACCCAAAATACTTCTCTAAAAAAAGAGGACACTAAATCCTCTTGAAATTCTCTCTCAAAACTTTACGATAACTCCATAGTTCCTGCCAGTGACCTGTTCCGTTCAACCGGAGTTTCATTGTTCGTGCTGCGCACGCAACGAATCTCTAGCTGTTTGACCAGTTTTTTATTTATCCTCTAGATTCTATTATAAATCCCATTGGTTTTGATGGACCTTCTTTCCATTTTCCAATTTTTGTAATATTTCCAATTTCTCCTTCAAATGCAAAATATAAAAAGAAAAGATTGTCTGGCGTAATTTTTTGAGATGACACACAAATTTTATAAGCGAGTTCTGTTTTTTCTTCAGCAAATGTTCCTGTGAACGTGTTTGGAGATTGCCCAAAACCTTTAACTAATCTTTTGTATGGCTTATCAAATGTTATTTCAAAACTTATTGGTTCAGCCCAATACCTCGCTTTAAATTCTATTATTTGTCCGCCTTGATGAATTCCATGATTAATGGCTAAATTGTTTATTGTATCGCCTTGTTGATTTGGCATTTTATCGTCTATTGCATAGAAGATAGCGTTTATTAATTCATCTTCTGTGTATTTGCTTACCTCGATGTAAAACTTGTCTTCAAGAAAGGCTGGCACTTTTATAATGTTATTAATCAATACAGGTATTATGAAATTTGTATTGTTTCGTTTTACTTCTTCAACAATTGCTTTTTTCAATTCTTTATTAACCCAGGGTTTCTGAATCGATACGTCTGAAAGAAAAATAACGAATTTTTCACTCGATTCAATTCCACTTGCAATTTTATCTATTAAACTGCTTCCACCAACAATTTCAAATTTATCAAGCCACGGTTCTAATTCAGGATGTTTCTCTTTTAGTTTGTTGTATATATGCTCAACCAATGGCTTGTCTTCGGTTGCATGCGAAAGAAATATTTTTTTCATAATGTGAATGTTCTTCGTAAGGAAAAATTGGTCATAACGTCAGTCTGTAAAAAACCTCCATTGTATTATGATCAAATATAATAAAATACTTCTATAAAAAGAAGATTTTTCGTATTTTAAGAATGCAACACATCATAGGTATTTCCCGTCAACAAATGCGTTTTTCAAGTTTACAAGATACTATAAGTCCCGATAATCAGGTGCGATTTATAGATTCTTTTGTAGAGCTTAGTGATATTTCTAAGGTTGATTTTGCTGCAAAAACGCTCAAGACCGAAGGTCGCCCGAGTTTCAATAGTAAATTGTTTCTAAAGATGTATTTATATGGTTATCTCAACGCAATTAGAAGTGATCGAGATCTAGAAAAGTAGTTTTTCAGAAACATTAAAATGCAATGTCTTTTAGTAGAAATTCGTCCCAATTATCAAAGCATTACCCATTTCATAAAAATAACCCAATCGCATCAAAGAACACTTTCAAACTATTTGTTTCATTCTTGAAAGATGATGATTTGATAAGTTGCGAAACCATAGCTATCGATGGTTTTTTGGAGGTAGCCAAAACACAATTTCCTGTCAAAACTAATTTTATGGGTAAGGTAACTTGTGTTCAAAAGTGCAGGAAAACACGAAACTAAACCCAAAATCCTTCTCAAAAAAAAAGAGGACACTAAATCCTCTTGAAATTCTCCTTTAAAACTTTACGATAACTCCATAGTTCCTGCCAGTGAACGGTTCCGTTCAACCGGAGTTTCATTGTTCGTGCTGCGCACGCAACGAATCTCTAGCTGTTAGCCGTAGTTTTTCTAATAGGAATCAAAAATTATAATTCTTGTGTTTTCTTTTGGATTAATTTTTAACTTCATTTCGATAGATTTTTCTAGAAATTCATAAGCTCTTTCAACTGTAGTTGATTCAGGGTCTTTATAATTTGAACTTCTAGTTTCTTTAATGTCCCAATAGGATTTTATAAAGTTAAATTCTTTCTCAATGATTTCAAGAATAGCTTTGTCATCTTTATATTCGAGAACAGTTCTATCCAATACATTCTTATCTATCTCCTCAAAATTAAAATCATCACCATAAATTCCACTATCCAAAATTCGCTTCATCATAAGTATCATATAATCATTGAATTTCAAAAAATCCCTTGAATCAATATTTCCTCCTCCATCATCTTTATCAAATTTAATTTTTTCTATCGGATAATATTCTGTGTAATTTCCGTATTGAAACATATAACTAGAGCAAACAGTAGATGTTGGAAGTTCATACAATAATGTAATGCCGTATTCTTCATAAATTTTATTTTGATAAATATCTCTTGATTTCCAATCATTTCCATCATTATCATATTTTCCATAAATTAATTCCTCATCTATATAGTAAATCAATTCAAATAATTCATCAGCTGAAATATTGTTTATATTTTCTTTTACGATAGATAAAATATTATCATAGGAAACGAGATAAGAGTTTCCTACTTCAATTTTTCTTTCATCTATAAAATTTTCAAATGTTCTTTTGTAGAGTTTTTTAAATTTTAAATCTTGATAAAGTTTTTCAGAAGCTATTTCATTATCAAACATATAAATTTCTGTGTTTCTTCCCATAATGGTATAAGTTCTTGTGCGGTAAAATTACGGCTAACGTCCCGCTACTACAGCGGGTTTGGGACTAAATTAAGCCCTATTTTCGGATTTGCCAAATCATTCCAAATACAAAACAAACTTTCCATTAAGCCAAATACCCAAATTGCTTGTAGCGTGTGTTGGGGGCAGTAACAACACGCTAGTTGAGCAAGAGTGAATTTCTATTCCAATATTTTATTCATATTTTCAAAAGTATTCATGGAATTAAAGATTTTATTAGTTTACTGGTTATTCCTAGTTTATAGAGATTATAGCCTGGACCGCTTATAAAATTCCAAGAAATTATAAAATAGAATAGAATAGTTGGTAAACTAGATACTAGAAAATAGGTTTGTAAATCAAATTTTGGTTTTCCCACTCTTTCGATAAAGTCTTTCTCCCAACTTTTATAATACAGTATAGATTTAAATCCTGAAAAACTAACACCAACTGCTCCTAGTATTGAAAGTGGAATTACTGCATTAGCAAGATTTAGTGATGGTAGGATAATACAGAAAAAAACAAGAAACATTACAAACAAAGACAGCCATACAAAAAAAGCTTTTTTATTTTGCTTTGGGTATGCCTTTAATTGATGTTCTAAAATTTCATCTTTAGCTACTTCAATTAGTGTATTAAATTCATCTGAATTTATTTCTTGTTGTTTCAAGAATCTTTCAATACTATAATCATCATAGCCTTCATTTATTTTGTCAACAATTGCTTCTTTAATTTTTTCATTTTTCATTTTTATTCTATATTGATTTTTACAATTTATTCAGCTGGCGTGACCGCCTCACTCGTTCCACAATCAAATATAAATTAGTTTTTATATAATTGTTATTCAAAACACAATTAGCACTATTTTTTCTTGAACTATTTTCAAGTACAAATTCTATTAATCTTTTTGATTTTCTTTGCTGGAATGTATGAAAGAACACTCGCACTAACGATGGATTGTTTTAAGGGGAAATAAAATCTATCCATTCTGTCAGTAAACTTTTCATATCTAACATAGGAATCAGTAATATGTCATCAATATTAACATTAGGATATTCATAAGTAATGTTAATATGTTCAATACTATCTGAAAAAAAGCCTTCATCAATATTACCACTACTATTTAAGCATAATACCAAATCGCTAGCAAATGATTGAGATTCTTGTATACTCAAATTATCCAAAAAAGTTAATACTGAATAATCTCCACCTCCATTATCTTCCTGAACACAAATATTATAATTGATATTCTCAATCACTTTTTTATAAAACTTTAAATTATATAATTCTTTTTTTGACATAACTTTTATATTTCTGTTTCCTGATACACTCATAATTGTAAAGTATTATCACGTCTTTAGTTATTCCGTCTATTTTTTGGATATTTTTCGTCAGTTTTTAGTCTGAATTTAAAACATTCTGTCTAACTTTCGTCCCCTTTTAAAGTTAATTGTTCTGCTACTACGAGGATTATTGCCCCCAACGTTCTGGTACTACAGCGGGTTTGGGTTCTAAATTAAGATTTATTTTTCGGTTATTACTAAACTGCCAAATACAAAACCATTTTTCCATTAAGCCCAATGCCCAAATCCGTTGTAGCATCTATGTAAAAGCATAACTTAGAGTTACTAAAAACGAAGATTATGCAATTACAAGATGCCTTAACTATTCCAAAGATATTCATTGGTTTAGACATTC
>NZ_JBLVPL010000009.1:0-53146 GCF_048286755.1 Flavobacterium labens | reverse complement strand
AAAGTTGTTTCCAACTTTTTCAACAAGCCGTTGGGACGGAATTTTATACTCGAAAAATAACCAACATATAACCCTCTCAAAAGTTGTGAATAACTTTATGATGCTTTACATAGGAGTGGCTGTTATGTGATGTTTTTTTCAATCTCAGTTAATGATTTATTAAAAATTTTGCAAATCAGTTTATCAAATTCTTCCTTTGAATCAATTTTTTCATTAAAAACTTGGTTATGCGAGTCGGAAAAATTTAAATAAACTCTCTCGGTATCAAAATTTCTATCTCTAATGATTTTCAACTTATTTAGAGACCATCTTTTTTCTTCAATTTTTTCTGAATTCATTGCTTTGATAATCATATTGATAACTTTACCTGATATATCATTCCCTGGAATGGTTTTTAAATATTTATTGAATTCAGTATTATAATTGGATGAATTTAAACTTTCATCAGTAAGCAATATTGGATTATTTGATATGATATGTTGTTTGTGAAAATCAGTTAAAATATATTCATATTCAGAGAAAAGACTGTTTTTAATTTTATCATCTTCTGCATTGTATAATTTTACAATTGAAATTGTTTCAGCAGGTATTTTTAAACTCAAATAAGCAAGTGCTTTATGATGACCATCTAATATAAATATTGTATTGTCATACATATAATGCCCCGTATTTTCAAACGTTATAATTTTAGGTCTTCCACCATTTCTTATTATTTCCTTATAATAATTTACTTTTTCTTCTGAAATATAAGAATAAGGTTGTGTAAACATCATACTATATGTGACTGAATTACAATAAATATAGGAATATATACTTGAACCATTTACATTGCTATAATTCATATTTAATTCATTGTAATCCTCATTATTATTAATAAGTCCGCTCTCTAAAACTATTTTATACTTACCCGATGCAAAAATATTTAGAAATGAATGAATTTCACTTTTCAATTCGCTTTCACTACCATTGATTAATGTATCATTGAACTTATATAAATCGTCTATTCGTTCGTGGTCTTGATTTAATTGAAAATAATTACAAATATCTTCTTCACGATCGTACCAAAAATAAACCGCAATTGGTTTTTTTATCTTAAGGCAAGTAACAAATCCATCATCAATTATATCAATAATGTTTTTTCCGTTTTCAATTATTATTGTTTCATTCATAAAATATCACATAACTAGTATATAATAGGTCTGATAAAATCAGACCTATCACCCCAAATTTAGAGAGATAGGTCTGACTGCGGTCAGACTTTGTTTCAGATCAAATGTATAAATATTTTTTTACAAATCATCAAATGGACTTTTTATTTGGTGAATACTTTTCGTACTTAGATGAGTATAAATTTCAGTTGTTTTAATACTATTATGACCCGGTAATTCTTGTATACATGCGCGAACTGACCTTCGATATGAATCCTTTTTGGTTAAATTACTGAAAGTTCATTTCGATAATTTATATGCAATAACTAACATACAAAACCCTTTTTAAAATTCTTTACGGTTTTCCACATAGGCAATAAAAAAAGATGCCTAAGCATCTTTTTTTATGTTTGTTTTGAAAACAAAATCATCATTAATCTTAGAACCAGATTGTTCTTCAATCAATTTGAAAAACTCAGAAAGCTTTATATTTCTAGCCTCGCAAATTTTTTTAAGAGTATTTACAGGAATATTATAATTTGATCCTTCGATATTAAGCGAAGTGTTTTTAATTTTTCGAACTATGCTTTCTTCAATATTATGATCCAATGCAAATGACCTCTGAGATTTATAAGATTTAATCCAGTTATTGAAAATATAGTTACAAATAATGTTGCTAGTCTCTGTCATTTATAGCAAAGAAAAGGCAATGATCAAAAAATAGTGCGTACTTTAGTGCGCATTTAAAAGTATTTTGTTATATTTGTTATATTATTACAAATATGTAATGTATTTTTGCGATTCTTCATATAAAATATTTGAAGCATTCGCTTTGAATTTCGTCTTAGAAAACTGGTAATTTTAAAAGGAACGAAATAATAAGTTAGATGCTCACGTCCCATGGCGTGGGCTCACTTATTGTTCCCAGGTATACCAGTACCTCTAAGACAGTAAGCTGAGTTCCATGCCATTTTTTATGTGCAAAAGTTACTCCCTTTTATTCTTAGCAAATCTTCTTTTTTACAGTATCGTAAATCAATCAATTAATTGAATTAGTTAGTTTGGAAACGCACTGCCTGAGTTGGGCTGCAACTGGCAACGGCAGTGTACTTTCCTAAAAAAAAATAAATTCAAAAACTTTTGCACCCAAAAAAAGAGTGCTCTCAAGATCTTTGGTAACAGCAATAGCGCAAATCGAAATAATAAATTGAAAAACAGCAAACAACAACGAAAAAATGAAATACTATAAAACTATAAAAGTTACTTTAATTCTAGCTTTAATTACACTGATAATTTGTTGGCTTTACGGTTCCGATGCTTTTATATAAACAGCAATAACGAAGAAAAATAACTATTTATTTTCATATCACACAGCTTGCTTCGATGTGACAGCACCTAATAATATACAGATAATGCCTATGACTTAAAAAAAAATTAGCGCTTTCTTAACTAATCACAAAAAAAGGCCCTCTAACTCTTCTTGCCGGACGAATAGAGGACCAAAGCAAACTAAACCGAAGTCTAACTAAACCAATTCAAAAGTATGAAAAAAAAATCATTTTTGAAGTTTTGGACAACTACTCAACTGTCCAAACTGTACTGCATCCTTTTCCTGTGCTTCATAACAGGATTAAATGCGCAAACACGATCTATCAAAGGTAAAATTACCGATGATACCAGCACAGTTCCTGGCGTAACCATAAAGGTTAAAAATAAGCCAACAACAGCATTTTCTGATGAAAATGGAAACTACACCATACTTGCAGCGGAGAATGATGTTTTGGTTTTTTCCTATCTAGGCTATAAAACGATGCAAATTGTAGTTGCAAATCAAGCAACTATCAATGTAAAATTGACTGAAGATGCAACCACTTTAAAAGAAATTGTAATAAATGCCGGATATTATTCTATTAAAGAAAAAGAGCAAACCGGTAGTATTGCAAGAATGACTGCAAAAGACATCGACAAGCAACCTGTTACAAATGTACTAGCTGCAATGCAAGGGAGATTGGCAGGTGTCAATATCATTCAAGATGGGGGAACTCCCGGCGGTGGTTTCCAAATTAAAATTAGAGGTCGTAACAGTATTCGCCTTGATGGAAATGAACCATTATACATTATTGATGGAGTTCCCTATTCAAACGAGTCCATAGGGAGCGTGAATACTTCAACGGCATTACCAAGCCAAGCCAGTCCGCTCAACAGTATTAACCCCAATGACATTGAAAGCATCGAAGTATTAAAAGATGCCGATGCGACTGCAATTTACGGCTCAAGGGGAGCAAATGGTGTGGTGTTAATTACCCGAAAAAAAGGAAAATCAGGCAAAACAAACATTTCAGTAACGGCCTCAACAGCCGTTGGTACAGCGACTAAATTTGTAGATCTGATGAATACGCAGCAGTATTTGTCGATGCGTAAACAAGCATTTATCAATGATGGAATTCTAATATCGGATACCGATTATGATGTAAATGGAGCTTGGGATCAAACTCGATATACCAATTGGCAAAAGGAATTATTAGGCGGTTCAGCAACAATCAATGACTTTAGAACCAGTATCTCTGGTGGTAGTGAAACAACGCAATTCTTGATGAGTGGGAATTACAGAACCGAGGGGACAGTCCTTCCGGGAGATTTCAGGTACATTAAAGGAGGGATTCTTAGCTCAATAAACCATACTTCTTTAGACAAGAAATTTAAAATCTCTTTTTCGGGAAATTACACGGCACAAGATAATCTACAAGCAGCGACAGATTTGACGTTAACAGCGCGTTATTTGGCACCAAACGCTCCCGCACTTTATGATTCAAATGGTAATTTAAACTGGGAAAATGATACCTTCGAAAATCCTTTGGCACCCCTAAAAAGCACCTACCGTGCGAACACTAATGACTTAGTAGCCAACAGTGTGTTGTCTTATGAACTACTTCCAGGTTTAGAAATAAAATCAAATTTTGGTTTTACCGATTTAAAAACCAAGGAAGTTCGAACGATACCATCCACCATTTACAATCCCGTTTACGAAGTTGGGAGTGACAATTCATCAATGTACTTAAACCTTACCAGCAGACAATCATGGATTATAGAGCCACAACTAAGAGGTTTCAAAAATTTTGGAAACCACAAATTTGATGTGCTACTGGGGATGACTAGCCAACAGCAACGTACAGAACGCCTATTCCTATCGGGTATTGGTTTTGCAAACAACAATCTGATTAACAATTTAGCTTCTGCAATTACAAAAAACACAACCAACAGCGATACCTTTTTATACCGTTACCAAGCTTTTTTTGGTCGCATCAATTACAGTTACGACGAAAAATACTTTTTAAACTTTACAGGTCGTCGGGATGGATCCAGCCGATTTGGACCAGGCAAACAATATGCTAATTTTGGTGCTATTGGAGCTGCATGGATTTTTAGCAAAGAAAAATTCAATCCAGAAAATAGTAAAATGAGTTTTGGAAAACTCCGTTTTAGTTATGGAACTACGGGCAATGATCAAATTGGAGATTATCAATTTTATGATACCTACGGTACAACTGGTGCAAATTATCAGGGCATAATTGGGTTACAACCTACACGACTTTATAATGCCGATTTTGGATGGGAAACCAATCGTAAACTAGAATTAGCTTTAGAAACTGGTTTTTTTAAAGACCTAATTTTTAGTACGCTAGCGTTGTATAAGAATCGTTCGTCGGATCAATTGGTGGGTATTCCTATGCCAGCTACAACAGGTTTCTTGTCATTGAATGCGAATCTTGATGCTACCGTTGAAAATTCAGGTTTTGAATTTTCCGTACGAACCCTAAATATTGATTCAAACTCTTTTAAATGGTCAACAAACTTCAATGTGGCCGTTGCAAAAAATAAATTACTTTCTTTTCCGAATCTTTCAGGTTCTACTTTTGCAAATCGGTATGTGATTGGCCAATCCATTGATATTGTAAAATTATACCAAAGTAAAGGTGTTAATCCACAAACAGGATTATACGATTTTGAAGATTTAAATGGGGATGGAAGCATAACAGCAGGCGACAAGCAAATTAGCAAGGACTTATCTCCTAAATATTTTGGAGGTATCCAAAACCAATTGGACTATAAAAATTGGCAATTGGATTTTTTATTGCAGTTCGTAAAAAGAGACAATTACGATTACATTTCAAATGTTCCGGGAGGTGGTCCAGTAAACCAAAGCAACACTAGTGGTGACGCTTGGCAGCAAATTGGGGATCAAAGCAGTTCGCAACTGCACACTACGGGACTAAATGGTGCTGCGGTAAGCGCTTATTACAGGTACATAGAAAGCGATGCTGTAATTACAGACGGCTCTTTTATCAGACTAAAAAATATATCACTTTCCTATGATATTCCGTTACAAGCGACCACTAATGTAAAGTGTAAACTTTTTATTCAAGGTCAAAACCTACTCACATTTACATCCTACAAAGCAGGTGATCCCGAGTTTAAGTTCTCAGGATTCCTCCCTCCCCTAAAAGTGATCAGTGGCGGAATGACATTAAACTTTTAATTCTAAAAAAAATAGTAATATGAAAAATTTACAATTTATAATGGTACTATCAAAGCCATTCCAGGTGTATCGCATTCTTTTGGTTTTGGCACTGATACTGTCTTCAAGTTCCTGTAGTGATTTTGTAGAGGTTCCATTGCCTAATTCTCAGCTTACAGGAACTACAGTTTTTGAAAGTGAATTGACAGCAAATGCAGCAATGGCACAAATCTATGCACAACTTCGTGACGGTGGCATACTATCTGGATTACCTACTGGTGCATCTGTTAGAATGGGATTGTACGCGGATGAATTACAAGATTATACCAACTCTACAATTTCCCTACCTATTTACAACAATGCGCTTACGGCTGACAATGCTACAGTGGCGTCACTTTGGACTTCAAGCTATAGTCAAATATATAATACAAATTCGGTTATTCAAGGAGTTGAAAATTCGACTGGGTTACCTATTGCGGTTAAAAACAGAGTGTCGGGTGAAGCACTATTCGTTCGTGCTCTAGTGCATTTTTATCTGTTGCAAATTTATGGTAGCATCCCCTATATTACAGGAACCAATTATGAAATTAATAGAAAAGTTACGCGTAGTGCTGCGGATGAAGTCTATGCAGCAATCGCGAAGGATTTAGAAAGTGCCAGTTCTAGATTGCCTGAAAATTATAGTTCTTCGGATCGTGCCAAACCCAATAAAATGGTGGCCAAAGCCATGCTGGCAAGAGTATATTTATACATGAATAAAAATACAGAAGCAGCAAATGAAGCAACTACTGTTATCAATAGTCCGCTTTATGCTTGGGAAACGGATTTAAATAAAATTTTTCTAAGAAATAGTAAAACTACTATTTGGCAATTAGCATCAGCAACAGCGGTACGAAACAGTAATGAAGGTACAACTTTTATTTTCGTATCAGGACCGCCACCAGTTTGTGCGCTTCGTACCGATTTTATGAATGCATTTGAAACAGGCGACCAACGCAAAGTGAATTGGACAAAGTCAGTTACCACCGGACTAAATACTTGGAATCATCCTAATAAATACAAACTACGTACCGCAACAACAAGTTCGCAGGAATATTCTATTGTTTTGCGCTTAGCAGAACAATATTTGATCAGAGCCGAGGCAAGAGCCAAACGAGGCGATTTAGCGGGTGCAAAAGAGGATTTAAATAAGATAAGAACGACTGCTGGTTTACCAATAATTACATCATCTATCGCCACTGAAATTTTGTCTGAAATTCAAAAACAACGAAGATTTGAGTTTTTTACGGAACACGGCCATCGCTTTTTTGATTTAAAGCGCAGTGGAACAGTCGATGGAGTATTATCTGTTTCAAAACCAGGCTGGAACAGTTCCGATGTTTTGTGGCCTATTCCAGAGCTAGAATTGAATGCAAATCCAAATTTACAACCGCAAAACACAGGATATTAAAGTTATGAAGCTATTAAAAAACAATAGTACTATCGCTTTCAGTTATTCTTGTAAAAAAATAATTTTGTCATTTTGGATAGTAATATCCTGCTCTATTTACGGGCAGGATAATTCCAAAAAGAATATTGCTGAAGCAGAGTATGAAAGGTGGGGCAAATTAGAAAACAGAGCTATTTCCCAAAAGGGAAACTGGATATCATTTGATATGCAGTACAGCAATGGTTCAAATACATTATTTGTAAAACATACAGAGAAAAATATTGGATTCAGTTTTCCACAAGGGACACAAGGCAAATTTGGTGGTGAAATTGCATTTGGTGCCTTTCAAGGAGATAAAGTAATAGTAACCAACTTAGAAAATACTGAAAACATTAGTATATCAAATTGTACTGCTTTTGAATTTGCAAATAGTGGAAAAATTATTGTGAGCTATTCCAATGATGGGGAATTAATCTTGAGAACAATAAAAAACAAAGAAATCATCCGTGTTCCAAATGTAACAGAATACCAATTGGACCAGCTTAATAATATCCTGACTTATCTCACTAGCCATGAAGGGAAAAGTAGTTTTGGAACAATAGAGCTTCGGACAAACCAAAAAACAGAATATCACACAACGCAAAACAAATTATCTGGTCTAACATTAGCAGAATATGGAAAAGGTGTTTTTTGGCTCGAAGAAGGCATCAACGGGAAATACACAAAACTGAACTTCTACAAAACCCAAGAAAATAGTATTCAAACCTTTGAACCAAAATCATTCTTAAATTTTCCAGAAAAGCATGAAATTGTTACCACAAAATCTTTCAAAATTTCAAGTGATGGTAAAAGGGTATTTTTTGGAATCGCAAAACTCAAAGAAGAAGCAACACCAAAAAAAGACGAAGTCGAGGTTTGGGATACAGAAGATTTATGGATTTATCCAAAAGCACACAGGGAAAATCTTGAGGGTTACTCCACTTTATCGGTTTGGTTTATTGAAGAAAATAGGTGGAATACGATTACAAATAAAGAACTTCCTTTTGTACAGCTTAACGGCAGTAAATCAGTTGCATTACTTTACAATCCCACTGCATATGCACCTCATTTTAAGCGCTATGGTGAGGTTGACTATTTCTTGTACAATCTGGCTGATGGTACCAAAAAGCTATTTTTAGAAAAGCAACCTGGTGAAAATTACTTATTGTCTTTTTCTCCAAATGGAGCGTACATATGCTATTTTAAAGATAAAAATTGGTGGCTGTACAATATAAAAACACAATCGACGGTGTCAATTGTGCCACCTACAGGTTCCGAATGGGTTTCAAATGATTTAAAGTACATAACAAGACCACATGTTTTTGGAATGAAAGGATGGAGTGATAATGGAGAATACCTTTTGGTACAAGATGAGTTTGATATTTTTAAATTTGATATAAAAACAAGTAAACTAAAACGCATTACAAATGGACGAGAAAGCGGTACTCACTTCACTGTAGATGGTTCAAACATCAAGCAAATAGGAAATGATAATTACAATGGTTGGGCATTAACTGAAATTAATGCGACTAATAATTTAATCGTTTCATCAGGAAATGCGGCTACTAAAGCACAACAATTCAAATTAATTTCGACTTCTAACGCTTTAATTCCAGTAGCAAACAATGATACAAAATCAGATGAATTGCGCAGAGCCAATAATGAAGTCTATGTCTATCGAGAACAATCACACGATCAGTCTCCAAAAATTGTATCATTTAAAAACGGTGTAAATAAAGTTCTCTTTGAAAGCAATACCCATGATAAAAACTTTAATCAAGGAAAGGTAGAATTAATTTCATTTTCGAATTCAAAAGGAGACAAACTGCAAGGTTTATTATATTATCCGGTAAATTATGAAGTAGGTAAAAAATATCCGATGATAATCAATGTGTACTCACAAATCACTAACTCATTGCATGAATATTGCATTCCGACTTTATACAACGATACCGGTTTTAATGTGAAACATTTTGTGCAACGGAATTATTTTGTACTAATGCCAGATGTGAAATATTATGAAGGAGAAACCGGAAATAGTGCACTGGATTGTGTTGTTGCTGCAAACAATGCAGTTGTAAAAACAGGAATGATTGACACCAAGCGAATTGGTTTGATAGGGCATTCTTTCGGAGGTTATGAAACAAATTACATTATTACAAAATCGAAAATTTTTGCAGCTGCAGTATCGGGTGCAGCAATTTCAGACATAGTTAGTTGGTATTTTAGTAACTCAAAAAGTCTAAAAATCCCAGAATTATGGCGAAGTGAATCGCAACAATGGAGAATAGGAAAATCTATTTTTGAAGACAAAGAGTTGTATCTAACAAATTCACCTATACTTTATGCAGATAATGTTACTACACCATTACTTTCTTGGGTTGGTAAAATGGAGACTAATTTACCCTACGAACAGAGTTTACTTTTTTATAATGCATTGAGGAGAGCCAAGAAAAAGAATGTTTTATTGGTATATCCAAAAGACCAGCATGTAATTGTAATCAAGGAGAATAAAATGGACCTTACAAAACGAATTACAGATTGGTTTGACCAATATTTAAAGGAATAAAAAAATAAGTGCAGTTTGAAAAAACTGCACTTATTCGTTAATCGTAAATCCATTTAGAATATTAATAAAACGCCGACTTTGGAGGCGTTTTCCAGCCCCCTGCAAGGGCAAGTGGTTTTGAGCTGCGGAAAGTATTTCAAGCAGCTCAAAACACAACTTGCTATTTTCCTGCGAAAATATTATTGGATATGGTTTTAATGGAAAGGGCTTGAGGCCCTTTTTTTATTGTAATGGTTATAAAGTAATTTATTTTAAAGATATATCTAAATAAATCGGATCCTTCTCATACGGCAGTGTTATTGTTTAAGCCAGCAGACTGCGGAGAGTTATATGATGCAATAATTGAGTTGTATCTTAAAATATTTTCTTTAAAGAAAAGGCTCAAGTATGCAGGGATGCAAGTAAGCAAGCATGAGGAAATACAGGCATTCAAGTATACAAGTATACAAGTATACAAGTATACAAGTATACAAGTATGCAGGGATTCAAGTATGCAAGCATGCAAGTATGTTGGACTGCAGGCTTGCAGGTATTCAGGTGTGCAAGCCTGCAGGTATTTGCCTATTTGCATAAGTGTTTTTAAAAGCATAAAATGTAAAAATGCTTTTATGGTTTTTCCGGAAACTTTGCGATTTTATTTCAGACAAACCTTGAAAAGATAATTGAGCCTCACAAAACCAATAAAAATATCTTTTCCAAAGAAAACCGAAAATCGGAAAAAAGAAAAAGAAAGCAATTTCAAAGGACGGGATGCAGACAGGACAAAAGGAAACGGAATAAGTCCCGAAGGGTGGTTTGTGAGGAACGAGCAAACCATTATGCCGTAGTCTTTTGGACAGACTGATCCAGCACGTCCTACCTTTTTTTTCTTTTTATTATTTCTTTGGGCAAAATATAAAGTCCAAGCCTTACAAAGTCTGACATGCCATGCCAATCAAAGACTTAAAATGCCGAAATGAAGAATGTATAAGTCTGATAATTACCTTTTGCCTGAAAGTAAAATATCATGAAAAAAGATAAGCATAAAGATAAAGCACCGAAAAAAAAGAAAAAACCACTATTAACTCCAAAACGGGAAGAGGAAAAAAAGAGGAAAATTAAAAAAAAGGATGATAGAAAGAAAATTCCATTTATACAGGTAGACAGGGGTGGAAACATTTTAAGCAATTTCTTCTCTAATTTTCTCAGCCAGTTTAAAAACCCAACAAAAACCGGGCTGGGCAAACTATTAGATAAGCTATTGGTTATTAAAATTAAGGAAAGTGAAAAGAAGCCAGTACAGAAGCCTGAAAAACCTTTGGATATAATGGGGTCTGTAAAAACTGTTTTTCGTTATGTAAACAATGATAGCAGGAACAATTTAACTCCAAGCGAAAAAGAATCATTGAGACAGCGTACAAACCAGCCACTTAATATTGGCATTAAGACGGAACAAAGCAAAGATCAGGAATTAAACAAACCAAGAAAAACCCGTTTAGGGATTTAGGTATTCACTAAATCCAGCTGTAGGGTTTATCTTTACGGTTAAGATAGCAGTACATCTCTTCCTTTTTAAGTTCAGGAAACAATTTTAAAGCCTTGTCAATGGCATAATTTGGAAGAAAATAAATTTCGTCACGAATCGCTTTCACCACCTTTTCAAAGCCGTAGAAACGAACAATTTCGTCGATTTCTTCTTTTCCTCCACGCTCTACTATACGGGCAATAATAGTTTTATAGGCTCTCTCAAAGTCCATTGCATCTATGTCGAAATCCCAAAAAAATACTGGGTTTAGATTTGGGATTGCCTTATTTTTTTTAACTCGTGCCATGAAATAAATATACGATTTTTTAACTTCTTATTCAAACGCTTAGCTTCTAAATCCACGTCCTTTATTGGGTGGAGGAATTTGATTTTTTGATTCAGAAAATAAAATTGAAGGATTAAAAACTGCTTTTTTTAGTCGCTGGGTTATTTTGTTCCAATTGGTTTCTTTGCCTTTCAGGAGTTTGACTTTTTCTTCTTTGTCTATATTCCTCTTATTCATTAATGCAAGAGCAGCCAGTCTTGGATTTACATTATATTTGTTTTGGTATGTTTCTAAATAGGTTTTAAGGGAATGGTGTTCCAAAAGAAAATACATGTCAACAAAGTCTTTTATCCTTGTGCCGTTTTGGAAAATCGCATGAAGCTTCATAGCGCCGATGTCATGTAAAGATGCCAGACGTACACCTTCTTCAGTCCGAATTGGTTCCTGCCACAGATATCGGTGGGCAATGATATCTACCTTAACCAGGCCTATATCTAAAAGCATGGTGTTCTCAAGGATCTCCCTGATTTTTACCGGATGTTGATCTTTGAGATGGGTTAGCATTGCCAGCTCATCAAAATCTCTAATTGTAAACAGGTCAATATCTATGCTTAGCCGATGGCCTATCATAAGGCTAAGAGCCGTGCCTCCAACAAGGCTGAAGTCTTTCAATTTTTCATCTTTCATAAGCTTCTGGAGAAGTTCCCACATCTCCTTGGTGACTGTTTCTTTGTAGAGCATAATTTCACGTTTCTCATGAAATTAATCCCGAAAGCGAGGCACTCTTAGAAAGGGTCCTGTCGTGGCTTTATTTGACGGAAGTTGTCCTTAAGGCGAAAATCAATATGCGGAAATAATAAGCCAAATGCTTCCAAATTCTGCAATATCCAGAAGTCATTACTAATGATAAAGTATATTGGTTTTAAAATTCTTTAGACGAAACCAGTAAAAATGGTTATGGAAGACAACGGCAAAACCACCCCGCATAAAGGAGGCAGGCATCCCAAGAAAGATCCCGCCGTTCACCGCTATTCTATAAGCCTTAGTGCTGAGGAAAATGCACGATTCCTTTCTCTCTATGAAGCTTCACGCATGGATGTAATGGCCCATTTTATTACGGCATGTGTTTTCCAAAAAGGAATTACGACCGTAATGGTTGACAAGGCAACCATGGATTACTATATGCGCCTGACCACCCTATTCGGACAGTTCAGGACTGTAGGAACCAATTATAACCAAGTGGTAAAAATACTGTACCGCAATTTTTCTGAAAAGAAAGCCGCAGCCTATCTCTATAAATTGGAAAAACAGACAGCAGAAATGGCGGTATTGTGTCAAAAAATCATTCTACTAACCCAGGAATTTGAAGCAAAATACCTAAAAAAATGATAGCGAAAATCGGAAGAGGCAGCAATCTGTATGGTGCTTTGGTGTACAATCAGCTTAAAGTGGAAAAAGATAATGGACAGATTTTGTATACCAATAAGATAATTCAAACCCCCGATGGCAGTTTTGCCACCAGTCAACTGTTGCGTTCTTTTGAACCGTACCTGCTGGCCAACCGAAAGACTGAAAAATCAATATTACATATCTCTCTCAATCCTGATCCGAAGGATAAAGTAAGTGATGAACAATTTGAAAAGCTGGCGCAAAAGTATATGCAGAAAATGGGTTACGCTGAACAGCCTTTTGTGGTATTCAAGCATACAGATATTGAGCGGACCCATATTCATATCGTATCAGTTTGTGTGGATGAAAATGGCAGGAAAATATCGGATAAATTTGAAAAAAGACATTCGATGAATGTCTGTCGGGAATTGGAAAAACAATTCTCCTTGATATCGGCTATCGAGAAAAAGCAAAATCCACAAAATCAAATATTCAAACCAGTTGATTATAAGGCTGGAGATATAAAGAGCCAGATGGCTTCGGTAATCCGTAATTTACCAAAGTACTACAAATTTGAGGGTTTCGGAACCTACAATGCCCTGCTTTCCCTTTTCAATATTACCGCCGAAGAAGTCAAGGGCGAATTTAATGGAATCCCAAAACAAGGACTGGTATATTTTGCAATAAATGAAAAGGGAGAAAAAGCAAGCAATCCCTTTAAGGCTTCGCTGTTCGGTAAACAGGCAGGATATTTTCAGCTTCAACAACACTATGCCCAGTCCAAAGAATTGTTGAAAAATGAGCCATCCAAAGCTTTGCTTAAGACAACCATTGAGATGTGCTTGCAGACGGCATCGAATGAAAAAGAATTCAAAAAACGGTTGTTGGAACGAGGTATTAATACCGTTGTCAGACGAAATACGCAAGGCAGAGTTTATGGAATAACGTTTATTGACCATAGTACAAAATCCGTGTGGAATGGTTCGCAATTAGGTAAAAACCTTTCGGCTAACGTTTTCAATGAATGGTGGAATAATGGCAATAAAATGGAGCAACCTATACAGGGAAATCTTGCTTCAAAAAACAATGCCACTATAGATGAAGATATCAAAGAACCAAACAAGCTGTTTGACTTTTTGGTTAAGGAAGATCTGTCCAATAGCCACGATGAAAACAGCCTTATTGAAGTCTTTGGAGGGTTATTATCTAATACAAAAGGAGATGACTATGATGAAGGATTATTTGCCAACCAAATGAAAAAGAAAGCCAGACGCAAAAAAAGATAGTGCCTACTATCAATTTTAATCGCCAGCCTTTTTGTTGATTCACGACAAAGGAGTGATTCATCAAATTGGCTGTACCAACTATTTTTAAAAACAAAGACTGTCCCGACAATAAGGAGGGACTGTCTTTGTTTTTTTATAACTGTTTTTAATATTGCTTTGAGACTAAGGCAGCCAAAGAGTTCCTCGGTGAGACTGTATTTACTCTTAAGCCATCTATGGTATTAAATTCATCTGCAGTTTAAAAATTATTGTTTTACCAAAAGTAAAAGGAGGTACAAAAATGAAACAGAAATTTATCAAACAGACTGATGTAGAAGAATATATCTCAAAAAATTATGAAGATATAGAGCGGGAACAAGAACAAAAATTCGTAAATTTAATGATTGAAATTATTGTGTCATTAACATTGAAAGAATTATATGAAGAGGGCGATTAGATATTTAAGATTTAGTCAATTAGGGCAAAGTAATGGCTCGATTGAAAGACAGGAATTGTATACCGATCAATACCTGCAATATAATAATATACAGTTGGTGGATTCGTTCATTGACAGAGGTAAAAGTGCCAAGACTTTTGACCGTCCAGATTTTATAAAATTACAGGTATTCATTGCCAAGCATTATAAATCGGTGGACTACCTTCTTGTAGACCAGCTTGACCGCTTTAGCAGGGATGCTGGTGAAGCTATGAGTTTGGTCAAACAATTCCAAAAAAAATACAGTATTCAGATTATCAGCGTGACCGAAGGGATCGTTTTTGATTATGATACACCGGGAAGCTTTTTCCGAGCAGGCCTACAATTGTTGCTAGCTGAAGAAGACAATATCAACAGGAGTATAAAAGTGCGTGGCGGACTCTATACAGCCCGTGCAAAAGAAGGTCGTTTCCTTACTAGAGAAAAACCTTTCGGCTACAGCAAGGTTGGAGAAGGAAAACAGCGCCACCTTGAAGTAAATGAGATAGAAGCTAAAATTGTCAAAATAATCTATGATATGTATCTGCGTGATGTGCCGTTATATAAAATCAAAGAAATAGCTTATCAATCAGGTTTTGACAGGAAAGGCAACATGGCTATTGATCGTGTGCTTGCAAATCCTGTTTATGCAGGGCTTGTAAGGGTTGAACCGTTCAAAGATCTGCCGGGAGGTCTTTTTCCAGCCATTCATGAGCCAATAGTTGATAAGACAACATGGACAATGGTGCAATCTAAAATGAAGAAAGTTGATAAAGTAAAGGTAGTTATCGATGATGAAATACCGCTACGGGGCGTTGTAAAATGCCATTGTGGAACTCCGCTTACTGGTGCGCCTTCTCGTGGTAAATCTGGAAAATACTTCTACTATTATAAGTGCAAGCATTCAAAGCATAACAACATTAGTGCTATCAAAGCACATGAGCAATTTTTAAACGTCTGCGATCTCATGAGCGTTCCCGAAAGGAAGATTAAGGAGATAAGAGATGGCAGTTACGCCTCAATTGAACAGGAAGTAAAGGCAAACAAGAAAAAAGTAGCAGACAAAAAACATGAGCTGGAGGAAATACTGCAGCTATTAAATGCAGTAGAAGAAAAATGGTTTAGGGACGAGATAAACAAGGATACCTACGAAAGATGGTATTCAACCTACAGTGACCATATATTGACCCTTAAGGCAGCAATAGAAAGGCTTAGCCCAAATCAAGGAAAGGCCTTCAAGATTTTAGACCGTAATCTGGATATATTGGGTGATATTAAACATGCCTACACGAGGTCAGATACTTTACAAAAGCGTGAGTTTGTAAACATGGTGTTCAATGGTAACTTATACTACCAAGAGGGTATATATCGAACACCTACAATTTTAGATATATTTTCTCATAATGCCAGTAAAATGGAGGAAAAGGGATGTCTTATATACAAAAAAAAGAGGGAAAACCTTTCGGTAATCCCTCACAGTGGGCGATGAGGGGTTCGAACCCCCGACCCCCTCGGTGTAAACGAGGTGCTCTGAACCAGCTGAGCTAATCGCCCTAGTACAATTTGGCTACTTTCATTTCCTTATTGCGAGTGCAAATATACAGCTAGAATTCATATCTGCAAGCAGAATTGTAAAAAAAATCAATAAAATATTAACATCATTTGCTTTAACGCTCTATTATAGCACTTTATGCTAAGCATGAAACTCTAGTATTTTTTTGTATTGATTCGTTATAGTCTTACATTTGTGACATAAACAATAGATAATGGCCAGGTTCAAAGAAAACGATTTACCAAAATCAAAAATTACTGCAAGTTCACTCCAAAAAGCAACTGTAATATTTCAATATGCAGGAAATCACCGTTGGAAATTTTATGTAGGTTTAATTTTTTTATTATTCACAGGAGCGACTGCTCTTGCTTTTCCTAAATTAATGGGAATGCTTATCGATTGTGTAAAAAACAAAGATAACTCTCAGGCTAATATGATCGCAGGTGGACTAATTATAATCTTATTTCTACAATCGATTTTTTCGTTTTTTAGACTGTATTTATTTGTCAATTTCACTGAAAATACATTGGCTAATCTTAGAGTAGCACTTTACAGTAATTTGGTAAAACTGCCAATGTCTTTCTTTTCGCAAAAGCGTGTGGGGGAATTAAACAGCCGAATCAGTTCTGATATAACACAAATACAAGATACTTTAACATCAACCATAGCCGAATTTTTAAGACAATTTATTCTAATCATTGGTGGCGTACTTTTATTGGCAAACGAAAGTATCAAATTGACATTATTGATGTTATCAGTAGTTCCGCTTGTCGCTGTTGCCGCTGTCATTTTTGGAAGATTCATCAGGAAATATTCAAAAAATGTTCAAGATAAAGTTGCCGAAAGTCAAGTAATTGTTGAAGAAACCATGCAAGGCATCAGTATTGTCAAGGCTTTCGCCAATGAGTGGTACGAAATTGCCCGTTACAACGGAAAAATAAAAGAAGTCGTTAAAATTGCCATTAAAGGGGGAAAATACCGAGGCTACTTTGCTTCATTCATTATCTTCTGTCTTTTTGGAGCTATAGTAGCCGTAGTTTGGTACGGTGTTCGATTGAGTATCAGCGGAGAAATGAGCGTGGGACAATTGATTTCTTTCGTATTGTATTCCACATTTGTAGGTGCTTCTTTTGGAGGAATCGCGGAGCTTTATGCCCAAATCCAAAAAGCAATTGGAGCAACGGAACGTGTTTTTGAATTATTAGATGAAACTCCTGAAAAAATTAATTCCATTCAAAATACTGCTGAAGCCCAGAAGATAAAAGGTAATGTTACCTTCAAAAATGTTGCGTTCAGTTATCATTCGAGAAAAGAAATCAAAGTATTGAAAGACGTCAGTTTTACGGCTAATTTTGGTCAAAAAATAGCTATTGTGGGCCCGAGTGGAACCGGAAAATCCACTATTGCTTCACTTCTATTACGTTTTTATAATATTGATGAAGGAGAAATATTGGTTGACGGAAAAAATATTTATGATTTTGATTTAGAAAGTCTTCGTGGAAACATGAGTATTGTACCGCAAGATGTGATATTATTTGGAGGAACCATCAGAGAGAATATTGCTTATGGAAAACCAAATGCCACCGAAGAAGAAATTGTTACCGCTTCAAAACAAGCTAATGCTTATAATTTTATCGAAAGTTTCCCTGAAAAATTTGAAACTATTGTGGGAGAAAGAGGCATTAAACTTTCCGGAGGACAAAGACAACGTATTGCAATTGCGAGAGCATTATTGAAAAACCCAAGTATTTTGATTCTGGATGAAGCCACATCATCATTAGACAGTGAAAGTGAAAAACTAGTTCAAGAAGCCTTAGAGATTTTAATGGAAGGAAGAACCAGCATCATTATTGCTCACCGACTTTCAACCATTCGAAGCGCAGATCAAATTTTGGTTTTAGACAAAGGAAAAATTACAGAACAAGGAACACATCAAGAATTAATAGCTTTAGAAAATGGTATTTATAAAAATTTAAGTAATCTGCAGTTTAGCAACTCTTAAATTTCAGTAGTAATTTGACATAAAAAAACTCCATTCAATAAAGCTGAATGGAGTTTTTTATGAAATTTTTTATAGATTCTAATATAACTTAATACTAAAATCTAAACACTGACCACTTTCCTACTTCCCTTTTCTTCTATTGCGTTCTGTTTTGATCAATGTCAATTCACGACTCGTTTGTCCGGCTACCGAAGTATTTTCTTCAGCACGACGAATTAAGTACGGCATCACATCTTTTACAGGGCCAAAAGGCAAGTATTTAGCGACATTGTATCCATGAGCAGCTAGATTGTAACTGATATTGTCACTCATTCCGTACAATTGACCAAACCAGATTCTGTCATCGTTAGTTTTAATTCCTTTTTCTTGCATTAATTCCATCAACGTATAGGTACTTAACTCATTGTGGGTTCCTGCAAAAATAGACATGGTATCTAAATGATCAATCATATAGCGAACTGCGGCATCATAATTTTCATCTGTTGCTTCTTTTGAAGCACATATTGGCGATGGATATCCTTTTTCTTCCGCACGTGCAATTTCTTTTTCCATGTAAGCGCCACGAACTAATTTCATTCCAATGAAGAATCCGTCTTTTTTGGCTAGTTCGTGTAATTTTTTCAAGTAATCCAAACGATCCCAACGGTACATTTGCAATGTATTGAAAACAATTGCTTTTTCTTTATTGTATTTACGCATCATTTCGGTAACTAAATCATCCGCTGCGTCTTGCATCCAACTTTCTTCTCCATCAATCAACAAGGCAACATTTTTTGCATGAGCATCTTTACAGACTAAATCAAAACGGGCCACTACTCTATTCCATTCTGCTTGTTCTTCTGGAGTTAACGTTTGTTTTTCTCCCAATTTCTCATACAATTCAAAACGACCAAAACCGGTTGGTTTAAAAACTGCAAAAGGAATCGCTTGGCGTTCTTTGGCAAATTCAATGGTTTTTAAAGTCATTTCAAGCGCAGCATCAAACTGCTCTTCTTCCTCTTTTCCTTCTACAGAATAATCTAAAACAGATGAAACTCCTTTAGTGTACATTTTATCAACTACAGAAAGACAGTCCACTTCATTTACTCCACCACAGAAATGGTCAAAAACCGTAGCTCGTATTAAACCTTCCACCGGAAGATTCGCTTTTAGGGCAAAATTAGTAACCGCAGTTCCTATTCGAACTAGAGGCTGATTATCAATCATTTTGAAAAGAAAATAAGCTCTATCAAGTTCCGTATCACTTTTTAATGAAAATGCAACTTGAGTATTATTGAATATTTTTTCCATTATTTGTTAAATTTTTGTACAAATATAGACAGAGTTTTGAATATTATTTAGCAAAAATTGTCTTATTTTGCGGTTCCAATTAATCAATACAGATGCAATCAATTCAAGCCAACAGTTATCCGATTCATTTCAACGAAAAAGGATATGAAGCCTTAAACCTTCATTTGACAGAAAATAAGTATTCCAAACTTTTTATTATTGTAGACAGTAATACAAATGAGTTTTGTATACCAAAATTTCTTCCTTTTTTAGAAACCGATCTTACTATTGAAATTATTGAATTTGATGCCGGTGAAGAAAATAAAAACATTGAGACTTGCGTCCAAATTTGGAATGTATTAACAGAACTTGGTGCTGACAGAAAAAGTCTTGTAATTAATCTGGGTGGTGGCGTTGTTACAGATCTAGGTGGTTTTGTTGCTTCAACATTCAAGCGCGGAGTTGATTTTATTCACATTCCTACTACGCTACTATCTATGGTTGATGCATCTGTAGGTGGGAAAAATGGGGTTGATTTAGGAAATTTAAAAAACCAAATTGGTGTTATAAATGTTCCAATAATGGTACTTATCGATACGCAATATCTTGAAACGGTACCGCAAAATGAAATGCGTTCAGGTCTTGCGGAAATGTTAAAACACGGTTTAATATATGATAAGGAATATTGGGAACAATTCTTGGATTTAAAATCCATAGATTTTGCTGATTTTGATACACTAATCTATCGTTCTGTCGAAATAAAAAATGAAATTGTAATACAAGATCCTACTGAGAAAAATATCCGAAAATCATTGAATTTTGGCCACACATTGGGTCATGCCATTGAAAGTTATTTTCTGGAAAATGAAAATAAAACTACTTTATTACACGGAGAAGCGATTGCCGTTGGGATGATATTAGAAAGTTACATTTCATTACATAAGAACCTAATCAGTCAAGAAGAGTATTCTCAAATAAAATCATGCATAAAGTCTAAATATGACGATATCATTTTTGAGGAAAACGACATCGAACCTATCTTAGATTTACTGATTCACGACAAAAAAAATGAGTATGGTAACATTCAGTTTGCTTTGATAGAAGGTATCGGAAAAATAAAAATCAATCAATCGGTTGAAAATGAATTAATTCTTGAAGCGTTTCAAGATTATAAATCTTAATTATTTTTTATAAAAAGGATTGCATTGCGTATATAATATTTTTTACATTTGCACCAATGAAAAAAAGTCAAAACAAGCGAAATTATAGTTCTAATAAAACCCGAAACAATATGTCTTTTCTGAGAATATTGAAGCGGTTTTATTCTATTAAAGGAAACTTCAGTTTTGACATTTTCCAATACATGAAAGCAGAAAACGAGAAGCTTCAAATCGTTTATGCAAATATCAGAGTTTGAATTTTAGATTAAATTGCATACACTATTTTAATCTATAATTCTAAAATATAATGAATACAAAATATTCTGATTTAATAAATCAAACCTATTACTTTCCACAAGAAGAATTTACTTTAAACAAAGATAATCTTCAGTTTCACAATATTGATTTGATGAAACTAGTAGAGAAATATGGTACTCCATTAAAATTTACTTATTTACCTCAAATTTCCAACAACATTAACAAAGCCAAAAGCTGGTTTCGTAAATCAATGGAAAAAAACAAGTATGAGGCTAAATATTACTATTGCTATTGTACAAAAAGTTCTCATTTTGAATATATAATGAATGAAGCTTTTAAGAATAACATCCATATTGAAACGTCATCTGCTTTTGACATTAATATTGTTGAAAATTTATTGGCAAACGGTAAAATAAATAAAAGCACGTATGTAATTTGTAATGGTTTCAAAAGAGACCAATATATTGAGAACATAGCGCGACTTATTAATACTGGTCATAAAAATACGATTCCAATTATTGATAATTATGAAGAACTTGATTTGCTTCAAGGTCAGATAAAAAATAAATTCAAAATAGGAATTAGAATTGCCGCAGAAGAAGAGCCTAAATTTGAGTTTTATACTTCTAGATTGGGAATTGGATACAAAAATATTGTTCCGTTTTACAAAAAGGAAATCAAAGAAAATAAGAAATTGGAACTGAAAATGTTGCACTTTTTTATCAATACAGGTATCAATGACAATGCCTACTACTGGAATGAATTAGTAAAATGTATCAAGGTTTATGTGGCATTGAAAAAAGAATGCCCCACTCTTGACGGATTAAATATTGGTGGAGGTTTTCCAATAAAAAACTCCTTGGCATTTGAATATGATTATCAATATATGATTGATGAAATCATCAATCAGATAAAAATAGCTTGCGATGAAGCCGAAGTTGATGTTCCAAATATTTTTACTGAATTTGGTTCATACACAGTAGGTGAAAGCGGCGGAGCTATTTACCAGATATTGTATCAAAAACAACAAAATGACAGAGAAAAGTGGAACATGATTGACTCTTCATTCATCACTACTTTACCAGATACTTGGGCAATTAACAAACGTTTTATCATGCTGGCAGTAAATCGTTGGAATGATGCGTACGAAAGGGTTTTATTGGGCGGAATGACTTGTGATAGCGATGATTATTACAACTCAGAACAAAACATGAATGCTATTTATTTGCCAAAGTATAATAAAGAAAAACCATTATATATTGGATTCTTTAATACGGGTGCCTATCAAGAAACAATTGGTGGATACGGAGGTTTACATCACTGCCTTATTCCACAGCCGAAACATATATTGATAGACAGAGATGAGAACGGATTTTTGGCAACTGAGGTATTCTCGGAACAACAAACCTCTGAAGATGTCTTGAAAATATTAGGTTACGACAAGAAAAAATAAATTCACAATAATTCAATTAGTCAATTTAAAAATTCGTTAAATTTGAAATACTATTTCTAATGTAATGATTTTTAAATATTTAAATTTTAAAAAATGAGCAAAGGACCAATCAGTCAGTTTATTGAAAAGCATTATTTGCATTTTAATTCTGCATCTTTAGTTGACGCAGCTAAGGCTTACGAACAACAATTAGCCAATGGTGCAAAAATGATGGTGAGCATGGCTGGAGCTATGAGTACAGCAGAGATTGGAAAGATTTTTTCCGAGATAATCCGTCAGGACAAAGTTCATATTATTTCTTGTACTGGTGCAAATCTTGAAGAAGACATCATGAATTTAGTAGCTCATTCTCATTACGAAAGAGTGCCAAATTATCGTGATTTGACCCCTCAGGACGAATGGGATTTATTAGAAAGAGGTTTAAATCGTGTTACAGATACTTGTATTCCTGAGCACGAAGCATTCCGTCGTTTGCAAAAGCATATTTACAAAATCTGGAAAGATGCTGATGATAAAGGCGAAAGATATTTTCCGCATGAATTTATGTACAAAATGTTACTTTCAGGTGTTCTTGAAGAATATTATGAAATTGACTTAAAAGACAGCTGGATGTATGCAGCTGCTGAGAAAAATTTACCTATTATTGTACCGGGATGGGAAGATAGCACAATGGGAAACATATTTGCATCGTATGTAATTAAAGGAGATTTAAAAGCTTCTACAATGAAATCTGGTATCGAATATATGGTTTTCTTGTCTGACTGGTATCCAAAAAACAGTACTAACGGTGTAGGTTTCTTTCAAATTGGTGGTGGTATTGCTGGGGATTTTCCAATATGTGTGGTACCAATGTTGTACCAAGATATGGAAATGCATGACATTCCATTTTGGAGCTATTTCTGTCAGATTTCAGATTCAACAACCAGTTATGGTTCGTATTCTGGAGCGGTACCAAATGAAAAAATAACTTGGGGTAAATTAGATATTAAAACCCCTAAGTTTATTATTGAGTCGGATGCTACCATTGTAGCACCTTTAATTTTCGCTTATTTATTAGATTTATAGAATATTTTTATGAAGAGAGTAATTGTTGATTACGCAAAACTTACCAATGAAATTTTAAACCTATTGGTGGATAAATTTCCAGATGGTTATGATGATTCAAACATTATAAGTTTTAGAAACGCTAAAAATGAATTAGTTGAAGCAGTTGAAGTACGAACTGAAGACACTATTTATTTAGTAAAAGTGAGCACTAAACTTGCTGATAGAATTGAAAATTATGATGAAGATGATGAAATAATCTTAGACGATGTTGTTGAACCAATCAAAGGTCTTGATTTAGATGACGATATTGATGATGACGATGATGAAGACGCTATCGACAAACCAGATTCTGATTCAGGAGATGATGAGGACGATGACGATTCAGACGAAAAAGATTTCTCAGATGAAGACGATGACGAAGATGAGGATTAATTAATCCCATTTAAATATATTTATAAAAAGGAACTCATTCACGAGTTCCTTTTTTTATAACTTTAGACCTCTAAATATAAGCCACAATGACCCCTCAAATTTTATATGCCAAACTAAAGGAAAACTTTGGTTTTGAAAAATTCAGACCCAATCAGGAAGAAATAATAAACTGTATTCTTTCCGGACAAGATACATTGGCAATTATGCCTACAGGTGGTGGGAAATCAATTTGTTTTCAGTTGCCAGCATTACTTTTTCCCGGAATTACAATCGTAATTTCTCCACTTATCGCTTTGATGAAAGATCAAGTTGATGGTCTAAAAGCCAATGGAATTGAAGCCTGTTACATCAACAGCAGTCAAACCGAAGAGGAACGACAATTTTATATAGAACGCTTAAAATCGAATACGATTAAGCTCGTTTACATTGCTCCGGAAAGCTTGTCTTTTCTAGACAATATTTTCAACAGTTTAACCATAAGTCTTATTGCAATTGACGAAGCACATTGCATTTCATCTTGGGGACATGACTTCAGACCAGCATACACAAATCTTGGATATCTAAAAAATCGCTTCCCTTCTACTCCAATCTTAGCTTTAACTGCAACTGCTGATAAAGCTACACGTAAAGATATTAGCGAACAATTAAATCTTAAAAATCCAAAACTATTTGTAGCTTCTTTTGATCGAAAAAATTTAAGTTTAGAAGTTCGTCCCGCTTTAGACAGAGTCAAACAAATAATAGATTTCATCCAAGAAAAACCAAACGAATCTGGAATTGTATATTGCTTAAGCAGAAAAACCACCGAAGAACTGGCCGAAAAATTACAAAAAATTGGCATTAGTGCTAAAGCCTATCACGCCGGTTTAGACAATAAAATTCGCTCGAAAACACAAGATGAATTTATCAATGATGATTGCAAAGTGGTATGTGCAACCATTGCTTTTGGGATGGGAATTGATAAATCAAATGTTCGTTGGGTGATTCACTATAACTTGCCGAAAAACATTGAAGGTTATTATCAGGAAATTGGTCGTGCAGGTCGCGATGGTTTACCATCAGAAACCGTATTGTTCGAAAGTTATGGTGATGTGATTCAATTGCAAAAATTTGCTTCTCAAGGTTTAAACGCCGAAGTACAACTTGCCAAACTGGAGCGAATGAAACAATATGCCGATGCATTAAGTTGTCGCAGAAAAATATTGCTTTCCTATTTTGGCGAACTCGTTACAGAGAATTGTGGAAATTGTGATATCTGTAAAAATCCGCCGCTTTTTTTCGATGGAACCATAATTGCTCAAAAAGCATTATCGGCAATTATTCGGTTACAGGAAACCGAACCACTGCCTGTAATTATTGACTTTTTACGCGGTTCTAAAAATGCTTATATTTATGAAAAAGAATACCAAAACCTAAAAACGTATGGTGTTGGTGTTGATCTTTCATGGTATGACTGGAATCAATATTTAATACAATTGATAAATCTGGGCTATTGTGAAATTGCTTTTCATAAGCAAAATAAAATTCGACTTACTTCTTTAGCTAAAAAAGTATTGTTTGAAGGTGAAAAAGTACAACTGACGACGGTTCAGAAAATCAATATCGAGAAGCAAGAAATCAAAGAAACGAAAAGCAAAACAGTAGCTAATTCACTTTTTGAAACCTTACGGAAATTACGTTATGAAATTTCTAAAGAAGAGTCCGTTCCGGCTTATGTAATTTTCAGTGATGCGGCTTTGCGCCAAATGGAAACCGAAAGACCGATGAGTGATACTGAATTACTCGCAATTGATGGTGTTGGTAAAGCAAAACTGGAAAAACATGGTGATGCTTTTATAAAAGTTATTCAAGATTTCCAAAAAGCAAAAGGAACTAAAAAGAAAAAAGAAGCCACAACCTACAAAGAAACATTGGAACTTTTTAAAAATGGATTGACTGTTGGGGAAATTGCTCAAAAAAGAAAATTAGGATTAAGTACCATTATGTCTCATCTAGCAAAACTATATGTTGACGGAGCTGATATAGATTTAGATTCGTTTATCTCAAAAGAAGAAGTTTCGCAAATTGCCGAAGCGCAAATAAAACTGGAATCACCTAATGCCTTGAAACCCTATTTTGATTATTTTGAAGAAAAAATAGATTATGGTAAAATCCGATTAGCATTAGCAGTAATAGAAAAAGAGAATGCTGTACTTTAATTCATTTATATGATACAATCCTTTCCTCCTTTTGTAAATTCTCAAACCAAAATTTTGATTTTAGGAACTATGCCTGGCATTGCATCACTGGAAAAACAGGAGTATTATGCACATAAAAGAAATCATTTCTGGAAAATAATGTACACATTGCTGGATAATTTACCGATATCTGAAATCTTCAAAGAAAAGATACAATTACTCCAAGCAAACAACATTGGGCTTTGGGATGTTTAGAAAATTGCGAAAGAAAAGGGAGCTTGGACATCCATATCAAAAATCAAAAAGAAAATGATTTTGAAACATTATTCAAAGAATTCCCCGGAATCACTACAATCATGTTTAACGGAAAAGAAAGTCATAAATACTTTCTGAAAAAATTTGGACAAATAAAAGGCATCACGTATTATGTAATGCCTTCCACTAGTCCTGCAAATACAATGACTTTTGAAAACAAGCTGAAAATTTGGTCAACCGGTTTTCAATAAATTATAAATACCTTTCCTGAAAAACCTTTTGATGGTGTTTTTGATGCCCAATCATAATAAAACCGATGGCACGAACCGACACAGCTGCATTCGAAGCCATTCCAACTCTCTTTAATTGTTCGTCTGATAAACTTTTAAAAAGAAACAAATTCGAATGTCGCACAGCTGAAAATTCAGTTAGCAAATCTTGAATACTTCTATTGGTAGCTTGAGTATTGTTTACATAATCATTTTCATCAAATCCTGGCAAAGGCGTTTGGTCATTTCGGGAAATACGCAAGGCACGATACGCAAAAATACGCTCGGTATCGATTACATGCTGAATAATTTCTTTGATATCCCACTTCCCTTCCGCATATCTATAATCAAATTTATCCATTGGGATATTTTGAACAAAACGGATAAAATCATGCAATGAAATTTCTAATTCTTCTATCAAATTTACGTCTCCCAAAGCGTTTACATAAGGAGAATAAAAAGGTGCATATTCATTCGATGGCAATTCTGTTGACTTCATTATTTTATCGTTTAAGCGGAGTTTCTACTCGCGTTTGTATTTCCAAAAAGAGAACGAGTAACAATTTTTTCGTACACTTTAATTAAAGCTTCATCTGGTTGAGCCTCTTTGTTTAATTCATTTATTCGCAATAAAGCATATTGCTGTATTGTCAACAATGGCAATACAATACGCTCTCTTATTTGTATTGATGCTTTACCATCAGGATAGTTTTCCATTAACTCTTTATGACCAGCAATTTTCAAAAGCAATCGTTTTGTTTCTAAGAATTCGTCATAAATAATTTGCCAAAAAGCACCAAATTGAGGATCTTTTTTCATGTAAGCTGTCAGTGGGAAAAATGATTTAGCCAAAGACATCATACTGTTTTCTAACAAGGTTTTAAAGAACAATGAATTATCATATAAGTCCTGAACTTTACTCCATTGATTTGTATCCTCAAAATGTTTTAGCGCGGTACCTACACCAAAAAATCCGGGTACATTTTGCTTCAACTGGCTCCAAGAACCCACAAAAGGAATCGCACGTAAATCAGCGAAATCTAAATGTTCTGACTTACTTCTTTTAGAAGGTCGGCTTCCAATATTCGTTTTAGCGTAATATTTCAACGTACTCATTTGTTCCAAATACGGAATAAATTTTGGATGGTTTTTGAAACTCAAATACTTTTCATAACCAAATCCTGCCAATTGATCCAATATGTTTTTTTCGTCCAAGGTCAATTCATTTTGTCCTTTGCTAAAAACCTGATTGGTTACACCGGCACTTAATAAATTCTCCAAGTTATAACGACAGGAATCTAAAGTTCCAAAATTAGAACTAATCGTTTGTCCTTGAACTGTTACCTGAATTTCATTGTTTTCAATATTTGGACCCAATGAAGCATAGAATTTATGTGTTTTTCCACCACCACGGGCTGGAGGTCCACCACGACCATCAAAGAAAATTGCTTTTACACCATATTTTCTGGAAATCGCAGTAAGTTCTTCTTTTGCCTTATAAATACTCCAATTCGCCATTAAATAGCCTCCGTCTTTTGTTCCGTCAGAGAAACCAAGCATTATGGTTTGTTTGTTATTTCTACTGGCTAAATGTGCCGCATAAGTTGGATTGGTGTACAATTTTTCCATGATTTCATGCGCGTTTTGCAAATCATCAACCGATTCAAAAAGCGGAATAATATCAACCGGGGGATTCTCCCAATTACTCAAACGGAATAACGCAAAGGTTTCCATAACATTTAGCGCGCTTTCATTATTGCTAATTATATAGCGGTTGGCGCCAAATTCACCATTATTTTCCTGAATTATTTTAATCGCCTGAATAGATTCGATTGTCAAACGAGTCATCTCATTCGGAAAAACAGCCGCATCAAGATTTCCGCTTACATTTGATAAGACCTTTAGCTTATCTTCTTCTTTTAATTCAAAATAATTTTTTGGAAAAACATCAGGATTTGTTTTGAGATAAAATTCAACAACATCATTAAACACAGCATCGTGAATTTTACTATTCTGACGAATATCTAAAGATGCAAAATGAAACCCAAATAAATTTACTTTTATAAGAAGCGCGTCCAATTCATCTAAATATAACGATTGATGTTGATCAATAACAATTTGTTTTATTTTACTCAACTGCGATTTAAATTCGTCAAGAGTAATGAAAATTTCTCCTTTGGAATAAAACACAGACCTATAAAGTTTTTGTTCAAGTTCAGTAACCAAAGTATCTACTCCAGAGAAAGTTAGTTTTCTTTTCAAATCCCTCATTTCGATGTAATAACATTTTAAAATCGAAGTTCTCAAGCGTTCCGCTACTTTCAAAGTTATTTCGGTTGTTACAAAAGGATTCCCATCACGATCACCACCGGGCCAAAAACCAAGTTTAATCAAAGGATTTTTTATAGAGTTTCCGTTAAAAATATTTTTTTGAAGATAGTGCACCATCTCACCGGAAGTATGATAAAATACATTTTCAAGATACCATATCAAACTTACTGCTTCATCAAAAGGATTAGGTTTTTCGTTTTGAATAAAGGGAGTTTTACCTAATTGAGCCAGTAATTGCTTAATGTCAAGCAGGTTATTTTTTCGAATCGCTTCTGTTAAATCATTGATAATTCCAAGCACAGCTCCAGGATAAAACTGTGTAGGATGCGCAGTCAAAACCGTTCTAACATTGAAATCTTCCAGAAAATCGACCAATTCGTCTTCTTTATCTTTTGCATCTGACTTCTCCTTAATATCCCTCAAAGATCCTCTTCCCTCCATATTATTAACAACCGGGAAAGCAGCATCTTCAATGGCATCAAACAAAACAATCTGACGTTCTATATATTGAATAAAACGAAACATAATATCAATTTTCTCTGATTCTGAAGCATTATGTAAATACCTTTCAGCAAAAAAATCAACTATCTCTTTAGGTGTTTCTTGTTTTTTGAATCCTGTATCACAAATATCTGTAAATAAAGGCAGTAAAGCTCCTGTGTTGTCTATAGATTGAAAGGGCAATGTAATAAACACACTATTGTAAATGTTGTATTTAGAAAGAACATCCTGGTTGAAACGTTCAATTTTAGGTAATGTGTACATAGTCTAGTTGTAGTTGGTTTAGTTAATTTTTCATAAAAAAACCCCAAGAATTAACTTGAGGTTATATTTATATATAGTGCATTCAAGATTAATTACATATTTTTGAAAATAGTATGCATCAACCGCTTCTTATCATTTATGCTTTCCTCCAGTGAGATCATCGTTTCAGTTCTGTAAACTCCATCAATATCGTCAATCATAAAGATAACATCTTTAGCATGCTTAGTATCTTTTGCTCTAATTTTACAGAAGATATTAAATTTCCCAGTAGTAACAGAGGCTACCGTTACAAAAGGGATTTCATTGATTCGTTCCAAAACAAATTTTGTTTGAGACGTATTGTTTAGAAAAACACCTACATAAGCGATAAAAGAATATCCCAATTTGTCATAATCAAGCACTAATGAAGATCCCATTATAATACCGGCATCCTCCATTTTTTTAACTCTGACATGAACAGTTCCTGCAGAAATCAATAATTTTTTTGCAATATCCGTAAATGGAACTCTTGTATTGTCTATCAACATATCTAAAATCTGGTGATCTACTTCATCTAAACGAAATTTACTCATAATTCTTAAATTAATATTATTAATTACTATAACAAAGTATAAAAATATACATAAAAACAACAAAAAGACATAAATATTAAATTTTTATCATTCCGTTAACAACTTTTATGTTATTATCTAAATAAAAATCAGCTTTTTGATTCAATTTAGGAATATTACCAAAATCATCTTCATATAAAGCTCCTTTAGCATCGTATTCAAAATGACCAAAATAATTTTCTAAATCCCCTATTTGTGAAACATAGGCATTAAAACAAACCCGATTTTCAATTAACTCCTCTTTGTATTGTGATGCAAAATTGGTGATTATTTCGATACCATCATAATTTATTTTGATGTTTTTATACATAAAATCATAAAAAACGACTTTATTTTGAGGAATATTCAAATATTTATTAATTCCGTTGCTAACTATAACGTTTTCGCAAAGTGTCGTAAAACTGGAAATTAGCGCCATAAAAACGTATTTACGAGTTTTTTCTCTTTCATAATCATTAGCAAAATGCCCCGCTTCAAACAATAATGTAGGTACACCCAAATATTGAAACGTATCACCAATGCAGTTTATATTGAAAGAATCATCAAAACGACCTATTTGGTTCGGTAAATACTTCTGAAGCTCTTCATTTATACTCGCAATCAAATTAATAGCCTTTAATCTGGATTCGTTTATTTCTCGTTCTTCATTATAGGACGGCGCTAAAAATGATAAAGTAGCCGGCTTACCAGTATCGCTTACGCCAAAAATAGTACGCTGATCGTGAAGATTAAAGCAATAATCGGGTTTAAAAACCTCAAAAACCTCTCTTAAAATCTTGCTTTCTGGCTGCGTAAGCGCTTGCGAATCGCGATTTAAGTCTACTTTGTTAGCATTTTCTCTTGTATACAATGTTGCACCGTCAGGATTCAGCATAGGAATACTACAAAAAGTAAATGCGTTGAGTAATTTCTGTGCCAATTCAGAACCACTATGTAATAGATTCAAAAAGTCAAATAGTGCTTTTGTAGTTGTACTTTCATTTCCATGCATTTGTGACCAAAGGAAAATTCTAGTTTTACCTTCTCCGATTTTATACGAATAAATCGACTTTCCTAAAACTGATTTTCCAATAATTTGTAGTTGATTATTGGTGTTTAATTTTTGCAATAAAGGTTCAATAGAATCTAAAGTAATGTAACGACCGTGAATAGTTTCTTCTTTATATTGACTGAATACTTGTTCTAAATCCATGATGTTTTATTTGATTTACAAAAGTAAACATCTTTACATTTACATTTGTAAACTATTTAAATTCAAAATATTTCAATGATGTAAACAATATTTAGCGGTTAGACTCTGTTAACTTACTTCCTATAATTGACAATTGTTATTTATTTTTATAATGTTATTTTAATAATTAAATATCAAACAGTTATGTATGTTTATATCGTTTTATACTTTATGTACTTTGATATAATATATTGCTATTTACAGTTGTAATTTTGGTGTTTTAATCTATTTTGATTACATTTGTAAATAGTTAATTTTTAATATTAATTTACAATGGTAAACATAGAGGATTTTATAAAAAGATTAGAAATTATACTGGATTACTACAGTTTGAATGCATCTTCTTTTGCTGATAAAATTGGTGTACAGCGCTCCAGTTTGTCTCACCTACTTTCAGGAAGAAACAAACCCAGCTTGGATTTTATTCTTAAAATATTAGAGGTTTTTCCTGATGTAGATTTGTATTGGATTTTAAATGGAAAAGGAAATTTTCCTAAAAATTCACAACAGTCAGGCAAAAAAGAAAATAATGTTGAGCAAGTTGTAAAACAAAATATTCCTGCTCCTTCTTCTGCTGAAATAATATCTGAAAATTTATTTTCAGAAATTAAAATTCCATCTGTGATCCCAACTTTGGAAACAAAAAAAATAGAAAATCAAAATAGCGCTAAAGAATCCGATTCTACTGAAATAGATAAAATTGTTATTTTTTATAAGAATGGAACTTTTAAAAGTTATGTTCCCGATTAAAAAAATAACCCCATGTCGGAATTTCGAAATGGGGTTCTCTTATATTATTTTCCTGCATCAATTATTTTTACAATAAATTGAATTTATTTTTTACACTATTATTTATTCAAATGAATATCCTTTTTCCGGGATTTTACCTTTTACACCTTTATAGTGTTTCTTCAAAATTGCCATATCACTTTCGATATCTCCAGTTGGTGAAACTGGATTTCCTAAATTCACTTCTTTTCTTCCAAAATCAAATGTAACAGGAATTATAGGAACATTTGCTTTTAAAGCGATATAATAAAATCCTGTTTTTAATTCGGTAACTTTTTCACGGGTTCCTTCTGGAGCAACAGCCAAACGAAAAATTTCTTTCCTTTGAAAAATAGCAGCGATAGAATCCACTTTATTCAAACCGCCAGAACGATCCAGTGGTTCGCCGCCCATATATCTAAAATAAAATCCGAAAGGAAAACGAAACAATTCCTTCTTACCCACCCAGTTCATTTCTAATCCAGTAATGCCTCTGGTGAAAATTCCCAAATAAAAATCATGTGCACTTGTATGCGGCATCACCATCATGACGCATTTTTTAATATTTGCGTCAATTCCTCCAACTATTTTCCATCCCATGAGTCTGAAAAATATCCATTTGTAAAATTGTTTCTTCATTCTTTCTTATTTCGCACAAAATAAATAATTTAAATCTTATTTTTGAGTAAAACTGCCACTAATGATTAAAAAAATATTCAGTTATCTCATTCCAATAAAAATTTATGAAACAAAATCTTCATTGAGCAAATCGATTGAAGTAACTTGGACTAATGGTGAATTAGTTTTAGACTCAGAAAATGCTAATTATTCATATGGCAGTTTACAACGCATTTTAAGATTGGGGTTAAAAAATATTGGCTACGAAAAAATAGTTCCCATGAAACATATTCTTGTTTTGGGAGTTGCAGGCGGAAGCGTTATCAAAACGTTGGTGGACGAAATAAAATACAAAGGAAAAATTATCGGAGTTGAAATTGATCCCGAAATAATTAAAATAGCCAATACCTATTTTAAACTAGACGAAATTGAAAATCTTGAAATTGTAATAGATGATGCTTTCGAATTTGTTCTAAAAACCAAAACCAAATACGATTTAATTATTATTGATATTTTTCAAGATACAGTAATGCCAAATTTTCTATTTGAAACTTTTTTTATCAATAGAGTTTGCTCTCTTTTAAAAAGTCATGGTTTTATACTTTTCAATACCATGTTATTAAATGAAAGCCAAAATTTAAGAAATAAAAAATACGTTTCCGAGTTTTACAAAGATCAATTTCAGATTAAGACCATTCCCAGACTTGAAGTTCATAACGAACTAATTCTAATTGAGAAACTAACTTAATAGTATAAGTTTTTTGTGAAAATTCACAATGGAATTCTGGCCAAGCAACACAATTATTTTGTAACCTTACATAGCGTTATTTAACACTTTGCTAGAATGAAAAAAATTTTAAAAAAACTACTTCTTGGAAAAACGTCAAAGGGCGTGCAACCTAAATTTAATCCTATCCAAAAACGGATTCAGAATATTCAATCCATTTGGAATAACGATCATCAGGAAGATAATGGAATTGAAAAAATTGTCCGATTAATACTGGCTTCGTCCCAATTACTTTTTCCAGGGATTTACATTAAATATTGGGCCAGCAAGAAAGGAGTTGAATACCAAGATTTAGCTTTAGACTTTTATGTTTTATTAAAAGTGATTTTTCCAATAGTGATATTAATAAATCATTGGCAAAGCCAAGAATGGCTTATTTGGATTCTTGTTTATGTTTTTTTGGAAACTGTTTTTTATATTCCAACACTGATTTTTGCATCTGATTTATTTTCAAAACCACGCTCATACAAGAGATCCATGTTGTTGCTATTTTTTAATTATTTGGAGATTGCATTTGCGTATGCTGTCTTTTATTCTGTTGGAAATTACATGAACAGACCGTTTTTGCATTGGTTTGATTCTATTTATTTCAGCATTGTAACTTCCTCTTCCATCGGCTATGGCGACTACCATCCCATTACACCAATAGGGAAATTTCTAGTTACAACACAAGCCTTACTGTTTCTGTTTTTTATTGTGCTTTTCTTGAATTTCTTCTCCACCAAAGTAAAAACAAAAGGTTATTTCGATCATGAAAATCTGGAGTAACTACAGCATTTTTCTCGCTCTTTCTAAATCCTCCGGAGTATCAATTCCGATTCCGACATGTGTCGTTTCCACCATTTTAATTCGTTTTCCAAATTCCAAATAACGCAATTGTTCCAATTTTTCGGATGCTTCCAAAGATTGCATTGGTAAACTATAAAAATCCAATAATGCTTGTTTTCTAAAAGCATAAATCCCGATGTGTTGCATGTAGCGAACACCCACATTTTTCTCTCTTGGATATGGAATTACCGAACGTGAAAAGTATAATGCGAATCCATTTTGATCCACAACTACTTTTACATTGTTGGGATTATTGATGTCTTCTTCATTAGTAATTTCGCGCATTAAAGAAGCCAAATCTACTTTTTTATCCAAATCATTTCTAAAAACTTCAATGACTTTTACCAACGGTTCGGCATCGATAAACGGTTCGTCTCCTTGCACATTAATCACAATATCAACGTCCAGATTTTCAACCGCTTCTGCAATTCTATCACTCCCTGATTCGTGTTCTTTAATACTCTTGATGGCTTTTCCACCGTGAGAAACGATTTCATTATAAATTAAATCCGAATCCGTTACCACAAAAACATCATCAAACAATTTAGTGTTTATGGCTGCTTCATAAGTTCTTAAAATAACCGTTTTGCCTCCCAAATCCTGCATTAGTTTTGCGGGAAATCGTGTCGAAGCATAACGTGCGGGAATGACTGCTATTATTTTCATTATATATGGAATTGCTAAAGTGCTAAGTTAGTATGTTTTTAGGATTTACAAAATTGTTCTCAATCCTTAAATTTGCTTGGTGATATTCCAGAAACTAATTTTACGCCTGATTGTAAAACCCAACTTCTCGTACAATTGTATTGCACCTTTATTGTCTTCAATCACATGTAAATATGGAATTTTATTTTGCTTGAAAATTTCATTTACGGCATGGATCACTAATTGTTTGGCGTATCCTTTTCCGGTATGGTTGGGATGTGAGACAACTGCGCTTACTTCGATAAAGTCATTCATTTGCATGCGCTCACCAGTCACGGCAACAAGTTCACCGTTTTTGAAAATACCATAATAATTACCTAATAAAGCGGTTTTCTTTTTAAAATATCCTGGTTGCACCAAGTTCACCAACTCATATAAAACATCAATATGTTCGTCAGTCAGTTTTATGATTGGGTCATTAATAGCAATGTCGATTGGATTACAAACAATCATTTGAAGACAAACCAATTCTTTATTTAACTTCAATAGATTTGAAAGTTCCGGCTTTTCTCCAACAATAAAAAAACTATCAACCATCTCAGAATATTCATCCAAAGACTTTGCAATCGCATTACCTTTTTCAAAACCACCAAACGGACAATAATCCGGATGATATAATTTTACACTGCCATACTCTACCGCAAAACTTTGATGTGTTTCTGATAACGAAAACCAAACTGGATTATCTAATTTTTTATCGTCTCGTGTTTTCACAATAAGTTTTTTTTAAGGTTGGTTTTGGGGTGTTAATATTTTTTTAAAGCAAAAGAGCTATTTTACAATACACTCCTTTACTACCTATCTACATAATCTTCACCGAAGTCATACTCAAAGAACCCGCCAATAACTTATCATTAAACAAACTCAGTTCTTCGGTTTTTCCTTTTAGTCCTAAAGTATAAATTAAAGGTAAATAATGCTCTGGCGTAGGAATCGCTAATTGGAACGCCTTGCTTTGTTTTTCAAAATCAATCAATGGTTGAAAATTCCCGTCCAATAAATAATTGTTTACCGATTCCCTTGCTTCAATTGCCCAATCGTAACCGTAATTGTCTTTGTCGAAATTATGATAATCGACCAACCTTAAATTATGCACAATATTTCCGCTGCCTACAATCAAGATTCCTTTGGTACGCAACGCACTTAATTTCTGAGCCAGTTCAAAATGGTATTGTCCAGATTTTGTATAATCAATACTCAACTGAATCACGGGAACATTCGCCTCGGGATATAAATGTTTAATAACACTCCAAGCACCATGATCCAAACCCCAATGTTCGTCCAGCTCTACCTCTACTGGCGATAATAAATGTTTGGTATCTACTGCTAAATCCGGACTTCCTTTTGCGGGATATTGTACATCGAACAGTGCTTGTGGAAAACCTCCAAAATCGTGAATCGTTCGGGGCATTTCCATTGCGGTAACTTTGGTACCTTTGGTATACCAATGCGCCGAAATACACAAAATGGCATTCGGTTGCGGTAATGTTTTTGCCAAATTTCGAAAACCCGTCACAAACTGATTTTCTTCAATTGCGTTCATCGGGCTTCCGTGTCCCAAAAACAAAACCGGCATTTTTTCGGTATTCGAAAAAGAGCCAGATATTTTATGTAAGTCGTTTAATGTGTTCATGTGAATAAAATTTATTTATTCTAGTTATCAGCTCGTTCTATTAAATCCCAAAGATTGCCGTAAATATCAGCAAAAACAGCTACTTTACCATACGCTTCCAAAATAGGTTCTCTAATAATTTCAACTTTATTATCCAATAAATTTTGATAATCTCTTTCAAAATTATCAGTATTTAAAAATAGAAATACGCGTCCACCAGTTTGATTTCCCACTTTTTCTGACTGTTCTTTAGTTGCTGCTTTTGCCAGAAGCAAACTGAATCCAATGGCACCTTTTGGAGCAACCAAAACCCATCGCTTTGTATCATTTAAAACGGTATCTTCAATTAAATCAAAATGTAATTTTTGAGTATAAAAAGCTATCGCCTCATCATAATCAGCAACAACCAAGGCAATGTGAGCTATTCTTTGTTTCATTATTTATAAATTTACTCTACAAAATTCTCATCCTTAAAACCTATCAAATATAATTTATTTTTGGCTCGAGTCATTGCCGTGTACAACCAGCGAATATAATCTCTATTGATGCCGTCCGGTAAATACGGTTGTTCTATAAAAACAGTATTCCACTGACCGCCTTGTGATTTATGGCACGTAATTGCATACGAGAATTTCACTTGCAAACCATTGAAATATTCGTTGGCTTTTACTTTTTGGAACTTTTGGAATTTGGTTTCACCTTCGTAATCTTTCAATACTTCCTGATATAATCTATTCGATTCTTCATAGGTCAACGATGGTGATTCACTTTTTATGGTGTCCATTAATAATACCGTTTCAAATGGAATCTGATTGGGGTAATCAATCATTCGAATTTTTACTTTGGCAAACTTAAAACCATACAATTCTTTGATATTGAAAATTTCTAATATTTCGATAATATCACCATTGGCTATAAAACCCGCTTCATCAGAATCTTTCAACCAAAAATAATTGTTCTTCACCACCATCAGAAAATCGCCAGTGGAAAGTTCACTTTCTTTATCGAGGATTTTGGTTCTGATTTGCTCATTATATTGATTCGCTCTTTTATTGGAACGAACAATAAAAGCGGTGTCTTCTATACTATAATTGCTGTATGCGGAATTGATGGCATCCTGAATATCGTAACCATCGGTCAACCGAACGATATCTTTGAATTTTTTGAGATCAAATTTGAATTCATCAATAAAGGAATCTTTCAATAATTCCCGAAGTTCAGTTGCGTTATGCAAAATCCCGGAATTTTCTTCCTGACGCATTACTTCGTCTAACTCAATATGTTCTACTTCCTTATCATAATTCATTCCCAAAGTACGAATGTCCAAAGCGGGACTGATATCTAAATTCACCGGAGGCAACTGAGCCGTATCTCCCAATAAAATCATCTTACAATTGGTTCCCGAATAGACATACGAAATCAAATCATCTAATAAGGAACCGTTTTCATACAACTTAGAATCAGAATTAGTATCCGAAATCATCGATGCTTCATCGACTATAAATATGGTATTCTTGTGTTTGTTTTGTTGTAACGTAAACGAAACGCCACCACCGGAAGATTTCTTGGGGAAGTATATTTTTTTATGAATCGTAAAAGCCGGTTTGTTCGAATAATTGGCAATTACTTTTGCCGCACGACCAGTTGGCGCCAACAAGACATATTTTTTATTGATGTCTAATAAACTATTTACAATCGTAGAAATAACGGTCGTTTTTCCCGTTCCCGCATATCCTTTTAATACGAAGATGGTTCTATTATCGGTTTCGGTTAAAAAAATAGCGATTTTTTGAAAAAAAATATCCTGTTTATAGGTGGGTTGAAAAGGGAATTTTTTTTGTAAAAGACTATAAAACAGGGAGGAATTCATTTTGTGTTATTTGACTGCAAAGTAAAGAATGTTTTTTCAATTTCAATGTCAATAGCAATTTCAATTTTCAATTACTGCCATTGAATATTGCCATTGTCATTACTATTGTCATTGCTACTGTTATTGTCATTGCAATTAAGTTTTGTAATTGATTTTTTGTAATTGATTTTTGCCATTGCCATTGCAATTGATATTGTTATTGATTTTAAAATTTGTAAGTTTGCGTTGTTGAAAAAATCAATACTATTATGAACATAGCCGAAAAAAATTATAAAAAACTTTCCATTCAAGTTTCCTTGACAGGACTTTCTTTTTGTTGTTTTGATACGCTAAATAATACGGTAACTTCATTTAACGAAGTTCATTTTGATACCTTTCATAAAGCCACAAAAATTGAAGATTTGTTTGCCGATGCTTTTAGAGATCATCCGGAATTGAATGATTCATATGATGAAATTCTGGTGATTCATAATAATAACCTTTCAACATTTGTACCTGAACCGTTATTTGACGAAAACTTTTTAGGCAGTTATCTGCAATACAACACGAAGGTTTTTGAAACTGATTTTTTCGCTTTTGATGAAATTTCAAACTATCAAATGAATGCAGTTTACATTCCGTATGTGAATATCAATAATTTTTTCATTGATCAATTTGGTGCTTTCGATTACAAACATGCAAATAGTATTTTGGTTTCCAAATTATTAGTTGCTTCCAAGAATAAGGATGATAAAAAAATGTTTGTACATATTAATACAGGTCATTTTGAAATCATTGTGGTTCAGAACCAAAAATTATTACTCTTCAATTCTTTTGATTATAAAACGCCGGAAGATTTCTTATATTATATTTTATTTACGGCTGAGCAATTGAACTTAAATCCCGAAAATTTCCCATTGGAATTAATCGGAAATATTAATACCGAAAGTGATTATTTCAAAATTGCTTACAAATACATTCGCAACGTTTCCCTCATAGATGTAGAAGATTTACGATGGAACAATTATTTTTCTGAGGCCGAAAACAGAAATCATTTTATACTTTTCAACTCATGAGAATCATTTCAGGAAAATACAAAGGAAGACGCATTTTTCCACCAAAAGGATTGCCCGTTCGTCCCACTACCGATATGTCTAAAGAAGCATTGTTTAATGTTTTGAACAACCATTTCAGTTTTGAAGGACTTAAAATATTAGATTTATTTGCAGGAACAGGAAATATCAGTTACGAATTTGCCTCACGAGGAAGTACGCCAATCACTTCTGTTGATGGTGATTTTGGTTGTGTAAAATTCATCAAGCAAGTAGCAGCTGAATATGATTTTAATATTGCCGCCACAAAAAGTGATGTATTCACGTATTTAGAAAGATGCAAAACATCTTACGATATTATTTTTGCAGATCCGCCTTATGCTTTGGATCAAAAAACTTTCGAAAAAATTATCTTATTAGTTTTCGAGAAAGAATTACTTAATGAAGATGGAATGATGGTAATCGAGCATTCTAAATATACCAAACTAGATCACATGATTCACTTTTCGTTCCAGAAAAGTTATGGTGGTTCTATTTTTAGTTTTTTCGAAATTGGTTCTGGTGATAAAGAAGATTCTGAAAATGAATCAGACCAAAACGAAGGTGAAGAAGAATAATCTAGATAATATATAAAACAGAAAAGTTCTTGAAATTACAAGAGCTTTTCTGTTTTTAATAAAGATTTAAAATAACTATTTACCAATTATCCAACCCAAAGTAAAGTTTAAAACTGGAACTAATTCACTGTCATTTTTGTCAAAATTATAACCAACACCCATATTCAAATCAAGATTAAAATTCCCTTTGTACGTTCGTTGAAAACCCCAAACCGGCGCTACAGTTATCGATGCATTTTCGGGCAAAAAGTTATCATTCGTAGCAATTGATTTGAAATTATAAAGAGCGGTCATAGCAACAAAACCTCCTGAATTATGAGAAGTAACTTTTCCCTTTTCTGCTCTTTTCTCTAAATTATAATAATGACGAAACTGTTCGTTGATGTAAGGATAGAAGGTCCAGGTTTTCCCAAAACTATTCGATGTATATCCATAACCTGAACTCCATTCTGAGTAAAGTGTATTTTTATCACTTAGACCATGTTCGTAAACAAATCCGGGAAGTAATACATTAATTTTAAATTGACTTTTTTCTACTACTGGTTTTTCTTGTGCGTTAGAATGTGAAATTGTCATTAAAATAAAAAGAGCTGCAAGAGCTGCTTTACCATTTTTAGATACCGAAAATTGCATGTATAGTTATTATTAAGTTCTCGATATATCATTTGTTTTATATCGGACGCAAACATAATACTAAATTCTAATTTGTCAGAATTTTATTTTAACAATAAACTCAATTTTTAGCTAACTTCTCTAATACAAGTTGGTAAATAGGCGTTGCAACTCCAAATTTTATTGCTTGATCTACCACATATTTTGTCAAGGAAACTACTTCAGTATTTCTACCAGCCAATAAATCTCTGTGCATCGATGAAGTGGCGTCTTTTGGAGTTTTCTCTAGTTTGATAATCGTCTGAGCCACAATATCATCTGGCAACGCTAGCCCTTTTGCAACAGCGACAGCAGTAATCTCGTTTAACAGTGAACTATAAATTGCTTTATTTTCAGGATTATTCAAAATCCCTCCTATGTTTACGTTCAAATAGGAAGTAGCTGAAGCTAACGCTGAAATAAAAATGAACTTTTCCCAAACCGTTTCTTCGATATTTTCCACAAGATAACTTTCAATATTGGCATTTTCGAAAATGGATTGTAGTTCATTTAATTTGGAAACCGGTGTATTTTTAGAACCAAAAAATAGTTTTTCATAAGAACCCATTTTTTTGATAACTCCAGGTGATTCAATCATTGAAACAATATAAACACAACCTTGCAAAACAGTATTTTCAGAAAACAACTTTTGGATGCGTTCCGTGGCATCGACACCATTATATAAAGGTAGGATTATCGTGTTTGGGGTAATACAATTTTTTATGGTTTCAAAACTGGTTTCAATATCGTAGGTTTTAGTAGCGCAAATAAGGTAATTAAGTTTCCCAATTTCTTCTGGGTTGTTAGAAACTAAACTCGGAAAAGTACTTATTTCAGTAGTATCAGCAATAATTTTTAATCCATTTTTGGCTATTGCTTTTTGGGTTTCGCCTCTTGCAATAAATACGATTTCGATTGCATCTGATTCAAAATAAGCTTTGGCTAATAATCCTCCGAAGTAACCACCTACTCCACCCAATCCTAAAATCCCAATTCTTGTTTTCATATAGGTAAAAATTATTTTTTAGCAGTCATATATAGTATCGCCTTTTTATTTATTGGTGTTTACTTACGCAAACTTGTTGCTATTGGCTATTTCATAACTACTATTTAAAAATTAAACCATTAAGAAATTCAGAAAATTAAGCGTTGCGACTTAATGAAACTTAATTTCTTAATGGTTCTTTTTTAGATTTCACAATCTTTAGTTTTATTAAATCTTTTAATAAAAAATGCAGACCTATAAGCCGGATTCTGTCTCCAATAAATTAGAGCCTTATCATTTATCTAGATCACACATTACTGCGTGACTCAAGCTATCTACCCTTCAGCAACGAACGAGACGCCCTTAAATGCTGATATACTTGATATTTCACCGCATAGAGTTTACCTGGTTTCACTACAGCATTACCTGTACATACTTTCTGTTGCACTTGTCCTAATCTCGTCCGTAAAGACGAGACCGACGGGTGTTACCCGCTATGCTTCCCTTTGGTGTCCGGACTTTCCTCCCTCTCGTCCCAAAAGACGAGACGGCGATAAGGCGGTCTGCGGTGCAAATTTACACTATTTAATTCTTTTTTTTCATTTACTGTAACCTACTTTAACAAGCCTTTTACAATCAATTCATAATAAATTAGTTACCTTTAGTAAATAACTAAAAAATCTCTATTATGTCAAATATGTATCACTATGCCACCGTTTCTAAAGCCTTAGACGATTTGAATGAGATGGGATTTACCTTTGATTTTAATCTTCATGAGGAAGATATTGTAAAAAATCCAAGCCACTATGAAATTCAACATATTTATCGTTACGAAGGAGATTCAAATCCAGATGACGAAGCAACAGTTTATGGTATAAAATCAACTTCTGGTAAAAAAGGTGTGTTTGTAGCGGGATATGCAGCAAATTCCGAAAATGGAGCCGCAAAAGTATTAATTGATCTAACCATCAAAGGGAGAAACAAGTAAGCTCGTTTTCTAAAATAATTTAAAACTAAATCAAGAATTTAAATCAATTATTTTTTAGGAGCTTATTCCAGCTATCCGTAACAATCTTATACGCCATCCCGAGGTTTCGGGACCAGCGAATAAGGATTTTTTCTTCAAACGCAGTTCACTGAACTCCATTAAAATTATAGTACTGTGAAGTAATCTGAGCTAGGAAATTTGGGAAACAAAAACCATTCTGAAAATTATAAAATCTTTCAATACTTAAATTTTTGCATCATTAAATTAAAACCTATATTTGCTTTCGAATAAAATTTCTATGGAACAATTTGTTGTATCGGCTCGTAAATATCGTCCTCAAACATTTAAAGATGTTGTAGGACAAAAAGCCATTACTAATACTTTATTGAATGCCATAGAAAGCAATCACTTAGCTTCAGCATTGTTATTTACAGGACCACGTGGTGTTGGAAAAACAACTTGTGCCCGTATTTTGGCTCGTAAAATTAACCAGCCTGGATATGATGATCCTAATGAAGATTTTGCCTTTAATGTTTTCGAATTAGATGCCGCATCCAACAACTCCGTGGATGATATACGTAATCTAATTGACCAAGTTCGAATCCCGCCACAAACGGGACAATACAAAGTATACATTATTGATGAGGTTCACATGTTGTCCTCGGCAGCTTTTAATGCTTTCTTGAAAACATTGGAAGAACCGCCCAAACATGCCATTTTTATTTTGGCTACGACCGAAAAACATAAAATTATTCCAACGATACTTTCTCGTTGTCAAATATTTGATTTCAAAAGAATTACCGTAAAAGATGCTAAAGAACATCTTGCCGAAGTGGCCACAAGTCAAGGCGTAGTATTTGAAGATGATGCTTTGCATATTATTGCTCAAAAAGCTGATGGCGCAATGCGTGATGCTTTGTCTATTTTTGACCGAGTAGTTTCTTTTTGCGGAAAAGATTTAACACGTCAAGCCGTTACGGAAAACTTGAATGTGTTGGATTACGAAACGTACATCAATGTAACCGATTTGATTTTGGAAAACAAAATCCCAGATTTATTGATGGCTTTCAACGAAATTCTTGCTAAAGGTTTTGATGCACACCATTTTGTATCCGGATTAGCTTCCCATTTTAGGGATTTATTGGTTTCTAAAACACCTTCTACATTATCTTTATTAGAAGTTGGAGAACAAGCGCAGCAAATGTATGGTGTCCAAGCACAAAAATGCAGTCAAGACTTTCTTTTAAAAGGAATTGAAATTGCTAATGATTGTGATTTGAAATACAAACTGAGCCAAAACCAACGACTTCTTGTTGAACTTTGCCTGATGCAACTTGCCTCTATCACTTTTGATGGAGAAAAAAAAAAGTTGACCAATTTATAATTCCTCCTACTTACTTTAGAAAGAACGATTACTCTATAGTTGAAAGTCCAAAAGCTAAAATAGAAAGCACTACAATTAATCCAATAGTAGCAGCAACTCAAGAAAAAGAACCGGAAACTATTGTTAGTGCTCCTTCAGTTTCCACTCCAACAGTAAAAATTGATATTCCACAATCTAATGAACCAAAGGTTTCTGCGTTTTCATTAGCTAGTATTCGCGCCAAAAAAGCATTGGAAGAAAGTACCAGAGGGATTGTTAAAGAGGTGGCACACTTACCAACAGAATCTTTTACTGAAACAGAAATGTTATTGCATTGGAACAAATATGCACAACGTTTAGGAGATAAAGGCTATAAAATTATGGAGTCGTTATTACTTATTAACGATCCTAAATTAAACGGAACTTCCATCACAATTGAATTGCCAAATGAAGGATCTAAATTAGACTTCGAAAAAGAATTGAATGGACTTTTAGGACATTTAAAAGGACATTTACACAATCATGATATCACAATTGAGGTTATTGTGAACGAAAGTATTGAGAGCAAAAGAAGCTTTAACGACCAGGATCGATACAACAGATTACATGAAATAAATCCAAATATTGAACTTTTACGAGCAACATTTGGATTAGATTTAGATGCTTAAAATGTAAAATCTAAAAGAAATTAAATCTTTCCGTAATACATCGCTTTTACAATACCATCAGAAAGCCCAATTTTAGGAACATAAATATTTCTTGCTCCACTCCATTTCATGGCGTTCAGATAAATTCTTGTAGCAGGAATAATTACATCGGCGCGATCCGGATTCAATCCTAATTCTGAAATTCTTTGTTCATAAGAAAGTGAATTCAAGAAAGCATATTGGGAATTCATATAAATATAAGACAATGGTTTTTCTTGTATTTTTCCGGACATCTTGAACAGCTTGTTGATATTCCCCCCTGAACCAATCAGAATGACTTCTTCATATTCTTCCGTATTTGTTTTGATCCATTTTTCAATTTCATCCCAAACCACATCACAAACCATATCATTTAATAACCGAACGGTTCCTGCTTTGAATGATCTTGAATTAATCATTTTGCCATTAGAAAACAAGGTAAATTCGGTGCTTCCACCACCTACATCAACAAAAAGATAGGTCTGATCTGTTTTAAGTAAATGGTGTAAATCTGTTGAAGCGATTATTGCTGCTTCCTTTTTACCATCAATTATTTCTATTTTTATGTCGGCTTTTTTCTTTATTAGAGCAACAACTTCTTTGCCATTGTAGGCTTCGCGCATCGCTGAAGTTGCAAAAGCCATATAGCGTTCTACTTTATGCACCTTCATCAAAAGATTAAAAGCTTTCATAGCATCGCACATTCTTTCCAAGTTCTCTTCTGAAATTTCACCTACGGTAAAGGCATCTTGTCCAAGACGTATTGGAACACGCACTAATGAACTCTTATTAAACTGCGGCTCTTTTCCCTCTTGTTCTACAATATTTACAATCAATAAACGCATGGCATTAGAACCAATATCGATTGCGGCATATTTTTTTATTTTAATCATTTTGGATTTGATTCGTTTATTCTTTTAGTAATTAATTGGTCTATTTATTAATTCTAAAATGAAAAAATTATTGAAAACATTAAACTAAACTGGAACAAATTATTATACTATTTTTTCCATTTTTGACTCTAACTCAACTTTACTTTGATAGTATTTATAGGTTTCTAATTGTGCCCTAAAAACTGGATTATGATTTCGAATTCTATACTTATTATCTAATTTATAAGAATGATAACGAGCTTTTACATTCCCTTTCCAACCTATATCGAAGTTATCTATTAATTCATTTTTTATTTCCTGATCGTAAATCGGACAGGTAACTTCAACACGACCGTCTAGATTTCTGGTCATAAAATCAGCTGATGAAATATAAACTTCAGTTTGTCCAGCATTACCAAAAATATAAATTCTGGAATGTTCTAAATAATTATCTACAATACTTATAGCTTCGATATTATCGCTCATACCTGGGATTCCTGGAATCAATGAACAAATTCCTCTAACTTCGAGTTGAATTTTTACTCCTGCTCTACTGGCCTCATATAATTTATCTATCATTTCAAAATCAGACAAGCTATTCATTTTTAGCTTTATATGTGTTTTTCTTCCCGCTAATGCATGTGTAATCTCTCGATCAATTAATTTTAAAAATCGGCTTCTGGTGTAATGCGGTGAAACTATAAGATGCTTATAGCGATGTACTCTGTAATTGATATCAAAAAACTCAAATATTCGCATAATATCTTTCAGAATTTGCTGATGACTCGTAAAAAGTGTTACGTCAGTGTACACTTTTGCGGTTGATTCATTGAAATTCCCTGTTGAAATAAAGCCGTATCGTTTTATTTTATTATGTTCATTTCTTTCAATAACACATATTTTACTGTGTACTTTTAGTCCTTTTATTCCAAAGATTAATTCAATGCCTTCTAGTTGCATTTGCTCTGCATACGAAATATTGGAGGCTTCATCAAAACGAGCTTGCAATTCGATTTGAACGGTTACTTTTTTTCCGTTTTTGGCAGCATTTATCAATGAACTAATGATTTGAGAATTTTTGGCTAATCGGTATAAAGTAATTTTAATTGAAGTTACCTTTGGATCTAATGCCGCTTCACGCAAAAACTTAGTCAAATAGGAAAAGGATTGATATGGAGCATTGAGTAAATAATCTCTTTCACTTATTTTTTCTAACATACTTCCTTCAAGACTTAATCCTGGAATTGGTAACGGATCATTGGTTTTGTACAATAAATCAAATCGACCTAGATTTGGAAAATTCATATAATCGCGTCTGTTATGGTATCTTCCACCAGGAATAATACTGTCAGTAGAAACGATTTTCATTTTATCAAGAAAAAATTGCAGGGTATCCTCTTCAATTAATTGGTCATAAATAAAGCGAACCGGTTCACCAATTCTACGATCTTTAACACTCAATGATATTTTTTCAATCATACTTTTGCTTAAATCACTGTCGATGTCTAACTGAGCATCTCTGGTGATTTTTATCATATGTGCAGAAACACTTTCATAGTCAAAAATATTGAAAATACTGCTCAAATTATGTCTAATAACATCATCCAGAAGTATGACATACTGTTTCTCATTATTTGATGGTAAAACAACAAAACGGTTAATTGTTTTTGGAATTTCGATTACGGCATAACGAACTTCTGAATTTTGATTCATAACTAACTTGATGGCTAAATATCCCGAAGTGTCTTTCAAAACAGGAAATTCTGCTAAATCATTCAAAATTATTGTTACTAATTCAGGACTTAATTTTTGAATAAAAAAGTCTTTCAAAAAGATTTCCTGCTCAATTGTAATATCATTTTCAGTGATGATAAATATATTTTCTGTCTCAAGTTCAGCTTCAATAATATTTAATATTCGTAAACTTTCAGATTGTTGTTGGATTACAATTTCGGTAATATCTTTTACTAATTGCTGTGCAGAAATCCCTCCAAGATACTTTTCTCCAGTGATTCCTGTAAGACTTAATCGTCTAATGGCTGCAAAACGAACTCTGAAAAACTCATCTAAATTATTCGAAAATATACCTAAAAATCGTAATCTGTCTAATAGTGGAACTGAACTATCGCCAGCCTCTTGAAGCACTCTTGCGTTGAAAGCTAACCAACTTTTTTCTCTATCAATGTATTTGTATTCTAATACTTTATTCATCTTAAATCTTTGGGAAATATTATTTTTTTTATTTTACCTTTTTTAATTTTTTTCCAATCATCTGTATCAAATTCTAAAGATACAAAACCGCTTGTAGGAATATTATCAATATAATTATCCCCAAATTTATTAACAAAATTTGTAATTGCACCATTATGTCCGAAAACAATAACACTTTCGAAAAGATTACTGCATGATTTAATAACTTCCTCCAATTTCTTTTCGTCAAAGGTATAAAGGTCGTCTTTGTAAACGATACTTTCTATAGGATAGGCTAAATTTTGAGCAAAAATTAACGCCGTGTTTGTTGCTCTTTTTGCAGAACTGGCCCAAATAATATACGTTTTGGGTATAAAATCTTTTGCATGAGTAGAAACAAGATGCGCATCTTTCATTCCTTGACAAGTCAAACCACGATCTTTATCATGCATTGGAACTTCCCAACTTGATTTTGCATGCCGAACTAAAATTAGATTTTTCATACTAACACTGTTTATTTATCAATGGCATTGTTTCAATTTATTTGAGCTTACAAATTACAAAATAAATTTTAAATGCAATTGCTTATTCAAATTCAAATAATGAAAATTTGATTGATAACTAATATTTTTTAGCTGAAAAAATTAGTGAAAAATAACCATAAAAAGATTACTCTTAGATAAAAAAAATACACTCCCAATCAACTTGTTAAATATTTTATTCTACCCTTACTTTTTAATAACAAAAAACATTAAAAAAACTTACCTAAATCAAGTAAACAAAGCCTAATAATCAGCAAAAAAGGATTGAAAATTAATCCCTAAGATTAAAAAAGTGTCATTAAACGAGTTTATTGGTTTTTGGCAGAAAAAAAATATAAGATATTCCTATTTATTTACCTTTGCCCAAATTCTAAATTTAAAAATAAATTCCTATAAAAAAAATCCTAGTTATGATTGAAATATTACTTAATAAAATTGTTAAACTACAAGACGATTTATTTATCCAAAATAATATATCATTGTCATTCATAATGGGTTTTCTATTTTTTACCATCTTCTTTTTTGAAATAATTAGAGTTAATCAAAATATTTATTTAACTAAATTATTTAAAACCAATATTACCAAAATTTCGTATTTAACGGCATAAATTGATTTTTAAAATAATTTAAACTAGCCACTTAAAAAGAAATTAATTCCTTTTTTTAAATTCCTTTTTATAATTGATTATGTTTCAAAATACTTTTATAAAAAACATTAAAAAAAGACTTTTTACTACTGAAAAAAAACCTACAAATTCATGAATAAAATTACTTTAAAAACAAGTAAAATAATATTTTTTATTTTATTCCTTTTAGTTTCACTAAAATCATTTTCACAAACACCAAAATTCACAACCCCAACATTAATATCTGGAACCGATAAAACAGTCGGTGCCAAATATCGTTATCCCACTGTTACTAATGTTGATGGAACTGATGTTGATGCTATAGTTACTATAGTAAATATAACTAATGCTACAATCGTTGATATTGACAATCCAAATAATGGAGGTGGAAGTTTAAGAGATAGATTTCAACCCGTGATTAGTACGTCTCAACCTAATGGAAATGTTGAATTTCAATTTGCTTTCTATAAAGGAGGAACATTTAACACCGCGCAACAATTAAAAATTGATTTAAGCTCTTTTATTTTAGAAGTTCTTGATTTGGACGGAAATGAATTTTTTGATGTTACTAGGCCTAATAACGAAAACTATACATTAGAAGCTAACAGTTTAATTACCGTTAGCACAGTAACACCATATACAAGATTTCAAGGACCTAGTAATTCTGTTGACCCTATTAGTATTACTAATACAAAATACATTGCAGCAGTTAACTTTGGAACTCTTAATTCAATATCTTTTAGATTAGGAAATAGTAACAGTTCTAATCAAAGACAAAGTTCGATTAGTTTTGGAGAGGTAAGTTTTACAATACCCAAGGCACCAATTGCAAATGATGATTCAAGTTTATGTAAATCATATGGCACTATCACAATAGATGTAACATCTAATGATATTGATTCTAATCAAAACATCGACAAATCATCCGTAGATTTAAATCCAACATTGTCTGGAATTCAAACTTCCTTAACGGTATCAGGTCAGGGAACTTGGTCTGTTAACTCAAATGGAATAGTAACTTTTGTTCCGTTAGCTAGTTTTAAAAATAATCCAACGCCTATTAATTATACCATTAAAGATTTAACTGGATTACTATCAAACGAGGCTAAAATTACGATAACATTTGCGCCAAATCAACCAACAAGTAACGGTAATATTACTGAATGTGAGGCTACACCTATACAGACGCTAAATGCCAATAATGCTTTAATATCAACTACTGGAATAACTTGGTATGATGCCGCAACAAATGGAAATATTGTTACAAATCCAACTTTAAATTCAGTAGGCTCGGTAACTTATTATGCAGAATATTCGAATGGTACGTGTTCAAGTTTAACCAGAACAGCAGTTAAACTGACTATTACACCAGCAATCGCTTTTACTGCAACTCCTACTCAACCGAAATGTTTTGGTGAAAAAGGATCGATAGTTTTAAGCTCGCCAACTGGGGGGACAGGAACTATTACTTTCAATTCAACTGCCAAAACTGATTTGGCTGCCGGAAATTATACGTACACCGCTACTGATGCGAACGGTTGTTCTAAATCAATAACGGTTACTATCAACGCGGCTCCTGCTGAAATCGCTTTTACTGCAACTCCTACTCAACCGAAATGTTTTGGTGAAAAAGGATCGGTAGTTTTAAGCACGCCAACTGGGGGAACAGGAACTATTACTTTCAATTCAACTGCCAAAACTGATTTAGCTGCCGGAAATTATACGTACACCGCTACTGATGCGAACGGTTGTTCTAAATCAATAACGGTTACTATCAACGCAGCTCCTGCTGAAATCGCTTTTACTGCAACTCCTACTCAACCGAAATGTTTTGGTGAAAAAGGATCGGTAGTTTTAAGCACGCCAACTGGGGGGACAGGAACTATTACTTTCAATTCAACTGCCAAAACTGATTTAGCTGCCGGAAATTATACGTACACCGCTACTGATGCTAACGGTTGTTCTAAATCAATAACGGTTACTATCAACGCGGCTCCTGCTGAAATTGCTTTTATTGCAACTCCTACTCAACCGAAATGTTTTGGTGAAAAAGGATCGGTAGTTTTAAGCACTCCAACTGGTGGAACTGGAACTATTACTTTCAATTCAACTGCCAAAACTGATTTGACTGCCGGAAATTATACGTACACCGCTACTGATGCTAACGGTTGTTCTAAATCAATAACGGTAACTATCAACGCAGCTCCTGCTGAAATTGCTTTTACTGCAACTCCTACTCAACCAAAATGTTTTGGTGAAAAAGGATCGGTAGTTTTAAGTACGTCAACAGGAGGAACTGGAACTATTACTTTCAATTCTACTGCCAAAACTGATTTGGCTGCCGGAAATTATACATACACAGCTACTGATGATAACGGTTGTTCTAAATCAATAACGGTTACTATCAACGCGGCTCCTGCTGAAATTGCTTTTATTGCAACTCCTACTCAACCGAAATGTTTTGGTGAAAAAGGATCGGTAGTTTTAAGCACGCCAACTGGGGGGACAGGAACTATTACTTTCAATTCAACTGCCAAAACTGATTTGGCTGCCGGAAATTATACCTACACCGCTACTGATGCAAACGGTTGCTCTAAATCAATAACGGTTACTATCAACGCGGCTCCTACAAAAGTGGTATTGACTGCAACTGCTAGTCAAATCACATATTTTGGCGGTACTGGTAGCGTATCATTAAGTGCTGATGGTGGTAAAGGTCCATATACTTATGATGTTACTAATCCGTCTACAACAGGTTTAACTGCAGGAACGTACACTTATAAAGTAACTGACGCTAATGGTTGTGAAGCCACAACTAGTGTTACTATTGTTCCTGCACCAGAAATTGACGCTGTAAATGATCTACTAGTTTCATCGAATGGGACTAGTGGGAATTTTAATGCTGGGAATGTTTTACTAAGCAATCCTAATTCAGCTAATACACCTGATACAGTAAATGGTTTAGCTGCAGTAATTAATCAAGTGAATTTAACAATTATAACCGCTGCCGTACCAAGTACTGTTGGAGCCTCTGTACCAATTTTAGATTTAACAACAGGCCAAATATCAATTCCTGCTGGAACTCCTGCTGGTTCTTATTCCATCATCTATAAAATTTGTGATAAGCAATATCCCGACAATTGTGATTCAGCAACAGTTACCATTCCAGTTAACGCACCTGCTATTGTCGCTGTCGATGATGCTGGAACTCCGGTAAACGGATTTACTGGTGGAACGGCTTTCACTAATGTGTTGACTAACGATACCTTGAACGGAGTAGCGGTTGTAGCTTCTAAAGTGAGTACCACTTTTGTTTCGGCAACTAATACAGGAATCACGCTTTCTGGTACCAATGTAATTGTAGCCGCGGGTACGCCTGCCGGTTCGTATTCTTTGGTATACCGAATCTGTGAAATACTTAATCCTGCCAATTGTGATAATGCTATTGTTACTGTAACCGTTACTGCTCCTGTAATTGATGCGATTAATGATGTCGGAACTGTAGTATATGGGGCTACTGCTGAAACAGCTTTCACCAATGTCCTTTCAAATGATAAATTGAATGGGGTGGCTGTAGTGCCTGCTCAAGTCAATACGACTTTTGTCTCTGCAACCAATTCTGGAATCACGCTTTCTGGCACCAATGTAATAGTAGCCGCGGGTACACCTGCTGGTTCGTATTCTTTGGTATACAGAATCTGTGAAATACTTAATCCAACCAATTGTGATAATGCTACCGTTACAGTAACCGTTACCCCTAAAGTCCTTAATGTGACTGTGGTGGCTGCGGATCAAACTAAAATATACGGAGACCTGAATCCTGAACTTACTGCTGTGGTTACTGGTGCCGTGAATGGAGATACCATCAACTATACCTTGGCAACTACTGCTACGCAGTTCTCTAATGTGGGTGATTATCCGATTGCGGTGACTTTGGGTGACAATCCAAACTATACTGTTGTTGCTACCGATGCT
>NZ_JBLVPL010000008.1:0-153377 GCF_048286755.1 Flavobacterium labens | reverse complement strand
AAAGCCGCAACAACAACGGTTGTAACTATCACTGGCGCTCCGTTTACTTATACTGGATCGGCTATTGAGCCAGCTACCGTTAGTGTTACAGGCGCAGGTGGTTTGAGTTTAACCCCAACAGCAGTTTACGCAGACAACACCAATGCAGGAACAGCCACGGCAAGTTATACATATGCAGAAACTGCGAACTATTTATCAAGTTCAGACAGCGAGGATTTCACTATCGGTAAAGCTCAACTAACCGCAACAGCAGATTATAAAACAAAATACTGCGGTCAGGCTAATCCAGCATTAACCTTCCAATACAGCGGATGGGTTAACGGCGTTGAGACAATTGATACACCACCGATAATAGCTACAACAGTAAATGCAACAACAAGTGCAGGAATCTATACTGGTTCTATTATGCTATCAGGAGGTTTAGATAATAATTACAGTTTTAGTTTTGTAGCTGGAACACTTACTGTTTATGGTGTTTCTATTGATGCAAGCGCCAGTAGTGCTCCAGTAGCATTAGGTTCTGTAGCAACTTTAAGCGCAACTGTTACATCAACAGTATCTGGAAATCTTTCTGGTATACCAGTAATATTTACGCTTGATAATGGGAATGGTACACCTATAACTTATCCTGCGGTATCAACAGACAGTAATGGCTTAGCAACATATTCCGTTAGCGGTTTGTCTGTTGAAGTATATAAGATCATGGTTGTAGCAGGTTCGGGTTGTGCTTCATCAACTGCTTATCTTGCAGTTTACGATCCAAATGGTGGATTTGTAACAGGTGGGGGATGGATTAATTCTCCTTTGGGAGCTTATACAGCTAACCCAGCTCTTACAGGAAAAGCTAATTTTGGTTTCAATGCCAAATACAAAAAAGGAAGTACACAAGTTGATGGAAATACTGAGTTTCAATTTCAAACAGGAAATCTAAACTTCTCTAGTAGCAGTCACGATGCCATGTCATTAGTAATTGCAGGTGCACAAGCTATTTATAAAGGAAAAGGAACTATAAATGGAATTTCCGGCTTTAGTTTTATGGTATCTGCCATAGATGGTAATAAAAAATCACCAATTGTTCCAGATAAATTTAGAATAAAAATTTGGAATACGTTAAATGGTGTAATTGTATATGATAATCAAATTGGTGCGGCTGATAATGCCGATGCAATAACATCACTTGGTGGAGGTTCTATAGTAATACATGAAGTTAAGAAAAATGGAACTGCAAAAGCCGTAATTGTTGAGGAAACCCCAGAAATTGAGCCTTTCGCTATAACGGCATATCCAAATCCTTCTGCGCAATATTTTGTGATTGAAATAAAAGGCGGTACTACTGAAAAAACAGAAGTGATTGTATATGATATATTAGGAAGAATGGTAAAACATATTCAAAATAGTGATAGCAAAGAAATCAAGTTTGGTGAAGAGCTTTCATCAGGTTCGTATATTGCGATTATCAATCAGGGTACTCAACAAAAAACAGTGAGACTGATAAAACAATAATGCTCCTTTTAATTACAGAGTTTAAATTAACTCCATTTCAATATTAATTGGGATGGAGTTTTTTTTTATATTCTAATTAATGTTTTTAGAGTTTTAGTTTTTTTGAAAAAGGAAATTTATAATATTTAATGGATATGTGTAAGTTTTCAATGAAATGATTTCAATTCAATTTCCATTGAAGTAATTAGAACATTGAAAGCCTAAATGAATTAGTTTGTATCTACTGTTTGGAATGCACAGATTTATTAATGTAAAATAAGAATGTGTTTCGTTTTATTAGAAAACCATACATGTCTTATGGTAAAATAAAGTTTAAAGATGGGAGAGAAATTAAATATGTTTCTTAGATTTTAAGCAAAAAAAAAAACACTCTGAATACTCAGAGTGTTTTTCAATTTAATATATAAAAAAACCGATTTATAGAAACTCACCGTGTTGAGAAATATCTAAACCTAATTCTTCTTTTTCTTCACTTACTCTTAGTGGAGTTATTTTGTTTACAATAAAGAAAAGGAAATAAGACGCTGAAAATGCGAATACTGAAACTATAACTAAAGCAGTTAATTGGTTTAAAAATAATGTAGCATCACCAAATATAAGTCCTTGATTATCTCCTACCACTGAGTTAACAGTTTTAGAAGCAAACACGCCTGTTAATAACATACCAACCATACCACCAACACCGTGACAAGCAAATACATCTAAAGCATCATCAATTTTACCTTTAGGGAATTTACTAACGACTAGATTACTCACAATACTTGCAAATATACCGATGAACATTGCATGAGGGATAGTTACAAAACCTGCAGCAGGTGTAATAGCAACTAAACCTACAACAGCACCTATACAAGCTCCCATTGCAGAAAGTTTGTGTCCAAGAATTTTATCAAGAAATACCCAAGCCATTCCAGCAGCAGCAGCAGCTACAGTTGTTGTACCTAATGCTTGTACAGCTAAACCATTAGATCCTAATGCTGAACCTGCATTGAAACCAAACCATCCAAACCATAATAAACCAGTACCTAACAATACGTAAGTAATACGTGCAGGATTAACTTTTTGTATTTTTCTTTTTCCTAAGAAAATTGCTCCAGCTAATGCAGCCCATCCAGCGCTCATGTGAACTACTGTTCCTCCAGCGAAATCTAATACTCCCATTTTAAAGAAAATACCATCTGGATGCCAAGTCATGTGTGCTAATGGAGCATAAACAAGTAATATGAATAATACCATAAATAATAGGTAAGCCCAGAAACGAATTCTTTCTGCGAAAGCTCCTGTTATTAAGGCAGGTGTAATGATTGCAAATTTTGCTTGAAATAAAGCAAACAACATGAAAGGTATTGTTGGAGCAAGACTCCAAGCGGTATTTGTATTAACACCTTGAAAAAACAAATTAGGTAACGGATTACCAATTATTCCTCCTATTGTAGGACCAAATGATAAACCAAAGGCGACAACGACCCATAAAACAGTAACAATTATCATAGCCATAAAACTTTGAAGCATAGTACTGATAACATTCTTTTTTCCTACCATTCCCCCGTAGAAAAAACCAAGTCCTGGCGTCATTATTAATACAAGTGCAGTTGCAACAATCATCCAAGCTGTGTCGCCGGTATCAAATTTTACAGCTTCTGTTGGAGCAGGGCTGTCAATTATGAAATAATTTGAACAAAGGGTTAATACCAAAATCGTGATTAATATCACACTTAAAATAATTTTTCGCATTGTTTTTTAGTTTTAAATTTCGATAAAAATATAAAAATCATCAATAAGCCCCTTTAAAAATATGAGTTAATGTTTTATTTTTGTCATTTTTCTAATCTAGACCCTATTTCATTATGGGTATATTATAATTTAAAGTTAAAATTTGCAATTTGTTAAAGTAAGGTTAAGAGAAATTGTCTTTTTAGCAGATAGTGTAACAATTATTTCAAGAATTAATAGGTCTATATTCTCAGAGTTCTATTTTTTATACTAAAGGTTAAACATAGTTAAAAAAAAATGCACCAATTGAAATGAATACAATTGGCGCAATTTTTATAGTTAATGAATAATGTTCTTTATTTTAAAAGATGTTGACTTAAAATTTTATACACTTCATTAATGTTATTACCTCCTTTACCAAATTGTTTGACAATTGGGGTGTTATCATTATTTAACCAAATTTTTAATTCGGCATCCAAATCTAATATTCCTGCACTTTCTTTAGAGAATTTCTTAATACTGGAATAGGGTATTGACATATAATCAACTTTGCTTCCAACCAATTGTTTTTCGACTAAAATCAGCCTTTTGTTGGTAAAAATAAACATATCACGAATAAGCTTATACGCTTTTTCAATTCTTTCTCCATCAATTAAGATTGGCTCAAATTCTTTCGAAACATTTTCAATGTTTACTTCAGATGCATTGCCTAAGATGGCATTAAATAGTCCCATTATATTAATTTATTTTTGATTGTATTTTGTTTTATATCTTTCGTTCAGCTTGGTTTGATGCGTTTCCAGACTAATCATTCTCCCTTGTATAAAGGCATTAGTTAATTTATTAGTTCTCATATCTAAAGCATCACCTTCAGAAATGAATAATGTAGCATCTTTTCCCTGCTCTAAGGTACCGCATTGCGCATCAATTCCCAATATTTTTGCAGTATTTGATGTTATTAATTGTAAAGCTTGCTCTTTGTCTAGACCATAAGCAGCACATGTTCCAGCTAAAAACGGTAAATTTCTAGTGTTCATTCTTTCATGGGCACCGCTGTTTTCTAAGCCTACCACAACGCCTTTATCCGTCAATAATTTAGCTGATTTGTATGGTAAATCGATATCATGATCATCATTTTCTGGCATTTCATGAACTCGTTTAAGCAATACTCCAATATTGTTTTTTTGCAATAATTCAGCTGTTTTGTAAGCTTCGTATCCGCCAACAATTACCATCTTTTTTACTCCACTTTCTTTTGCAAATTGTACCGCATCGATAATTTGTTTTTCTTCATCGGCATGAATAAATAACGTTTGGTTTCCATCAAATAATCCTTTTGTAGATTCTAAAACCAAATTTCGATCTTTTGAACTATCACCTAAATATGCTTTGGCATTAGCTAAAAAAGCAGACAGTTCTAAAACTTGTTTTGCATAATCCTTATTGGTTTCAATACCTCCTGGTTCAAAACGGGAACCTAATCTTCTAAAACTAGTAGGAAAGTTAACATGAATTCCATCATTTTCTTTTATTAGTGCATCTTTCCAGTTCCAAGCATCCAATTGAACAATTGATGAAGAACCAGATATAGTTCCCCCACGTGGCGTGATTTGAGCCATCAAAATACCGTTAGGTCTTACAGTTTCTATTACTTTAGAGTCAGCTGTATAGGCAATAATACTCCTTACATTAGGATTCATAGTCCCAATCTCATCTTCATCATCTGATGATTTTACGGCGTCAATTTCAACTAAACCCAGTGTTGAATTTGGTGCAATAAATCCAGGATAAACATGTTTTCCTGCGGCATCAATAGTTATGTTATAGGCGCCTTCTGCAAGACGAATCACTCTTGCATCTGCTACTAAATTAATTTTTCCGTCAACGAATCCTATAGCACTGTTCTCGATTATTTCGCCATTTCCTAAATGTGCCGTGGCATTAAGAATCAAAACAGATTTAGATTGCTTAGCGGCTGGTGTTTGTTGTGCTCTTGCAAGTATTGAGATGCTACAGACCAACACTAAAAGATATATTTTTTTACTAATCATATTTATATGTTTTTAAAAATTGCTTTGCTTTTTTTGTAAAAGCTCGGTTTTTTGAAATTCAAATCATTCGGCTATTCTTCCATTGTATCACAGTGGTATTCTTTTTTCTCTGTTTTTTTAGCCTCTTGAGTGATCATTCCTTTGTTTTTTTCTTGTAATAATTGACCAATCAACTCATTTCGTTCTTTAGCAATAGCTACTCTTTGTTCTTCATCTTTTTGAGCATCATAATAGACCACGCCTTCAATTAATGTTTTTTCAGCTTTTGCATAAATAGATAACGGATTGGCATTCCACAATACAATATCTGCATCTTTACCCACTTTTATACTTCCTACTTTATCATCGATATGTAATAATTTAGCAGGATTCAGGGTTACAAATTTCCATGCATCTTCTTCTGAAATATTACCATATTTTACTGCTTTTGCTGCTTCTTGATTCAATCTTCTTGACATTTCGGCATCATCGGAGTTGTAGGCTACCACAAGTCCTGCATTGTGCATAATAGGTCCGTTGAAAGGGATTGCATCATTTACTTCAAATTTATAAGCCCACCAATCTGAGAACGTTGAGGCTCCAACACCGTGTTCTTTCATTTTATCGGCAACTTTATATCCTTCAAGAATGTGGGTATACGTATTCACTTTAAAATTAAATTTCTCCGCTACATTCATCAACATCAAAATTTCAGATTGTACATAAGAGTGACAAGTAATGAAACGCTTTTTATTTAATATTTCGGCTAATGTTTGTAGTTCCAAATCTACTCTTGGCGCATTTCCTTTTGCTTTTTTACCACTAGCATTGTAGGCTTTCCAAGCCATATCATATTCTTTGGCACGTTGGAAATAATCCGTGAAAACTTGTTCCACACCCATCCTTGTTTGAGGAAAACGAGTAGGATTAGTAATTCCCCAGTTGGCTTGTTTTACATTTTCTCCCAAAGCAAACTTGATAAAACCAGGTTGGTCTTTGTAAAGCATTTCATCTGCTGAAGCACCCCATTTCCATTTTACAATCGCTGAACGTCCACCAATTGGATTTGCTGAACCATGTAATAATTGCGAAATGGTAACACCACCGGCTAAATCTCTGTAGATATTAATGTCCTCTGAATTTACTACATCTTCAATGGTTACTTCGGCACTGGAATTGTGTCCGCCTTCATTTACACCATTAGAAATAGCAATATGAGAATGTTCATCAATAATCCCGCTGGTTAAATGTTTGCCTTTGGCATCAATAATTGTTGCTGAAGCATCAGAAATATTTTTTCCAATTGAAGCAATTTTTCCGTTTTTGACCAATACATCGGTTTCTACTAAAATACCGTCTTTTTCATTGGTCCAAACGGTAGCATTCTTGAATAAAAGGGTTTGTATAGTTGGTTTTTTTAAATTACCATAAGCAACATTAGGAAATGTTATAGGCATAATTGCATTGTTCTTTTCGATTTTTGAGGAATCGATAGCTTTTACAAAAGGGGATGTTTTTACTGCTGACCATTTCACTTCATTACCATTGAATAAAACTGCTTTTCCGGAAAGAGTCTGATTGTCTTCAACGTATCCAATTAATCTTGTGAAACTGGTTTTAGTAGAATCGATAGGTTTGATTACCGTTGAAATCCAGTTATTGGTAAACGTAAGTTTTGATTTTATTTTTTTATTATCAACTGTTGTCACCTCAGATTTTGGTGCAGCAACTTCGCCATCAATCTTCCATTTGTATTTTTCAGCGTTAATGGTTAAATCATAATTACCACGAATATCTTTAATTGTAATGTCGTTAATAACAAATTTGTTCCCTTGAACCCAGTTTTCGTATAGTGTTGTTTTTTCATTGAAAATCTCACCGGATGCAATAATAAAATTGGCTAGACTTCCTGTTTTCAAACTTCCTATTTCATTGCTTTTTCCTAAAATTGAAGCGGGGATAGTAGTCAAAGCTTCTAATGCTTTCGTTTTATCAAATCCGTATTTAATGGCTCTTAATAGATTAGGTCTAAAATCTTCCATCTTCTTTAACTTGTCAGTCGTCAAAGCGAAAACAATTCCATTATCGGATAAAACTTTAAGATTGGTTGGTGCTTGATTCCAAAAACGCAAATCTTTCAATTCCATTTGGTTCGCTTGATTTGGGTCAGAAACATCATACGCTTCAGGGAAATTGATTGGAATAATAAATTTCGAATTTGTTTTTTTGATTTCCTCAATGCGTTCAAATTCACTTCCGTTACCTTTCAATATATAATTTAACCCAAATTCCTTGGCTATTTTGGAAGCTCTTAAACTGTTTAATTTATCTTCAGAAGCAAATATTTGAACTAGTTTTTCATTATTTGACAAGGCTTCTAAGGATAAATCTTTGGTTGTCGCATTTCCTTTTTTGTACCAATCCAAATCTAAATACATCTGACGAAGTAATGCCATCATTCCCATCAATGAACTTGGATAGGCTTGATTGGTTGTGGCACTTTTAGTAAAAGCAAAATGATTGGTTACTTTATCGAATAATAATTGGTTGCTTGTATCAAAATTATTCAAAGCAATCAACGTTCCTGATCCGCGAGCAATTCCGTCTTGGACGTGAGTTCCTACGATACCAAATCCTGCTTTTAATAATTCTTCGGCTTTAGGTTGGTCGTATTTAAAGCTTTCATATCCATTTACTTCTGAGCGAATACTTTCATTCCAGTAATGTCCTGTTTTTTTGGTGTCATATAAAGGATTTCTTTCAGTACTGCTAATTCCTTTTGGTTTTTCGATTCCAAAATTAGTGTACATATCAATAAATGAAGGATAAATTGATTTTCCTTCTAAGTTAATTGTCATGCAGTTTTTAGGAATGGAAATGTTATTTCCCGCACCAATAACTTTTCCGTTTTGAATTAATAAAGTCCCTTTTTCAATAATTTGTGTTGGTGTAACATAAATTTTTGCATTGATAAAAGCGGTAAAATTGGTGTTTTTGTTTTGAACACTTTCATTATTGGGAAAGTATTCTTGTGCATAGGTTTTTGGTAATAAAACACTGAAATACAGTAGAAGTAAGATTTTTTTCATAGGATAGTTTCTAATTATTCTCTAAAAGTAAAAAAAGGAATATGTTAAGCATTATTTTTTTTTGATTTTAACATTTGTTTTTTGAAGAAAAAAAACAAAATGAGCGACTCTATCATATTATTCTAATTATTTTGACATAAATTTTTACTATTCTGTATTGTTTTTTAAATTTTGTAGGAATAATTACAATAATTAAAAATGTTTAGCTAATTTTAGAATCAAATAAGTAAACATGCTAGTTAAAGTTTTTGGAAGTGCTGTTTTTGGAGTGGAAGCCACTACAATTACCGTAGAGGTAAATATTGATAAAGGGATTGGTTATCATTTAGTTGGCTTGCCAGACAATGCTATAAAAGAAAGCAGTTACCGAATTGCGGCAGCGCTTAAAAATAATGGGTACGCCATGCCCGGAAAAAAAATCACCATCAATATGGCTCCCGCTGATTTGCGCAAAGAAGGCTCTGCGTATGACTTGACTTTAACTATCGGAATTTTGGTGGCATCTGGACAAATCAATGCCGAGGACGTTGATAAATACATCATTATGGGAGAACTTTCCCTTGATGGCAGCCTTCAACCGATACGTGGTGCTTTGCCAATTGCGATCAAAGCCAAAGAAGAAGGTTTTAAAGGTTTTTTTCTTCCAAAGCAAAATGTGAAAGAAGCCGCAATTGTGGCTGGATTAGACGTGTATGGAGTTGAAAATGTTCAGGAAGTGATTGATTTTCTTGAAGGAAAAGGAACGCTGGAACCAACAACAATTGACACGAGAGCCGAATTTTATAAAACATTAGACTTTCCTGAATTCGATTTCTCGGATGTCAAAGGACAGGAAAGCATCAAGCGTTGCATGGAAATTGCGGCTGCCGGAGGACATAATATTATCTTGATTGGCCCGCCAGGAGCCGGAAAAACAATGTTAGCCAAGCGTTTACCCAGTATTTTGCCGCCCATGACGTTGCGCGAAGCATTAGAAACCACTAAAATTCATAGTGTTGCAGGAAAACTAAAGGAAGTAGGTTTGATGAATCAACGTCCGTTTCGTAGTCCGCACCATACTATTTCAAATGTCGCATTAGTTGGCGGGGGAAGTTATCCGCAACCGGGTGAAATTTCTATGGCGCATAATGGTGTTTTGTTTCTGGATGAATTGCCAGAATTCAAACGTGATGTTCTCGAAGTGATGCGTCAACCACTTGAAGATAGAGAAGTGACGATTTCTAGAGCTAAATTTACGGTTACTTATCCATCCTCGTTTATGTTGGTTGCGAGTATGAATCCAAGTCCGAGTGGTTTCTTTAACGATCCAGATTCGCCACAAACTTCATCGCCACACGAAATGCAACGGTATTTAAGTAAAATCTCGGGACCTTTATTAGATAGAATTGATATTCATATAGAAGTGACACCCGTTCCTTTCGACAAATTATCCGAAGATCAAAAAGCAGAAAGCAGTGTTGATATTCGGAAAAGAGTGACTGCAGCACGAGAAATTCAAACCGAACGCTTTGAACAAATGGAAAATATCCATTACAATGCCCAAATGAATACCAAACACATTCGGGAATATTGCGCTTTGGACGATGTTTCCAAGCAATTATTAAAAACGGCGATGGAACGATTGAATCTATGGGCTCGGGCCTATGACAGGATTTTAAAAGTAGCACGCACGATCGCTAACCTTGATGCCGCTCCAATAGTAGTTTCGAGTCATATTGCCGAAGCGATTCAGTATAGAAGTTTGGATCGAGATGGTTGGTTGGGCTAGTGGCTAATTATATTATCCTGCAAGGTTTTCAAAACCTTGTAGGTATATTTGACATATTTAGAATACCTACAAGGTCAAAAATAGACCTTGCAGGAATGAGAAGGACAATTTCGCTTTAATTATAATGGACACGGATTACAAATCCGCGCTTTTGGGTTTGGGTTAAAATTGATTTCAGATTTTTGATTAACGATTTTTGATGTTTAACAGCTGCGAAATTGTGAATACGCTCGCGCTCGCTAGGAAAAAAGAAAAGTATAGAAATAAATAAGTCAAAAAAGAGATTTCGAGAGAAATCTCTTTTATTTTTGCCAAATGTTAGAAATTCTGTACCAAGACGAATATATTATTGCAATTAATAAACCAAGTGGATTGTTAGTCCACAAATCATTTTATGCGCGCGACGCAAAAGTGTTTGCTATTCAAGAATTGAGAAATCAAATAGGAGGGCAACACGTTTATCCTATTCATCGGTTAGATCGCAAAACATCTGGTGTCTTGTTATTTGCGTTGGACAAGGATGTTTTAAAAATTATGAATGATCGTTTTGCCACACGCGAAGTCGAAAAAAAGTATTTAGCCATTTTACGTGGTTGGTCACCCGAAGAACTAACGATTGATTATGATTTAACCAATGATGATGGTATTATACAAAATGCAATAACCTATTTTCATCGGTTGCAAACTACCGAAATTGAGTTAGAATTTAACAATAAACCTACGTCACGGTATTGTCTGGTAGAAGCGATTCCTGAAACGGGACGTATGCATCAATTACGAAAACATTTCAAACATATTTTTCATCCTATTTTAGGAAGTCGTCCACATGGTTGTAACAAACAAAATAAATTATGGTTAGAGAATTTTGAACTGAAAGGAATGATGCTTCATGCGCATCAGTTAATTTTTAACCATCCCATAACAAATGAACTACTTATCTTGAATGCAAAGATTAATGAAGAGTTTAGCAGAGTAGGCACTATTCTTAATCTAGATTTGAATACGTATGAATAGAATACCGATACCATTCATTACTATATTTTAGTCCAATATTTTTTTGTCACATCGAGCGCAGTCGAGATGTATAGAGGGTTCTCGACTGCGCTCGAACTGACAAATGGTATTAATTTATAAAAAGTATTGGTGTAATTTGTAATGTAATGCTTTACATTATTGTTGTATTTGGAAACAATAGTTTTCAGTATAAAGAGGAGCAGATTTCAGATTTTTAATTTCAAATGGTAATCACATCGTTCCACAAAGTCGAGGACTTTTCGGAGCGGGTAGCCCTAATTCTCAGCAACCATTATTTTTGCTAAAGTCACGTTTAAAAAGTATCTTATTATTTCGCGCAATATAGTCGCCCGATATAATCAAATATGGATGATTAGAGGAATACCCTGCGCTGCGGCTTCTTACAATTATTTTGTCGTTAACTTTCAGGTTATTTAACTGCTGAAAATCTTTAGGAATAAATTGCATCATGTATTCTTCGCCATTAATCTTGACTATAATCCATTTTGGTCCTGATGATTTCGCACTTGCACGCTGAAAAGTAAGTGACGTTATCACGGCTTCCATATTGTTGAAAGCCTTTATGTTCTTCTTTATTTTATAGTAACTGGCATGCACTTTTTTACCTTCAGGAGAAACCTCCCATTCTTTGTACTTTATACCGTCTGGTGAAGCTTCCCATTTTTTGCGTTCATCTAAGTTGGCTTTACTGTTAGCAACGGACAACTGCTTTTGAGATGTCTTAGTTTCATTTTTAATTTCACGATTAGCACCCGAGCCGAAGGCGAACGGAGCGAAGCTAAATACTAGTCCGATTATCACAACCAGCGGTAAGATCAGCACGTAGATGATTTTTTTCATTTTATCATATCTTTTAAATTGATTTCACGAATTTACATTGATATTTTACGATTTGATAGATTGGGATTGTAAATAAAAATGTAAACTTTGTAAATAAATACTTTACACAATGCATCTTAGTCGAAATTTCCTTTCTGGAAGACGTAAATATCTGTTTGGGTTATTGGCACTCCTATTTATGGCTGTAATCTTTATGGCTTTCAGTAAGGATGATAGTGACGATTTTGATATTGCCAGAAGGGAAGTTTTACTCCGCAGAATCGGACATGAAATACTCTTACAGTCCGGCGACAGTACATCAAGAGTTCTTCCAGTAAAAAAGATAGCTGAAAATGAATATCAAATCAGTTTTGAGAATGAGCTTACTTTTCAAACCGACTCCCTGGTGAATACAACTCAGCGTTTGTTAGCCAAAGATCCATTTGCAAATGATTATGTTGTTAACGTACTTAACTGTGGCAACTCCAGTGTAGCTTATGGATATGCTGTATCCAAAAATAAAAAAGATGATATTGTAGCGTGTATAGGAAGAAGGCAACCCGTCGCCTGTTACATGATTAACATTAAATTTAAACCGAATAGCATAACTACAGCAACGAATAAATATTTTTTGGGTGCCTTGTCACTTTTAGCATTTGTTGACTTTGTTTTTTTGAGGTCGGTTAAGCCAAAGAGCGACTTACCAAAAGATGACCATAACCAGCTATTCACTTTTGGTTCGGTCGTATTTGATGCGCAAAAACGGGAACTGCTTATAAATAAAGAAACTATAGATTTGACTGGAACAGAAACGCGTTTGCTGCTCATTTTCGCATTATCTCCTAACGAGACTATAGAGAGAAGCCGATTGCAAAAAGAGCTATGGGAAGATGAAGGTGTTATTGTTGGACGTAGTCTGGATATGTTCATTTCAAAACTTAGAAAAAAACTAGAACTTGATCCGAATAGTAACATTGTTGTAATACGCAACAAAGGATACAAGCTTGAATTTAGTTCTTAAGCAAATCTTCGCGCTCCTAACTGTGATTTTAACCGATTTTATTTTTCAAATGTTTGAATTTTAAGGTCAGTCGGAGACTGAAAAACACATACTCAAAGTCGGAGACTTTGCGTAGCGGGGAAAACAGAGGTGTATTAAAGTCAGAGATTTTATTGCGTATTATTTTTAATAACAAATTCTAAAATTACGCAAAGGCAGAGACATTTGCGCAGCATTAACGAGAAATTTATTTTTTATAAGAACACTTTGCGGAGCTGGTAAAACGCTTTTAACGGGGTTGATATAATCTATTTTGCAAAGTCTTAAAATTGCCATATTTTAGTTATCCACGTTACAAACGCTATAATTTGTCTCCTAATCTAACTAAGTATTCGTTACAAACGAGCACTAGATAAAGTGGACAAACGAGTGCGAGTGGAAAAAAAAACATCCGAAACGAAAAAGCAGCAATGGGAATTAGCCTACTGTGGACAAATGTGCATTTGCATAATTTATCGATGAGTCTTCAAATAAAAAATCTTAAATGGTGAGTTTACAGAAGATCTTCGCAATTCTAATTCTTCTGTCATAGAACCTTTTTTATATTTAATTCTAAACGTAAGATTAACAATATTTCCATCAGTACTATTTCTAGCTTTTAAAGTTTTCTTGCTGACGAACATGCCGTAGTCTTCATTTTTCAATTTCATATGTTCCGAGAACTTATAGAGCATAGCGAAATAAGCGGTGTCAAAAAACGGAATCATTTTATCAACCTCGATATGACTAGCATAGAAAGAAATTACAAAATCATCTACTTTTGAAGATAATGTTTGTTGCGATTCATTTTTAAGGTCTTGCGACAACATTGCCACTGGAAGAAGTAAGTATAGAAATAGTAATTTTCTCATATATTATCGAATATTTTTAGAGCGTCACTTGGATATTTGCCACTAGTATAGATGTATGAGACCAGCCATACTTTATTTATCTCAAATATAACAATTTTTTCTTACAAATCACCTAGCTATTATAGATTCAAAGGATGAATTTGCAAAATGGTATTATGAAAGTAAGAGCGCTCTAAATAGCCCCGATAGAAATGAAAAACCTAGTAAGAGCTGGTGTTCAGCTCTTACTAGGTTTGTAATGTATAGCGGGAAATACGTTCTAAAAAAACGAACTCGTTCTGCTCCTAAAAAAGAATAAAAATTAATTATCTGTTAGAGCGTCGGTCATTATTTTGACTTGGACGTCTTGGACCAAAACTGTTATTGCTGCTTCGGTTTGTAGTATCTGTTTTTGGTTTTCTCGGAGTTGAATCGCGTTGTTGTCTTCCTTGCCCTTGTTTGATTGGTTCTTTGGAAGCGTTAGGATCTGGCTCGAAACCTTTGATGTTTTCTTTAGGTAAATTCAAACCCACTAATTTTTCTATATCACGTAAAAAGACCGTTTCGTCCGGACTGAATAACGAAATAGCTTCTCCGCTTGCTCCGGCTCTTCCTGTTCTACCAATGCGGTGAACGTAATCTTCAGGAATGTTAGGCAATTCAAAATTGACAACATGCGGTAATAACGGGATGTCCAGACCTCGTGCGGCAATATCAGTTGCAACTAAAGCGGTTAGGCTTCCGTCTTTGAAACCCGCTAAGGCTTTGGTACGGGCGCCCTGACCTTTATTCCCATGAATGGCAGCTGCTTTGATTCCGGCACTAATCATGCTTTCCGTCAGTTTATTGGCACCTTGTTTGGTACGGGTGAAAACCAAAATTTGCTTCCAGTTTCCTTCCGTAATCAATTTAATAATCAGTTCTGTTTTTTTCTCTTTGGCAACAGGATATACTTTTTGGATAATAGCATCCACTGTCGTGTTTTCCGGGGTTGCCTCCACATGAACGGGTTGGTGCAAAATGCCCATGGCCAATTTCTTGATGTCTTTTGAAAAAGTTGCTGAAAACAGTAAGTTTTGTCTTTTAGTAGGTAATACTTTCAAGATTCGTTCTATATCTCGCAAAAAACCCATGTCCAGCATGCGGTCTGCTTCGTCTAAAACTAGGATTTCGACTTTGGCAAGTGATATTAAACCTTGGTTTTGCAAATCGATTAATCGACCTGGAGTGGCTACTAAAATATCGATTCCCTGACGCAGTTGAGTTACTTGTGGATTTTGGTTTACGCCACCAAAAATTACGGTACTTTTTAGGTCTAAAAATTCACTGTATTCTTTGATATTGGCCAATATTTGTGCGGCTAATTCTCTTGTTGGAGTCAATATTAAGGCACGAATAGGTCTTTGTCGCAATTGTTGACCCTGTGATAATATTTGTAAAATAGGTAGTGTAAAACCGGCTGTTTTTCCTGTTCCTGTTTGTGCAGATGCTAAAACATCTTTACCTTCTAATATTGGGGGAATCGCTTTTTGTTGTATTGGAGATGGGGTTGTATACCCTTTTTTGCTGATGGCTTTAAGTAAAGCATCAGATAAGCCTAATGAATTAAATGACATAAATGGTGTTTATGAAGCAAACACAATTATTTAGTTTACTTCTTTAAGTGGGAGCAAAGGTACTGCTAATTTTTTCTATCTGGTTTTTATTGTTTCACTTTGTTTGAATATAACTTTATTTTTAGAATTAATTTGCAAGAAATCAAGTCTGTGTTTGTGTAAATTTAAGTACCGTAATTAATAGTTAGATTTATATAATTTAGTATTACTGAACGAAATATTTATTGATAAAGGCATGTCGTTGATTTACATTCATTTTATCAGTTTCTTTTATTTCAACCTTCAATTTATAAAAACGTTCATCTTCACTTAGCGTATCAAAAAAATCAATTTTGGCTTCAGACGGGCCAAACAGTATTATTTTATCATAGTTTATTATTGCGTTTCCAATTTGATTGTAGTATTTATACTTTCTTTTAATATCACTGTTTGTTGTTTCTTTTCTATATGGATTTCTTTTTTTTTCGTCCACTGTAAAGTCGCATGCTATTATTTGTATTTCAAAAGGCTTAGTTTTAAATTCCATTAAATAAGCAACAGAATGATCCATCCATATTGCTATTTGATTCGTGTTTTCCATTTTTTATTTGTTTATTTTATATAAACTTACTTATTAAAAAGTGGTCTAATAATCATTTTAGATAGATGGAATTTTAATTAAGTTAAATGTAAAAAATGTCTCGATGAATGGAATTTTAGTTGGGCATACTTTAGGAATAATACAATATATTATTTTGCATTGAATAAATTTTAAAATAAAAAAATCGGGAGAATATCCCGATTTTTAATTGTAATAGTTCTTAATTTATCTTATTTCTGCAAAAGTATCGCCTTGATTGATATCTCCGGATTTATAGCCTTTCATAAACCAAGCTTTACGTTGTGCCGATGTTCCGTGTGTAAAGGATTCCGGAACAATATGACCTTGCATTTTGGATTGTATGGCATCATCACCAACGGCATGTGCTGCGCTTAAAGCTTCATCAATATCACCTTCCTCCAAGAAATTGTTCATTTGTTGATTGTAATGGGTCCAAACACCAGCATAAAAATCGGCTTGCAGTTCTAAAGCTACGGATAATTTATTGGCTTCGGCTTCACTTTTTCCTTCTTGCATTTGTCTCATTTTGCTGGAAGTTCCTAATAAAGTTTGTACATGGTGTCCTATCTCATGTGCAATTACATAAGCAGTAGCAAAATCACCTCCTTGTGCACCAAATCTTGTTTTCAGCTCTTCAAAGAAAGCTAAATCCATGTATACTTTTTGATCACCAGGGCAATAAAATGGCCCCGAAGCAGATGTGGCATTTCCACAGGCAGTTTCCACAGCTCCAGTAAATAATACTAGTTTTGGATTTTTAAACTGCATGTTGTTTTCTTGAAATATTTTTGCCCAAACATCTTCATTGTCAACCAATAATGCATTTATAAATTTGCCTTCTTCAATTTCGGCTGCAGTTAAGTCTCTTTGTTCAGTAGGAGCACTTTGTCCTTGGTTGAATTGTTCTAATATTGGAGTTAGCATTTGTGCATTTTCTCCACCAAAAGTATTCAATAATAGAATTACAATTCCGATGATTCCACCGCCTACTATTGTTTTTCCTCCTGAGGACATTCCTCTTCGGTCCTCCATATTGTCACTTTGTCTTCTACCGCTCCATTTCATAATTTTATGTTTTTTTTTAGTTATTTACTTTACTTACTTTATAAAAGTATCTCTAATTTAATTTTTTTTTAAATAAGAGCAAATTTTATTAGAATTAATTTGTCCATTTAGAAATAGTTTCCTCAATGATTCCTTTTATGATTGGTTTCGGGATATAATCATTCATTCCTGATGCAAGGCATTTTTCTTTTTCTTCTTTTTCGGTACCTGCCGTTATTGCTATAATAGGTACATTTTGACCTAATTTTAAAGTTCTGATTATTTGGGTCGCTTCATACCCATTCATTATTGGCATTTGGATATCCATAAAAATAATATCAGGATTTATTTCCTCAAATTGATCTACAGCATCTTTGCCATTTATAACTTCGAAAATCACCGGATTTATATCTAAGTTTTTAATAATTGTTTTGAGCAATAACATATTCACTTTGTTGTCTTCAACAATCATTATTTTGATTTTTTTACTATTTATGTTTCTTTTAACGACAATATCTTTAATACCATCAAAATCAGTTTCAAATAAGCTAACCTTTTCAACTGGTTCGTTGCTGGTTTTTAAATCTAAATCAAAATAAAAAGTACTGCCAGAATCAATTTCACTTTCCAGTTGTAAGCGGCTGTTCATTAAACCCAATAATTGATTCGAAATGGTTAATCCCAGTCCTGTACCCCCAAATTTTCTTGTCGTTGAGCTGTCTTCCTGAGAAAATGCCTGAAATATTTTCTTTTTGTTTTGTTCTAAAATTCCAATTCCAGTGTCAATTACGGCAAAACGAATTTTAACATTAGAATCGTCTATTTTTTGAAGAACAGTTACATCTAATTGTATAGATCCTTTTTCTGTAAATTTTACAGCATTGGCAAGCAGATTAATCAAAATTTGTTTTAAACGTACGTTGTCTACCCAAAAATATTTAGGAATATCTGAAGCTATATTGAGCTTTAGGTTTAATTTTTTTTGATTGGATTCATATAATATTAAATCAATAATTTGACTCAGCATTTCTCCAATTTCATATTTCTCTATAAATAAATCCAATTTTCCTGCTTCAATTTTTGAGAAATCCAGAATGTCATTTATGATATCTAATAATGAATGTGCCGATTGATTTACGGTAGTGATATATTTCTCTTGGGTAACTCCTAGATTCGTCTTCATCAATAAATCGGTGAAACCAATAATCCCGTTCAAAGGCGTTCTAATCTCATGACTCATGTTAGCCAGGAATTCTGATTTTGCTCTGTTCGCAGCTTCAGCTAATTCCTTTTGTTGCACTGCGGTTTCAGCTTGTATTCTCTCTGTAATATCAATAAAAATACCTTCAATAAATGCAATTTTTCCGTCTTTGTAAATTGTATCTCCAAACTCTTCTATCCAAACCGTGCGGTTGTCTTTATGTATAATTCGGTAGGTTAAGTGGATTGGAATCTTACTGTCTATCGCATTTTTTTGAGCAGCAATAGTACTCATTTTATCTTCGGGATGAATTAAATCAATGAAAGATAAGTTGTCATTCAGGAATTCTGATTTTGGATAACCGGTCAGTTTTTCAATTTCATCATTAATGTAAATTTTAGTATTATTTTCATCATAATTAGATAGATAAACGGTTCCGGGAATATTATTGGCTAATAATCGGAACTTTTCTTCACTTTCATAAATTGCGGTCTCGTTAGCAATACGCTCAATAGAAGATGCTATGTTACTGGCTAATGTTTGCAAAATATTAACCTCATCCTCTGACCATATTCTTTCATCATGGGTGTCGTCAAACCCTAAAAATCCATGGAATTTGTTTCTCACAAAAATTGGAAAAAGAATCAATGAGACTACATCTACATTGATTAATTTATTCCTCAAAGAAATATTTTCGATTTTAGGAATAACGGCTCTGTATATTTTATTGTTTAAAAGGGGTGTTATTAGCTCTTCAAAATACTCGTATGGTAAATTTTGAAGCTTTACATTATTTTCGGATAGCTTTATATTATGTATTATCCATCGGTATTTTTGACTGATTAATCCTTTGTTTCCGTCATTTTCATAGTAATAGGCGCGATGAGATTTTGTCGCTTGTCCCATAATGATTAGGACATCCGAAAAAATATCGTTGATATCATTACTGTTCAAAAATTTCTCGGTGCAAAGCGCCATTGCAGAAAAAAGTTCACTTTTGTATTCTAATTTTTTTTCTGTTTCATAGCGACTGTGCGAAATCATGGTTAGCGAGATAATATCCGATATGGATCTTGCAAAATTAATGTCTTCATTATCCCAATTTTTTTTGTTTTTTGAAGTTTCAAAACTTATGGTTCCAGTTAGTTCACCATTGATAAAAATAGGAATATCGAGTTGTGATTTGATATCGTATTTCAGAAAATAATTTTCGATAAATTCAGATAATTCCCATTTGTCTAAAACATCTGGAGCACTAATTTGTTTTTTACTTTTTATAGATTCAAAGTAAATAGGATAGTTTTCTTTATCTAAAGCATGTCCTTTGGTATAGGTATTCGTTTCTAATTCATATAAATTTTCACAAGTAATTACATCTTCGGTATAACTCCAATAACTAACGCGACAACAATTAGTAACTTTTGATGCTGACTCAATGATTTGCATTATGCTAAGGTCCAGGTTTTTGTAATTACTAAAGTTAGTAGTCGATAGTTTTTTAATCGTTTTATTGTATTCTTCTACTTTTTTCTGACGAATTTTATTTTCAAATTCAATGTCTTTAAGTTTGGTAATATCCCTTGCAATAGCGGAGTATCCTATTATTTTTCCAATGTCATTTCGATTAATGATTACTTTTTGGGAAACCCATATTTCTTCTCCGTTTTTCTTTAATAATGGAAATTCGATCGTTGGGAAGTTTTGCTCATTGTCTAACAGGTTTTGGTAAAAATCCATTATGCTAGTACGGTAATCCTCTCGTATAAATTCTAAATAATTTCTCGTTAGTATTTCGTTTTCTTTGAAGCCTAAAGTTTTTATCGTAAATTCATTGACAAATGTAAAATTACCGTAGTGATCTACCTCAAAAATAAGATCAACAGCATTTTGAATTAAATTTTTATACTGATTCTGTAAATGGATTTCATTGGTCACATCCTGACCAATACCGATGATTAAATCGTCTGAAAACCTTTTGTCATTCCATTGTATGTGCTTGTACTCACCATTTTTGCATTTTAATTTCCTAGTAAATGTTCTTTCCATAATATTGTTATTATGAAATTCTGCTCCAATAAACTCTGGATCTTCCGTAACGTCCCAAAAGCCTAATCCCATTACCTCATCAACAGTATATCCTAGAATAGAAGTTATATTTTCGCTGCAAAAAACAATTTCACCTTTTTTATTTGTTGCCAGAATAAGTGAATTTCCTTTGTTGATAATTTGATTATTGAAACGGACTTCATCATTAGTATTAAACCATAAAATGTAATGGATATAATTTATGATTAGAACTATTAAAGTATTAATTATTAGGACTAAAAACGTTATTAGTGGCACTAAATCGAACATAAAAAGAATACCAAAATAAGCAAAAACTGCCACAACAAAACTCCAATATAATTTTGCAGGTTTTAAAACGCTGTAAGAAAAGAAAAAGGCCACTACAAACGCTACAATAGGTATAATATCAGTAGGAGAGTTTATTATATTTCTAGAAATTGAAATAAAATAAACTAAATAAAATAAAATAAAAATTTGTTTGATATTTCTATAAACAAGTTGTGACTTTGTGCTAATAAAATATAATGAAAACAACAAAACCCCGATTGAGCAATTTACCAACAATAAGCTTTTTGGTCTGATTTTTAAAATTTCGTAAGTTATTTCTATGATTATAAGTAAAACTCCTAAAAGCATAAGATAGCTTTGATATTCTCTTTTTTGTGCAGTTTCCTTGGAGCTTCTCTCTATTAAATTACTTTTTAATCCGGTTTTTAATTTATAAATTTTGTAAAGTAAAAATATACACAAAGCAGGCAATACAATAAAGAAAGGATTACTTAAGGTCAAAATAGTAAAGACCCAAAATAAAATTAATTTTGAGTTGATAATAGTCAGTAGGCTACAGTATAACACCATAGTGAATTTTTTATGAGGTTTCTAATGAGTAGATTTCGGACTCTAACTTTTGGCGTTCAATGTAACTATAAATTTTAAATAAAAGCCAAAAGTCATTAAAATTTAAATTTTGGCTTTTAGCATAAAAAATATTTTTAATTTCTATTTTCAATCTCATTTTCAGGATCAAATCCTATTATTTCACTGTAAAGAGCATAATACAACGAGTATATAAATGGAATAGTAAAAACGATTCCAATACAACATCCTATAAGTCCTACTAAAGACGCTATAACTCCAATAACAAGTAATCCCAATATAACAATGGGTTGTTTAGAAACGACTAAAATACTAGCTTGGATAGCTTCAACAGCTTTTAGCTTTCCAAAAATGATGAGGGGAATCATTAAAATTGTAAACAAGCCAATTGTTACTGAAACAACAACTTCGATAATTGGTATTTGTATGTAATTTATTATACCCGATAGAACGGAGTTAACTATTGTGATCAAAAATGTTGCAATAAATAATTCTTTGAAAAAAGGTGCTTTGTAATATTCAAACATGGTTGACACATGAAATTCGTCGTCTCTTTCGGCACAATACGCCATTTTTATTAAACCAGCAGAAAACGGACTAAGCAAACACGTTATTAAAAGAGAGACTCCTGAGAAAATTAACATGAAGTCTAAACTTAAATTTTCCGGTTGTAAATTTTCCGGTTTTAATTTTTCTAAAACGGTTTCTGCGTCAAAAATTGAGAAGAGTATAACAATAGCGAAAAGACTCATTAGAATTGCAAAAACAAAAAATATTAAACCGCCATACAATGCAATTTTTTTATAATTTTCGAATGCATGGTTGAAAACATTTCCAAAATCTAAGGTATAACCATTCTTTTTTATTTCCTCAATACGGTCTTGTGTTGTTTTAATCATTTGGTTTTGGTATTATTTGGTTTGTTAGTTTTTTATTTTTTAAAATATACTTCGTCAAAAGGAACTCTGAATCGTTCTCCGTAAATGCCTTGTTCTTCTCTTATTCCACAGCCTAAAATCATGTTAATTTCTGAACGAGCCGGTAAATGTAATATTTTTTTAATTCTCAGCGAATCAAAACCTTCCATTGGACAAGTATCATAATTTATGGCTGCCATACTTATCATAAAATTCTGTGCGGCAAGTCCCGCGCTTTTCTGAGCGACAATACGCATGTCGCTTTGTCGCGCCTGCCTGTAGATGGGTTTGAATATTCCAATAACTTGAAAAGCAAGAAACTTTATCATTCCGATAATTCCTAAAAAATCAAAATATAGGGCAGGAATAATTTTCTGATAATAATTTAACGCAAACTTTTCTCTCTCAGAATAATCCGTTTTCGGCTTATTGCCGTATTGAGTTTTTAAATAATCAATATTCGACTCTACTCTTTTGCGCCATAAGTCTTTTCTCGCGACAACAACTACTATTTGTTGAGCTGTTTTTGCCGCATTCTGATCAAAACTGGCTTTGGCTATTTCTTGTATTATTTCTGGCGAAACAACATGATAGAACTCCCAAAGTTGCATATTACTGCTCGTGGGTGCCAGAGTTGCTAATTGAATACATTCTTTTACTTTTTGCGCATCAATAGCTTCGTTTTTAAAAAGCCGAACGGATCGTCTATATTTTATGGCTTCGCTTACGGATTTTTCATTGGTTACAGCCACTTTAATACTTTTTGAATGGTTTTTAATTTGTCTTTATATGGTGCATAACGTATTTGTAAATCGAGCCAAGTTCCTTTTTTTACAATAGCTTTTTTATGAGAAAAAATATCAAAACTTAATTTTCCATGATACGCTCCCATTCCGGAATTTCCAACACCGCCAAAAGGTAAGCGATTATTAGCCAAATGAATTACCGTGTCATTGATGCATCCGCCACCAAAAGAATATTTTTGCAGCACTTCATTAATAAAGGATTTATTTTGGGAAAATAAATACAGCGATAATGGTTTTTCGAAGCTTGAAATTATTTTTTCAATATCTGATTTCGACTCATAAGAAAGTATAGGAAGTATCGGTCCAAAAATTTCTTCTTTCATCACTAAACTATCCATTTTTGGTTCGTCAAGTAAAGTAGGAGCAAGGTATAATGTCTCTTTGTTAGATTGTCCTCCAAAAAGGATGGTCTGATTCTCCAATAAACGTAATTGACGTTGCCAGTTTTTCAAGTTGATGATTCTGGCAAAATCTGGAGATTCTTCTGGATTTGTTCCCAATGCTTTTTCAATTTCCTGAATAAGAAATTTCACGAAAGTATCCTTCATTTTATGGTGCACTAAAATATAATCAGGAGCTACACAGGTTTGTCCGGCGTTTATGATTTTCCCCCACACAATGCGTCGGGCACTTAATTCTAAATTAGCTGTTTCATCAACGATGCAAGGACTTTTTCCGCCTAATTCGAGTGTAACAGGGGTTAGGTTTTCGGCAGCAGCTTTTGCTACTATTTTTCCAACAGCAACACTTCCCGTAAAAAAAATATAATCCCAACGCTGGTTTAATAGTTCCTGCGCAATTGCAGCGTCTCCCGTGATAACCTCAACATCTTTTACAGCAAATGTTTCAGTGATTATTTTGGAAATTATGTTCGAAGTATTTGGTGTAAGTTCAGATGGTTTTAAAGTTACTTTATTTCCGGCCGCAACAGCCGCAACAAGAGGGCATAAAGCCAATTGAAACGGATAATTCCATGGAGAAAGAATCAATACATTTCCGTAAGGTTCACTGTAAATAAAATCAGATGAAGGAAAGTTTAAAAGAGAAGCAAAAACTTTTTTCGGCTTAGCCCAAGAATCGATATTTTTTATGGTTTCTTTCAAGTCACTAATCACATAATTAGTTTCTGTTAAAACGGCTTCAAAAGCAGGTTTTTTAAAATCATCATACAAAGCCTTAATGATTGCTTCTTCATTTTCTATAATGTTATGCAATAATTTTTTAAGGGATTCTTTTCGGAAAGCAATTTCTGTATGATATTTCATGAGATGATTTTAATTTAAAATTACATAATTATTATTTTAATCCAGCTCAATATCCTAAAATAAAAAAAAAACAGGAATAATTATTCCTGTTTTATAATGTATAAGTATGTAAAGTGTTTTTTTGTTACATTTTTAATGGAAACAGAATAATCAAATTAAACTGCATTCCAAATCACATCATCCGGTGTTGGTGCGATGATTTCTATATTTTCTTTGGTAACAGGATGTACAAAAACTAATTTACGGGCATGCAAATGAATACCTCCATCCGGATTGCTTCGGTCAAAACCGTATTTCAAATCACCTTTTATGGGTGATCCAATAGCCGAAAGCTGCGCCCTGATTTGATGGTGTCTACCTGTGTGAAGATTAATTTCCAGAGCAAAATAATTATTGAGTTCCTTGATGATTTTATAATCTAAACTGGCTAGTTTACTTTCAGGAACTTCTTTTAAATGCGCTTTTGAAGTGTTGTTTTTTTCGTGTCTTTTCAGAAAATGAACCAATTTATCCTCGGACTTTGAAGGCTTGTTTTTGACAATGCACCAATATGTTTTTTGAGTTTCACGATTGCTGAACAACTCATTCATTCTCGTCAACGCTTTGCTGGTTCGCGCAAAAACAACTATTCCGGTTGTTGGTCGGTCTAAACGGTGTACTACGCCCAAAAATACTTCTCCGGGTTTGTTATACTTATCTTTGATGTATTCTTTCACTACATCAGATAAGGGTTTATCACCTGTTTTATCACCTTGCACAATATCACCTACGCGCTTGTTGACCACAATAAGATGGTTGTCTTCGTGAAGCACTTGAAGGTTATTTTTATTCGAAACTATTTTCATTTGGATTTTTAGATTGTTAGACTACTTAGATTTTTAGACAAGTTAGACTTTTTAGATATTTAGATTATTAAACAAGTCTTGCAGTCTGAAAATCTAAAAAAGTCTATAATAAAGTTGCTCTAAATCTTGAAGTCATTTTAATAATTTCGTTTAGCATATCTGATAATTCTTTTAAATCTTCTGGAGTTATAAAACCTAAATCTGATGAAATAAGAATTTGTGTTTCAACTTCATAAGCTGAACCGATGGCGATTTCTAAAAATCGTGCAAAGTCCTTATTAGATTGCCTTGATGATCCTTCAGCAATATTAGATGGAATAGAAACAGAAGCTCTTCTTAATTGATTTGTTAGTCCAAATTTTTCATCGTTAGGAAAAGACAAAGTCACTTTATAAATTTCAGAACAAAAAAATCTACTTTTTTTCCAAATCTCTAAATCCTTAAATCGATGCATTTCTACTTTTTTAGTCTAATAATCCAATAATCTAAGAAGTCTAATTTTAATATTGTTCGCTGGAATTAGGAAAATCACTTGATTTCACATCGGCAACATATTGACCTATGGCAGTTGTCATTCCTTCGTATAAATTCATGTATCTTCTCAAGAAACGTGGACTAAATTCATTATTCATTCCTAACATGTCGTGAATTACCAAAACTTGACCGTCAACTCCGCCGCCAGCACCAATTCCAATTACCGGAATCGAAATACTTTGAGCTACTTTTTCGGCTAAATGTGCCGGAATTTTTTCTAAAACTAAAGCAAAACAACCTAATCTTTCCAACAATTTAGCATCCTCAATAAGTTTATCTGCTTCTTCCTCTTCTTTGGCACGAACAGTATAGGTACCAAATTTATAAATAGATTGAGGAGTTAAACCCAAATGTCCCATCACTGGAATTCCTGCGTTTAGTATTTTCTTGATTGAATCTTTAATTTCTTTTCCGCCTTCCAGTTTTACGGCATGACCACCGCTTTCTTTCATGATTCGGATGGCAGAACGCAACGCTTCTTTAGGATCTGATTGGTAACTTCCAAAAGGTAAATCCACCACAACCAATGCTCTTTCTATAGCTCTCACTACAGATGAAGCGTGATAAATCATTTGGTCCAACGTAATTGGCAAAGTCGTTTCATGACCAGCCATTACATTCGAAGCGGAGTCACCTACTAAGATTACATCAATTCCGGCTGTATCAACGATTTTTGCCATGGTGTAATCGTATGCGGTAAGCATGGAAATTTTCTCTCCATTTGCTTTCATTTCAATCAGTGATTTTGTAGTAATCCTTTTATAATCTTTTTTTGCGACAGACATATTTGTTGTTTTAAGATTGTAAAGGTAATAAAATGTATATTTTTAACTCAAAAATGTAACAGTAATGTTGTTGGAAGTTATAATTAATTAAAAAAGTAATTATGCGTAAAATAGTAGTATTGATTGTGTTGTTTACATCAACATATTCTCAGGCCCAAAATCAAGAAATTCAAAAGGTTGTTGAAAATTTTTTTGAGGCTTTTCATGCCAAAGACACTTTGAAATTACAGTCCTTTTGCGACGAAACAATGATTTTACAATCCATAAGTGAGAACGCTAAAGGAACTAAATTATCCAATGAAAGCCCTCAAGCGTTTTTTAAATCGATTGGTTCTATTCCTACGGAAGTGAAGTTTCAGGAAAAAATTCTGAGTTATGCTATTCAGGTAGATGGGAGCATGGCGCACGCTTGGACATCTTATGAGTTTTATGTAAACGATAAATTAAGTCATAAAGGCGTGAATGCTTTTACGCTTTTCAAAAAAGAAAACAGTTGGAAAATTATTCATCTTATCGATACCCGAAGAAAGTAAACCCTAATTATTTTTTTATTTCTCAGCATTTAAAAAGTTAGCTTTGTATTTTAAATTTATACAAATCCTATTTTGAAAAACATACTTATTATTGATGATGAAGAAAAACTGCGTAGCCTTCTAGCCCGAATCGTAAAATCAGAAGGTTTCGAAGTTTTCGAAGCACCAGATTTAAAGTCAGGTTTCAAGAAACTGGAACACAATGATATTGATGTGATTCTTTGTGATGTCAAACTTCCTGATGGCAATGGTGTTGATTTTGTTCAAAAGATAAAAACAAATTTTCCATTAACAGAAGTTATCTTATTGACTGCTTTTGGCAAAATTCCCGATGGTGTTCAAGCCATGAAAAACGGTGCTTTTGATTATATTGTCAAAGGCGATGACAATGATAAAATTATTCCTCTGCTTTACAAAGCACTGGAAAAAGTCCAACTAATCAAGAAAGTCCAACAACTCGAAAAAAGAATTTCTGATAAATATTCTTTTGATACTATTATTGGAAAATCGAAAGGATTGGAACAAGTGATTGATTTGGCTAAAAAAGTAGCCAAAACCGATTCAACTGTACTCTTAACGGGAGAAACAGGAACTGGAAAAGAAGTTTTTGCACAAGCCATTCACGAAAACAGCTACCGAGTAGGAAAATCTTTTGTAGCCTTGAATTGCAGTACTTTCAGCAAGGAAATTCTCGAAAGTGAATTGTTTGGACACAAACAAGGAGCTTTTACAGGAGCTGTAAAAGACAAGAAAGGATTTATTGAAGAGGCGAATGGCGGTTCTTTATTTCTGGATGAAATTGGCGAAATGCCTTTAGAATTACAAGCTAAATTATTACGGGTTTTAGAAACCAATGAATACATACAAATAGGAGATACGACACCCAGAAAATCTAATTTCAGGTTAATTGCCGCAACGAATCGCAATTTAAAAACCGAAAGTGAAGAACATCGTTTTCGTTCGGATTTATATTTTCGATTGAATATTTTCGAGATTACAATTCCGCCTTTACGAGAAAGAATAAAAGACATTGCACCATTGACAAACTATTTTGTGAAACAATTTTCAGAGAAAGTAAATAAGAAAATAGTCTCTATCGATGGCGATTTTTTGCATAAGATGGAAACATACCATTGGCCTGGAAATGTTCGGGAACTGAAGAATGTGATTGAACGTTCCGTAATTTTGGCTGATGATTTTAACTTGACGCAAGATGTATTGCCTTACGAGATTCAGCATCAACAAGATAATTCCAATAAGACGATGTCAGCTTTTTCGATGCAAAGTATTGAAAAACTCCACATTCAAAAAGTATTAAATTACACCAAAGGGAATAAAGCCGAAACGGCCCGCTTATTAGAAATAGGCGTTGCAACGCTTTATAGAAAATTAAACGAATACAAGATTTATTAAAATCATATTATTTTGAGAAAAGCCTATCATTTTGATAGGCTTTTTTTATGTTTTTTTTTGGCATGAAAACTTCAAATACTTAATTGACAAAGCTTTGAGGTGTACTATGATTTTTTGGAATGCATTTTGGCATAAGCGATGAAGAACATAAAAATCATTCTTATGAAAAATCAAGTCACCACGATTTACAAACAAGCAGAACGCTTTGCCGAAATCACCAAGACTGCCATTATTACTGGAAATATTTCCAGAGCAAAAAAATGTTTGGCACTCGCTGAACGATTATTGACAACAGGAAGCAACGAAACAAAAATTGCTATTTCCAATGTCTATCTTTTTTCGGTTTCCTCTTTTATGGAAATGCGCCATTGCAATATTTCAAACCTTTTCCCAAAATCATTAAAGGCGGAATACATCAAGCAAATAAATGCCTCGGGGGTATAACAAGTTTAATCGATTGAATTATTTGATCGATTGTCTAAAAGTCTAATAATCCAATAATCTAAAATTATGATAATCACAATCCTTTTACTCGCATTAGCCGTTTTGTTGTTTGCGATTTGTTTTAAAGCTGTCGAATTTTTTGAAAAAATCTAAATTATGACTGTACTATTTATTATTGCACTGGCTGTTTTCGGCTATTTGGTTTATGTATTAATCAAACCCGAAAAATTTTAATTAAATAAACTATTTTTTTATGAACACAGAATTATTTGGTGTCATTAGTATTTTTATCATCTCAATAGTTTTGGCTATTCCTATTGGAAGGTACATAGCTAAAGTTTTTACAGGAGATAAAACATTCCTTGACCCGATTTTCAATCCAATTGAGAAATTTATTTTCAAAATAAGTGGTATCAATGCTACTGAAGAAATGAACTGGAAACAGCATTTAAAAGCGTTGTTAAGCGTGAATATGGTTTGGTTCTTTCTTTGCTTTTTTGTTTTGTTATTTCAAGGTTCAATGCCTTTAAATCCGGACAATAATCCAAACATGACTCCAGATTTGGCATTCAATACCGCTATTTCGTTCATGGTAAATTGCAATTTACAGCATTACTCTGGCGAAACAGGTGTTTCCTATTTATCACAAATGGTATTGATGTTCCTTCAATTTGTTTCTGCAGGTGTCGGGATGGCAGCCGCAGCAATGGTTTTTACTGCAATGAAAGAAAGAACCACAGATAAATTAGGGAATTTCTATAATTATTTTATAAAAAGCTGTACTCGTATTTTATTGCCACTTTCTGCTGTTGTAGCTGTCATTCTGTTGTTTAACGGTACGCCAATGACATTTGAAGGAAAAGATGCAATTACCACTTTACAGGGAGATTCAGTAGCAGTTTCTCGCGGACCAGCAGCATCATTCATTGCCATCAAGCATATAGGAACGAACGGTGGTGGGTTTTTTGGAGCCAATTCGGCTCATCCATTAGAGAATCCTACTTATTTTACCAATGCGGTTGAATTATGGGCACAGTTAATCATTCCGTTTGCAATGATTTTTGCTTTAGGATTTTATCTCAAGAAAAGAAGGTTTTCCTATGTCGTTTTTGGAGTGATGACAGTTGGATTTTTACTTTTAGTTATTCCAACAGTTATCAGTGAACTCAACGGAAATCCAGCTATCGAAAAAATGGGAATTGCCCAAACAACAGGAGCCATGGAAGGCAAAGAAGTTCGTTTTGGACCCGCCATTTCTGGATTTTGGAGCATTGCTACCACCGTAATTTCTACAGGTTCGGTCAATAGTATGCATGACAGCTCGATGCCATTTTCTGGTTCGATGCAATTACTAGCGATGATGGTCAACGCCTTTTATGGTGGTTGCGGCGTAGGATTTTTGAACTTCTATATTTTTATCATTCTAGCGGTCTTTATTTCGGGATTAATGGTAGGACGAACACCAGAATTTTTAGGAAAGAAAATTGAAGCCCGAGAAGTCAAAATTGCAGCTTTCATTGCCATTCTTCACCCTTTATTAATATTGTCAGGAACGGCTTTGGCATCTTATTTTGCTGCAAATGATACTGCAATGGGCTACTGGTTTAGCGGTAATGCCACTGGCTGGTTGAACAATACTGGTAATCACGGATTTTCGGAAATGTTATATGAATATACTTCAAGTGCTGCCAACAACGGTTCTGGATTTGAAGGTTTAGGAGACAATAATCCTTTTTGGAATATCACTACAGGAATTGTTTTGTTATTGAGTCGTTTCCTTCCTATCATTGGGCCATTGGCTATAGCAGGATTGTTGGCCAATAAAAAATATATTCCTGAAAGTGCTGGAACTTTAAAAACAGACACGACCATTTTTGGAGTTATGATTTTTGCCGTAATCGCCATTATTGCAGCCTTATCTTTCTTTCCAGCATTGGCATTAGGACCATTGGCAGAATATTTTACATTAAAATAATAATAAAAATGAATAACAATAAATCCAATTCATTATTCGAAAGTAAGCAGGTAAAAGAGGCGTTAGTGCAGTCTTTTGTAAAGCTAAACCCGAAAATAATGTTCAAGAATCCGGTCATGTTCACCGTTGAAATTGGAACTGCCATTATGCTTGCCGTGTGTATTGCCATTTTATTTGGCGCACAAGACGAAGGCAGTTTTGCTTATAATTTCATAGTATTTTTAATTTTGTTAGCAACCCTTTTGTTTGCCAATTTTGCCGAGGCTATCGCCGAAGCACGAGGGAAAGCACAAGCCGATAGTTTGAGAAAAACACGGGAAGAAACACCGGCAAGACAAGTTTTAGCCAATGGTGAAATTAAGAATATCAGCTCTTCTGAATTGAAGAAAGGCGATATTTTTGTTTGTGAAGCTGGTGATTTAATTGCAACTGATGGTGAAATTATCGAAGGATTGGCCACTATAGATGAAAGTGCGATTACCGGAGAAAGTGCTCCTGTAATTCGGGAAGTGGGTGGCGATAAATCATCAGTTACCGGCGGAACTAAAGTGTTATCAGACAAAATCAAAGTCATTGTGACAAACGAACCAGGAGAAAGTTTCTTGGATAAAATGATTGCTTTGGTAGAAGGAGCAAGCCGCCAGAAAACACCTAATGAAATTGCGTTAACTATTTTGTTGGCTGCCTTTACATTAATCTTTGTGATTGTTTGTGTAACCTTGAAACCGTTTGCCGATTATGCGAATGCTCCGATAACAATTGCTGCCTTCATTTCTCTTTTTGTTTGTTTGATTCCAACAACGATTGGTGGTTTGTTATCAGCGATTGGAATTGCAGGAATGGACAGGGCTTTGCGTGCCAATGTAATTACCAAATCAGGAAAAGCGGTAGAAACTGCAGGAGATATTGATGTATTGCTTTTGGATAAAACGGGAACTATCACCATTGGAAATAGAAAAGCAACTCGTTTTTATCCAGCAAAAGGAATCTCGAAAGACGATTTTATCACATCTGCAGTTTTGAGTTCGCTGGCTGATGACACGCCCGAAGGCAAAAGTATTGTGGAATTGGCAGGAATTGAAGTGGCAAACAAACTATCTATTGAAGGTGCTACTTTAATCAAATTCACTGCTGAAACCAGAACCAGCGGTGTTGTTTTAAAAGACGGAACCGATATTAGAAAAGGTGCTCAGGATGCAGTAAAAAATATTGCACTGAAAGCGGGAACTATTTTCCCCGAGGATATTGCACAAGCAGTGATTGCTATCTCATCAAAAGGTGGAACGCCATTGGTGGTCGTAAAAAATGCTCAAGTCCAAGGTGTTATTGAATTGCAGGACATTATCAAAACGGGAATGAAAGAGCGTTTTGAACGTTTGAGAAAAATGGGTGTAAAAACGGTGATGGTAACCGGAGATAATCCGTTGACTGCCAAATTTATTGCCGAAGCAGCTGGTGTAGATGATTTTATTGCCGAAGCCAAACCTGAGGATAAGATGAATTACATCAAAAACGAACAAGAACAAGGCAAGCTCGTAGCGATGATGGGTGATGGAACTAATGATGCACCTGCTTTGGCGCAAGCCAATGTAGGTGTGGCCATGAATAGCGGAACTCAAGCAGCAAAAGAAGCCGGAAACATGGTCGATTTAGACAATGATCCCACCAAGTTAATTGAAATCATTGAAATTGGAAAACAATTATTGATGACCAGAGGAACGCTTACTACTTTCTCTATTGCGAATGATGTGGCCAAATATTTTGCTATTGTTCCTGCGCTTTTCATCACGGCAATTCCTGCTCTTGAAGGATTAAATATTATGGGATTACACAGTCCAGAAAGTGCGATTTTATCAGCTGTGATTTTCAATGCGATTATCATTCCGATATTGATTCCGCTTGCGCTAAAAGGGGTTGATTATAAGCCAATCGGTGCGAGTGCTATTTTAAAGAGAAACCTATTGATTTATGGTCTTGGTGGCTTGATCATCCCATTTATTGGGATTAAAATAATTGATCTGGTTGTAGCATTATTTATGTAAATTCAAACCTAACAGGTTTCGAAAACGGGTTAGGTTTCATAAAAAAACAAAAGAAAATGAAAAATATATTTTCAATATTAAAATTCACCTTATTTATGGTGGTTTTGTTAGCGGTTATTTACCCAATGGCAATTTTTGGGATAGCACAATTGGCTCCCAATAAAGGAAAAGGAGAAACAATTACTGTAAACGGAAAAGTGGTGGGGTATCAAAAAATTGGGCAAAAATTCGATAAATCCAACTACTTTTGGGGAAGGCCATCAGCTGTGGATTATAACGCTGCAGGAAGTGGAGGAAGCAATAAAGGATCAAGTAATCCTGATTATTTAGCTTTGGTGCAAAAAAGAATCGACACCTTTTTAATCTTGCATCCTTATCTTAAAAAATCAGAGATTCCTGCTGATATGGTGACGGCTTCGGGAAGTGGGTTAGACCCTAATATTTCACCGCAAGGAGCGTTGGTTCAGGTAAAAAGGGTGGCGAAAGAAAGAAACGTATCAGAGGAAAAAGTAAAAGCTTTGGTGCAAGCCAAGATCAATACACCAGCAGTAATAGGAACTGCAAGCGTAAATGTTCTAGAGTTGAATGTTGCTTTGGATGAATTGAAATAAAAATAAAGTATAAAACGCACATTTTTTAGCCCAGCTATCCACTTGTATCTTTTTATTTTTTCTTTAAAAATAAAAAGATACAAGTGGATAGCTGGAAATAGCTTCAAATAATAAATAATGAGGGTGAGATTGCTTCGTTCCTCGCAATGACAAAAAAATGAAAAATACAATAAGTATCGCTTTAATAGCTTTTGGTTTTACAACAGTTACTGCACAAGAAACTGAAAAAACACAAAGTCCTTTCACGTTTTCGGGTTATGTAGAAACGTATTACAGTTATGATTTTGGAGAACCAGACAATCATGTACGACCCGGATTTATTTACAGTCACAATAAGCACAACGAGGTGAATTTGAATTTAGGATTGGCGAAGGTAAATTATACTAAAGAGAATGTTCGCGGGAATTTTGCCTTAATGGCCGGAACGTATGCCCAATACAATTTGGCAGCAGAACAGGATTTGCTTAAAAATGTGTTTGAAGCAAATGTGGGTGTGAAAATTTCGACGAAACACAATCTGTGGATTGATGCGGGAATTATGCCGTCACATATTGGTTTTGAAAGCGCTATTGGTAAAGATTGCGCCACTTTGACTAGAAGTATTTTGGCTGATAATTCGCCGTATTATGAAGCGGGTGTGAAAATTGGATATACGTCAAAAAGCGAAAAATGGTATTTGGCTGCCATGTATTTAAACGGTTGGCAACGCATCCAGAAAATTGATGGCAACCAAACTCCGGCTTTTGGGACGCAAGTAATCTATAAACCTTCTGCCAAAACCACATTAAACTGGAGTACGTATTTGGGGAATGAACAACCAGATAATGTAAAAAAATGGCGTTATTTCAATAATTTTTACGGACAATTTAAAGTATCCGAAAAAACAAGTTTAATTGCTGGTTTTGATATTGGAGCGCAACAAAAAGCAATAGAGAGTGACCAATATGATGTTTGGTTTTCACCGATTTTAATAGCGCAATACAAACCGACTACTAAAATCCAATTGGCAGCAAGAGCGGAGTATTACTCGGATGAAAAAGGAGTAATAATAGCAACCGCAACACCTAACGGATTTAAAACATACGGTTTCTCTACAAATTTTGATTATTTAGTTACCGATAATGTGATGTTTAGGTTAGAAGCAAGAACTTTAAATAGTAAAGACGATATCTTTTTGAAAAACACGGATCCTAGCAATCAAAATGTATTTTTAACTACAGCATTGGCTATTTCTTTTTAATTTTTTTTAAAATTTAAAATCCTAAAACCAAATTGGACAACGAAAAGGAAAATAATGTCAAGCACTTTCTTGATTTAATTCAGAAATCACGCAAAGGAAAGTTTAAAGTCTACATCGGTATGAGTGCCGGTGTGGGCAAAACTTTCAGGATGTTACAGGAAGCACATACCTTGTTGAAAAACGGCATCGATGTAAAGATTGGGTATATTGAAACGCATAATCGGAAAGAAACACACGAATTACTAGAGGGTTTACCGGTCATTCCAAGGCGGACTCTTTTTTATAAAGGGAAACTGCTTGAGGAAATGGATTTACAAGCCATTATCAATTTGCGTCCAGAAGTAGTTATTGTAGATGAACTAGCGCATACAAATATTGAAGGAAGCAAAAACGAAAAACGTTGGCAGGATGTTTTGGAGATTTTAGAAGCAGGCATAAATGTGATTTCGGCAGTGAATATTCAGCACATTGAAAGTTTAAATGAAGATGTAAAACGCATTACTAATGTCGATGTTCAAGAACGAGTACCTGATAATGTATTGCGGCTGGCGGATGAGGTGGTGAATATTGATTTGACGTCAGATGAATTGATTACGCGATTGAAAGAAGGGAAAGTTTACACTGCGGATAAGATACAGACGGCTTTGAATAATTTTTTTAAATCAGATCAAATTTTGCAGTTGCGGGAATTGGCTTTAAAGGAAGTTGCGGGACAAGTGCTTAGAAAAGTAGAGAATGAAGTACCTAAAAACAGTACTTCTAGACATGAAAAACTCTTGGTTTGTATCAGCAGTAATGATAAAACGGCTAAAATTGTAATTAGAAAAGCAGCTCGTTTAGCCAGTTATTACAACTGTAAATGGTATGTTTTGTATGTGGAAACTCCAAAAGAAAGCAATGACAAAATTGCATTAGACAAGCAACGGCATTTGATAAATAATTTCAAATTAGCCACACAGCTTGGAGCAGAAGTGATTAAAATTCAAAATGCTAATATTAAGGATGCTATGTTGAAAATGGTGGAACAAAAAAACATTACGACGGTTTGCATAGGAAAACCGCACTTCGATTTATTTAAAGTAATTTTGTCTACAACGATTTTCAGGCGTTTGTTGAATAATCTTTCGTTGTCGAATGTTGATTTGGTGATTCTGTCATAAAAGAATACTGCCGAAGATTCACAAATTTGCAGCAGTATAAATAAGGATAAATAAAAAACGAATTAAATAAAGAGGATGGAATTGCTCCATTTCTCGCAATGATAAGATGAGAATTAAAACTAAATTAAATTTGGGCGTTGGCTTACTTTTTCTAATGATAATTATTCTGTCATTAGTAGCGGCATTTTATATTTTTTCGATAAAAAAAGATACTGAAAATATTCTGAGAGCGAATTATAATACGTTGGAATTTTCTCGGAACATGCTTCTTTCGTTAGATGAAATTAACATCAACGAAGAAAAAGCAATTGCTATTTTTGAAACGAATTTGAAGAATCAAATCGCTAATATCACAGAAATCGGAGAAGATAAAGTGACGTATAATTTGCAAAAAAGTTTTGATTTTTTAGAAAAAAACAGAACTGATGAAAATGTAAAAAGCCAAATACGTCAGGATATTTTCGAAATAATGAAATTGAATATGAATGCGATTAAAGAGAAAAGTGATATAGCTACACATACTGCCGAAACTGCTAATTTATGGATTGCGGTTACAGGAACTCTTTGTTTTTTGATTGCGTTCAATTTATTAGTGAATTTGCCCAATAATATTGCCAATCCTATAAAAGAGCTTACGGCTAGTATTAAAGAAATTGCGAATAAAAACTATTCTGAACGCGTTCATTTTATGAATCATAATGAATATGGTGATCTGGCCAAATCGTTCAATACAATGGCACAAAAACTAGAGGAATACAGTAATAGTAATCTACATAAGTTATCCTTTGAAAAGAAACGATTGGAAACACTGATTAACAATATGCATGACCCGATTATTGGATTGGATAATAATGGTCTTGTATTATTTGCCAATGATGAAGCACTGAAAATTATGGGATTAAAATTAGAAGAAGTGATTAGTAAACCTGCTTCTTTGTTGGCTTTAACAAATGATTTGATGAAATCCTTAATTATAGATAATTTATCAAATGAGCATCAGAAATCGCTTCCCATGAAAATCTTTGCCGATGGTAAAGAAAGTTATTTCGAAAAAGAAACGGTAACAATCACTATAAAACCAACTGGTGAAGACCAAACAATCACTATTGGAGATGTTATCATTTTGAGAAACATCACTGTTTTTAAAGAATTAGATTTCGCCAAAACTAATTTTATTGCTACCGTTTCGCACGAATTGAAAACCCCAATTGCTTCGATAAAAATGAGTTTGCAATTACTTGAAAAACCAGAAACTGGAATTATTAATACCGATCAAAAACAGCTCATTGAAGGCATCAAGGAGGATAGTCAACGATTGCTTAAAATTACAGGTGAATTACTAGAATTATCCCAACTGGAAACTGGAAACATTCAGTTGAATATGGAGAAGAGTAATCCTTATGAAATTATAAATTATGCTACTGAAGCAATCAAAATGCAATCGGAACAAAAACAAATTGAAATAATACTTGATACAGATGATAATTTGCCGGATATTAAAGCAGATAGTGAAAAAACTGCTTGGGTTTTAATCAATTTTCTAACCAATGCGATTCGGTATTCTTCAGAAAATAGTAGCATTACAGTACAATTGAAAAAAGAAAATAGTAAAGTTGTATTTCAGGTAATAGATACGGGTAAAGGGATAGATAGTCGTTATAAAGCCAAAGTTTTTGATAAATATTTCCAAGTTCCGGGAAGTCACAATTCAGGAACTGGATTGGGTTTAGCAATAAGCAAAGAGTTTCTTGAGGCGCAAGGAGGAATAATTGGTGTTGAAAGCGAATTAGGACTCGGAAGTATTTTTTATTTTAAATTGGGTATTGTTTGATTTAGAAATAAGAGTGTTTAATTTGAAATAATTTCAGCTAGTTCCTAGTTGATAATGAGGGTTTTATTTAATCGAAAATCATTTGTAAAGGTTAATAAAATAGTCCAGCATTATAAATTAATACGTGTCGTCATTCAGGTCTGACTCTTCTTCTTTTGCTTTTTTGTAATCATTGTTCAAGAAATGAGTGTACTTCTTTTTATCTTTTTGATTTTTTCTAATAAGAAATACAATCAAAATAAGCACACAAATGATTACAATGCTGACTATTACCCAATTGATTTCCATTGCTTTTTGTTTAAGAATATAGAATAAATCTACTGTAAATATTTGAATTTTAGATTGTTTGAATTTTAAATTTGTGTTATTAAGTTTAACAATCCGCCATATTCACGGCAATGGCTAATCCGCCTTCTGAAGTTTCTTTGTATTTATTATTCATGTCTTTGGCCGTTTGCCACATCGTATCTACCACTTTGTCCAAAGGTACTTTTGCATTTTTTGGATCGGTTTGTAGTGCAAGTTCAGCAGCATTGATGGCTTTTATCGCGCCCATTGTGTTTCTTTCAATACAAGGAATCTGAACTAAACCACCAATAGGATCACAAGTCAATCCTAAGTGATGTTCCATTGCAATTTCGGCAGCCATTAAAACTTGTTCGGGAGTTCCGCCCATCAATTCGCACAAAGCCGCTGCTGCCATAGCAGATGATACACCTATTTCGGCTTGACAACCACCCATAGCGGCAGATATGGTAGAACCTTTCTTGAAAATACTACCTATCTCACCAGCGACCATAAGGAATTGTTTGATTTCTTTTTCACCAGCATTGTGGTTTTCAATGACTAAATAATACATTAAAACGGCTGGAATGACTCCAGCGCTTCCATTAGTTGGTGCTGTAACCACGCGACCTAAAGCTGCATTGACTTCATTAACAGATAAGGCAAAACAACTTACCCATTGTAAGATTTGGCGAAACTTCACTTCGGTTTTACGGATTTCTTCGAGCCAGCTTTGTGGCGAATCATAATTGGCTAAACCGATGAGGTTTTGGTGCATATCAAAAGCTCTGCGGCGTACGTTCAAACCTCCTGGAAGAATCCCTTCTGAATGACAACCAATGTACATGCATTCGAGCATTGTTTTCCAAATGCGTATCAATTCATGATCGATAACCGCTTCGGTACGCATCGATTTTTCATTTTCATAAACGATTTCTGAGATGGATTTATTCTCTTTTTTGCAAAAATCTAATAGTTCAGCTGCTATCTCAATTGGATAAGGAAAAGTACATTTTATTTCTATTTTCTTCTTGGCGTTGATGCGTTCTTCTTTGACCACAAATCCACCTCCAATAGAATAAAAGGTAGAAACATACTCACTGTCATCTGTCATGTAAGCCGTAAAAGTCATTCCATTGGCATGAAAAGGAAGGAAGTTTTTATTGAAGACGATGTCTTGAAGGAAATAAAAAGGAATTGGTTTTTCGTTTCCTAAATTGATTTCGTTTTTTGATTCAATTGATTTGATAATCCCATCAATATTTTCGACAGGAATGTATTCCGGATCTTGTCCGCTTAAACCTAGCATTACGGCTAAATCTGTGGCGTGACCTTTTCCAGTCAAGGAAAGGGAACCGTATAAATCTATTTTTACCCGATTTATATCAGGAAGTAAATTTTCATTTCTCAATTCACTAAGAAAGCGTTCGGCTGCTCTCCAAGGTCCAAGTGTGTGCGAACTCGAAGGTCCAACACCAATTTTTAACATGTCAAAAACTGAGATACATTCTTCCATCTGTAGTGTGAATTTTGTTGTCTGCAAATATAATAGAATGTAGCAATGATACTAATCTAAAAGAGAATAATATTGTTTATTTAATAATGAATGTTGCCGTATTGTTATTATTCTTCAACAAAAAATGAATTAATAAAAACTTGAGGTTTACGAAAATCAATATTTCACTAATCCGAAATTTAGCTTGTGCAATAGTTCGTAAATGGCTATTTTTGAAGCATAACTAACCCAAAATAATATGAAAAAGACTGTTTTTTCTTTTTATCTAATGCTAACTTTGGTGCTGAGTGTTCATTCGCAAGTGCAAAGTCCTTCTCAGTTTTTACCCAATTACGGGAAACAAATTACCTATTATCATCAGGCTGAAAATTATTTTAAACATCTTACAGAAAAATCTACTTTTATCAAACACCAGAAATATGGTGTAACACCTGAACAAAGGGATTTGAATGTGTATTTTATTTCTAGCCCGGAGAATTTAGCTAATTTGGAACAAATTAGGAATAACAATTTAGCAGCTATTGGTTTGTCCCAAAATAAATCGCAAATGATTGGCGATAAATTAATTGTATGGTTGAGTTTTAATGTTCACGGAAATGAATTTGCCGGAACCGAAAGTGCTATGACCGTAGCATACGAATTAGTAAATCCTTCGAATGCAGAAACTAAAAAGTGGTTAGAAAATACGATTGTTATTCTTGATCCATGCATTAACCCTGATGGATATTCCAGATACGGGAATTGGTTACGAGAAATTTCAGGTAAAAAAACGCATCCGGATTTATCAGACAGAGAGCACATGGAAGTTTGGCCAGGCGGGAGATACAACCATTATATTTTTGATTTAAATAGAGATTGGGCTTGGCAAACACAACCTGAAACCCAGCAGCGAATTGCATTATACAACCAATGGATGCCACAAGTTCATACGGATGTTCACGAAATGGGATACGATTCACCCTATTTTTTTCCACCATCAGCGGAACCTTTGCACGAATACATTGAGAAGTACCAGAAAGATTTTCATTACACTTTAGGTAAAAATATTTCTAAAAAATTTGATGCTCAAAACTGGATGTACAATACCGGCGAACGTTTTGATTTGTTTTATCCAAGTTATGGCGATACCTATCCTACATACAATGGTGCGGTAGGAATGACGATGGAACAAGGTGGAATAGGAGCGGGGAGAGCTGTTACAATGAGCAACGGAATCACCCTTACGATACAAGATCGATTGACACATCACGCAACGGCAGTCTTGACCGTAGTAGAATCAGCGGCGGCACAAGCGGATGTTTTGCTGAAAGGATTCAGAGGTTTTATGAATAATTCCCGAAAAACAGTAAAGGGAAATTATAAAATGTACGTGATGAAAAACAATCCAAAGTTGATTCAAATGGCGGATTTGTTGAAAAAGAATAATGTGGAATTCAGTTACGCTGATGCCAGTCAAAAAGCATCTGGATTTAATTATAATACTAAAACAGAGAAAGGTTTTACGATTGAACCGAATGATTTAATTGTAAAAGTAGACCAACAAAAAGCTGTTTTTGCGCAGGTACTTTTTGAACCAAATCAAAAGTTGAATGACAGTTTATCCTATGATATTACTTCTTGGGCTTTGCCCTTGGCGTATGGAGTTGAAGGCTATGCGTTGAAAAACAGTTTGGCTATCAAAACAAAAGCGTCCATTGAAGTGCAAGAGAAAGGAATTCCACAAAATGTATATGCGTTCCATATTCCTTGGAATAACAGAATTTCTGCTCAGGTTCTTTCGTTGTTGCACCAAAATAATATCAAAGTTCGATCTGCGATGAAAAAAGCTGTTTTTGGCGATGTAATAGTGGAGCCGGGTGGTTTGATTGTGACCAAAGCAGATAATCCAAAAGTTGTAGATTTTGAAAAAACGATTGGAGAACAGATTAAAATAAAAACCGATTACAATTATATAGCTACGGGATTTTCGTCTAATTCGAAAGATGTTGGTGGAGAAAATTTCAATTTATTAAAAGCTCCAAAAGTTGTATTATTATCAGGAAAAGGAGTCGGTTCTACAGAGTTTGGCGCTACTTGGTATTATATGGAAGAAACTATTGGATATCCAGTGAGTGTGGTTGAGGTAAGTAATTTTAACAGATTAAACCTATTCAATTACAACACGCTTATTATGGCGGATGGATATTATGATTTTTCAGAAGACCAACAAAAGAAAATAGGAGAATGGATTAAAAATGGCGGAAAAGTGATAGCGATGAACAGCGCACTTACTCTTTTTGAGGCTAAAGAAGGATATGCGTTGAGTCCTTTTGCAACAGAAGAAGACAAATTAAGTTCCGAAAAAGAGGCTGAAGAAGAAGAATTGAAAGAACGTTTTCTGGATTTTCAGGATTCAGAGCGCAGGTATATTTCTAAATCAATTCCAGGAGCCATCATTGAAAATCTTCTGAATAAAACACATCCAATGTCGTTTGGTTTAGGCGATAAATATTTCAGTCTAAAAACAGATGACAGACATTATTCTTTGTTGAAGAAAGCAACCAATGTTGTTTATGTTCCTAAAGATTATAAAAGCTATGGTTTTGTTGGTAATGAGATCAAAAAGAAATTGAATAATACCGTAAGTTTTGCGGTAGAAAGTAAAGGAGACGGATCAGTAATTTATATGGTAGACAATCCATTATTCAGGGGATTCTGGGAAAATGGAATTTTACTGTTTAGCAATGCTTTATTCTTGGTAGACTAAAACTTGATAATTTATTATGGGAATTAATAGTTAAATTGTGCCGTTAGGCACTAAATATTGGTAAAAAAAAACACAACATTTGAAGCGAATTTAGCGTGCCGTAGGTACGCAACAAAACCATAAATGTTGCGTACTTACGGCACGCTAACGAATTTTAAACCCAATTACTACCAATATTTAGTGCCTAACGGCACAAAAAAAGATTTTACGCCTTGATTAGTTATTATACAAAAAGAGCACGAAATCATCGTGCTCTTTTTTTTATCCAGATTGTATTGTTTTAAAATGGATAGCCAATAGCCAAGTTGAAAATCAAATTTTCTTTTCGCCAAGCACCGCTTCCAAAATCAATTTTATCTAAAACCCAACGATCGCCATCAGGTAAATATGGTTTTCTTAAAGGAAATGCAAGATCTGTTCTCAAGATAAGAAAAGAGAAATCGAAACGCAATCCTGCTCCAGCACCAACGGCTATTTCATTCAGGAATTTTTTTGAAAATTTGGCTCCTGGTTTATCAGGATTCTCATTCAATAGCCAAATGTTTCCGGCATCTATAAATAAGGCTCCTTTCACCAATCCGTAAATTTTAGCTCTGTATTCCGTATTAAATTCCAATTTTATATCACCAGATTGATCGGGCAAAAAAGCATTGGTATTCGTTGATGCGCCATCAAAACTTCCCGGACCTATAGAACGTGCTCTAAAGGCTCGTAAACTATTGGTTCCACCAATGAAGAACTGTTTGATAAAGGGCATTTCACGGGAGTTTCCGTAAGCATATCCTGCGCCTACAATAACTCGGCTTGCCAGTTGAGAATCTGGACCTAACTTATAATAATGTCTAAAATCATTTTCTATTTTGATAAATTGACTAAACGGAACATCGAATAATTTAATAGTATCACCTTTTCGAATATTTGCACCTGAAACTAAACCTGCCACGTTTCCTGCTAAGTCGATTGTTCCTTTATAGTAAAAGGTGTTTTTCTTTCTTTTTTGTAGTGTATTGGTGTAAGTATAAGAATAGGTTGGTCCAAAAATCAATTGCTTTTCAATGACTTTTCCCAAAGATTCATTTTTCAGAATTTGTTCTTGGTACAAAGCTGTAACGTTTTCAGGACTGGCGTATGTAATCTCAGTAACATTCAATAAATGTTCTTTTCGTTCATTTTCTTTCCATAAGTAACCAAACGAACCTTTGAAGGTTTGCAGGGAATATAATTTAGTTCTGTTTTGGAATTCATATCCTAATGTAGCCTTTGTTTTTGGAACAAAACCACTTGGAGAATTTAGTTTAAAAGGCGCGACTAATCTTGGCCAAACTAAATTGGCCTCAGTTCCAATGCGGTATACATTAAATCCATTATTCTGACCGGAAACTTGTACTTCAACTCCGCCAAAAGCAGAGATAGTAAGCAATTCTGCACCTCTAAAAGTATTTCTGTTGCTCCAGTTTAAATTGAGTTCCGTTCCTGTATAATTAGCGGAGTTTGTTTTGGCTAATAATTCCAGTCGGATTGATTTTTTGGGTAATGGAGTCAGATAATAATAAGCATCCAGATAATTTCCTGTTGTATCAGAAACTCTGAATTGATTTTTCACAAATTTAAAAGTCCCCAGATTTACTAACCGATTCAAGGATAAATTATGATCGTTACGGTTGTATAAATCATTTTTTTTGAAATATAAGGCTCGATCAAAAATGCGGGGTTTAAACAAATTCTCCGGATCAATAATAGTTAAGTCATTGTATTTTTTGATGGAATCCACATTTGTTTTCACACTGTCAGAACCTATTGAATAGTTTGGATAAACGATAATTTTATTGATTTTGTATGGTGTCTCAGCCAGTTTTGGAGCTTCGTCTTTTACTTTTACAATAAGATCCACCTTATGATCAGCCACAGTTGTATCTACTTGTACTTTGAGATAATCAGGGTTAAAATAAAAGAATCCTTTTTCTTTTAGTCTTGCATCAATACGAATTCTTTCTTCTTTAATAACAGCAAGACTGTAACCTTCCTCTTTTTTTAACAGACTTCTTCGTCTGGTATTGCGAACGGCAGTCGAAATTATGGAGGAGTCTGTAGGGAACTTTACTTCTTTAATTTTATATTGTTTTCCTGGTTTAACGATATATTCTGCGGTCGCTTTTTTACCATGTCGGGTTGAATCTGCCGATGTTCTTGTATTGAAATAGCCACTGTTTTCTGCAAAGTTTTGCAAAACACTTTTGTTGTATTCTAAATCTACTTGGCTGTATAGAACAGGAGCTTCGCCTACTTTAGTTCTCAGCCAGTAGCGCCACCCTTTTTCTTTCTTTGGCGTCCCAGCCAAATTATAGATGTATAATTTTGGTCTTAATCCTAAAATCGAGGAATTAGGCTTTGGTCTAAGAACTTCTTTTAATGCCGTTTTTAATGCTTTTTTTTCTTTTTTAGACATTTCCTTTTCTTCAACAGTAACTTTTCCGCCGGTGTACAGCAGTTCTCCTTCGGGAAGAAATCTAGTATTGCTACAGGAGGAAACTAACAATCCTAAAAAAAGAAAATATAATAAATGGCTCTTGTTCATCAATTTTATTATTTATTAAAAAAAATAAATCATTTAAGGTATTAAGTTTCATCAGGAAAAATCGATTAGTCTATTTTTTTAATGATGTAAAAACCTTTATTTGTTTTTTTGTTTTGCTTTTTTCGCTTCACTTTTGCGAAACAATTCACTGAATTTATTGTAATCCATAGTGATGATAAAAGCAATTCCGGTTTCCACAACTTCACCTTGAAGCGCTACTTGGTATTTATTAATTCGGTATGCTCGTATTTTATATCTACCGTCTTTTGAAAGTTGGTAATCAATCGATACATCGCCTGCAATATTATTAGCGTTCTGATTCACTTGTTGCGGACCTTCAATTCCAAAACTGCTTCCTACAGTAACTTTCAATCGGTCATTTAATAATTTCTTGGAAATTCCTACGCTTAAATCAGTTTTGTTTTCTCGTTGACCTGTAGTATAATCATCAGAAGTATTCAAATCAAAATTAAGTTCAACACCTTCAATTAAATCACCCGCCAAATTATTAAGTTGTTGCGACAAAATTTTACTGGCACTTTCTCTTGCTATTGACGAAACGCTTGTTCCTCCGGTTTCACTGGCAAATGGGTTTTCTCCAATAAAACGATTCAGTAGGAGTAAGGCAAATACCTGTTTGTTTAATTCATCCGGTTGCTGACGCAGTTGAGTCAGTTTAGCTTGTGTTGCATTGATAATTTCTGTTGAAACACTATTGTTTCCATCTGGCAAAATGATATCAAAAGAAATGTTTGGCTTCATCAATTCACCATTCATTTTTAGTTCGGTTTCAAAAGGAATTTTTTGTTTGTAAGTATTTCTCACTTCGGCAGTGACATCTCCTAACTGGTCGTTTACCAAATCAATCGGAGCAGCCTCAGTTTTGTAAACTGCAGTGATATTGATGTCAGCCGTTGTGGGCTCTCCAGTCCACAGGATATAACTTCCTTTTTTGATGTCAAATTTTCTTTTGATGGCATTAAAATTCATTTCATAATTACCTTCAGATAATTCATATCTTCCGGTCAAAGTCGTTTTTCCTGATGGATCAATACCGCCGTTCAATTGTGCCTCTCCTTTTAATTTTAGGTAATCTCCGTTGGCTTTATCAATCACCAATGATAATTCGGCGTCTTTATCTACTTCAATATTTACCGAAGCATTGATTCCTTTTATGTACATTTCGCTATTCAATTCATCCATAACGATCGTCTCGAATAATTTCGGATTGTCTTGGTCAATGAATTCTACAATTCCTTCTCTGTCGGCAATTGACGGATCTGATTGTGGTAAAACAATAGTGAATTTAGTGTCTTTATTAATTTTGATATTTCCTTCTACAATAGGATTGTCTAAATTTCCGGATAGTTTCAAATGATTGTCTAAGTACAATTCGCCATAATACAAATCATTGTCTTTTGCTTTAGAATTGACGGCTTTGAAATTATCAGCATCAATGGCTAAGTCAAAACCAAAATTGCTGAAATTGGCACTGTCAATCTTTCCATTGATGGCTAAATCATTGTCTTTTTCATCCTTTATAATAAAATTGTCAAAAAGAATCGCATTTGGTGTAAATACAATTTTATCATTTAAAGATTTGAATTTTGCATTAAGCTGCTTCACTTTGAAACCAATTTCATTGAATTTCAATTCTCCAATTACGTTCGGCTGCGAAGTATTTCCAGTTATTTTAAAATCTCCTGTCAAGAATCCTGTGCTTTCCGTAATGTTATCCAATGTAAAGCCCTGAATACTTTTTAAGTTCAATTTATCAATGTCGAGATTCATATCAAAACTGTTGTCAGTCGTCTTGTAATTTCCTTCCAGATTAACTTGATTTCCTTGACCCGTAATGGCAATTACGGCGTCATATTGGTTAGCAATTGCATTATTTACTTTGATGCTAATGTTTCCAATCGTATCTTTTTTGAAAGTAAAATTTTCAATGTTTAAGTCTGAAGTAAAAAGAGGTGTGGTGCTTATGTTTTTGACCAATGCATTTCCATTGATTTTACCGCTCATTTGCAAATCATCTTTCTCAACGATGCTAGTAATGGTTTTTATGTCAAAATCTTTGAAATCTATTGCGATTGGTGCATTGGCATCCTGAGATTGTGATTGAATGAGGATTTTACTTCCGTCTTTACTCAATTCAAAATTATCAGCATAAATTCCTTTTTTGCCAAAGCGAATTAAATTATCTTGTGTTATTTTCCAAGATTCATAGTTCAATAACAAATTATTTGGATCAAGATTGATGTCGTTGTTTCCGTTGCTAGCTTTTAATGTTCCCGCAATTAAGTATCTTTCTTTGTCTTTTGAATCTTTTAATTGCACCGTATAATTCACAATATTATTTTGAACTTTACCTGAAATGCTAGTGTGGGGCAATTGAATTTGTTTGTTTTGAATGTCATCAACAACAAAATTGTAAACAAGTGAATTGTCTTTAGTATCTACTTTAAGGACTGCATTTGTAATAGTGTTTTCTCCATAAATTAATTTTGGAATTGTACCATTCAAAGCAATAGAATCGTTAACAGAGTTATATCTTCCTTGTATATTAATAGGTTCCAGACTTTTCAATTCAGGAATAAGCTTTAATAGAATTGGACTGTCTTTTACACCAATTTTAAAAACAAATTCTTGTTTCTCAACTGCTATTTTTCTGGAACTTGGTTTGCTGTCATAATACTTTGCAATAGAATTTGTCAAAGCAGTCGCTATTTTTGACAACTTGTATTTTCCATCAGCTTCCACATCCAAAAAAGGTGATTTCAATACAAATGTATTCTTTTCAGAGGTAGATGTTGCCACTGCGCTAACAGAATCAATTACAAATTCCTCTTTAGCATTTACGATGGTAATGTTGTGCGCATAAACCGTTCCGTTGAGGTAATCAAGATTTGCCGATTGTATATCAGCATCTACAACGCCTCTTATTTTTAATGGACCAGCGTGCAGATTCAGTTTTTCCAAATCAGCGATATCTACATTCAGTTTTAGTTTTCCGGTAGGGTATTTGTCTTTAAAACTGCCGCTGCTTACCAAATCAAAAGTCAGATTAGGATCTTTTGCAAAAGCGGTTGCATTGAAATTTCCGTTTCGAATAGTTCCTTTTACCGCTACATTTTGGTACGTATATTTATTATAATACGCTTTTAGAATATTCCCGTTTAATGATGCTGTCGCCGTTTTTGGATCAAATCCAGTTCCTTTAATGTTAGCTTTTAAAGTTACTTTTCCAATGGAGTCGTTCTTGATAAATTTCCCTAAATCAAAATTAGTAAGTTCCGTTTGGGCATCGTATTTCTCGTAATTTTTTCTGCTTTGGTCGAATGTAGCTTTGATTTTTGCATTTCCAAAACTACTTGCGATATTCATATTAGTGTTGAAATTAGCAATGGTTCCTTTAAAAAATCCTTTAGCGCTGAATTTTGACGGCAACTGAATCGAATTTGGAATGGTACCTTTTGGCAAAAAGCCAACAAAATCTTTGGAACCAGATTGTAAATCTTTAATATTTAAATCAAAATAGGCTTTGTTGACATCTGGTAAACCAATGATTCTGCCGCTTGCCGCTACTTTTGTAGTTCCAATGCCACTAATTTCCATACTAGGAAACTCAATATTTTTTAATTTTCCTTTTACAGTTCCATTGATTAGCAATATCGCATTGGGATTGCTCATAAACGGATTGGTATTATTCAAAGTCGGAGCAAAAAGTAAAATATCTTTAATGCCCAATTTGCTCTTTTTTAGATTGGCAATAAGTCCTAATTCTCCTGGATTTTTGGCTAAAGATGCAATAGAAGGATATCCAATTCTAATTTCGTCTTTCAGTTCCGTTTGAGGTGTTTTTAAATATAATTTTTTAACAAATGCATTTTTTTTACCGTAGAAAAATTCCGCATTAAAGGACTGAATGTTCAAGCCGCTTTTGTCTTTAACGGTTAATGAATTGGCAATTCCCGAAATATTTTCGGGATTGTAATGCAGCATATCTACTTGTAAGTTTAAATTTGTAAAATTCAAATGGTTGTGGTCAATTCCTTTTTGAACTGCAGCAACATTATTATTGTCATAACGGAAATTTACCCGTTTGAATTCCGTTTTCTTTATTTTGACATCCCAGTTGTTAGATTCGGAATTTACAGCTTCTTTTTTAGGTCTGATTATATCTAATTTATCAAAAGCCAAAGCACCTTCTACACCAGTTAAATCTAGACTTTCAATAATTGCGAATTGATTGTTAAGGTCAATTTTATCAATTTTTGCGAGCAGTTTTTTTAAATAAAAATTAGTGGATAACTTGGTTTCGTCACTTTTATAATCGAAATCAATTTTGGCCAAATCAATTTCACCTAATTTTAATTTTAAGATGGATTCCGGTTCATTTTTTATTGCTGCCACTTTAGTCGCATTGGAAATTTGAACCAATCCTTGCTTTAATTTGAATTGTAATCCATTGATTTTAGCTTTAGGAATTTCAAAGTTCATTTCGTTTAAATCGAAGGTTTTAATTTTCGTTTCAAAATGCTTTAGATTGGCATAAATATCATTTTTTGTAACGGCATCCGTATAGTTAAACTTGATACGGTCTAGCATTATTTCTTCTACCGAAAACTGCATGGGTGGCGAATCGCTCTTTTGTTTTTCTGGCGAAGCAAATGCTTTTATGATGTAATCAAAATTAAAAATAGCTTTGGAATCTCTATTTAAATTAGCTGAAATCCCTACTAATTCTAAGGAATTGATTTCTACTTTATTGTTTATCAATTGAAACAGGCTGATATCGGCAGCTAGCTTTTCACCCGCAAAAAGAGTGTCTTTCTTTTGGTCTTCAAAATAAACGCCTTGGAGAATTACTTTTTTTGGAAACTCAATGGCAAGACTATCAACCCTCACTTTTGTTTTGATTTTCCCTTCCAGATAAGTTACCGCTTTTTCTTTGGCATAATTCTGAACGGAAGGAATTTGAATAACTACAAACAGAATTAAGAACAATAGGATTATAGATCCTATTATCCAAAGGAAAATTTTTAAACTTTTCTTTAAATATGTTTTCAAATGAGGTGTATTTTTTGGTTAAAATTAACCAATTTAAATCAGAATTGCAATCTTGTATGCAAATGGGATTACTTACAAAGATTAAAAATTGAAAACAAAATACTTTACAAAATTTAAAAATAATGTTGTAAAATTATTGGAATGCATCACATGCTAATGAAGCGTTTTTTATGTTTTATAGATTGGGATTTCATTAAAATTTTGAGCTTCTTTTTCATCTAATAAAATATCTTTTACAGCCATTAACATTGCCTTGTTTGATGTAAAAAGTTCTCTATTGAAGTTTATTACTGTTGTGATGTCAATATCTTCAATAGTAGCAAGTTGTGCCTCGGTATAAAATGTATTGAGTGCTGTTGTGTAATTTTTTTGAATCGTATCAAATTGAATTCTCAGTTCTTCAAAACCCGAGCTTTTTTCGGTGTTCAAAAACATATTTAATTTTAGGTACAGTTCTTCGGTTTCTTTTTTGTGATGCAGGAAAAACTGATATTTAATTTCTTTTGATGAACTGCTGAGGTTTGTAATGTTGCTTCCAATATCTTTTATACTTTTTACTGCATGCATAGAACTTCGCACGGCAGAAATCAATTGGTTTAACTCCGAATTTCCTTCACTATTTAATTTAGCTCTTAATTTTAAATAAAAAGCCTGTAATTCTCCTTGCAATTGTTTTAGGAATTCATATTTCTCTTCTGGAGTTTTTGAATCAAAATTTCTTTTATCATTGATTTCGTTGTAATTTGTTTGTTGGTCAAGTTCATTAGTCTGAATTTTGAATAATTCCAAATTGAAAAGCATCGAGTTATGAATAAAATATCTCGTTTCTCTTCTAAATAAATCCAGCGCTGTTTCCGGTTCTGCAATTGATGCGTGGTTTATAAATGCTGCTGCAGAACCATCGGTATTTTTGAAAAAACGTTCCAAAAAGGTAGTGAATAAATCCAAAACAGGAAGAAACAAAACTATGGCCAATAGATTTATTAAACTCGAAAAAGTTACCAACCCAATGAGTGGATCTTTGATTTTTATGATATCGGTTATCAGCAGGATAATAGGTCTTAGCAATACAAAAGCAATGGCGGTAATGAAAATATTAAACAATAAATTGCCTAGTGCCACTCGTTTCTTGGAAGCATTTCCGCCAATAGCGCTCAACACTATTTTAATAATGGTGCCAGTCTCGCTTCCCAGAACGATTGCTGCAGCCATGGGAAATCCTATTGCTCCGGCGTTGAGAGCACTCAATGTTAGTGCCATAGTTACAGAACTAGATTGAACAACCAGCGTAATCAAAAAACCAATTATCAGAAAAATCACTAATGGCTCCGAAGCATATTGTGAAAAATCAAAATATTGAACCTGCGTTTCCATAGCAGTTTTCATGAAGGAAAGGCCGATGAACATTAAACCAAAACCCAAAAGAAAATAGGAAACATATTTTATGGTTTTCCGATTTCCAAGAAGGATTAAGAGAAAACCTCCCAAACAAACTGCCGGATAAGCAATTACTTCTATATTAGTTTTAAAACCAAGTGTTGCTACCAGCCAACTGGCAAGTGTTGTACCCAAATTTGCTCCCAGAATAATGGCCATAGCATTTTTCATGGTAAAAACTCCTGCGCCAACAAATGCTAAAACCATCAATGAAACCATAGAACTGCTCTGGAGAATACCAGTTACTATTGTTCCGCCTGCCACTGCACCTATGTTGTTTTTTGTGATTCGCTGCAGAAACAGTTTGAAGTTTCTCCCGGAAAGATTCTTTAGGGATTCCTCCACAAGATACATGGCAAAGAGAAACAGTCCAACACCAGCGGAAAGTTTTAATATTGTATTGAGTGTTTCCATAGTTAAAAATAGGATTAAAGATACTTAAAAATAATGATTTAATCTTTTCTTAACGGCGTATTTACGCTTATCTGGATTCGAAAAATAGTAAAGATTTTAAGGTTTTAAATAAAAAAAACTACAGCTTTTTAGGGTTGTAGTTTAGGATTGAAATTTGAATTTGTAAAACTAATAATCGGAATAATCAGTTGGATACAAAAAAGTAATGTCTATATGGGAAATATTGTTTTTGTATTTTTCCATAGCTATTAATCCTTTCCATTCCGGAGAATCTACAAAGGCTTTCCAATGCGAATCTCTGCTTTCCTGATCTGCAAAAGTGGTCATGTACATCAAGTTTGGCATTTTGGCTCCCGAAATAACTTCGCCATAAAAAACCGCATTAAAAGCAAGTCGGTCAAAGAGTTTTATTTCTCCGCCGGCATTAAACATATCGACTTTGTTTTTATAAATCGCTTCTGTTGCTGATTCATAGCTTCTTAATTCATACACTCTGTTTGCTCTTGGACTATTCAAAACGGGAGTAGACAAAATAGGATGATCTGAAAAAGCTTTTAATAAAATAGATTCGATACGTAAATATGGTGCTTGTTTATAGGAAGCATTTAAGTAATCTGCTCCTGCAGCTAAATAGGTTTTGTCTTTAGCCAGTTTATCTTCTAATCCCAGAAATTGAGTCATGGATGAGAACGGAATTACTACCAGCACTTTTTTTATCGTGTCAGTAGCATTTGGTCTTGGTTTGAACACACCAATATTTTTAATTCCAAGTTTTTTCAAACCCGGAAGAAATGCTTCTTTCAAATATTTTTCGGTGTTTTCAACTTGTTGATCCGTTTTGAAAACATAGGTTTTAATTTGGTAGAATTCTCTTGATTGCGCTACATTTTTTTCTGTGGTTTTATAATCAGTAGTTATTTTTTTAAAGCTACTCATGCTTAAGATAATAACTACTATTAAAAGTAATTTGGTTAATTTCATTTTTAGTTTTTTAGTTTGGGGTTATTAATAATTCATTTATAAAAGTATAAAAAAAATGTAACTTTTAGGTTTTCAATTACTACAGGAGCGAATTACTTTTTATTTAAAATAAAGTATCAGTAAATATCACTAAATAGAGTTACCCAAAACTATAAATGCACTGTTTATTTCTTTGAAACCAAAAGTGTTAGTAAGGCACATTATTCCTACTATGCTGGTGCACCTGTACTTAGAGGTGTCATTTTTCGTTGCGTAGCAAACAGAAATTACGATTGCTGAAGAGCCACAAAATAAAATTAGGTGGTATGTGAGATCTTAAAAATGTTGTTTTGAAAGCCATCACTTCTAAACGACTTTTTCATGAATAATCTCAGTGTGCGACGCGGGACTAATAAAAGCTGTAAATCCAATTTAAGAAATAGTTTGGCAAGCTCTTTTATTTCGTAATTTGGATTTATCTTTCTGAATCATTTTTGCTATTTCAGCACTCGCACGGTCATATGATTAACACCTGAAATTTTAAAAATATCTCCTTTCACTTGTATAGTTTCTCCAGTTGAAACCTGTCTGTATTGTGTTGGTTCTAATAAATTGGCGCGACTTATAGTCACTAAATAAATTGAATTTTCTGTTGTTGATAATTTGGCGGTATAGCCGTCTTTACCCACAACGATTTCCTGCACTTTTCCGGTGGTGAATTCAGTGGTGTTTGCGTTTAGCAACGGACTGCAACTTACAGCAAGCGCCAATACAATTAGTAAGCAGCTGGCAATTTTTAAAAATTGTTTCATAAATTTAAAGTTCTAGAAAATCATTAGTTTTTGGGAAATTACGAATAGCGTCCGTCGCTATTTCGGGTGTTGGGTCGGCTATTTTGCGCAGTTTGGTGTCCATCCAAGCTCCATCTACGGTTATTACGGCACAAAGTTTATTTTCGTCATTCAGGAATTCGTGGACTATTGACCAGCGCGAAGCATCGGGTCTCATTTTAGAAATTTTTGTATGCATTACAATTTTATCCGAAAGCAGTATTTCTTTTCTAAAAACACATTCTTCTCTGAATAATATGGGACCAAAATTCTGTGATCGCAAAACCTTCATTGTTAAACCCAAGCTTTCTAAAAGCTCAATACGGTGCTGTGCTCCAAAGTCATAATAAGCACTATGTCGGACATGAAAATTAGGGTCAAGATCAGACCAACGGAAAGATAATTCTTTTATAAATGAAGTCATTGTTGCTGTTGTGTTTTAAAATTATTTTTTAGGAAACTTTCAGGATTACATTTTAACGAAAGCAGGTAAGTTTTAAAAAATCTAAAATACAAATAAAAACGTAATGTAATTATGATACACGTTGCTTTTTAAGGCTTTTTTATGATAAACGACCAAAATTAAATAGGGTGTTTGTAGATTATTTTATCTCAAAAAATATTGTGGCGTGTCTTTTGCATATGAAAAAAAGATTGTCCAATTCCGGATAATAGAAATAACCCAATGTGTATGAAAAAAATAATTGTACTGCTGTTGCTGTCAGGTGGGATGTATGCTCAAGAACAAGTGTTTAACGTGCAGCGTTATTGCATCGATGAGAAACCTTTTAGACAAGGAGAATGTAATATTGCAGGAAATGAATACTCTTTTGTGTTCTTGGATACTCAAAAGCGCGATGTGGTTTTCTTTCTCACAGCTACAAAAATGAAATATAAAATTGTAGACTCTGGGATTGTATCTCAGGATAGAAATTACACCTTTTATACTTTAGAAAATGAAAACGAACAGGTAGAAATGAGGGTAAACCAGCAGCATACAAAAATTGAATTCCTGTATCCCAATAATCACATTTATTTGACGGTAGGGAAATCTACTAAGGCTGTAAATTAAAAAGTCAATTTAAGAGTGTGATTTTTATTATCCGCACGTTCATGCTTTTACTATGAAACATGATGCGTGCGGTTTTTTTTTAATAGGTCTAAATAATTTAGGATTTTGAAAGTTCTTCCAATACTTTTTTTCCATTTTCATTATTTGGATCCAGTTCTATGGATTTTTTATAGTTGATAATCGCCAGCTTTTTATCTCCGTTTTTTAAATAGGCTTCTCCTAAACTGTCATATGCATTTCCTGATTTAGGAAACGCTTCAACATTTAGTTTGAAAACTTCTATCGCTTCTTTTACTTTTCCGGTTTGTAACAATTGATATCCTGCGCTGTTCATTTCATTTTCGTTGATAGCATAAGTATTTGAATTTTTATTTTCTTTAAAATACTCGATTCCAGAAGCAATTCCTTTTTCCAGAATAACATCTACGAAAGCATTCGCTAATGATTTTTTAGGCAAACTATAAGGTTTATTGTAAAGGATATTTCTTATCGCTTTATTCATCTCGTTTAAGTTAGTACCGCCCGTATTATTTAATAAAACCACCAGATTTTTGTCAGATGGAATTTGAGAAAATAAAGTGTTAAATCCATTTATTCCACCGCCATGTTCAATAACTGTTATGCTGTCATTCTTTTCTCCATTGAAAGCCTTGTTGATAAACCATCCATAACCATAATGTCCCGGTCCTGCAGGGATATAGGAATTAAATAGTAGTTCTTTATATTTTGTCGAAAGTAATTGTTCAGTGTAAAGTGCTTCATTCCATAGAAATAAATCGTCTACAGTGGAATACAAAGAACCAGCAGCGTAAGGGATAGACAAATCAAGGTAGCCGGCATTGCTGAAGTTTTTACCGTTTTTCTCATACCCGGAAGCTCTGTTTTTTAGAATCGTTTCATGGTGATCGAATCCAGTATTGTTCATTTTGAGTGGCGCAAGAATATTGTCTTGTAAACTCTGCTCATAGGTTTTGCCGGAAACTTTCTCTATAATGTATCCCAATAAAAAATAACCGGAATTGCTATACGCAAATTTTTCACCTGGTGTAAACTCCAGCGGTAGGTCAGCGAATTTTTTCACAAAAGCTTCTGGACTATACGGATTGATGCTTAAATCTTTCACGAAATTAGGAAACGAAGTGTAATTAGGAATTCCAGAGGTGTGCGTCAGTAAATGATGAATAGTGATTTTATCGCCCAATGTTTTAGGATAATCAGGAAGATAGGTTGAGATAGGAGCATCCAATTTTAATTTTCCTTGCTCCACTAATTGAACAATTAGTACAGCGGTAAACTGTTTGGTAACTGAACCCAATCGGTGTTTAGTGTCTGGCTGATTCGGAATATTCCATTCCATGTTTGCCATTCCAAATCCCTTTTTATAAATTACCTTACCTGCATCAGCGACAAGGATAGAACCATTAAATTGCCCGTAGTCCGAGTATAGATTCATCAACTTATCGATTTGTTCTACTTTAGTTTGGCCAAAGGAAACCGTTATTGTAATTAGCTGGATGAATAGACCAATTAGGATTGTCTTTACTGCAAAATGCTTGGAACGTTGTTTCATGATGATTGTTGGTTTTAGTGATTGATGTTTTTTATAATTTTATTCCTCTAATAATTTTTCGGTTTTTGTCAAAAAAGATTCTATTGATTCATTAATATCTATGTCCATTCGGTCAGCAAGTACTGTGAGCCACCAAATACATTCACCTAATTTATGCTGCAGTTCAGGGTTTGTATCTCCTTTTGGCCAGCGACCTTGTTGTGACATGGTGTGACGTCCTACTAATCCCGCATCCGTAAGAAAAGCCAAAGCATCTTCTTCTACCGTCCATTCACTGCCGTGGTGCGTTTTTTCCAGTTGATGGTATTGTTCTCTGATTTTTAACGCCCTTTCTTTGATTTCTTTTAAATCTAAATTGTTCATTTGTTATTTATTTGGGTTAGTCGGGACGTGAGCTTTTGATAGAGTATTTGTAATTAAAAAAAATCTAAATTTTTCAGGTCACGAGCGGGACGCTCGCGCGAGCTGAGGAAAATTAAGTGTTTTCAACTTAACGAAAATACGATTAAAAACGGTAATTCCTTTAGATTTGCAAAGGGCTACAGACGTGTGCTATGTGCCGTTTTTTATTTGTTTTCTATAATATATTCACCTTTGATAAATTTAAGCTTAAATCTTGGAAGCATATTTCCTTCAACAGTAATTTCATTTAATTCCCCTCTCAATGTTATGTTCTTGCCTTCTAATTCGCTCTGAGATTCTTTAATTCCATTTTCAATTTTTACATATTCAAATGAAAAAATTCGAGTTCCTTCTGCATTATTTACTCCTGTAAAAAATGTATTAGCTTCATCTTCTTTTAAGTGGGTACTGTTGATATAACTTTTACTATTAAATGGATGAGTAGGCATAATCATTTCTTTTGACTTCAAAAACTTCACTTTTACTAAAGCTTGATTTTTGGTTAATTTTTTTTCATTTAAAAGCCCTGCAATGGAATAAATATAAATGTATCGTAAAACTTTTTTTTCAGTTTGCATAGAATCATTTGGTTCTATAAAATTCAATAATTCTTTTGATAATTTTTCAGATTTTACCCAATCTTCGTTAGATAGATTTTCTATTAAGAGGTTGTATTTATCTTCGAAAATCTTCGAATCATTTTTTTGTCCGAAACAAAAGTTTGTAATTAAAAGTGTTATTAAAAGAAATTTTTTCATTTGTGTTGTTTTAAATGGCATATAACGTTCTTGTATTAATGCGGGTTTGGGACTAAAGTAAGATTTATTTTGCGGTTATCACTAAACATCCAAATACAAAACCAACTTTCCATTAAGCCAATTGCCCAAATCCGTTGTAGTAGCTGTTATAGGCAGGTTTTATTTATTTTTTTGTAAAAATAGCATCTCCATTTCCAATCCAATAACTATATCTGCCTTTCGGTAGTTTTTGTAGCAATTCACGATACTTTACTTTTAGATTAAGTTCCTTGTCCAAAAAATCTAATACTTTTTGTGCTTTTTTTCGGTTTTCAGGTGTGTCTTTTTCATTTTTTTGATTGGGGGTTAATTCCCAAAAACTATATTCTTTAATTACATTATTAGATTTAATATTAAACTCTGTGTGAACACCGTCAAGCCCCATTACACAATCATCATTTTCGGTACAATTTTTAACAGTTTCAAGCGCAATCTTTTTGAATTCAGAAATTAGCTTTTCAACTTTTGATTTTTCAATCTGCATTTTACCTACAAAAAGTTCACTTTTGTTTTCAAAATCTCTGTCAATCACAATGTTTACTGTACCAAAAAAATCACCATCTAATTTTTCAATAAGCTCTATTGTTAGAGGAGAACTCGATAATTTAATTTGATAAATGGTCTTATAAATTTTGTCATTAAAATTAATAGAATCTTGTTGTTGATTTATTAACTTTTCTTGAGATTGAACAAAACTAGAATTTGCTATTAAACAAAGAAAAAGTAAAAAATATTTATTCATCTGAGTTGTTGTTTTTAGCATTCGTTTAAACTTGCCTATAACTTGTATATACTCGCTACAAACTAGCGCATATCCACCCAAAATCAGGTTGCTTAGCGCTACAAATAGCATTTTATCGTTCCGCTAATGTAGTTCATTTATTACGAATTATTGGTATTGAAATTCTAAACTTAATTGGATAATAACAAATAAACTTAGGAATCAAATTTCCTAGCCCCGATAGTAGCGGCATCCTTTTCTTTTTTTCTTTAAAAAAGAAAAGATACAGCGGAGAGCGGGAATAGCTCCTAAATTACAACCTCCGCCAAAATGACAAACGCTCTAAAATGTCATCTTGTCAGATTTTTTTCCGCCAATTTTAACATAAACTGACAATTTAATAGGCCATTTTGTATTGGCATAAAGATTGACTTATCGACCACGAGTAATATAATTGAATATACAATAAAATTAAATATATTAAAAATGGGTAAAATAATCGGAATTGATTTAGGTACGACCAACTCTTGTGTTTCTGTAATGGAAGGTAATGAAGCAGTTGTTATTCCTAATGCAGAAGGAAAAAGAACAACACCATCTATCATCGCTTTTGTTGAAGGTGGAGAGATCAAAGTAGGAGATCCTGCTAAAAGACAAGCGGTAACTAATCCAACTAAGACTATTGCTTCTATCAAACGTTTTATGGGACAAGGTTTTGGTGAAGTTTCGGCTGAAGCAAAAAGAGTTTCATACAAAATTGTAAAAGGGGACAACAATACACCACGCGTGGATATTGATGGTCGTTTATACTCTGCTCAAGAATTGTCAGCAATGACTCTTCAAAAAATGAAAAAAACTGCTGAAGACTATTTAGGTCAAACAGTTACTGAAGCAGTTATTACTGTTCCTGCTTACTTTAATGATGCACAACGTCAAGCGACTAAAGAAGCTGGTGAAATTGCAGGTCTTAAAGTTATGCGTATAATCAATGAGCCTACTGCTGCTGCACTAGCTTACGGATTGGATAAAAAAGGAACTGATCAAAAAATTGCTGTTTACGATTTAGGTGGAGGTACATTTGATATTTCTGTTCTTGAATTAGGAGACGGAGTTTTCGAAGTATTGTCAACTAATGGAGATACTCACTTAGGTGGAGATGATTTTGACCACCAAATTATTGACTGGTTAGCAGATGCATTTTTAGCTGAAGAAGGTATTGATTTACGTTTAGATCCAATGTCATTGCAACGTTTGAAAGAAGCTGCTGAGAAAGCAAAAATTGAATTGTCTTCTTCTGCAGAAACTGAAATCAACTTGCCATACGTTACGGCTACTGCTTCAGGACCTAAACACTTAGTGAAAAAATTATCTCGTTCTCAATTTGAAAAATTAACTGACGATTTAGTAAAACGTTCTATGGCACCAGTTGCTAGAGCTTTGAAAGATGCAGGTTTAACTGTTTCTGATATTGATGAAGTTATCCTTGTAGGAGGTTCAACTCGTATGCCAAGAATTGCTGACGAAGTAGAAAAATTCTTTGGTAAAAAAGCGTCTAAAGGAGTTAACCCTGATGAGGTTGTTGCTATTGGAGCAGCTATTCAAGGTGGAGTTCTTTCTGGAGATGTAAAAGATGTATTGTTATTAGACGTTACACCTTTATCTTTAGGTATAGAAACTATGGGTGGAGTTATGACTACATTAATTGAGTCTAACACAACTATTCCAACTAAAAAATCTCAAGTTTTCTCAACTGCTGCTGATTCTCAACCAACTGTTGAACTACACGTTCTTCAAGGAGCTAGAGCAATGGCTGCTGATAACAAAACTATTGGTCGTTTCAACTTAGATGGTATTCCACCAGCACCAAGAGGAGTTCCTCAAATTGAAGTAACTTTTGATATCGATGCTAATGGTATCATCAAAGTTTCTGCAACTGACAAAGGAACTGGAAAATCTCACGATATCCGTATCGAAGCTTCTTCTGGATTAACTTCTGAAGAAATCGAAAGAATGAAACAAGATGCTGAAGCTAACGCTGAGTCTGACAAAGTTTTAAGAGCTAAAGCGGAGAAAATTAATGAGGCTGACTCAATGATTTTCCAAACTGAAACTCAATTGAAAGAACTTGGAGCTAAATTAGCTGATGATCATAAAGTTGCTGTAGAATATGCATTAACTGAATTGAGAATGGCACACCAATCTCAAGATGTTCCTGCAATTCAAACGGCGCTGGATAACATCAACGCAGCTTGGAAAACAGCTACTGAAGCAATGTACGCTCAAGGAGAACAAGGTCAAGGTGAAGCACAACCTCAAGGGGATGCTGCTCAAGGAGACAATGTTGAAGACGTTGAATTCGAAGAAGTAAAATAATAAATTCTTGTAACGATGCACTGCGGTGTATCGCTACTATAGATTTAGAAAACCGTTCACCATTGGTGAACGGTTTTTTTTATGTTTCTATTTTTTAGTTTGTTTTGTGCCAAACATGTTAGTAATCACTAGCGCATGCGGAAAGGTTATGGCTGCCAAAAAGGAGAAAAACAAAGCGTTAAAAAGTTGTTCCTCTTTACACATATAATAGATTAGTGTAATTCCTACTATAGATAGCAACCAATAAATCCCTGCGGTCTTGCAATAGGCGATAAAATATTTTATTGAAAACGAACCATTTAAAAACTTAATCTGGTCAATTATAGAAGGGATACTGTGCCATAAAACAAAATAAATAGCAAATCCCCAAATCAGACTGGAAGACTTAAAAAGGATTGCAAAGAGAACTAAATAAAAGAATTCTAAAAGCAGTTTTCTTCTAATTTTTTCTAATTTCCAATATAAATAGGCACTTAAACCAATAAAAGTGGCTGATGAAATTTGTAAAAGTAAATCAAAGTATAGACTTGGTATTTTGATATTTGCGATCTTTAAAATAATACTTTGTACTTCACTGGAGTGAAAAACAAAAAGTAATTGTAAGATAATGAACCCGTATAAAAACTGAAATACCATTTGGAACCATTTCGGAAAGGCGTCCAATAAATCTTGCCATTGCTGTTCGCCAAAATGATAAGCGCTTATAAGTATGAATAATAGTAGCGCCAGTTGGGGAATTATATAAAACAACAAGGCGCCTATTAAAACGACTACGACATAATATCCTAGTATTTTAAACCAGGAATTGGACTGTTTTGTGGCTTTAATATTTTTAATTAAAAGTAAATCGTTTGCACCATGTAATATTCCAAAGGTAAAAATTAAGAAGAAGCCCAACATTATTTGGATTTTTGTCGAGAGAAAGGAATCCATCCAAAGCCCGAAAAAGCTTGCTACAATTACAATATTTGAATAATTTTTCATGAATTTTGATTATTGTTTAAAATTAGTTAAAAAATATTAAACAAAAATGATTTTTTATTGTTTAATTTTTATTACATTTGGTTAAACAAAAAAACCATTAAAATTATTTATTTATGACAAATTTTATGTTTATTTCAGGATTAGTCGGAAAATTATCCCCAACCGATTACGTAGGGTTTACTTTCTTTGTAGGCTGTATGGCTATGATGGCCGCTTCAGCATTTTTCTTTTTATCCTTGAGCCAGTTTGATAAAAAGTGGCGTACTTCAGTTTTAGTATCCGGTTTAATTACCTTTATTGCTGCAGTACATTATTTCTACATGAGAGATTATTGGGCATCATTTGGTGAATCGCCTACCTTCTTTCGTTATGTAGACTGGGTACTTACAGTGCCATTGATGTGTTTAGAGTTTTATCTGATACTTAAAGTAGCAGGAGCAAAGCAATCGTTGCTTTGGAAAATGATTGTTTATTCGATAGTAATGTTAGTTACAGGTTATTTCGGAGAAGTTGTATTTACTGATAGTGCTGCACTATGGGGATTCATTTCCGGAGTTGCTTATTTTGCTATTGTATATGAAATTTGGTTGGGAGAAGCTTCAAAATTAGCTGCTGCAGCTGGAGGAGAAATTCAAAAAGCACACAAGATTTTATGTTGGTTTGTACTTGTTGGATGGTCCATATATCCATTAGGATACATGATGGGAACCACAGGATGGTACAATGGATTAATTCCTGCCGGTAATATTGATGTGGTGTACAACATTGCTGATGCAATCAATAAAATTGGATTTGGTTTAGTAATCTATAGTTTAGCAGTAAAATCCCAAAAAGATTAATTCCTTTTTTTATTTTTTTTAATATTTGATTGGAAAACCGGACTAGCGATAGTCCGGTTTTTTTGTGTCACTTAATGAAATAAAACACCCGACCTGTTTTTGAAGCAAGTCGGGTGTTTTAATTCTATTATTATTTATCACGTAGAGATCACTGTAGTACGTCGTCTATATAAAGTTGGTCTATATGAAATGCTTCTTTTCAAGGAGCGTTTAAAAACGTCATAAGAACCTCGAAATGCGTTAGTACATTTCGCATATTCCTACGATGAAATAACATTCATTACAAAGCAAAAAAAAGGGAAAATGTTGTTAAACATTTTCCCTTTTTAATTCATTATTTAGGATCTAAAGCTTCTCCTATTCTAGAAATTAAATCTTGTAAGTGATATCTACTCATTCGATCAGTCATTCTCGATGAGGCTAATTTCATCTCGTTTTTCAAACTATTCAATTGACCTCTTGCAATAGAAGGTAAATCAGTTTGAGCAAGATTTACTCTTCTTGTCGTGAAACCGTAAGTAACTCCTACAGGAACCGCTCTTACCATGGCTGTACCTGGTTTAAGTAATTCAATCATTTTGTCAACATATAATTTTTGAATGTTTCTGCGATACACATCAATTGAACCACTTCCTTTCAATTCAGAAAAGATTCCATTTTTTAGGTCGCTTACTAATTCATCAACAGTATAGTTACTTTTACTCATAGAAGAAGTTTCTATAAGGCGAACCATTCTGTCTCCAGCTAATAAACTTGATAAGGTAGCATCTTGCATTCCTTTGATTGCTTCAACACCACTTTCTGGGTTTATTTTTGAAAGTATATTTTGATCCAATAACCATTTTGGTGTAGTGAACAATTGAGTGTTCAAGAATAAAACGGCATCTTTTTGGATAGCTTTTGGAACTACTTCAAATTGATTTCCTGTCATGTCATACGTTTTTGGAGAATCATAGATTCCACCTACGTTTTTAGTAACATGTCCCATATATCTTCTGAATTGTCCAGTAAGTGCGCCGTAAAGTTCGTCTAGTTCAGCATAGCTTTCTCCATTTTCTTTAGTCCACTCTAATAAATTAGGCAAAATTCTTTTTAAGTTTTTGATTCCGTACTCAGAAGCTCTCATGGCATTATCTCCAATATCCTCTGTTTGGTATCTTGGGTCATAAGGACTTGTTTCAGAACCAAACCACAAACGATTGTTTTTGTATGCTTCCTTAGTCATTTCATTCAACTTCGCTTTTTCCTCAGTTTCAGTTTTAGCTCCGTCAAAATAGGAATAACCCCATTTAATAGCCCATTTGTCATAATCCCCAATTCTAGGAAATAAGGAAGTAACGCCATCTTCTGGTTGTGCTACATAATTAAAACGAGCATAATCCATGATAGAAGAAGTATGGCCGTTTTTATCTTGGTAGGCTTTATCTCTTAGTTTTTCAACCGGAGTTGCAGAGCTTGCTCCCATGTTATGACGCAATCCTAGTGTATGTCCTACTTCATGAGAAGATACAAAACGGATTAATTCTCCCATTAATTTATCATCAAACTTTTTTGTTCTTGCTGCAGGATCTACAGCTGCAGTTTGAATCAAGTACCAGTTTCTTAAAAGACTCATGATATTGTGGTACCATCCGATGTGGCTTTCCAAAATTTCACCACTTCTAGGATCATGAACATTAGGTCCGTATGCGTTTTGAATTTCAGCCGCAAAATATCGTAATACTGAAAAACGGGCATCTTCCAAGCTCATTGTTGGATCATTTTCTGGCCAATATTCGCCACGAATTGCATTTTTCCATCCTGCAGCTTCAAAGGCAATTTGCCAATCATCAATACCTTGTTTGATGAATTTTTTCCATTTGTCAGGTGTCGCTGGGTCAATGTAGTATACAATTGGTTTTAGTGGCTCAATTAATTCACCTTTTTTTTGCTTTGCAGCATCTTCGGCAGATTTTGGCTCTAAGCGCCATCTTACAGCAAAAGTTTTAGTGTCTGATTTTTGAGATTCTTCTTCAAAAACTCCGTATTCGTTTGCAAAATATCCTACACGTGCGTCAAATTCTCTTTTGCGCATAGGTGTTTTTGGCAATAAAATCATAGAAGTATTCATCTCTACCGTGATTACACCTGCATCTAATGCAGAAGGTAAATTAACTCCAATTTGTGGTGTTGGAGTAATTGAAATACGAGGCGGAGTAGTTGTAAAAGTTTTTACAGTTCTAATCTCAGTATTTATAGGATAACTGCTTATTTTTGAGATGAATGATTTATCCTTTTGAAAAGCTACAATGTTTAACAATTGTTTTTTAATTGGATCTAATGAAAAAGTCTGAATATCACCATCGAAAGTGCTCGTTAAATCGATTACATATCCAGCATTATTTTTACCAGTAGAATCTTTTTTGAATGCCAAGATATCATAGTTTCCAATAATTGGATCAGAAGTTGAATTTTTAACTGCTTGAGCCATTGGTTTATCATCGTCCGGAGACATAATAACGTAGGTAACAGATCTAAGAAGAATGTTGTTGTTCAGTCCTTTTTCCCAACGAACTACTTGTCTGTTGATTTCTTCTCCACCAAAAATTCCTCCTCCAGCAGGAGTTTTAGAATATCTGGTAATTGTCATTATTTCACTTCCTAAAAGGGAGTCTGGAATTTCAAAAAGATATTTGTCATTAATTTTATGAATGTCAATTAATCCTTTTTGTGTTACTGCGGTTGAGTCAATAACTTTTTTGTACGGTTTTGGTTCTTTTTTACCGTCTTTGGATTCTGGTGCTTTAGCTTCTACTTTAGCAGGGGCATTTTTGTCTGCTCTTTTCTTTTTTTTGCTTTGTGCAAATGTGCCTTGCGCAAAACAAAATAACAAACAGGTAATGATTAGGGTTAGTTTTTTTTTTACCATTTAGTTAATGTATTTAATAAAGTTTATAATTGGTTATGGTCAATAAGTCGCATTTTATTGTGTTTTGTTACGACATAAGCTCAAATTTATTGATATATTTTTTATAAAAAGGCTATTTCGAGGTGCTATTTTAAATAATTAACAATATTTAACAATCGTTGATTAATGGCTTTTTCTATAACGGAATATGATTTTTCTCATGAAAGGAATAAATATTTCGAGTTACTTTTGTCGTTTTAAATACTAAATTAAACCCGTTTTTTTCATTTTTAGGAATGTCAAAAGTATCAAGAAACGATTTTTTTGTAAAAGTTTTTTGTAATATTACTACGTAAATCAGTTGGCATGAGAAAAATTAAGTACAAGAAAGGAAAGAAAATGCAACCCTATAATTTAGAATATACGGGAATTCATAAAAGTAAGGAGTCAGAACTGCAGTTGTTTGTTTATGATGATTTGAATCTTACCGAATATGAGGATTTTAAGGTTTCGGATTTAGATAAATATATTGATGAGCAAAAAACAAATTGGATTAATATACATGGTTTAAATAATGTAGAGTGGTTAAAATCAATTGGAGATTATTTTGAAATCGATAATTTTATGTTGGCCGATATTTTGAACACCTCCCGAAGAACTAAACTGGAAGAGTCTCATGACTTTCTGTTTTTTAACATAAAATCACTTTTGCCTTCGGAACATTCGGATAATATTAGTGTAGAACAAATTAGTTTTTTGTTAAAAGATGGGATTTTAATTTCTTTTCAGGAAAAGCGAAGTGATTTTTTTACGCACATTCGAGAGCGCATTCGAACGCATTCAGGAATTGTCAGAACTAAGAAAGCGGATTATTTGTTGTATGTTCTTCTGGATGCCATTATGGGGAATTTCTACATCACTTTAGAAAATGAAGAAGACAATATAGAGGAATTGATTAATCTTACTAAGGAAAGTGTTGATCCAGTAATTTTAGAAAAAATAGAGAAACACAGGGATAATTTAAACTTTCTAAAACGCTCTATCATACCGCTTCGGGATTCGTTGTATGATATAAAAAGCATAAAAGACGATACTATATTTAATGCGATGGAAGCAGATAGTTTCAGCTTTTTTTCCCGATTGCATCAAAAGAGTTTAGAACTTCTAGAACAAATTGAATCCGATATGAGTTCTTTGGAAAGCGCCTCTAATTTCTTTTTCTCAGCACAAACACATAAGATGAATGAGATTATGAAAACGCTAACCATAGTATCAGCAATATTTATTCCGCTTACTTTTATTGTAGGGGTTTATGGAATGAATTTTGAATATATGCCGGAACTCAAGCGTCATTATGGCTATCATACCGTAATGGGTGCTATGTCTTTAATAGTAGTTGGAATGATTATTTATTTTAAAAAACGCCGTTGGTTTTAGGGATAAAAAAGGATTGCATCCAATTCATTTGGATTTAAATTTAAAAATAAAAAGATGAACAAGGCCATATACATTGCAACAAGCGAGCAAAATAGCGGAAAGTCGATTATTACGTTGGGATTGATGAGTATGCTCATTGGCAAAATGGCCAAAGTAGGTTATTTTAGGCCCATTGTTGAAGATTTTGAAGAAGGAGGATTTGATAATCATATTGAAACCGTGATTGGTCATTTTGGAATGGATATTGAATTTGAAGATGCGTATGCCATTACAAAAAGTAAATTAATCAAAAAGAAGAACAAGGGAAAAATAGGAGAGGTTCTCGACTTGATTATTGAAAAATACAAGAAATTAGAAGAGCGTTTCGATTTTGTTTTGGTAGAAGGAACCAGTTTTACAGGAGAAGGAACTGTCATCGAATTAGATATGAATGTTCTGATTGCTAAAAATCTTGGTATTCCAACAATTATTGTTGGTTCCGGAGTTGGGAAAACATTAGAGGAATTAATAGATAGTCTTTATTTGGCATACGATTCATTCAAAGTTAAAGATGTTGAAGTTTTGGCTGTAATCGCCAATAAAGTGCAGCCTGAAAATATTGAATTGGTTACGAATGGCTTAAGGAAAAGCTTGCCCAAAAGTATATTGGTGAATTCCATTCCTTTGATTCATAATCTAAATAATCCAACGGTACAGGAAATTGTAAATGAGTTAGATGCCAAAGTTTTATTTGGCTCGGCTCACTTGAACAATCAAACTGGAAATTTTAGTGTGGGTGCCATGCAATTGTGTAATTATTTATTGCATTTGAAAGAAAACAGTCTGGTAATAACACCCGGAGACCGCGCCGATATTATTCTTGGCGCGCTTCAAGCTAATGAATCCGTAAATTACCCTACAATATCAGGCATAGTTTTGACAGGTAACATTTTGCCTGAAATCAGTATTTTGAAATTGATAGAAGGACTTTCGACGATTGTTCCGATTATTGCCGTGGAAGAAGGGACTTATTTTATCACCAATAAAATAGGATCTATAAAATCTAAAATTTACGCGAATAACAAGCAGAAGATTGAAATTTCGATTACTACTTTCGAAAAATATGTGGACTTAGACAACTTGGCTGAAAAGCTGATTACTTTTGAAGCTGAAGGAATGACGCCAAAAATGTTTCAATATAATTTGGTAAAAAGAGCAAGAAAACACAGAAAACATATTGTGTTACCAGAAGGAAATGACGATAGAATTATCATGGCAGCTTCACGCTTATTAGAAATGGATGTTGTAGATATTTCGATCATTGGCAACAAGAAACAAATAGAAAGTAAAGTTGCTGAATTAGGGTTGTTTTTTGATTTTTCCAAAGTGCAAATCATTAATCCGATAGAATCGGAACATTATGATGATTATGTAAACACCTATTATGAGTTGCGAAAAGCAAAAAACGTAACCATAGGAATGGCTAAGGATTTAATGGAAGATGTTTCGTATTTTGGAACGATGATGGTGTACAAAGGCCACGCTGACGGAATGGTTTCCGGAGCGGCTCATACCACGCAACATACTATTTTGCCAGCATTGCAATTCATTAAAACAAAACCCAATTCATCGGTGGTTTCATCCATATTTTTCATGTGTTTAGAGGATAGAGTTTCAGTTTTTGGAGATTGTGCCATTAATCCAAATCCTACTGCAGAACAACTGGCAGAAATTGCCATTTCCTCTGCCGATTCCAGTTTGGCTTTTGGTATTGAACCAAAAATCGCCATGCTTTCATATTCTTCGGGTTCTTCCGGAAAAGGAGATGAAGTGGATAAAGTAAGAACTGCAACTGAAATAGTGAGAAAAAAACGCCCCGATTTAAAAATCGAAGGCCCCATTCAATACGATGCTGCGGTTGATATGGCTGTTGGAAAAAGTAAAATGCCAAATTCAGAAGTGGCAGGACAAGCCAGCGTTTTGATTTTTCCAGATTTAAATACAGGAAATAATACCTACAAGGCAGTGCAAAGGGAAACAGGAGCTCTTGCAATTGGTCCGATGTTACAAGGATTGAACAAACCGGTTAATGATTTAAGCCGCGGTTGTACTGTTGATGATATTATAAACACAGTCGTGATTACAGCGATTCAAGCACAAGGATTATAAAATGAAAATAGTAATTATAAACTCAGGGAGTTCTTCTATAAAATACCAGTTAATTGACATGCCTTCTTGCGAAGTTATTTGCTCTGGGATGATTGACAGAATAGGATTAGAGACGTCAAATTTGAGCTATGAAACCCATCAAAATAAAATTGATGAATCTATGCCAATTCCCAATCATAAAATAGGGTTAGAAAAAATCGCTCGCTTATTGATGGATGAAAAAGTAGGTGTGATTAAAAGCACGCTCGAAATTGATGCTGTAGGTCATCGTGTGGTTCACGGAGGTGCGGGTTTTTCAGATACCACCATCATCAACAAAAAGGTAAAAGACAAAATAAAACAACTTTTCGAATTGGCACCATTGCACAATCCTGCTAATTTTGAAGGAATAATTGTAGCGGAAGAAATCTTTGGCACTGCTAAACAAGTAGCTGTTTTTGACACTGCATTTCACCAAACAATTCCAGTTGTGGCCTATAAATATGCCCTGCCTAATTATCTTTTGACCGAAAATAAAATTCGAGTTTACGGTTTTCACGGTACAAGCCACAAATATGTTTCTGAAAAAGCGATTAAGTTTTTACAAAATAGCTCCAAAATTATCACCATACATTTAGGTAATGGATGCAGTATGGCGGCTATAAAAGATGGGAAAAGTATCGATACTACACTCGGTTTTGGACCAATGAATGGTTTGATTATGGGAACTCGTAGTGGAGATGTCGATCAATCAGTGATATTTTATATGGTCAATTCATTGGGTTATTCCCTTGCCGATGTCAACACCATGTTGCAAAAACAAAGCGGAATGCTTGGACTTACAGGTTATAGTGATTTAAGAGATATTGAATCTCAAGCAGGACAAGGAAATAAAGATTGTCAAATGGCATTGGCAATGAATGCGTATCGAATCAAGAAATATATAGGTTCTTATACAGCTGCTTTAAATGGTTTAGATGCGATTATTTTTACAGCTGGAATTGGAGAAAATTCTTCTTATATGCGAAAATTAGTTTGTACAGATATGGAGTATTTTGGAATTGAACTTGATGATTCTAAAAATGATATGCGTTCGAAAGAAATTCGGGAAATCAATACACCAGATTCCAAGTCTAAAATAGTAGTTATTCCTACCAATGAAGAGATTGAAATTGCCAATCAAGTCTTTGAATTACTGATAAAGTAAGAAAATAAAAAACCCAAAGAAGCTTCTGAATTCAGAGGCTTTTTTTATACTTTTTATTGAATAAATCTAATTATATTTGGATACTAAACACCACATTTTGAAAGCAAGAATTACAGCAATAATCCTACTCTATCTTATCTCATTTCAATTGTATTCGCAGGAGTTACTTCCTTTTGTGGAAAATTATAATAAATCTGATTATCAAGGAGATAATCAAATTTGGAATGTAGCGCAGGGCAATGATAATGCGATGTATTTTGCCAATAATTATTATTTATTGCGGTATGATGGTGTAAAATGGGAAAAATATTCGCTGCCTAATAAAACTATAATTCGTTCTATAATGGTGGATGGCGACAGGATTTATTCCGGTTCGTATAAAGAATTTGGCTTTTGGTATCGAAAAAATGGGAAGATGATTTATGTTTCTATTTCTGATACCTCTAAGGTTTTTGATGAAAGTGATAATGAGGAGGTTTGGAAGATATTTAAATTTAAAGGTAAAATTTATTTCCAGTCTTTTAACGGTCTTTTTCAGTATGATGGAAAAACAATCAAGAAAAGTAAATTTGATTTTCTGGTTTCCTATTGTTTTCCCGTTGGCAATGATTTATTAGTGGCATCGGTAGAAAAAGGAATTTATAAAATGAAGAATTCCAAGTTTGAAAAGATTCAAGGCTGGTCCGTTTTAGAGAACAACGTCATTCATGCTATTGAAAAACACCAAAATAAAACGTATTTCTTCACTAAAAAAAATGGAATTTATGTGGAAGAAAACGGTATTTTGAAAGAATGGCAAAGTCCTTTAAATACCATTTTAAAAGCCGCAAATATCAATGTCGCCAAATTCATTAAAAACAATAAATTGATTATAGGAACTGCAAATAAAGGAGTTTATATTTTTGATTTGAATTCTGGCACTTACAAAAACATCAATCGAAATAATGTATTGATGAACAACTCCATTTTGAGCATTGGTCTCGACAAAGAGAATGATTTATGGTTAGGGTTAGACAACGGAATTGCTCATATTGAGGTTAATTCTCCGATTTCTATTTTTTATGATAATTCAGGTATTTTAGGTTCCGTTTATTCTGTTGCGAGTACTTCAAAAGGTTATTTAATGGCTTCTAATCATGGTGTTTTTAAATATGAAGACAAACTACTTTCGTTGATCCCTAACACGCAAGGACAAGCATGGAACATCAGTAAAATAAATAGCAAATACCTCATAGGCCATAACGAAGGCACTTTTGTATACGAGAATGGATTGTTTTCTAAGTTAAGTACTATAAACGGAGGTTGGAATTTAGTCAAAAGCAATATTAATAATTCCTATTTACAAGCAACATACAGTGGCGTAATTATTTATAATGATATTAATGATTTGAATCAAAAGATAGTTATAAAAGGAATATTGAAACCGATTAAATATGTCGCGCAAAATAGAAAAAATGAAATTTGGGCTGCGGATAATAATAGAGGCTTGTATCGAATTCTTTATAATGATGCATATGAAACAACCGATATCAAGAATGTTACCCAACACAGTAAAATAAGTAATGATTTTGGAGTAAAAATATTTGAGTTCAGAAATGAAATCCTTTTTTTAATAAATAAATCGTGGTATACCTATAACTCAATCACCAATCAATTAGAAGAAAATGAATTGTTTAATACTAATTTTAAAAACGTATCAAACATTGTTTCTATTGATGAAAATCATTTTCTGATACTTCAAGATGGACTTTTGTATCATATTTATGCGCATGAAAATAAGTTTATCCGCAATATTATTCAAGAGAAATATTACAAAGGTAAAATCATTAATGACAATCTAAAAGTATTTAAAAACAAAGATAATTATCTGTTAAACCTTGATGATGGTTTTATTTCGTTACAATTAAAATATGCAAACAAGAAAGCATCAAATATAAGTGTAGAAGCCTTTGTTAATGATGATTTGGTTAAAAACAATTCAAAGATTCCGTACAATTCTGAGCTCCGCTTACATGTGATATCAGGTGCTTTTGGCGCAACAAGACCTAACTTGTTTTATAAAATAAATGGAGCCAAAGAATTTATTCCTGTAAATGAAGGTTTGATTGTTTTGAACAATTTAAATAGTGGTTCCAATGAGATTACCGTTTACCTTCACGACGGCCTTACGTATGATAAAATTTCCAATTTCCAATTTGTTATGGCTAAACCATGGTATTTTTCTTTTTGGATGATTTTATTATATCTAGTTGTGATTGGAGGTATATTTTATCTGTATTACAAGTGGAATAAAATGCGATACATACAAAAACTGGAGTTGCGTGATGAAGAGTTGAAACATCAAAAGAAAATTCTGGAGATGGAATTAAAAGCCGAAAATGAGTTGAACATTCAGGAGTATGAAAAACACATTTTAGAACTGGAACTGCAAACCAAATCTTCTGAGGTTGCAGGCAAATCACTTTCGATTGCGAAACAAAGTGAAATGATTGAAAATATTCAAAGTATTCTGGATTCAGATATGGATTTTAATAAGCTAAAAAGTGAAATTAAAAAAGCCATAAAAATCAATGCCGTTAACAAACATGAATGGGAAACGTTTGAAACAAATTTGAATCAAATCCACAATGAATTTATAATTAACCTTTCAAAAAAATATCCAAACCTGACTTCAAAGGATATTAAGCTTTGCATTTACTTAAAAATGAATCTTTCCTCCAAGGAAATTGCACCCATGATGAATATTTCTTTCAGAGGCGTAGAGCTTCATCGTTATCGCTTAAGAAAGAAGTTAAACCTTGTTCAGGATGAAAACCTCTCTAAATTTTTATTAACTGTATAAATAAGCTTTATTTTTTATAGATAATATATTATTTCAGTGTATTTATTATGGAATTGCAACACATCATTACTACATCATGTAGATGTAGTGCAGTGTCTCATAACCGCTCTTATCCGCAGTAAAACATAGATTTAGGATCTTGTTTTGCTGTTTTGATGTATTCGTGTAGTATCGCCGTTTTGCTTACTATAACGTTGTAATTATTTACTTTGGCTCCACTAACTTTAACAAATCATTACTATATGAGAAATATTATTTTTAGCTTTTTAGCACTCATTTTACTACCGGCCTACATGTCTGGACAAGTAATTAAGGGAAAAGTATTAGATAAGGATGGAATTGGGATTCCGGGAGCCATGATAGTTGCGGCTGATCCTAAAACTTCAACTGATACCGATTTTGACGGTAATTTTAGTATCAATGCCAAAGTAGGCGAGGTATTAAAAATTAGCATGGTAGGTTTTGAAGCTTTATCAGTTCCTGCAACAGCATCATCCATGAGCATAAAATTACAAGAATCCAAAGACACTGAATTAAAAGAAGTAGTTATCATTGGTTACGGAACCAGAAAAAAGATTGATAACACTACGGCAATTACTTCATTAAAAGCAGAGGAAATATCTAAAACCAAGGTATTGAATGCTTCGCAAGCCATACAAGGTAAAGCGGCGGGTGTTCAGGTAATTTCTTCGGACTTACCGGGAAGTACGCCTTCAGTAATTATTAGAGGTTTAGGTACCGCTTTAGGTGGACGAACTCCTTTATATATTGTTGATGGAATGCCTACGGAGAATATCAATAACATAAATACGAATGATATTACTTCGTACGAAATTTTAAAAGATGCATCAGCATTAGCAATTTATGGAACCAGAGCTGCTAATGGTGTAATCATTATTACAACCAAAAAAGGTAAAGGAGACAAGGTTTCTGTAGAATTTGAAAGCTTTGCCGGTTTTAGAGCACCTTTGAAAAAAGTAAAAATGGCAGGAAGTAATAAGTACTCACATTATTCAAATTCAGCTTTGCAAACCACTACTTTTTCACAGGATCAACCCGTAAATACAGATTGGTTTGATGCTATTACGAGAACAGGTTCCTATACTCAAAATAACGTTTCGGTTTCTGGTGCAACGGAGAATATTAAATACTTCTTTAGTTTAGGAAATTATCAAGAGAAAGCAATTCTTAACGGATTGGATTACAGTCGTACCACTTTTAGAAACAATAACGAATTCAAAATTTCTAAAAAACTGACTTTAAATCAAAACTTCAGTTTTGGTTCAGCAAATTCAACTCCAAAACCATTAAGTGCTTTTACTAACGCTTACAAACAATCTCCTATTGTTCCCGTTCGTTTTTCAAATGGACAATACGGTGTTTCTTATGTTGGTACTGATGGTTTTGCCGGTACTGCCGGTTCTTCTTTTAACAATGTTGGAAATCCAGTTGCTCAATTAGACTATTTTGATGAAGAGCAAAGAAGCATAACGTTACAAGGTGGTTTGAAATTAGATTATGATGTTGTAAAATCATTAAAATTCACGTCACAATTTAACGGGGAATATTATTCTTGGAAAAATTATAATTACGAAGACACTAAAACAATTTGGCAATCTAATAATAATCCGGGTCAGTTAAGCAGTATTATTTATCCAGCGGATAAAAATATTAATTTATTGACAAAAGGCAGAAATCAATATTTCAATTGGAACCTGTCTAATTATTTGACGTACAATAAAGTTTTTGCAGAGATACATGATGTCGAATTAACAGCAGGTATCGAAACTTCGGTTAGAGGAGCTAGAGAACAATTGACTGTTGCCAGAAAAAATGTAAATGCAGATTCAAATTACTGGTCATTAGCAGGTGTTGATTATGTAGGAACAGTTGTTAATTACAGAGATGAGGTTTTTAATGAAAATAAAATAGCTTCTTATTTTGGTCGTTTCCAATACAAATTAATGGACCGATATTTATTTACAGGTACAATCAGACGTGATGGTTCATCAAATTTTGGTAAAGAGTATCGTTGGGGAACTTTTCCAGCCTTTGGTTTAGGATGGGTTATCACCAAAGAAGAGTTTATGGCTAATGTAAAAGGAATAGACTTATTGAAATTAAGAGGAGGTTGGGGTAAACTAGGAAACCAAAATGTACCTCTTAATAACCAAGCATACAGCTCTGGTCTTACGTATTATTTAGGAGGTTCTCTATTGAATGAAGGAACTACAATCAATTCTCAAGTAGATCCAAGTTTGTCATGGGAAATTACCGAAGAAACGTCTGCAGGTATAGATTTTGAATTATTGAACAACAGATTGAAAGGATCGTTTGATGTTTATGATAAAACAACAACAAATGTTATTTTGAACACAAGACCTTACATTACTTCAGGAATAAGTAATTCTTCACCGGCACATGTTGGAGAAGTGTCTAATAAAGGATATGAAGTTGCTTTGCGTTGGGACGATAAATTAACCGATAATTTAAGTTACTGGGTTGGAGGAAATTTTTCTAACAATAAAAATGAATTGACAGGTTTAAAAGATGCTACGCTTGCGCCAATTACCGGAGGAGATTTAGGAAATGGACAATGGACAAAATTATTAGATAATACTTCTGTAGGGAAACCATTAGGTAGTTTCTATATGTATGAATATGCTGGTTTTGATGCTACAAATGGTAAAATGTTATACAATACTGCCGTAGGTACACAAGTAACTCAAGATGCTTTAGATGCTAATGCAGATAAAAAGTATGTAGGTTCGATTTTACCAACATCAACGTATGGCGTTACTTTAGGGATGAACTATAAAAACTTTGATTTCTCAGTGGACGGATACGGTACTTCTGGTGCTAAAGTGTACAATGGTAAAAAAGCACAACGTTTTACAGGAGAAAATATTGAAGATTCATTAGCAACAGATTTTTGGACAGTAAACAATACAACTGCTTCAAAACCTGGTCCGTTTAATCAAGTTCCGGTAGCATCAACTTATTATTTAGAATCAGGCGATTTCTTTAGAATCAACAATATTACTTTAGGATATAAAATTCCTATGAAAGGAGAATTTTTAAATTCTTGCAGAATATATGTAAATGCTATAAATCCATTTATCACTCAAAAATTCTCAGGTTTCTCTCCGGAACTAAATGGTAATGGAGATCCTTATGGAACACAAGGTATTGAGTTGGATGCCTACCCAACATTAAGATCAATTGTTATTGGTGCTAATTTAAAATTTTAATACAATGAAAAAGATATATATATCAATTTTTGCGCTATCCGCATACTTTTTCTCGGGATGTTCAAACGACTATTTAGATGTAGATCAAACAGAATCTATTTCTACAAAAGATATTGAATTATTCAATAACGATGCAGGAGCAGCCACTTTTGTAACGGCAATCTACAGTAAGTTTTTAGATTGGAACATGACTTCATTTTCTTGGATTGGGTTGTCAAGTATTGCTTCTGATGATGCTGACAAAGGATCGTCTCCAGGAGATACAGGCTCAGATAAAGATTTAATGGATGCCTTGACCTATAATGCTTCAACGCCATCAACAAGTGAGATTTTCGCAGCTAATTACGAAGGAATTAACAGATGCAATCAAGCATTAAGTATTATTCCGCAATTAGACAAAGCTAATCCTGCTTTACGAGCAAGATTATTGGGTGAAGCTAAGTTTTTAAGAGCTTTTATGTATTTTACTTTGGTGAAAACCTATGGTGGTGTTCCTATTATTGATCATTTACCAAATCCTTCTTCTGAAGAAGACAGAATCATGCAGTTAACGCGTAAATCAAGTGCCGAAGTATATGCTTATATCGAAAGTGATTTGAATGATGCTATTGCGGTATTGCCAAATAAATCAGAATATGCTGCATCTGAAAAAGGAAGAGCTTCAAAAGGAGCTGCCTACGCTTTATTGGCAAAAATAAATTTATACCAAAAGAACTGGCAGAAAGTTGTGGACAACTGTAATTTGGTTACAGGATATGCTATTGTTTCGGATTATGCTTCTATGTATAAATTGGCAGGAGAGAATGATGCCGAATCTATTTTTGAAATCCAAGGAACAGGTTCTGTACCAGCCAAAGGAATTTCAGGTTATTCTAACACACAAGGTGCTCGTGGTGCCGGTGGTTGGGGTTGGGGTTTCAACACACCATCTCAAAGTTTAGTAAATGCTTATGAAACGGGTGATGTAAGAAAAAATGCAACAATCATTTTTGCAGGAACTACATTATATGATGGCAGGGTAGTACCATTGACGGTTGAAAATCCAAGATACAATTATAAAGCATATTCTTCTGCTTTTACAGATGGTTGGGAAACCGATGTGAATATCAAATATTTGAGATACGCTGAGGTTTTATTAATGAAAGCCGAAGCGCTAAATGAATTGAATCAAACTCCTGCTGCGATTCTTTTGTTGAACCAAATTAGAACAAGAGCTGGATTAGGGAATACAACTGCTGTTTCTCAAGGCGATGTAAAAACTGCGATTTGGAAAGAAAGAAGAGTAGAAATGGCATTTGAGCACGATAGATTCTTTGATTTAGTGCGAACAGGACAAGCTGTCGCTGCATTTGCTATTCATGGAAAAACATTTGTTGCAGGTAAACATGAATTGTTTCCATTGCCACAAGCTTTCATTACACAAGCAGGTGGATTATCAACACAGAATCCTGGTTATTAATTTTAAAAAAAAGTAAAATGAAAAAAAATAAATATATTTTCTTATTTGCTTCTGTTTTAGTTTCACAATTTTTTGTGAGCTGTAACGAGGATAGTATAGATAAAGTTAATGCACCAATTGCTTATGAAGCAATTGGTGGGTATGAAAGTTCAGATGATGTTGCTGCAGCAAACTTAATTACTAAATTTAGTTTTGAGAACAGTATTGCTGATTCAAAAAATGGAATAACAGGTGGAGTAGGTAAAAATGTAACTTATGGAAACGGGATTAAAGGAATGGCTTATAAAGGATCTTCAAGTTCTTTTATTGCTTACAGCGCAGTGGCAAGTTCTTTGGTTGATGTAAAAAGTATTACCGTTTCTATGTGGATTAATACAAATCCACATACAGGAGGAGCACAGTCATTATTTATGTTGCCAAAAACTACAGATTTTTGGGGTAATATTTTCTCATTAGTTGAAGGTACAGGTCCTGCAACAACGATGTTAGTAAAAAATCACATTCAAAAAGATGTAACTCCTAGTATTGCTTGGTCAGGTCAGTTTATAGAGCATGGTGGTGCAAATGTTCTAACAAATATGTTTGGAACATGGAAACATGTTGTATGGACATACAGCGGAGCTAGTTCTACTTACAGCATCTATATTGATGGACAAAAGCTTGATTTGCCTACATCAATAAGTAAGAGATACGCAAGTGATCCTCTTACCGGTGGAGTTGGTTATGGTGATCTTGCCAATTCGAATGTCTCAAAATTCATTATTGGAGGATTTCAACAGCATTTAGGTGCTCCATGGGGAGCTGCTGATGGCTGGATGTTGAATTATACAGGCATGATGGATGAGTTCAGGATATACAATGCTGCTCTTTCAGATAATGAAGTTGTTGCTTTATATAAATTAGAAAAAGACAACAGATAAAAGCACTCTTATTCACCTAGTTTTCTATAAACTAGGTGTTTTTTCAATTATTAATACTTTTATTTTATAAAAATGAAAAAGTACTTATACGGACTAATTTTTTTAAATCTTTTTATTTCTTGTTCATCATCGTCTCCTGAAGGAAAAGGCGGCGGTACTCCATTACCAACGAGTCCGACTGTGCCTTCAGTTCCTTTAACTGATACCGAAGCGATGGATCAAGTACAAAAAGATGCTATCAAATATTTTTGGGAATATGCCGAAACCAATTCAAAATTGGCACGGGAACGTTACCTTACTGAAGATCCTAGTTTTGAAGCTAATATTATTACAACTGGAGGTTCAGGATTTGGGTTGATGACACTTATTGTAGGTGTGGAACGAGGTTTTGTACCAAGAGCCGAAGCAGTTTCTCGCCTTACTACAGCAATGACCTTTTTGGAAAACGCAGAACGTTTTCATGGTGCATGGCCGCACTGGATAAATGGGACGACAGGAAAAGTAATCCCTTTTGGAACAAAAGATAATGGTGGAGATATTGTTGAAACTTCTTTTTTATGTCAAGGATTATTAACCGTTAGAGAATATTTTAAAAACGGAAACACTGCTGAAAAAGTCTTAGCCAACAAAGCAGATGAGTTGTGGAAAGGCGTAGAGTGGGATTGGTACACAAAAGGAGAAAATGCCATGTATTGGCACTGGTCTCCTAATTATGGTTGGGAAATGAATTTCAAACTAGAAGGTTATAACGAATGTTTAATTACTTACGTAATGGGTGCTGCTTCTCCAACACATCCAATTCCAGCTGCAGCGTATCATCAAGCTTGGGCTCGTAACGGTGCAATCACAAACGGAAATTCTCAATATGGAATACCGGTAATTTTTAATTATAATGGTGCTACAGGAAATGTTGGGCCTTTGTTTTGGGCGCAATATTCCTATTTGGGAATGGATCCACGAGGATTAACGGATGCCTATGCCAATTATTGGACAGTGACACAAAATCATTCTAAAATCATCAATCAATATTGTATTGCCAATCCAAAACAATGGGCGGGTTATTCCGATAAATGTTGGGGACTTACTGCTAGTTACACCAGAAATCCCGACGGTACTACAGGATATACAGCGCACCAACCATTGAATGATACGGGAGTAATTTCACCTACAGCAGCTTTATCTTCTTTTCCATTTACACCTGCGGAAAGCATGAAGTTTTTACATTATTTATACGATGAAAAAAAGAGCACTTTAGTTGGAGTTGCCGGACCTTATGATGCCTTTTCGCCTCATTATAATTGGGTAACACCACGTTATTTAGCTATTGATCAAGGAGCAATTGTTCCTATGATTGAGAATCATCGTACCGGATTGATTTGGAAATTATTTATGCAGGCACCTGAGGTAAAAGTGGGGTTGAAAACATTAGGTTTTTCGTCCACTCAATATGGATTTTAAAATAAATTTTTAGATGAAATATAAATTAGCAATAGTCGCGTTATTATTTTCCATTGTTTCTCTTGCCCAAAAGGATGAAATTGGTACAATAAAAACCGAAATCGTTCAAAAACGCGAATTAGCGTATGCTTTACATATTCCAAAGGATACTAAAGATAAAAAGCCACTGATTGTTTTTCTTCACGGTTCTGGTGAAAAAGGAACAGATATCCAAAAAGTAAAAGAGCATGGACCATTCAAGTATTTGAAAAGTCACGAATTAGACGCGTATGTATTGTCACCGCAATGTCCGGAAAATGAATATTGGAATGAGGAAGTATTGTATCGTTTGATTTTAAAAATCCAAAAAGAGAACAATATTGATAGTAGCAGAATTTATCTCACAGGTCTTAGTATGGGAGCTTGGGGCGCTTGGAATCTAGTTGTTGCACATCCTGAAATCTTTGCCGCTTTGGTGCCTATTGCAGGTTACGTAGATAGAATTCCAATGATTGAAAACTGTAAAATTGCATCCATTCCTACCCGGATTTTTCATGGATTACTGGATGATGTCGTGAATGTAGAGTATTCTATTGCGATGTATAAAAAATTAAAAACCTGTAATACTAATGTGACGCTGACAATTTTTGATGATGCCAATCACGACAGTTGGTCACGAGTATATGACAACCAAGAAATTTATGATTGGATGTTCAAACAAATAAAAAACAGACAAAATGAAAATTAAATTGATCATACTACTTTTTGGAATTTCGCTTTTTGGCTATAGCCAAAAAAAGACATCTAAAAAGGAGGTTAAAATTAAACCGAAAACAGAGTTCGTTGCAGAGTTACTTTCGAAAATGACTTTGGAAGAGAAAATTGGACAATTGAATTTGCCAACTTCGGGTGATATTACTACCGGTGCAGCCAGTAGTTCTAATGTGGCTAAGAATATCGAAGACGGAAAAGTAGGTGGGTTATTCAACATCAAATCAGTTCAGAAAATAAAAGAAGTACAGAAAATTGCTGTCGAAAAAAGCCGCTTGAAAATTCCGTTACTTTTTGGGATGGATGTTATTCACGGTTACGAAACGACTTTTCCTATTCCGCTGGGATTGTCAGCTACTTGGGATATGAAATTAATTGAGCGCTCTGCCCAAATCGCTGCCAAAGAAGCAAGTGCTGATGGAATCAACTGGACGTTTTCGCCTATGGTAGACATTTCTCGTGATCCACGCTGGGGAAGAGTTTCAGAAGGTTCGGGTGAAGATCCATTTTTGGGAAGCCAAATTGCAAAAGCAATGGTCAATGGGTATCAACAAAATGATTTGTCTAAGAACAATACCATTTTATCATGTGTGAAACATTTTGCTTTGTATGGTGCGCCAGAAGCAGGACGTGATTACAACACGGTTGATATGAGCCGAATAAAAATGTATAACGATTATTTTCCGCCTTACAAAGCCGCTATTGATGCCGGCGTTGGTTCGGTAATGGCGTCTTTCAATGAAATTGATGGAATTCCTGCTACTGGAAATAAGTGGTTGATGACAGATGTTTTAAGAAAACAATGGGGATTTGACGGATTTGTAGTTACTGATTTTACCGGAATTCCGGAAATGATTGAACACGGAATGGGAGATTTACAAACTGTTTCTGCTTTGGCTTTGAATGCCGGAATTGAAATGGATATGGTGGGCGAAGGTTTCCTGACGACTTTAAAAAAATCATTGGAGGAAGGAAAAGTAACGATCGAACAAATCGATAATGCAACGCGTCTTATTTTGAATGCGAAATATGATTTGGGTTTGTTCCATGATCCGTATAAATATTGTGATGAAAATAGAGCGAAAACAGAAATTTTCACAAAAAACCACAGAGCCGAAGCACGAGCAATTTCAGCACAATCGTTAGTATTATTAAAAAATAACAATCAGTTACTTCCTTTGAAAAAATCAGGTACGATTGCTTTAATCGGACCATTGGCTGATGCCAAAGAAAATATGGCAGGTACTTGGAGTGTGGCTACTAATATGGATAAATCCATTTCATTAGTAGCAGGAATCAAAGAAGTGGCAGGGAAGGATACTAAAGTGCTTTACGCCAAAGGAAGCAATCTGGATTATGATGCAGCTTTCGAAGAAAAAGCAACCATGTTTGGTAAAACCTTACACCGCGACAACAGAACTTCCCAAGAATTATTGGCTGAAGCCTTGAAAATTGCCAATCAATCTGATGTAATTGTAGCGGCTTTAGGTGAATCAGCAGAAATGTCCGGAGAAAGCAGTAGCAGAACGAACTTAGAGATTCCACAAGCGCAAAAAGACTTATTGCAAGCCTTATTGAAAACAGGAAAACCGGTTGTGTTAGTTTTATTTACAGGTCGTCCATTAGTATTGGTACAGGAAAACGAAACAGTTCCGGCTATTTTGAATACTTGGTTTGCAGGAAGTGAAGCAGGAAGTGCTATTGCGGATGTTTTGTTTGGAGATGAAAACCCTTCAGGAAAATTAACGGCTACTTTTCCAAGGAGTGTTGGTCAAGTGCCGATTTATTACAATCAAAAAAATACGGGAAGACCGTTAGGTAATAAAGAAGGGAAGTTCGAAAAATTTAGATCGAATTATATCGACGAAAGAAATGAACCTCTATATCCGTTTGGTTTTGGATTGAGTTATACCACATTCGATTACTCGAATTTGAAAATTTCATCCGATAAAATGAACTTCAATGAAAAAGTAAAAGTGACTGTTGATGTGACCAATACAGGAAATTATGATGGTAAAGAAGTAGTTCAGTTGTACATAAGAGATCTAGTAGGATCTGTTACAAGGCCTTTAAAAGAGTTAAAAGGATTCCAGAAAATTGCTCTTAAAAAAGGAGAAAAACAAACAGTAACTTTTGAAATCTCTCTTGAAGAATTAAAATTTTATAATTCGGATTTACAGTTTATCGCAGAACCTGGTACTTTTCAGGTTTTTATAGGTACGGATTCTAGCACTAATAATAAAGTTGATTTTGTGTTGATTAAGTAAATGTTTGGTTTGTTTATTTATGATCGGCCCTTCAGTAGTAGTACTGAAGGGTTTTTTTAAATAAAAATGCAGTATTTGTTAAAAGTCATACTATGAAAAACAGCTATTTTATTTACTTTTATCCATTCAATAAAATCATTCAAAAATGAAATATTTATTTTCTCTTTTTCTAATCGCTTTGTTCAGTTTTGGGAATGCCCAAAGCGTTCAATCGCCATCAGGTAAAATCGCCTTAAATTTCAAATTAGGAACAAATGGGCAACCTTTCTATTCCGTAAATTACAAAAACAAAGCGGTCGTTTTAGAAAGCGCTTTAGGTATAAAATTAAAAGATAAACCAGCTTTAGACGCTAATTTTGATATCCTGACTTCAAAAACTTCCAGCTTCAACGAATCATGGAAACCAGTTTTGGGAGAACAAGCTAGTATTCTTAATCACTATAATGAACTTAATGTTTCGCTGATCAACAAGGAAACTAAGGTAAAAATGAATATCATTTTTAGAGTATTTGATGAAGGAGTAGCTTTCAGATATGATTTTCCAAAACAAGCGGAGCTGAATTATTTCATCATCTCTGATGAGGTTACCCAATTCAATTTAACCGAAAATAATAAGGTATTTTGGCTTCCAGGCGATTTCGACAGCAATGAATACGAATACAACGAAACTAAGTTTTCTGAAATTGATAATAGCAAAATTAATATGAACAACGGAATTGGAGTGAAATCGATTCCAGGGAAATACATGGTTCAAACACCGTTGATGATGAAAGCGCCATCAGGTTTGTATCTCAATATTTTTGAAGCGGCTGTCGTTAATTATCCGGTCATGCATTTGAATGCTGATGTGACAAATTATAAATTAAAAGCCGAATTAGTTCCGAATGCCATTGGTGACAAAGCCTATTTGCAAACGCCTTGTGTGTCGCCTTGGAGAACTATCATGATTAGCGATGATGCCAGAGATATTGTGGCTTCTAAAATGATTTTAAACCTAAACGAACCATCGAAATTAGAAGATACGTCTTGGATAAAACCTATGAAATATGTTGGAATTTGGTGGGAAATGCACGTAGGGAAATCGACTTGGGATTATGCAGGTTCTCAAAATGCCACTAATTTTGCAGATGCACCAAAAGCGTCAGGAAAGCACGGTGCTACTACCGAAAATACGAAACGATACATTGATTTTGCTGCAAAAAATGGTTTTGATGGCGTATTGGTAGAAGGCTGGAATGTAGGTTGGGAAGATTGGAACGGAAACTGGAAAGAGGAAGTTTTTGATTTTACAACGCCGTATCCGGATTTTGATATTGCTTCTCTTTCGGCTTACGCCAAAGAAAAAAATGTCAAAATGATTATGCATCATGAAACATCGGGTTCTGTCAGTAATTACGAAAGACATTTAGATCGTGCTTTTGATTTGATGAAAAAATACGAATATCCAGCAGTAAAATCAGGTTATGTGGGTAAAATTATTCCGCGTGGCGAGTTTCATGATGGACAATCAATGGTGAATCATTTTAATTTTGTGGTAAGACGCGCTGCCGATTATAAGGTTATGATTAACTCTCATGAATCGTCAAGACCAACTGGTTTTGGAAGAACGTATCCTAATTATATCGCTGCCGAAGCAGCTCGTGGAAATGAATTCAATGCTTGGAGCGTTGGAAATCCACCGATGCACGAAACTATTTTGCCTTTTACAAGACAACTGGGCGGACCTATGGATTACACGCCAGGAATTTTTGAAATCAAAATGAGTTATTATGATAAAAATAAAACGGAGCAGGTTCATACCACTTTAGCCAAGCAACTGGCCTTATACGTAACCATGTATTCGCCGTTGCAAATGGCGGCTGATTTATTAGAAAATTACGATAAATATCCAGATGCTTTTCAGTTTATCAAAGATGTTGAAACGGATTGGGATGAAAGCAAATATTTAGAAGCGGAGCCGGGTGATTATGTTACGGTTGCCCGAAAAACCAAAGGAAAGGAAACGTGGTTTTTAGGAGCAATCACCGATGAGAATGCCAGAACATCAGAAATAAAGTTAGACTTCTTAACCAAAGGAAAAAAATACAAAGCGATCATTTATGAAGATGCTAAAAATGCCGATTGGAAAAATAATCCAATTGCTTATAAAATTAGCACGATGACAGTGTCCAGCAAATCAAAAATTAAGTTGAATTTAGCTCCAGGAGGAGGAACAGCAATCAGTTTCGAACTGATAAATTAAATAGGATATCCTGCAAGAGCTTTAAAACTTGCAGGATTTTTTTTTTGAATCTCACCTTATATATTCGTAAAGAATTACGAAATTGCAACAGCAACCAAAACCAAAATTATAAAGAAGAATACCAAAAAAAGCTCCAAATTTATTATGAAAAAATCAATTGTTTTAGCCGCACTTTTATTTGGTGGAATCACCGTATTTGCGCAAACTAAAGAGGAACAAACTTTAAAGGAAATTTACAAATCTTCCTTAACCAATGCCAAATGTTATCCTTGGCTGGATCATTTGTCCAATACCATCGGATCCCGATTATCAGGTTCCACAGGAGCAGAAAAAGCCGTTTTGTATACTAAAGCACAATTAGAAACTTTGGGTTTAGATAAAGTGTACCTTCAAGAAGTAATGGTGCCAAAATGGGTGAGAGGCGAAAAAGAAATCGCTTATTTACAGGTAGGGAAACAAAAAATAACGTTCCCCATTTGTGCCTTAGGAGGTTCTGTAGCGACACCAAAAGCTGGATTGAATGCCAATGTGATAGAAGTAAAAAGTTTAGAAGAACTAGCAGCGCTTGGCGAAGCAAAAGTTAAAGGTAAAATCATTTTCTTTAACAGACCCATGAATCCTGAGTTTGTAGAAACATTTAAAGCTTACAGTGGTTGCGTGGACCAGAGATCATCAGGAGCCAGAGAGGCAGGAAAATTAGGTGCTTTGGCAGTGATTGTACGTTCTATGAACTTAAGATTAGATGATTTCCCGCATACCGGTGCAACTAATTACGGCGACATTGCAAAAGAGCAACGGATTCCAGCAACTGCTATTAGTACCAACGGTGCCGAACTTTTGAGTAAAAGTTTGAAATCGAATCCCAATGCAACTTTTTACTTGAAACAATCATGTCAAACATTTGAGGATGTTTTATCCTATAATGTGGTTGGTGAAATGACGGGATCTGAACATCCTGAAAGAATAATGGTTGTTGGAGGTCACCTGGATTCTTGGGATCTTGGAGATGGTTCTCATGACGATGGAGCAGGATGTGTCCAAAGTATGGAAGTGTTGAATATCTTCAAAAATATTGGTTACAAACCTAAAAACACGTTGCGTGTGGTTTTGTTTATGAACGAGGAAAACGGTGTTCGAGGCGGAAAAGAATATGAAACACAGTCCAATAAAAACAACGAGAACCATATTTTCGCTTTAGAAAGTGATTCGGGCGGGTTTTCTCCAAGAGGTTTTTCAATTGAAGCTGATGAAGCTAATTTCAATAAAATTAGTAGTTGGGCCTCGTTATTCGAACCCTATTTAATCCACAAATTTGTAAAAGGGCATTCTGGTGTTGATATTGGTCCGTTACAATCCAGTCACATCGTAAAGGTAGGATTACAGCCGGATTCACAGCGTTATTTTGATTATCATCATGCTGCAAATGACACTTTTGATGCTGTCAATAAAAGAGAGTTGGAACTAGGAGCGGCAACTATGGCTTCACTTATGTATTTGATAGATCAGAATGGAATTGTAAAATAAAAACACCCTAATTTTTGAAGATGCTACATGCTGTTTTTTTTCAATATTTGAAGGAAATTGTGAATGTAGCACCTTCATTTATTTTACTCTCCACGGCGATTCTCCCGCCTAAACTAGTAATGTGATTATACACTAAATATAATCCTATACCATTGCTGTCTATGTTATTGTGGAATTTTTCATACAATCCAAAAATCTTATCCTTCACCTTATCCATATCAAAACCAAGTCCATTATCAGAAAAAATTAATTGATTTACTCCATTTAATTTTCTGGTTTGGATAGTAATAACGGGTACATGATGTGGTTTTGCATATTTAATGGAATTAGTAAGTAAATTCAAAAATATACTTTTGATGTATGCTTTGTTAAAAGTAATATTCTCAAATGCGGAAAAGTCAACATTAACAATTGCTTTTGAATCGCAAACTAAAGAATTTATGGAAGTAAGCACTTCACTAAGGGATTCATTTAAATTTATTTCTTCAATTTGAGTATTAATACTCTCGTTTTCTACTAATTGATCAATAGAATCATTTAAAGTTTGTTTTAAATTTTCACTAGTTAATTTAAGAATTTCTACTAACTCCAACGTTTCTGGATCATTGATTTTTGAAACATCAATGAGACTGAAAACAGAAAGCATGTTATTTATCGGTGACTTTAAATCATGCGAAGTTTTATGAGACAAAACTGTTAGTTCTTTGTTGATTTGCGTCAAATTTGCAATGAGCAAATTGCGCTCTTCTTCCATTCTTTTTTTATGGGTAATGTTTTTGGCAATTGCATACACTAATTTCTCGGAATCAACAGGCATTGATGTCCATGATAACCATACAATTTCCCCGCTTTTAGTTAAATAGCGGTTTTCAAAATTCAAAAGAGGCTTATTTTTATATACTTGTTCTCTGGTTTCTAAAGTAATTTGGAGGTCGGCAGTATATACAAAACTGCTGATTGGTCGAGAATATAATTCCTCTTCCGTAAAGCCTAATAATTTTGAAACAGCCGGATTTATTCTCTTGAAATAGCCATCAAATCCTGCGATACATATAAAATCAGCTGATATATTAAAAAAATTATCAAAGTGATAGTCTGTTTTTAAAGAAGAAGTGGAGGTGTTATTTTTGATCATTTATAATTTTAAAGAATTATATTGTATTAAAATTACCCAACTTGAAACAAGCAAATCCGATGGTTAAATTTAACTAATTAAAATTTAAAAAAAAGAAAAAAAATCAAATAATCAAACAGATATTAATTTTATATATTTTAGTTTTTTTTAAATCAAATTCATAAAAAAAGCCATCATATATGACAGCTTATTTAATTTTTGATTGAGGATGAATTATATTTTGAATATTCCTCCTACTGCAATGATTCTCTGAAAAAAGAAAAAATCTTGTGAAGCACTATCCTCAGAACTTTGCGTTGTTCTAATATCCTGCATATTGATGTAGCCTCCTTTAAGTTCTCCTTGTATATAAAAGTGCTTGAAAAAAGTAACATTTAAACCTGCTTTCAAAGAAGTACCATACCCTGAAACATGAAAATCATCATGACGTTCTTTTCCTAATAATGTTGTATTTGTTTTTGGATACAATAAACCAAAACCAACTCCTTCAGTTAAATTAACTTGAATTTTGTCGGTATTTTCGATTTTAAAAATAGAGGAAATATCATCGTGTCTTGAAAATTCACTGTTGACATAATTTAAACCATCGGTGTGTTCATAAAGTAGAAACTCTTCGGTCAAAAGCACCTGATTATTTGGCAATAACTCATTATATGATCCGGGATTAGGATAGTAACCATCAATGTTTACGGCTTTATCTTGCGTCATCACATATTTCATGTGATCCACTCCTATAGCAACACTGTAATGATCATTTATAAAATATCCCAATCTAAAATTAGTTTGAGGAATAGTCATTCTAGATGGATTAATATAATCAACATGCCATCCTTTTGGTTTGTCATGTGCTTGAATGTTCTCCAGAGTAAAGTTGTAGTCTTTACCTCGAAAAGTCACATCAGATTTAGAATAACTGTCTCTATTTCCACCCCATGAAACAAAAAATTTACCTTTGTTATGACTGGTATATCGATCTTGTATTATTTTTTTTTCCTGTGCAATTGTAGTATTAGTAAATAGTATAATTAGGAATGCTGAAAATAAAAAAAAATGCTTCACTGTATTTGGGTCCTAAATTTAAAATGTATTTATTGTTTTTCTAATGGCAACTAACTTGGTCATTAAGGATTCAAAGTAATCTAAATGCAACATATTTGCTCCATCGCTTTTTGCATTAGCAGGATCAAAATGGGTTTCAATAAAGATTCCATCTACACCTACAGCAATACCAGCTTTGGCAATAGTTTCAATCATATCTGGTCTTCCACCAGTTACACCAGCCGTTTGGTTGGGTTGTTGTAGTGAGTGAGTAACATCAAGAACAGTAGTAGCATATTGTTGCATCGTAGGAATTCCTCTAAAATCAACGATCATGTCTTGGTAACCAAACATTGTTCCTCTATCCGTAACCATCACGTTTTCATTGTGACAATCCAATACTTTTTGAACCGCATGTTTCATGCTTTCCGGACTCATAAACTGTCCTTTTTTCAAGTTGACTACTTTTCCGGTATTGGCAGCAGCCACGACTAAATCGGTTTGACGCACTAAAAAAGCAGGGATTTGCAACACATCAACATATTGAGCAGCCATATCCGCATCTTCATTCGTATGAATATCCGTAACAGTAGGAACTTTAAATGTTTCCGAAACTTTTCTAAGGATTTTTAATGCTTTTTCATCTCCAATTCCTGAAAAACTATCAATTCTAGAACGGTTTGCTTTCTTAAAAGAGCCCTTAAAAACGAAAGGAATTTGTAAAGTATCAGTAATTCCAACTAGTTTTTCGGCAATTCGCATCGCCATTTCTTCACCTTCAATGGCGCAAGGACCAGCAAGTAGGAAGAAATTACCGCTGTCAGTATATTTAATTTGTGGAATATGTTGTAGGTTCATAATATGAATTTTTTAGAAAGTGCAAAGGTAGTTATGATTTACGATTTCCGATTTATGATTTTCAAATAATTTATTGGATTAACGTTTTATTAGGAGCTTTTTCCTGTCTCGTCATTAGGACGAGATTGCAATTTCCCTGAAAAACGGGAGGATTTCTCCCGAGGCTTCGGGACCATAAGAGTTAGGGATTTGGTTTGTAAGGATGTTTTGGGATTTTAAGTCTATTATTTTTTCAATGAAAGTCCCGTTGGAACCATCAAAATTCCTTTTTCATAGATGTTCAAATAGAGTAGTACTGGTTTTTTCTGACCAATCCATTTTAATTCATAAACATCCAGAAATCCAGCACCCATTTCACTTCTTTTTGTTGGAAACGGACAACAGCTTTCTAATTTAGTAAACGTGATTTTCTCACCATTAGGTCCTGCTAATGCGTTCAAAAACCGACCTTGATTGATTGTCTCGTTTTTAGTGTTATTAAAGAAAATATTGATGGGATAATCTTTATCATAACCATATTTTTTGTCTTTACTGTATTCCGTAATTACAAAAGTGTTGTCTTTAGAAAGTGTAAGGTTTGGTGCATTATCATCCGTATTTTTCAATGTAGATTGTGTACTGGAGCAAGAAGCCATACTAATTAGTAACGCAATAAAAAAGATTGATTTGTTCATGTTTAGTGTAAATTTATTAGGTAAAATTTAAATAGCAATTACAATACCATGTAATTTAAATAATACAAATATAAACAGAACTTTAGACCTTATTGCGTGTTCCCGTAATAATTTGGATACACACTTTTTCACCTGATTTAGCATTTCTTCCAAAATCTCGTAAAATGCATCTTATCTTTGCACAAAAAAACAATATGGATATTATTTTTCAAACGTGGTCTTGGTATGTTTCCGGTTTTTTAATCGGCTTGATTATGTTAACACTTATTTATTTTGGGAAGTCTTTCGGAATGTCTTCTAATTTGCGTTCGCTTTGTTCGATGGCTGGTTTAGGAAAACGAGTCGCTTTTTTTGATTTTGATTGGAAAGCACAACGCTGGAATTTAGTAGTCGTTCTTGGTGCTATGTTAGGCGGTTTTGTTGCCGTTCATTTTATGAGTGATGCTTCAAATGTAGACATTAACCCTAAAACAATTGCACAATTAGCACAACTTAGTATTGAAGCTCCAAACGGAAAATTAATGCCGGATGCACTTTTTGGAACAGCTATTTTGGAATCTCCAAAAAGTATTTTCATATTGCTTATTGGTGGCGTTTTGATTGGTTTTGGCTCTCGTTATGCCGGTGGTTGTACTTCTGGACATGCCATTTCAGGATTAAGTAATTTACAAATTCCCTCTTTGAAAGCAGTTATTGGATTTTTCATCGGCGGTTTGATAATGGCGCATTTCTTATTGCCATTAATTGTAAAGTAGTTAAGCAATCATCATTTAAAATTTAAAATAAAAAGCATGAAAAATATACTAAAATATTTATTAGTTGGATTTGTTTTCGGAATTGTACTGACTAAATCAGAAGCCGTTTCTTGGTATCGCATTTATGAAATGTTTCAATTTCAGTCGTTTCACATGTTCGGAATTATTTCGGTGGCTATCTTGACAGGAATTATTGGGATTCAAATCATAAAAAGAAATAACATAAAAGACATAAAAGGAGAATCTATAGAAATTCCAGATAAAGAAAAAGGATCTGCTCGATACTGGATTGGCGGATTGTTTTTTGGATTGGGTTGGGCATTGGTAGGTTCTTGTCCGGGTCCAATATTCATCTTGCTTGGAGCAGGTTTTTGGACCGTTCTGATAGTGCTTTTCGGGGCTCTTTTGGGAACTTATTTATATGGGTTATTGAAAAATAAATTCCCTCATTAATCGTTAGAAATTTCATAGCAAAGTAGCATTCTCGTGAGGGAATGCTACTTTTTTTTTGTTTAATTTCAAAATACCAATAACAATCAAGTATTGTGCAATTAAATAAGTTGCCATAATCAAGAAGGAACTGTATTGCAATGGTGCGTAAAATTTATCAAAGGCTAAAATACTGTCTGAAGCTACAAAAACGATAGCACCAATTAAAATATATATACTTGCAGGTTTTTGCCAGTTTAAGAACCCTTTGAGCGCAAATAACAACATGATGGAAATTGTCAGAGCATAAACAAAAACAGGGATTTTTAAATCTCCCAAACTTGGTAATAAAATCAGCATCATTACGATTAAATAAAAGGCAATTGCTGTAAATCCCACCCAGAAAATGATTTTGCTTTTCTTTAAATAAATCTTTAATTGTTTGCTGAACAGTATAATATAAGAAATATGCGAAAGTAAAAAAGCAATCAATCCGGCAATAAAATATAATTCTCCTTTGTCAGCAAACATCAAAATAATATCGCCTATCCACGACAAAGTCAAAGATGTCAAAAGAACTTTTTTGGTAATAAATCTTTCGTGTATATAAACAGCCAGAATTAGAAACGGCAATAAAAATGGTTTCAAAAACCAGGCAATTTCTTCTCTTCCAAAAAGAATTATCAAAAGATAGACTAGACTAAACCCGATGAACCTATTTAATATTAAGTTACTTTTCATTTTATCTTTTTAAGATTGAGCTACAATCATTGTTTCTTTTTCAAAATTAATGCTGACAAAATATATCGTTACAGCTAAGGATAAAAGGAGGTAACCGCCAATAATATAACTCGCAAAAGGAAAGAGTTGATCCATGCCAAACCAATCTCCAAAATAGAAAATCAGTCCAATTCCAAATACAAACCGGATACTTTCCCAAAACACAGAAATTTTTCGCGTGTCCATAAGTTCCGTATAACTGTAAACCGTAAGAAAAATGAATGCTCCGTAAATAAATACATTTGGCAAACCTATTATGGCGATAGAATTATACATATAACTAATAAGTAACAACGTAATAATAGCTTGAAACAAGGACCAGTACATCAGTTTTTTAGAATGTTGAAGGCTATATTTTTCAAAATCATAGACATTGGTGATTTTAGTTACTGGATATTTTTCTTCAAAATTTTCTGGACGCCAGCCCGTTGGTTTGAACCAAATGGTAAACTTATCTTTCCAGTTTTCGGCGCGCCAAGCATCGGTAATTAGTAACCATAAATGCTGAAAATTAATCCGAATTGGATTCCAAGTTCTAGCTGGTCTTGTGATTCCAAAAACAGGTGGAACACTTTCTAATTCCGCTTGAAAAGTACCAAACAATTTATCCCAAATAATGAATATTTGTGAATGGTTTTTGTCCATATATTCAGGGTTGATAGCATGATGTACCCTATGATGGGAGGGAGAAACCAGTATGTTTTCTAGAAAACCAATCTTTTTAATGTGTTTGGTGTGGTACCAAAATTGAAGAAATAAATGAATCGGTAGGGTTATTGCAATCACTTTGGAGGGAACACCTAAAAGAGCTGCCGGAATTAATAAAAAGGTAAACAAATTGACGAAACTGGAAACAGGTTGGCGTAGGGCACAAGCCAAATTGAATTCCTCACTACTGTGGTGAATGGCATGTTTGTTCCATAAAAAATTAATTTGATGTGACAAACGATGGCTCCAATAGCCATAAAAATCAATAGCTATAAATCCAATAAAATAGGTTAAAAAGTTAGCTTCAAGATTGAATAAGGCTATTTTAGATACAATCCAATCGTAAGAAACCAGAGTTATACTAAGCCCCAAAACATCTTTCAAGGAGTTAACCATTCCAGAACTTACGCTTGAAACAGAATCCATATTTGGAGCGGTGTCTTCCCCTTTGTAATGCCCATAAACTTTCTCGATGATAATCAATATCAAAAAGACGGGCATTACAAAAACTAAAATTTTACCATATTCTTCCATAAAAACACTTTTTTTTATTCAAATATAGAATAAAAGAGAATGTTTATGAATTATTCACAGTATTTTATTTTTCAAAGGGAAGTTTTACTATTCTTAAATTATCTCCGCATTTAATCCTGCTTCTAATAATTGAGTGCATTGTGGTTTTAATTTATCGTATGGGCCTGTTTTTACCGTACACTTTCCATTATAATGTACAATTAATGAACATTGTTCTGCTTGTTCGGGAGTGTGATTACAAACACGAATTAAAGTTTCAATGACATGGTCAAAAGTATTTACATCATCGTTGTAAACCACTATTTCATTGTCTAAACTTATAGCTTCCTTAATACTAACTCTTTCTCTTACTTTTTCTTTAGTACTCATTTTGTAGGTTTTTGTACTTTCGTAATTAATAAAAAAATAATACTTCTAATTTACATATTTTAAAGATACCCAATTGTTTCTTTCAAATTTTTTAACATAAGTTAGTCCTTTTTCAGTACAAGAAGCATCTATAAATGGTATATCTTCCTGATAAAAGCCACTTAAAAGTAGTGTGCCACTAGGGTTTAAACTGTCAACATAACTTTGCATATCGTTCAACAAGATGTTTCTGTTGATATTGGCAATAATCAAATCGTATTTTTTACCAACTAATAATGCTGCTTCACCTTCATAAACTGTAATGTGTTTACAATTATTACGCTGTGCATTCTCTATAGAATTTAAATAACACCAATTATCAATATCAATGGCATCAATTGGTTGCGCTCCTTTCATCTCGGCAAGTATTGCTAAAATAGCAGTTCCGCATCCCATATCCAGTGTTTTCATTCCAGTAACATCCATTTCTAATAAATGCTGTATCATCATGTGGGTTGTCTCGTGGTGACCTGTTCCAAAACTCATTTTTGGTTCGATAACAATATCGAATTCAGCATCTGTTTTTGGGTGAAAAGGCGCACGGACATGACAATTTCCATCAACATCTATAGCTTCAAAATTCTTTTCCCATTCTTCATTCCAGTTTACTTGCTCGATTTCTTCGAATGTATAATCAATCGTAAATTCTTCCGACTGTAAAATATGAATATCATCAAGAATCATTTCATCCCATAAATCCTTTTGTACAAAAGCAGAAATACCGGTTTCAGTTTCTGTAAAACTCTCAAATGCTCTTTCTCCTAATTCTGCAATTAATATTTCAGAACCTAGTTCTTTAGGCTCAATAGTAAAATGATACCCAATATATATGTTTGACATGCTTATTTTTTTTGCAAAGGTAGTAATCACTATTTAAACGGCATTTGTAAATCAAATTTTATTTTACATTTGCACCATTAATACACAACTGTACAATGAAAAAAATCATTTTATTTTTTGTTTTTCTACTAAGTATTGCTAGCAATGCTCAAGTTACTATAAAGCAAAATAAACAAGATAATGACTTAAAATTATCTGCACTTCCTTATTATAGCTTTGGTAAAGGGATTGGAATTACTTCTCCTGACAGTTTATACCAATTAAATATTAGGTTTCGAATGCAAAACAGAGTTACTTATACTGAAAATGAAGGCGAAGATGGGGTTTATGATGGACAAATCAGACGTTTGCGTTTGCGATTTGACGGTTATGTAGGTTCACCAAAGTTTTTATATGCAGTCCAATTATCATTTGCCCCGGGCGATGTGGGAGAAATTCAAGAAGGAGAAAATATTAATATTATTCGTGATGCGGTTGTTTTTTACAGACCTAATAAAAACTGGAATATCAGTTTTGGGCAAACAAAATTACCGGGAAACCGTCAGCGTGTAAATTCTTCAGGCGGATTACAGCTAACCGATCGATCAATTAATAATGCCCGATTTACAATAGACAGGGATTTTGGTTTTCAAGTGCATAACATGAACGAGTTTAAAGATAAATTTTCCTATAATTTTAAAACTGCTGTTTCAACAGGTGAAGGACGTAATATAACAGGAAATGCAGATGCAGGAGTTGCCTTAACCGGTAAAGTGGAGCTGTTGCCTTTTGGGGCTTTTTCTAGGGACGGGACCTATTTTGAAGGGGATATTGTAAGAGAAAAAAAGCCAAAATTGATGCTCTCTGGAGCTTTTCAGCAAAATAATCATGCTAAAAGAACACAAGGACAATTAGGTAATGATTTATTCGAAGCCCGCACTATGAAATCAGTTATGCTTGATGCTATGCTGAAATATAATGGCTGGGCAGCAATGTCAAGTTACATGTCGAGAACTACTTCTAGGAATGCTGTTATTTTAAACCCAAACGACATTTCACAATCTAATTATGCTTATGTAGGTAACGGATTTGATCATCAGTTGAGTTATAATTTTCCTTCAAACTATGAAATTATCGGGAGGTATTCGACTCAAAAAGTAGGAGAGGATATTAGGACTTTGGCTCCAAATTCTAAACAATATACTGTTGGTTTGACCAAATATATTTGGGAACATACTTTTAAATTACAAAGCGAATTGACTTTTGACACTTTAAATTATTTCGACGGAAGTACAAAGAACAATTGGTATGTACGTTTTCAGATAGAAATAGGGATTTAAACAAAAAGCGGTGAAATAAATCACCGCTTTTTTTATGAAGTTTAAATATAAATTTAGATAGCATTCACAATTGCTACAAAATCATCTGCTTTTAGTGCAGCACCACCAATAAGACCTCCGTCTACATCTGGTTTTGAGAATATTTCTTTTGCATTATCAGGCTTCACGCTACCTCCATAAAGGATAGATACGCTTTCAGCGATATCACTTCCAAAAGCTTTACGAACTGTTTCTCTGATGAATTCATGCATTTCTTGCGCTTGTTCCGGAGAAGCTGTTTCTCCAGTTCCTATTGCCCAAACTGGCTCATAGGCCAAAACAATACTGTCCCAGTCTTTTGATTCAATATGGAATAAACCATCTCGCAATTGGTTTTCTACCACATTAAAATGATTTTTTGATTGACGGTCTTTTAATTCTTCTCCGAAGCAAAAAATAACCATCATATCATGTTCTAAAGCTGTATTTACCTTACTAGCAATCAAAGCGTCTGTTTCATGAAATATGGCTCTGCGCTCTGAGTGTCCTAAAATTACGATATCTACACCAACACTTTTTAACATATCTGCTGAGATTTCGCCCGTAAAAGCGCCACCTTCGGCTTGATGAACGTTTTGTGCAGCAACATCAATATTAGTAAACTCTAAATGATCTACAGCAGACGCTAAGTTCACAAAAGTAGGAGCTACAATAACTTGAACAGTAGTGTCTGTTGGTATTTTTGCTATTAGTTCATTCAATAAATCTTCAGTTTGTTCTGCATTTTTATGCATTTTCCAATTTCCTGCAACAATCTTCTTTCTCATTTTCGTTGTGTTATATTTAGTTTTTGGTTTTAATTTTATAATGGTTTGTAAAATAATTCTATAACGATTATTTCAAACTTTTTAAGGTTTCATTGATTTTTTCAAAATCTGTTTCAATAGCGCGGTATAATACTATTTTTCCAGTTTTGTCTACGATGATGTATCTTGGAATCCAATCCACATCCACAGCTTTTGCAAATACACCTTTCATTTGGTCATTTGCCATGAAATGCCCACCATTTAATTGATGCTTTTCAATTCCAGCTTTCCATTTATCAGCAGTTTTATCCATTGAAATAAACAAATAAGCAACATCAGGATTATTAGCTTGTAATTCTTTTAGTTTAGGCATTGCTTTTACGCAATCACCACACCATGAAGCCCAAACTTCAATTACGAGTGTTTTTCCTTTGTACTGTTTCAAAATATCCTTAAAAGCAACTTGACTTCCGTCAGTAGCTAAAAGAGTTTCAGATAAAGCTTCTTTTGAGAACTTAGTTTTTTGCGCAGTAGATGTGCAAGAGAAGGTGACAAACGCAAGTAGTAATGCTATTATTTTTTTCATTATAGTATAGTTTTTAAACAAAGTTAATCAAACAATTTGAATGCGTTATACAGAATAAGAAATTTTGAAAGCATTATTCGAAAATGACAAAGCAATATCGTTGTAGTTTAAAAATAATTGAATGATTTTGATTTAGTGGTTTTTTAGGAATAGCACTTGCCATACTTTTCAACAAAAAAGCCGTAAAGTTTCCTGTTTCGGACTTTACGACTTTATAGTTTTTATGGTTTATTTAGAATTTTAAATCTGCAATATCGTTATGATGAACTTTTTGTTTTATTGTTCCTTTTTCAATTAGTACGATACTTGGATTGGCTCTTTCAATCGTTTTTACCGTTATGGCATCACAAAAATAGAAGTCAAATGTCAATCCGAATTGTTTTTTTGCAGCAGCTATTTCTTCTGGTGAAGAAGCTGTCATTGCAGTCACCTGATATCCTTTTGCTTTAGCATCTTGATTCAGTTTTTCTAATTTTGCCATTCCACTGTGATCCGCTTTTGTTAAATCATAAGCAGTTATCAACATCAATTTTGGTGCTTCTAAAAATTCTTCTTTATAATCAGATCCGTCTTTTTCCATTGTAAAATCATGAATAGGAGGAACGTAACCTTCTGTGATAACTTTGTCTTTTCTGTCTACAAATACGGCGCCTTCAGGAGTTGCCATCAAATCTTTTTCAGTAAATTCTTTATCGACACCACCAACTTTGTAAATAAAGACCATTTCTACCACAGATTTTTCTGCTCCGTCAGGAATTCGCATTCCTTTTTGAATATTGTTTCCTACTTTATAAGGTCTGAAATCGATTAATGGTAAATGGTTTAAAACCCAAACTCCCATCAATGAAGACAAAACGATACTGGCGTAAATAACTATGTTTTGTACATTATTGGTAAACAAAGGTTTTACTAATTTTTGATTGAAAAATAATATCAGAATAAAGAAAAGTAAAACAATATCTTTCGTAAACGATTGCCAAGGAGTTAGTTTTAAAGCGTCTCCAAAACAACCGCAATCCTTTACTACATTAAAATAAGCCGAATAAAAAGTTAGGAAAGTAAACAGTACAATCAGGATTAATAAGCTCCAAATAGTGAATTTGGTTTTGTAACCAATGAGCAACATAATACCCAAAACCACTTCCAAAATGACTAAAAATAAAGCGATTCCTAGTGCAAACGGAACAAAAAACGGCATGTTGAAAACAGGTTCACTGAAATATTCAGCTAATTTATAGGAGAAACCAATAGGGTCATTCAGCTTGATTAATCCGGAGATAATAAATAAGATTCCAACGAAAATTCTAGAAAATTGAGTAATTATATTTTTCATTTTTTGCGATTGCTTTTTATTATTAATTTCCAAAACCCATTAGAATCAAAGCAAAAACCGAATAATTTATCATATCCTGATAATTAGCGTCGATTCCTTCAGAAACTAATGTTTTTCCTTTATTGTCTTCAATTTGTTTGACACGAAGTAGTTTTTGTAAGATCAAATCGGTTAGTGAACTTACACGCATTTCGCGCCAAGCTTCCCCGTAATCATGATTTTTGTCTTCCATTAAATCTTTGGTCAATTTGACTTTGGCATCGTATAATTCAGTTGCTTTTGCAACGTCTAAATCGGGTTGATCCACAACGCCTAATTCCAATTGAATCAATGCCATGATAGAATAATTGATAATCCCGATGAATTCGCCCGTTTCATCTTCATCAATTTTGCGAACTTCATTTTCCTGTAGGCTTCTAATTCTTTGGGCCTTAATGTAGATTTGATCCGTCAATGAAGGCAATCTTAAAATGCGCCAAGCACAACCGTAATCTTTCATTTTGTTGATAAACAGCGCGCGACAAGTCGCAATCACAGTATCATATTCCTTTGAAGTATTCTTCATTATTGGTGTATATTTGTCTTGAAATTTTTTCAAAAATAAGATAATTTTTTTGAATGTCGAATTTTGAAGTCTTTAAAACTGTAAACGAATGACTATTAACTGCAAAGGATTACTTGTTGACTTATCAACTCCCAAAGTAATGGGGATTTTGAACGTGACACCCAACTCTTTTTTTGATGGTGGAAAGTATAAAAATGAAATAGAAATACTTTCTCAAGTCGAAAAAATGCTACTTGATGGCGCAACTTTTATAGATATCGGCGCTTATTCTAGCAAACCAAACGCTGAATTTGTTTCGGAACAAGAAGAAATTTCGAGAATTGTTCCTATTGTTGATTTGGTTCTAAAGCATTTTCCAGAAACCATAATTTCGATTGACACCTTTAGAAGTGAAGTGGCAAAAACTTCGATAGAAAATGGCGCGGCTATCATCAATGATATAGCAGCAGGAAGTCTGGACGAAAAAATGTTTGAGATAATTGCAAAATACAATGTTCCTTATATTATGATGCACATGCGAGGCAATCCGCAAACGATGCAAACACTCACGGAGTATGATGATATTGTAAAAGAAATGTTGTTCTATTTTTCGGAGAAAATAGCTGTTGCCAGAAGTTTTGGAATCAATGATTTGATTATCGATCCGGGCTTTGGCTTTGCCAAAACAACAACTCAAAATTATGAAGTTTTTCAAAAAATGGAATTGTTTAATATCATGGAATTACCACTTCTTGTTGGGATTTCCAGAAAATCAATGATTTATAAAACGCTCGAAACCACAATTGAAAATTCGTTAAATGGAACTACGGTTTTGAATACTTTGGCAATGACCAAAGGGGCTAAAATCCTCCGTGTTCACGAAGTAAAAGAAGCTATGGAATGCGTTACATTATTTAATAAAATCAATTTATAATCATGAAATATTTTACGCTGATTGTTCTTTTTACTCTGTTTTCTTGTGGAAACAAGGAAGATATTTTGTTGCCAAAAGCAAATAGTTCAATTGTTAAAAATGTGGATGATCTTTCGCCAATCTATATTTTTTTTAGAACAAAAGGAAAAGATACACTGGTAGAAGTAAACCGAAAAAACAGTATTATTTCGACTAATTGGATTCTAAATGTTGACAAACGATTGCCGTTACGACTTGCCATTCCGGAAATCATGAAGTTGCAACAAAAAAAGCGCGAAGAAAAAGCACACAAGAATGAAAAGGCCGAAAATTATTATTCGTACGCAGATACGATTGGAAAAAATTTGGCTTTTATTCCTTTTACCGATGTGTATTACAAAATGGAAAAACCAAAGTCAGGAGTTGCGGTCTTTTTTACTAAAAACAATGAAATTTTAGTAGATGATATCGTGGTAAAACAAGAAGATTTGCAAACCTATTTGAATAAACTTCCAAGTAGTAAATCGAACCAGTATGTTTTTTGTTTTGATAAAAACTTGAATTTTGGAAGTTACATTCAAAACAAAATTTTTATAAATAGTATAAAACTGCCATCGTCAGAATTTAATATAAAACAGGAAGAATTTATTTACTAAACATCAAACAAAGAAAATTTTAAACAAAATAATCACTGGTGATGATACGGTTCGTTTCTTAAAATCGTGAAGCCGCGATACAATTGCTCGATAAAAAACAACCGCACCATTTGATGGGAGAATGTCATTAAAGACAGCGATATTTTTCCTTGTGCTTTGGCATAAACGGTATCCGAAAAACCATAAGGTCCGCCAATAACAAAAACTAAAGTCTTTACTCCGGAGTTCATTTTCTTTTGTAATTCTTCTGAAAATCCTACACTGGAAAAGTTTTTTCCGTTTTCGTCCAACAAAATAAGTTGGTCCGTAGGCGTAATTTTAGCCAAAATCAATTCGCCTTCTTTTTCTTTTTGTTGACTTTCAGATAAGTTTTTCACGTTCTTGATATCAGGAATAATATCTAAATCAAACTTAATGTAAAAAGATAAACGTTTGGTATAATCGTCTATTAAAGATTGTAAGGCTTTGTTATCAGTTTTACCGATAGCAATCAATTTGATGTTCATTTTTGCTGGATTTCAGAGGCGCAAAGATAGAGAAATTAACAGTTTCAATTTGTCTTTTTCTTTGGTAGAAATTAACAATCTGACTTTAAGTTTGTACAAAAAAAGCTTTAATAAGATTTATTTTACCTCAATGCTATCAATTAGCAATCGAAATGTTTCTTCTTTTTTATTACCTATCAGGAAAGTGATTTCTTCTAAATTAGAACCATCATAATTAGGCTGATTTAATTTTTGTCCTCTAAAAGCGGGATACAATTCGGTTATTGGAATTTCAATTGTTTGCCAATCTGTGATGGTTTGAAAAGGAAATACATACGAATGTGAATCAGTTCGATTGGTCTTTACTCTAAATTGATATTGTTTACCGTCTCCTTTAATCCGAATACAAAAAAATGTAGTGCTTTTTAAAATTAATGATTCAAAAGTATATTTTACAGCACAAAATCCGCCATTATTTTCTAAAGATACTGTGCCTTCAAAAGTTCCCTCTGCATTAGGACTCAGATAGAATTTACTTTCTGATACTCCGCCCATTACTACGTCATTTACAACTTTCCAATTTGCAAGGTCGCTTTCTAAATTAAAATCAAAAATTTTTATGGCATTCATTTTTGTGGGGTTTGTAAATTATTTTTTTCTAGAAAAGTTCTTGTTTTATTTTTTTAAATAGATTAATTCAAAAAACTAAAACAGGCGTAAACTCTTTAGAATTTACGCCAGTTTTATTTTGATAATTAATTCAATTATGATTTAGGCAATGCTGCACCAACGGCAATATCACATCGGTGATTCGTTTGACCATGTGGCGGGTTCATTCCTTCAGGAGTTGGTGTTGATGCAACAGGTGTTGATGTTGTAACAGAAGAAGATGTAGGAACTGGTTGATTTTGTTGCTGAACTACAGGTTTACTTGCAGTTGATGCTGGTGGAGAATTCAATGGAGCACCTACGGGAATATCACAACGATGTGATGGCTGACCATGGGCTGGGTTCATTCCGGCAGCTACTTGACCACCATTTGCTACAGCATTATTTGGATTTACCGTATTGGTAGTTTGTTGAACCTGAGTTGATGTTGAAGCTTCAGTCTTCATTTGTTTACCAACTTCAGTAAAGGGAACTACATTTGTAGGAGTTGCGGTATTTTGTGGTTCAACTTCTTTTTTGCAAGAGGTCAATAGTATCGAGGATACAAAAAGAAGGCTTAAAAAAGATTTCATAATCAGTTTTTTAGTTACTACTTCAAATATAAGATTTTAAATAATACACTACAGTATAAAAGAATTGATTTTATTGGATGAAATTAACAAATTAGATATTAGCAATGCTAAAAGAGAATGGTATTCTTATCTTAATTTAGATGTAATACTTTGTTAAAACACATTTGTTTATCTCTTTTTTTCAAAGAACGCAGTGTACATGTTTTTAAATCCACGAAATAAATCTTACTTTAGCATTCCATAAATTTCCTATAAAATGATTAGCGATATACAGTTTAAAAATGAGTTAGACATACTGATACAAAATGCCATTCGGGAAGATGTAGGTCCTGGCGACTATAGTTCTTTAGCTTGTATTCCAACTACTGCAACTGGAAAAGCGAAGTTGCTTGTAAAAGAAGATGGCATAATTGCAGGTGTGGCTTTTGCCAAAATGATTTTTGAGTATGTAGATCCTAATTTACAAATAGAAACTTTTATCGAGGATGGAACTCCAGTAAAAAAAGGGGATATTGTTTTTCATGTGTCGGGAAGTTCACAATCTATTTTGAAATCTGAACGTGTAGTTTTGAATTCAATGCAAAGAATGTCAGCGATTGCCACTAAAACCAAAGAATACGTTCGCTTATTAGAAGGAACTAACACTAAAATCCTCGATACGCGTAAAACCACGCCAGGATTCAGAGCCTGTGAGAAATGGGCTGTAAAAATAGGTGGAGGGGAAAACCATCGTTTTGCTTTGTATGATATGATTATGCTCAAAGACAATCATAATGATTTTGCTGGCGGAATTACTTTGGCTATAGCCAAAACCAAAGCTTTTTTAAAAGAAAATAATCTGGATTTAAAAATTATTGTTGAAGCCAGAAATCTGGATGAAATAAAAGAAATACTGGAAAGTGAAGGTGTTTTTAGAATTTTAATAGACAATTTTAATTATGACGATACTAAAAAAGCAGTAGCTTTGATTGGTGATAAATGCCAAACAGAATCTTCGGGAAATATTAACGAAAACACCATTCGGCATTATGCAGAATGTGGCGTAGATTATATTTCATCTGGGGCCTTGACACATTCTATTTATAACATGGATTTGAGCTTAAAAGCGATATGAGTAAAGAAATAGAAGTTAAATTACAAAGAATTCCCATACTACGGAATCTGGTTAATGTGCTAAAAAAAATCAAGCTTCCTTGGTTACAAGGATTGTCGTTATATGACTTGTTGGAATTATACGGGTTAGGAATTGTCGAAAGCGCATTAACGTATCATGCCAGTGCGATTGCATTTAGTTTCTTTATGGCATTATTTCCTTTTGCTTTATTCATATTAAACCTTATTCCGTACATTCCTATTGAGGGTTTTCAGGATGATTTTTTACTGTTTGTAAAGGAAGGAGTACCGCCTAATACGTATGATGCTATTTATAAAATCATCAATGATATTCTTAATAATAGTCACTCGGGATTAGTGTCTTATGGGTTTTTATTGTCGATTTTGTTGATGGCAAACGGTTTAAATGGAATCCTTGGAGGATTTGAATCTTCCCGTCATGTTCTCATAAAAAGAGGATTTATCAGGCAATATATAGTTGCTTTGGGAATGTCCTTATTATTGTCTTTTTTATTGATTGTGACCGTTGCAACAATAGTAGTTTTTGAAGTTTTTATTCAAAAAACAATACTGAGTGATCAAATTGCGTTAATTGTTTTGGGAAGATATGCATTTGTTGTTTTAATGATTTTAGGAACAACATCTATACTTTTTAAGTTTGGTACAAAACATGACAAAAACAGAGCATTTATATCAATAGGTTCCGTGTTTACTACCATATTGATTCTTTTGGATTCTTATGCTTTTGGTATATGGGTCATAAAGTTTTCTAAATACAATGAATTATACGGGTCGATAGGAACATTATTGATTTTGATGTTTTACATTTGGATTAACTGCATGATATTGCTGTTGGGTTTCGAATTGAATGCAACAGTAAATAAATTGAAAGCAAAAAAAGAATAATTTTTCAAATCAAAATAGTTTTAATTTAAGAGCAGTTTCCAGTTATTCGTTACAATTGGTAATTGCTATAAAGGCTAAAAAAAATACTAAAATGAAAAAAAGCATAACAATACTCGCATTATTTATTTCGATGGTTTTCTATGGTCAAAATCATACCGTTATCGGGAAATGGAAGACTATTGATGATCAAACAGGAAAAGCCAAATCAATTGTGGAAATCTACGAGCGTTCCGGAAAGATATATGGAAAAATCATCGACATTTTAGATGCTGAAAAGAAAAAAAGCTTGTGTGTAAATTGTTCAGGTGATGAAAAAAATAAACCAGTTCTAGGTCTTGTTATAATTAAAGGACTTACAAAAGATGGTAATGAATACAACTCTGGAAAAATTCTTGACCCAACATCTGGAAAATTGTACAAATGCTTTTTGGCTCTTGAAGGAAATGACAAATTAAAAGTTCGCGGATATATCGGCGTAGCATTATTTGGAAGAACACAAACCTGGAATAGAGTAAAATAATTTTAAATTGTGAGTTATGAGTTCAAAGTAAAGAATTAGCATAACTCAAAACTCATAATAAAATAGAAATGCATTTCGTCGAAGTAATTTTACCACTTTCTCTAGCCAAAACCTTTACCTATAGCGTCTCTGAAGCGGAGTTCCATTATATAAAAATTGGGATGCGGTTGGCAGTTCCTTTTGGAAAAAGTAAAATTTACACGGCATTAGTAATTGAAATCCATCAAAACAAACCCACTTTATATGAAGCAAAGGAAATTCATCAAATTCTGGATGAAAAACCCATTGTAACTGAAATCCAAATTGCACACTGGCAATGGATTGCTTCCTATTATATGTGCGCCATTGGTGACGTGTATCGTGGTGCCATGCCAAGTGCGCTTTTGCTGGAAAGCGAAACCGTTATTTCTCAAAAAACGGATTTGGTTGTTGATACAAGTCTACTTTCGGATGATGAATTTCTGGTTTACGAAGCTTTGCAACAGCAAAGTTCCTTGAAAGTACAGGATATAATGTCTATTTTGAATAAGAAGAATATTTTTCCTGTAATTCAAAAATTGATTGACAAAAACATATTAGTGCTTCAGGAAGAAATACAGGAAAACTACAAACCGAAGTTAGTCCGTTATGTTCGTTTGCATCCTAAATATGAATCAAACGAAGGGTTGAGCGAATTATTAGAAACACTCAAAAGTGCCAACAAGCAAAAAGAAATCGTATTGAATTATTTTCAATTGAGTGCTGTGGAGAAGAAGCCAATTACCGTTAAAAAACTGGTAGAAGCGGCCAATTCTTCATCGGCAATTGTTAAGGCATTAATAGAAAAAGAAATATTCGAAGATTATTTTCTTCAGGAAGACCGAGTAAATTTCACAGGAAAAATACGCGAGGATCAATTGCAGTTGAGTTCAGCTCAGCAAAAAGCTTTTGAGGAAATAAAAGAGAGTTTCATTCAAAAAGAAGTGTGTTTATTGCATGGTGTCACTTCAAGCGGGAAAACAGAAATCTATATTAAGCTCATCGAAGAATATTTAGAAACTGGAAAACAAATCTTGTATTTATTGCCGGAAATTGCTTTGACTACTCAATTGGTTGGTAGATTGCGAACTTATTTTGGTAATAAAGTAGCTGTTTTTCATTCGAAATATAATAATAATGAACGCATCGAAGTTTGGAATCAAGTTTTGGTAAATTCTGAGAAAGCACAAGTGGTGATAGGAGCTAGGTCATCCTTGTTTTTACCATTCTATAACCTCGGATTCATAATTGTCGATGAAGAACACGAACAGACTTTTAAGCAAGTAGATCCTGCACCGCGTTATCATGCTCGCGATGCAGCCATAGTTTTGGCTCATTCGCATAAAGCAAAAGTACTTTTGGGTTCGGCTACGCCAAGTATTGAAACGTATTTCAATGCCAAATCGGATAAATTTGGACTTGTTGAGATTTCGGAACGATTTGGAAATGTCATGATGCCGAATATTGAATTGGTGGATTTGAAAGATAAATACTTTCGTAAAAAAATGACAGGACATTTTAGTGATGTTTTGATTGAGGAAATCAATATCGCTTTATCATTAGGTGAGCAGGTTATTTTATTCCAAAACAGACGTGGATATTCTCCTGTAATAGAATGTATCACCTGCGGTCACGTACCGCAATGTCAGCAGTGTGATGTGAGTTTGACGTATCATAAACATAAAAACCAGTTGCGTTGTCATTATTGTGGATATACAATGGCAAAACCTACGCATTGTCATTCCTGTTCCAGTGTTGATTTGACTACAAAAGGCTTTGGGACGGAGCAAATAGAACAAGAACTAGTGTCTATTTTTCCAAATTCAAAAATTGGAAGAATGGATCAGGATACGACTCGGGGAAAATTTGGATTCGAAAAAATTATCGATAGTTTCAAGAATAGAGAAATGGATATTTTAGTAGGAACGCAAATGCTTGCCAAAGGGTTGGATTTTGATAACGTGAGTTTGGTAGGAATCATGAATGCGGATAATATGTTGTATCATCCTGATTTTAGGGCTTTCGAAAGAAGTTTTCAAATGATGACTCAAGTTGCAGGAAGGGCTGGACGTTCAGAGAAGCAAGGAAAAGTAGTTATTCAAACGTATAAACCAAATCATAATACAATACAGCAAGTTACTAATAATGATTATTTGGGCATGTATAAAGAACAGTTGTATGACAGACAAATATATAAATACCCACCGTATTTCAGGATTATAAAACTTACTTTGAAACAACGTGATTTTAATAAATTAAAAGAAGGTTCTATGTGGTTGTATCAAGTGATGAGTCAGAACCTGAATATGCCGGTACTTGGACCTGAAGAGCCTGCTATAAGTAGAATTAGGAATGAATATATTCGTACGATTATAATTAAGATTCCTCAGAATACATCAATTGTAAACACAAAAAAAACTATCCAGAAAATGTTGAATAGTTTTGAAGCTGTCGCTCAATACAGAGCTATAAAAGTTACGTCTAACGTCGATTTTTATTAAAATTTAGTTGTCTATGAAAAGGCAAGTGCTTTTACTAAATCTTCCTTTTTGTGTCTGCTCAAAGGAATTTTAGTTACCCCAATTTCAGCAAATTTACTATTGAAACGTTCTACTTTGTCGATATTGATAATGTAGGATTTGTGTACGCGTACAAATTTCTCTTTTGATAAATCATTTTCAAAAGCTTTCATGGTAGAAAGTACCAGATTACTGTCTTCTTCGGTAACTACTCTCACATAATCACCAAAAGCTTCAATCCATTTTATTTTTGAAGTGAATATTTTCAATTTTTTCAAATTGCTTTTAATGAAAATATGCTCTCCTTCTTCTTCTTTATTTTCTTTTTTTAGTAGATGTAAATCAATGGCTCTTTTAACCGAAGCGTTGAATCTGTCGATTGCAATTGGTTTTTGAAGATAGTCCGTAGCATCATAATCAAAGGCTTTCATAGCATACTCAGCTTTTGAGGTTATGAAAATAATTTGAGGTTTTACTTTTAAACCATCTAAGAAATCAAAGCCGCTAATCACGGGCATTTCGATATCTAAAAAGATAAGGTCCACATTGTGTATTGACATACAACTTCTAGCTTCTATTGCATTAGAAAAATCACCGATTAAGTGTAAATTTTGATGATTATTAACTAACTTTGCGATAATCATTCTTTGAATAGAACTATCATCTACTACAACACAGTTTAGTTTCATAATTTAGTATTTTAGATTTGGCAGAGTAAATATATTACTTTTTTTAAAAAAAAAAACTAATTGAGCGGATTTTTTTGCCTTACGTCGAATAAAATGAAATAACACTTGTTTAATCAGATTAATTGATTACTTTTGCACCCAAAATAACAAATAAATATATATTTATGAATCATTATGAAACTGTTTTCATTTTAAATCCCGTTTTATCTGAAGTTCAGGTAAAGGAAACAGTAAGCAAATTTGAAGATTTTCTTACTAGTAGAGGAGCAGAAATGGTGTCGAAAGAAGACTGGGGCCTTAAAAAAATGGCTTACGAAATTCAAAACAAAAAAAGTGGTTTTTACCACTTATTCGAATTCAAAGTAGCTGGAGAAGTTCTTATTGCTTTTGAAACTGAATTTAGACGTGACGAAAGAGTAATGCGTTTCTTGACTGTAAGTCTTGACAAACACGCTATTTCTTGGGCTGAAAGAAGAAGAACTAAATTAAAATCTACAAAAGCTTAATTATCATGGCAACATTACAACAATCGGCTTCAGGAAAAAAAGACGGAGATATCAGATATCTTACTCCTTTAAACATAGAAACTAACAAAACTAAAAAGTATTGTCGTTTCAAAAAATCAGGTATCAAATATATTGACTATAAAGATGCTGATTTCTTATTGAAATTTGTTAATGAGCAAGGGAAAATACTTCCTCGTCGTTTAACAGGAACTTCATTAAAATACCAAAGAAAAGTTTCAGTTGCTGTAAAAAGAGCGCGTCACTTAGCTTTAATGCCATATGTGGCGGATTTACTAAAATAATAATTTAACTCAGTTGTTGGTTTTCTGAAACATGAAACCTAACTTCTATAACAAAGGACAACAACATGGAACTTATATTAAGACAAGACGTTCAAAATTTAGGATTTAAAGATGATATTGTAACGGTAAAAAATGGTTACGGTCGTAACTTTTTGATCCCACAAGGTCACGCTCATTTAGCAACTTCTTCTGCAAAGAAAGTGTTAGCTGAAAACCTAAAACAAAGAGCTCACAAAGAAGCTAAAGTTGTAGCAGATGCAAAAGCATTAGCTGAAGCTTTAAAAGCTATCGAAATTAAAATCTTTGCAAAAGCAGGTGGTGAAAAATTATTCGGTTCAATCACGAATATTGATATCGCTGAAGCTTTAGCTAAAGGTGGACAACAAATCGAAAGAAAATTCATCACAAGCGGAATCGTTAAACGTACTGGTAAATATACTGCTAGCGTTCGTTTACACAGAGATGTTATCGTTGAATTAGATTACGAAATTGTTGCTGAAAAATAACATTTCATTAACATTTTGTTAATAAAATATAAAAATCACTCTTAGGAGTGATTTTTTTTTGCCTAATTTTGCCCCACAAATAACACACAATTAAGCAAATGAAAAAAATTATTACATTACTTCTGATTTTTTGTAGTTCTGTTGCCATGATGGGACAAACTACTACATCAAGTATTAAAGGAATTGTAAAAAGTACAGCAGGTGAAACACTTCCAGCTGCAACTATTTTAGCTATTCATACCCCTACAGGGTCTAAGTATTCCGCTTTGTCAAATGCAGACGGAAGGTTCAGTATGTTGAATATGAGAATTGGTGGTCCTTACAAAATTGTAGTAACTTTTGTAGGTTATCAAAGCGAAGAATTCAATGATGTTTATCTTGATTTAGGGAAGGTTTTTAGTCTGGATGTTCTTTTGAAAGATGAAAGTCAGAAATTAGATGAAGTGAAAGTTACTGGTGCAAAGAATAAAGTTTTTTCCAGTGGACGAACTGGTGCTGAAACAACTATTGGTCGCAGGGAATTGACTACATTACCGTCAATATCAAGATCAGCTTCGGATTTTACTAGACTAGAGCCTACTGCAAGTGGCGGTTCTTTTGGTGGTAGAAATGAGAAATTCAATAATTTCTCTTTGAATGGAGCTGTATTTAATAATCCTTTTGGTTTAGATGCTGCAACTCCTGGTGGACAAACCGGAGCTCAGCCAATTTCATTAGATGCAATTGAGCAAATCCAGGTAGCTACGGCTCCTTATGATGTGACTTTATCAGGTTTTACAGGAGCATCGGTGAATGCAGTTACGAAGTCAGGAACAAATGAATTTCATGGTACAGTGTACGGCTTCTTTAGAAACCAAGATATGACTGGAAGTAAAATTAAAGGTGAAAAGATTTTTGTTCCTTCATTAGAGCAAACTCAAGCTGGTTTTAGTATTGGTGGACCAATTGTTAAAAATAAATTATTCTTCTTTACTAATTTTGAAATTGACGAAAGAAGTGACTTAGGATCGAACTTTGTTGCTAATAACGGTGATGCTGTAACAGGCGTTAATGAATCTAGAGTTTTAGAAACAGATTTGATTAATGTTTCAAATGCGTTATCTTCATTAGGATATAATACGGGTGCTTATCAAGGTTTTTCTCATAATTCAAACTCAAGAAAAGGGATTGTAAAATTAGATTGGAATATCGATGATAATAATAAATTAGCTGTTATTTATAACTTTTTGGATGCCTCCAAAGATAAACCGGCTCACCCATCAGCTTTAGGATTTAGAGGTCCAAATGCTTCTATTTTACAATTTCAAAATTCTGGATATCAAATCAATAATAAATTGAGTTCTTTCTTGTTAGAGCTGAACTCTAAGATCAATGAAAAGGTATCCAATAAACTACAGGCTGGTTATACGCATTTTGATGATTTTAGAAACCCATTTTCTTCACCAGCTCCAGTAATTAATATTCAAGACGGAGCAGGATCAAATTATATTATTGCAGGTCACGAGCCATTTTCTATCAATAATACATTGGATCAAAAAGTTTTTCAAGTTACAGATAACTTAAATTATACGGTTGGAAATCACTCTTTTACTTTTGGTGGTTCATTTGAAAAATTTCAGTTTCAAAATTCATTTAATTTAGCCGGATATGATAATTTTGGTAATCCTAATGGTTATGCGGGAACTTTCTATACACCGTACTCAAATGTTACAGCATTTTTAGCTGATGCTGCTAAGCCTTTTGCAACAAGTATAATTGCTCAGAATTTACTTTATGCACAAAATCAATTTACAGCTAAAAACTCTTTTGGTGTGGGAGAAGATAATGGATGGAAATTATCAGAGTTAAATGTAGGTCAAGTTGCATTTTATATGCAGGACGACTGGAGTGTAAATGATAATTTTAAATTTTCATTTGGTTTAAGAGCTGACAAACCTTTATATTTCAACACAGCTGATTTGATTCAAAAGTATATAGATACAGAAAATGGTTCTACCAGAAATAATGCTACTCAGTATTATGACCCAGAAACAGGAAATCAAGTTCCTTTAATTTCAACAAAATTGCCAAGTGATAAATTACTATGGTCTCCAAGACTTGGATTTAATTGGGATGTAAATGGAAACAAAACAACACAACTTCGCGGAGGAACCGGTATTTTTACAGGAAGAATTCCTTTTGTTTGGTTAGGGAATCAAGTGAGCGGTGCTGATGATGGTTTTTTCCAAATTATGGATCCAGATTATAAATGGCCACAAGTATGGAGAACAAGTTTAGGTGTTGATCATAAATTTGAAAGCAACTACATAGTTACGGTTGACATGTCATATAATAAAGATATCAATGGAGTTCATGTACAAAATTGGGGTTTAAGAACGCCTTCAGCAACTCTTGCAGGTGTTGATAACAGGTTAATTTATAACAATGCTACTGATAAGCAAAGTAATAATGCTTACGTAATGACAAATTCTGATAAAGGAAGTGCGTTTAACTCTTCTATCAAAGTACAAAAGACATTTGATAATGGATTGTTTGCTAGTGTTGCCTATAACTATTTGAAATCTCAAGATGTGAATTCTATTGAAGCAGAAATTACAGGTGATGCTTTCGCATTTAACCCAGCTTTAGGAAACGTAAATAACGCTGTTTTATCTAATTCTAAATATGGAGATACACACCGTTTTATAGGTGTAGCTTCAAAAAAATGGAAATATGGTAATGACAAATGGGCGACTACAATTTCTACTTTCTTTGAGTATGCTCAAGGTGGTCGTTTTAATTATATTTATGGTGGTGACATCAATAATGACGGTTCAGGAACTAACGATTTGATTTATATTCCTACAACTGCAGAGATTAGTTCTATGGCTTTTTCTGGAGTTGGACAAGGAGCAGCTTTTGATGCGTTTATCAGTCAAGATGATTATTTGAGTGAAAGAAGAGGTCAGTATGCAGAGCGTTACGGAGCTTTATCTCCATGGAGAGGAAAATGGGATCTTAAAGTAATGCAAGATTATAATTTTAAAGTTTCTTCTGCTGCTACTAAAACGAATACAATCCAATTTAGTATTGATGTATTGAATTTAGGGAATTTGATTAATTCTGATTGGGGATTAGTTCAAGTACCAACAAGTGTTCAACCAATTGGTGTATCTGTAAATCAAACTACAAAAATACCAACATACACTTTTAATGGAACTCAAACTAAAACGTTCAATTATGATGCAAGTTTATTGTCAAGATGGCAAGCACAGTTTGGAGTTAGATATATTTTCTAAAAACACATAAAAATAGATTAAATTTGCCCTCTCATTTGAGAGGGCTTTTTTTTGATTTAATAATTTTAAAAGAGAGTTAAGGTAAAAGTTAAATATTAAAATACAATAATGAAATACTCCAGACTAACAAAAGAACAATTTGAAGAATTGAATCAGGAATTCAGCACTTTTTTAGCTACCCAAGCAATTGATAAAGCCGAGTGGGATAAAATAAAAGCTGAAAAACCAGAAGTTGCGGAACAAGAATTAGACGTTTTTTCTGATTTGATTTGGGAAGGTGTTCTTTCAAAAGCAACGTATTTAGAACATTTTTCTAAAAACCATATTTTTCTTTTTCATTGTTTTGATACTTATGTTCAATCGATAGTTTTAAAATCATTAGTTCCTGAAGTTGATTTTTTAACCAAAGATGGATTGCAATGGCTTAGCGATAATATGTTTACAGAAACTATTGAAATGAAAGTTGGAAAAAAAGAGTTTACCGAAGATCGTAATACTTCTATTTTTGAATTGATACAACAAGGTTCGTTTTTAAGCGATGGTCTTTTATACCAACAAATAAATACAATTATGACTTCATAATTGTATTGCTATTTCTTTTAAATTGGTTATTTTAGTACACTTTTTCAAAACTAAAATAGCCAATTTTATTTTCTATGGATATTCAAAATACGATTCAAAAATTAAGGGAAGAATTAAATCAACACAACTATAATTATTATGTGCTAGATACACCCACAATTTCCGATTTTGAATTTGATTTAAAATTAAAACAACTTCAGGATTTAGAAAATAAATATCCAGAATTTTTTGATGAAAATTCCCCTTCTCAACGAGTTGGAGGTGCAATTACCAAAAATTTCCAAACCGTTACTCACGAACACAGAATGTATTCCCTTGATAATTCCTATTCTAAGGAAGAATTAATGGACTGGGAAAAACGTGTTCAAAAAGTTTTAGGAGATGTTCCGTTAGAATATACCTGCGAACTAAAATACGATGGCGCATCCATCAGCATTACTTATGAAAATGGAAAACTAAAGCGTGCTGTTACGCGTGGAGACGGTTTTCAAGGAGATGACGTGACTAATAATATCAAAACCATAAAGTCAATTCCGTTACAATTAAAAGGAAATTTTCCGGCTACATTTGATGTTCGCGGTGAAATCATTTTGCCTTTTGCCGGTTTCGAAAAAATGAATCAGGATTTAATCGAAATAGGTGAATTACCGTATTCAAATCCCAGAAATACAGCCTCAGGAAGTTTAAAATTGCAAGATAGTGCTGAAGTAGCAAAACGACCGTTAGATTGCCTGTTGTATTTTTTAATTGGAAATAATCTTCCTTTCAAATCGCAATTCGAAGGATTAGAAACGGCCAGAAATTGGGGTTTCAAAGTACCGAAAGAAGCAAAGTTAGCCAATAATTTAGCCGAGGTTTTCGAGTTTATAGATTATTGGGACATTCACAGACATGACCTTCCGTATGAAACAGATGGTGTGGTGGTGAAAGTAAATTCTTTTCATTATCAGGATGAATTGGGCTTTACTGCGAAATCACCTCGTTGGGCAATTGCCTACAAGTTCAAATCAGAACAAGTTTCAACATTATTAAATTCAATTTCGTATCAAGTAGGACGAACGGGTTCCATTACGCCAGTTGCCAATCTAGAGCCGGTACAACTAGCAGGAACCATCGTGAAACGTGCTTCTTTGCACAATGCAGATCAAATTGAGAAACTAGATATTCGTGTAGGAGATACTGTTTTTGTAGAAAAAGGAGGAGAGATTATTCCAAAAATTATTGCTGTTGATTTTACTAAACGTCCAGAAAATACAGAGCCAACAAAATACATTACACATTGCCCAGAATGTAATACGGCTTTGGTGAGAACCGAAGGCGAAGCCAATCATTATTGTCCTAACTTTTATGGCTGTCCACCGCAGATTATTGGGAGAATCCAGCATTTTATTTCCAGAAAAGCAATGGATATTGAAGGTTTAGGAGGAGAAACGGTAGCTTTGCTTTTCAATAACGGATTGGTTCACAATTATGCTGATTTATATGAATTGACAGTAGAGCAAATTCTTCCTTTGGAGCGTATGGCTCAAAAATCTGCTGAAAATTTGGTTAAAGGTGTAGAAAATTCAAAAAGTATTCCTTTTGAGCGCGTTTTGTTTGCTATTGGAATTAGATTTGTCGGTGAAACTGTTGCCAAAAAGCTAGCCAAACATTATAAAAGTATTGATGCATTGAGTCAGGCCACATTGATGGATTTGATTTTGGTGGACGAAATTGGAGAACGAATTGCGCAAAGTGTACTTGACTTTTTCGAAAACCAAGAAAATAGAATTATAATTGAAAGGCTGAAAAGTTTTGGTGTTCAATTTGAAATTGTTGAAAAGATAAACCCAAATGCTACAGATAAACTTTCCGGAAAAATATTTGTTGTTTCAGGAGTCTTTGAGAAATTTTCAAGAGACGATTTGAAAAAGGCAATCGAAGATAATGGTGGAAAAGTGGGAAGCTCTATTTCGGCAAAGACGGATTATGTTGTTGCAGGAGATAATATGGGACCTGCTAAACTCGATAAAGCAACGAAGTTAAACATATCAATAATCTCCGAGGATGATTTTATGAATCTAATTAATAACGCTAATGTGGCTACAGATAAAAAAGTATAATTTTTCACAGGAAAAAGTAATCATTGCTTTGCTTTTTTCTTTTTCATTTATTGAAGTTCTAGCAGAATTATGTTCATTCAAAGCAATTATGTTTGCATTCAGACCCTTGGTAGCCTTACTACTAATCTATCTTTATTGGGTTACTTCTAAGGAAAGAAATATGTTTTTTTTTATGACGTTATTTTTTTTGTTCCTTACCGGTATTTTCATTCTTTCAGAATCAACACTTTTTTTAAGATTGGGAGTAGCCGGAATTATAGTTCACAGAATAGTACTTATTTTTTATATTATAAAGTTAAATAAAGTCAAAGATATTATTCCAATACTAATAGCAGTAATTCCTTTTATATTTATTTTTTCATATATGCTATCTATTTCGGATGGAATTCCTCAGGGAAGTTATTACCCTTTGCTACTCCAAAATATATTAGTTTCCATTCTTGGAGGAGTTATTTTGTCGAATTATTTTATGAATGAAACTACAAATACACCTTGGCTGTCAATCTTTGGAGTGCTATCTATAGGATTTTATTTTACTGTTTTTATCGAGAAACTTTTTTTAAACAACCTGCCGCCAACTTATTTTAAACCGTTGGGAATGGTTTTGCATGTAACAAGTTATTATGCTTTTTACAAATTTGTTATTGATACTGAAAGTTTGAATGCCGAGTTAGCAGCAAATAACGAATAGCGCAACAAACTTTTTTAGTCCTTTCAAAAAATCATTAGTGTGAAACGATATTTTGATTTTATAAAAGAATCGATTACTGTTATACAATAATCGATTTTCCTTCAAAAGCTTTTGCTTTGTCATTATCCAGATAAAAATCAATTCTGCCCAGATTTATCCCGTAACAACCCACTTGATTTACCAGTACTTCTTTACCGGCAAGGTTTTTTACAACGGTAGGTTTATCTAGAAAAGTGTGTGTGTGTCCGCCAATAATTAAATCAATGTCTTGCGTTAGTTCCGCTAATTTTAAATCACATATTTTATTAGGCTCATCTCTATATTTATATCCTAAATGAGACAAGCAAACTACTAAATCGCACTTCTGTTCTTTCTTTAAAATCCGAACCATGTCTTGAGCCGTTTCAACTGGATTGTTGTAAACGGTTTCTTTGTACATTCCTTTATCAACTAATCCTTCAAGCTCAATTCCAAGTCCAAAAACACCTACTTTAATGCCGTTTTTGTTGAATATTTTATACGGTTTTACAAAACCGTCCATTACGGTATTTTTAAAATCGTAATTGGCTGATAGGAACTCAAACTTGGCATGCGGCATTTGTGCGTGCAGGCCTTCAACACCGTTATCAAAATCATGATTTCCTATCGTAGAAGCATCATATTGCATCATGCTCATCAATTTGAATTCTAATTCTCCGCCATAATAATTAAAATAAGGCGTTCCCTGAAAAATATCGCCTGCATCCAGTAATAATACATTTGGATTCTCTTTTCGAATCGTTTCAATCAAGGCTGCTCTTCGCGCCACGCCACCCATATTTGCATTTCTGGGATGATCTGCAGGAAAAGGATCAATGTAACTGTGTACATCATTTGTATGTAAAATAGTAAGATGTTTTTTCTGTGAAGATTCAAAGCTGCTTAATGATAAACCTAAACTCAGTAAAGCTGAACCTGCAGCTGTTTTTTCTATAAATTCTCTTCTTTTCATTTTATATTTTTTTGGAGCTATTTCCCGCTTTTCGTTGCAATATTTTTTATCGTGAAAAACGATAAAAAATGATTTTCACTTCAAATGAAATTCACTGAACTCCTATGAGAATAAAAGTTAGGTGAAGTAATCGGGGCTTGGGTTTTACGTTTTCTAAAACTATTTTGTTCTCTAAATTCGAATTCCTTATTCAACAGTAATTCTAACATCATTTATTACAGGAATTGTATCTACTGCTTTGAAATAATCAATAAGAATATTTCGGAGTTTATATTCTAAATCAAATTTCTGAACCCCTTTTTTAAAGAAATTCATATTGTCACCGCCATTAGATAAATAATCATTTGTTCCTACGTAATAAATAGTCTCTTTTTCCACAGGCTTTCCTTGTACTAATATGTTTTTAGGAAGGTTGTTTTTGCCAATGGTAAATGTTAGTCCAGCCAGTGGATGTGGTTTTTTTTCTGCGATAAAATAATCGACCATTTCAAGAATTTGTTCTCCTTTTAAAGCAATCACAACTAAACTATTTTCAAAAGGCATAATTTCAAAAGCCGTTCTTGCAGTTACATTTCCCTTTGGGAGTATAGAACGAATTCCCCCGCTATTGAGTAAACAAATATCAATATTCTTTTTCTCTCTGGCTTGAAATACAATGTTTCCTCTCATTAAAGTAACGTCTGCCATCAAATTACCAATTGTAGTTTGCCATTTGCCTGTACTTTTATCTAATGTTTCTGGGCAATAAGCAAGAACGCTGTCTAAATCTTTATTGATGTGTTCTCTGTAAGGTTTGATAAAATTTTCAATTTGAGGGACTTGAATTTCCTTTTCGGTGATTGGAATTCGTTTGCCTTCTATCTTAGTAACGTAGTAATTTTGTTTGCTGCAGGAAGCAACAAAAAAAAATGTTAAGAATATAACAAAAAGTTTAGAAACATCGTTATACTTTTTTAGATTTACCATTTTAAATGCGACTTAATTAATTAATTTTGTAATCAAGTAAAAGTAATATGTTTTTGAATTATATAAAGGATTTTTTTGTAAAAAAAACATTAAAAAAAAGCTTTCAAAATTTAAAAAATATTGAGTCAGTTAATGTTGTAAAAACAATTGGTTTACTGGTTGATGCCACTCATTTTGCCAAAACTGAATTATTGATTAAACAGTTAACAGCAAACAGAATTGCGTCAGAAAATATAACAACAATTGTTTACGGAGATAAATTTAAGAAAACAGCAGAGAAAACATATCCTGTATTTACTTCAGGAGATTTAAAATGGAATGGAGAAATTTCTTCTCTGGAAGTAAATGATTTTATCAATGAAAATTTTGATTTGTTAATCAGTTATTACGACATAGAAAAAGCAATTTTATTAAAAATCACTCATAATTCAAAAGCGCAATTTAAAGTTGGTTTTTCATCAATAGACAAAAGATTAAATCATTTTATGATTAAAACAGATGTTGATAATTATACACTTTTTGTAAGTGAGCTATTCAAATATTTAAAATTATTAAACAAAATATAAAACTAATATGCAATCATTAATAGGTACTGGTGTTGCTCTTGTAACCCCTTTTAAAGAAGATTTTTCAATTGACACCGAAGCATTAAAAAGAATTGTAAATTTTTCAATCGACGGAGGAATTGAATATCTTGTGGTTTTAGGTACAACTGCCGAAAATGCAACATTGTCTCAAGACGAAAAAGAATTAGTTATTAGTACCGTAATCGAAGCTAATAATGGTGCTTTGCCATTAGTTCTTGGAGTAGGAGGAAACAATACTTTAAAAGTTGTAGAAGAGTTGAAAACAAGAGATTTGTCTTCATTTGCAGCAATATTATCGGTTTCTCCTTATTACAATAAACCTACACAAGAAGGTATTTACCAGCATTTTAAAGCAGTTGCTGAAGCATCTCCAATTCCAGTTATTTTATACAATGTACCAGGAAGAACGGCCAGCAATATGTTGCCTTCAACGGTTATACGTTTGGCTAATGATTTTGAAAATGTCGTAGCCATAAAAGAAGCTGCAGGTGATATCGTTCAAGCCATGCAATTGTTAAAAAACAAACCAAAAGATTTTCTGGTAATTTCAGGAGATGATATGATTGCTTTGCCAATGGTTTTGGCAGGAGGATCAGGCGTTATATCTGTAATTGGGCAAGGTTTTCCTAAGGAATTTTCTGAAATGATTCGATTAGGATTGAATCGTAAAGTGGATGAAGCATTCAAATCACAATACCTTTTAGCAGATTGTATTGATATGATTTTTGAGCAAGGAAATCCAGCAGGAATCAAACAAGTGTTTCTATCACTGGGAATTTCAGAAAACACCGTGCGTTTACCATTAGTAAAAGTAGACGATTCCTTAGCAGAAAGAATTGATCAATTTGTTAAAAAAGTCAATAAACAAGGATAAAAAAAGAGTCTTTTTTTAAACAAAAAATATATTTTGAAGTCGCTAAATTAATAACTAAATTTGCCACCGAAACTTCGGTATGATTTTATGGGTTGTTTCAACCAAGAAATCATAAAAAAAGTAAAAAAATGAAAAAAATAATATCTCTATTGCTTCTTGTAGTTTTATTCAGTTCTTGTAACGAATACCAAAAAGCATTAAAAACCGAAGATGTAGCTGTTAAATTTGAAATGGCCACTAAATTATACGATGCGGGGAAATATTCTAAAGCGATTCGTATTTTTGAACAAATTGCTCCAGCGTACAGAGGGAAACCTCAAGCTGAAAAATTGTTTTATATGTTTTCTCAATCATATTACAAAACGCAACAATATTACTTGGCAGGATACCAATTTGAGAGTTTTGTTTCAGGATATCCAAAAAGTGAAAAACTGGAAGAAGCAGCATATTTGGGAGCAAAAAGCTATTCTATGTTGTCACCAGTTTATAGTTTAGATCAAACAGATACTACTAAAGCATTAGATAAATTACAAGCATTTATTGATAATTATCCTAATTCAACGTACTTGACAGAAGCGAATGCAACTGTAAAAGTACTGAGTGAGAAAATAGAGCAAAAGGTTTTCGAAAATGCTAAAGGATACAATACAATTTCTGATTATAAATCAGCAATTGTTGCTTTAGACAATTTTGTAGCAGATTATCCTGGAACACCGTTTAAAGAAGATGCTTTATATTACAAGTTAGATTCAGCGTATCAATTAGCAATTAATAGTATTCCATCAAAAATGGAAGAGCGATTAAATGTTGCAAAAGCGGCACAATTGAATTTGATTAAGTTTAAAGCGGATACTAAATACAAGCAAGAAGCAAGCGAAATGTTAGCTCGAATAGATAAAGATTTACAAAAATTTACTAAATAAATAAAGTCATGGATTTAAAAAAGACGAATGCTCCAGTAAATACAATAACATACAACAAAACTGTTATTGAAGAACCTACTGGTAATGTGTATGAAGCGATAACCATTATGGCTAAAAGAGCAAACCAAATCAATTCTGAAATTAAAAAAGAATTGACAGAGAAATTGGAAGAATTTGCTACATATAATGACAGTCTTGAAGAAGTTTTTGAAAACAAAGAGCAAATTGAGGTTTCAAAGTTTTACGAAAAACTACCTAAGCCACACGCTTTAGCAGTTCAAGAATGGTTAGATGGTAAAATTTACCACAGAGATTCAAATAAATAATAGTTACTATGTCAGTTTTAAGCGGTAAGAAAATTCTACTTGGAGTTTCTGGTGGAATTGCAGCCTATAAAACAGCCACATTAGTACGACTTTTCATAAAAGCAGGTGCACATGTCCAAGTGATAATGACACCTGCTTCTAAGGATTTTGTAACTCCTCTTACGTTATCTACGTTATCCAAAAACCCCGTACATTCCAGTTTTTATAATCAAGACGACGAGAATGAAAAATGGAATAATCATGTTGAATTAGCTCTTTGGGCTGATTTGATGGTTATTGCTCCAGCAACTGCAAATACTTTGTCTAAAATGACAAATGGTACTTGTGACAATCTTTTGATTGCAGCTTATTTATCAGCAAAATGTCCGGTTTATTTTGCTCCTGCAATGGATTTAGACATGTACAAACATCCTTCTACTATTGCTAATTTCTCTTCTCTGACTCAATTTGGCAATGTCATAATTCCTGCGGAAAGCGGTGAACTTGCAAGCGGATTATCCGGTGAAGGAAGAATGGCTGAACCTGAAAATATTATTGCTTTTATTGAAGCTGATTTAAATAGCAAATTACCTCTTAAAGGAAAAAAAATATTAATTACTGCCGGTCCCACATACGAAGCAATAGATCCTGTGCGTTTTATAGGAAATCATTCTTCGGGAAAAATGGGTTTTGATATAGCAATAAGCGCTGCAAATCTAGGTGCTTCGGTGATTTTGGTTTCGGGACCTACAAATTGTAAAGTTTCAAATCCATTAATTAATGTTATTCCTGTTGTATCTGCAGAAGAAATGTACGTGGCTTGTCATCAGTTTTATCCAGATGTGGATGTTGCGATTGCAGCAGCTGCCGTTGCAGATTACAAACCAAAAAATGTTGCACAACAAAAAATAAAAAAAGCAGCTGATAATTTTACAATTGAACTCGAAAAAACGAAGGATATTTTAGCTTCTTTAGGCGAACAAAAGAAAAGCCAGTTTTTGATAGGTTTTGCTTTAGAAACAGAAAATGAAATTGAAAATGCAACCTTGAAAATTCAGAAAAAAAACTTAGATTTGATTGTTTTAAATTCGCTTCAAGATAAAGGTGCTGGTTTTGGTAAAGCAACGAATAAAGTTACCTTTATTGATAAAAACTTCAATATTGAGCCAATGGAATTGAAATCAAAAGAAGCTGTTGCTGATGATATTCTAGAAAAGGTAAAAGTGCATTTTATGAAATAGGGTTGCGGATGATACATAGACAATATTAGTGTTTGAACTATTGTTAACCGTTAAGAAATAATACGAATCTACAGATGAATAAAATAATTATTTTTTTTCTGCTTTTTTCTTTTGGGCTTTTACAAGCGCAACAATTAAACTGTACGGTAACGGTTGATGCACAAAAATTGAGTGTTACAAATCAGCAAGTTTTTAAAACATTACAAACTTCCATAAGTGAGTTTGTAAATAAAACGGATTGGACTGGGCAAACGGTTAAGCAAAATGAGAAAATTAATTGTTCGATGTATATTACTGTTTCCTCAAACAACTCAGATCAATTTACGGCAACCATTCAAGTGCAATCTTCAAGACCTATTTTTAATTCCTCATATTCATCTTCGGTATTAAATTATAATGATAAAGACTTTAATTTTAGGTATATAGAGTTTGAAAATCTAATTTTTAGTCCTACTACATTCGATTCTAATTTAGTTTCTGTATTGGCTTTTTACAGTTATATGATTTTAGGAATGGATGCAGATACTTTTGTTTCTGAATCTGGAAATTCGTATTTTGAAATTGCTCAAAATATTTCAAATATAGCACAACAAGGCGGTTCTAAAGGATGGAGTCAAGCTGATGGAAATCAAAATCGCTACTTTTTGATAAATGATATTTTATCTCCGGCATTCAAACAAATACGTCAAACCATGCTCGATTATCATGTAGGTTTAGATTTAATGAATCAGGATTTAAAAGCGTCCAAAGAAAAAGTAAAAGGATCACTAATCGATTTGGCCAAACTAAATGCTTCCAGACCCAACGCATTCTTAACTCGTGTCTTTTTCGATGCTAAATCAGATGAAATCGTTTCTGTATTTTCTGGCGGACCTAGTATTACCATCTCAGATTTAGTCGATAATCTGAATAAAATCTCTCCTTTGAATTCAAGTAAATGGATGCTGATGAAATATTAATTGATTTCCAATTTTTAGATTAATCCAGCTTCACATCACAAAAAAATATAGTAAATGATAACGTCACTTTCGATAAAAAACTATGCCTTAATAGAAAAATTGTCTATCGATTTTTCAAAAGGTTTCTCAACAATCACAGGAGAAACGGGTGCAGGAAAATCAATAATTTTAGGAGCATTAGGACTGCTTTTAGGGAAAAGAGCCGACTTGACTTCTTTAAAAAACAAAGAAGAAAAGTGTATCATTGAGGCTCATTTTGAAATTTCTAAGTATAATTTGCTTTCTTTTTTTGAAGCAAATGATTTGGACTATGAAAATGATACCATAATTAGACGTGAAATTCTGCCTTCGGGAAAATCCAGAGCTTTTATCAATGATAGTCCTGTTAATCTTCAGGAATTGCAGGAATTGAGTTTGTTCTTAATTGATATTCATTCGCAACAGCAAACCCAAGAACTTTCAGATGAAAATGTACAGTTCGAAATTATTGATGCAATTGCAAATAATAAAGAAACAATTCTGGAATATCAGGCGCTTTTAAAAAGCTATAAATCGGATAAATCCAAATTGAATTCGTTGCTTAAAAAACAAAGCGAATCTAAGAAAGAGCAGGAATACAATACTTTTTTACTGGATGAATTAGTTGCTGCTCAATTAAAATCTGGCGAGCAAGAAACTCTTGAGGCTGATTTTGAAAAATTAAATAATGTTGAGATTATAAAAGAATCTATTGATAGGTCTTTGGCTATAGCCAATGAAGAACAAATAGGTGTGATGCATAATTTGAATGAAATTAAGGTTTCATTACAAAAAATCGCCTCTTTTTCGACTGAATATCATTCTTTATTAGAAAGAATTACAAGCGTAACAATTGAGTTTGATGATATTTCGGATGAAATGAATCGTTGCTCTGAAAAACTTATTAATGATCCGGAACAATTGGATTTCATTAGTCAAAAGCTTCAGGTGATTTTTAATTTGCAAAAGAAACATCAGGTTTCCTCTGTGGATGAATTATTGGAAATTCAAGCTAATCTGGAAAATTCAGTTTTAGAATTAGGCAATATGGAAGAAGAAATTGCGGCGCTGATTGTTTCTATTGAACAAAAAACAATCGAATTAGATGCTTTTTCGACCACAATTCATAACAATAGATTGGATTCGATTCCGGTTTTATCTCAAAAGTTGATTACCATTTTAGAAACTTTGGGTATGCCAAATGTTCGCTTTAATATTGATATTAAGACTACTGAAACATATTTCCAAAATGGAAAAGATGAGCTTCAGTTTTTATTCTCGGCTAATAAAGGCACTGATTTTGGTTTATTGAAAAAAGTAGCTTCCGGTGGAGAAATGTCAAGAATTATGCTTGCTGTTAAAGCGATATTAGCACAATACTCCAAATTGCCAACATTGATTTTTGATGAAATCGACACCGGTGTTTCTGGAGAAATTGCTATTAGAATGGGAGAAATTATGAAGGAAATGAGTCAGGAAATGCAAATTTTTGCCATTACCCATTTACCACAAATCGCTGCTAAAGGAAATGCACATTTCAAAGTATTTAAATCAACTGTTGGCGAAGATACTCTCTCTGAACTGAAGTTATTAAATGGAGAAGAAAGAGTCGTAGAAATTGCTCAAATGTTATCAGGAACTGTAGTTTCTGATTCGGCCTTAAATCACGCTAAAGCCTTGCTGAACTAATTTTTTACTTTATATTTGTTTCCTTATAAAAGCAAGATTTTTGCATCAGCGATAAAACTATTACACGAATAAATAAAAAAACGAATAACCAAGAGTATGATTATAGAACCTAGAATGAGAGGATTTATTTGTACGACATCTCACCCAAAAGGATGCGAACAAAATGTTAAAAATCAAATTGAATATATTAAATCAAAAGGACCTATAAACGGGGCTAAAAAAGTATTAGTAATTGGAGCTTCAACCGGATTTGGTTTAGCTTCGAGAATTACAAGTGCTTTTGGATCTGCAGCAGGAACTATTGGTGTATTTTTTGAAAAACCTCCAACAGAAGGTAAAACAGCTTCACCAGGTTGGTATAATTCTGCAGCTTTTGAAAATGAAGCTCATGCTGCTGGTTTATATGCAAAAAGTATCAATGGAGATGCTTTTTCGAATGAAGTAAAACAACAAACATTAGATCTTATAAAAGCGGATTTAGGGCAAGTGGACTTAGTAATCTATAGTTTAGCATCTCCTGTTCGTATGCATCCGGTTACCGGTGTTTTGCATCGTTCTGTTTTGAAACCTATAGGAAGTACTTTTACCAATAAAACAGTTGATTTTCATTCTGGTAAAGTTTCAGAGATTTCAATTGAGCCTTGTAGTGGTGAGGATATTGAAAATACAGTTGCTGTAATGGGCGGTGAAGATTGGTCAATGTGGATTGATGCTTTAAAAGCTCAAAATCTATTGGCTCCAGGCGCTACAACTGTTGCTTATTCTTATATTGGACCATCATTGACCGAAGCGGTTTATAGAAAAGGAACAATAGGTCGTGCGAAAGATCATCTTGAAGCGACTGCATTTGCTATTACTGACAGTTTAGCTGACATTGATGGGAAAGCATTTGTTTCGGTAAATAAAGCATTGGTAACACAAGCAAGTTCTGCAATTCCGGTTATTCCATTGTATATTTCTTTGTTGTATAAAATAATGAAAGAAGAAGGAATTCACGAAGGTTGTATCGAACAAATTCAACGTTTGTACCAAGAAAGATTGTATACTGGAAATGAAATTCCAGTTGATGAAAAAGGAAGAATCCGTATTGATGATTTAGAAATGCGTCCTGATGTTCAAGAAAAAGTAGCTAAATTATGGGTTGAAGCTGTAACTGAAAATTTATCTGAAATAGGAGATTTAGAAGGATACAGAAAAGATTTCTACAATCTATTTGGTTTTGACGTAGAAGGCGTTGATTATAAAGCAGATGCAAACGAAGTGGTAAACATCGAAAGTATTGCTTAATCCTAATAATTACTAAATTAAATATTTAGTTTCTGTAATGCATCTTAATTTCACAATGGTTTTATTCATTTCGAAATTAAGGTGCATTATTTTTTTTTTTAAAGAACAGACTTAAATTACTTGTATTATGTATAACTTATTAAAAGGAAAACGAGGAATCATTTTTGGCGCTTTGGATGAAAATTCAATTGCATGGAAAACGGCTGAAAGAGTGTTTGAAGAAGGAGGAACTTTTGTACTTACTAATGCTCCGGCTTCTATACGAATGGGAACGATTGATGAGCTGGCGCAAAAAACTAACTCTCAAATTATCCCTGCAGATGCTACATCTGTGGCTGATTTAGAAAATTTAGTAGATCAAGCTATGGAAATTCTGGGCGGTAAAATAGATTTTGTTTTACACTCTATAGGCATGTCAGTAAATGTTCGAAAAGGCAATCATTATACCAATCAGAATTACGATTATACCGAGAAAGGCTGGAATGTATCAGCCGTTTCTTTTCATAAAGTAATGCAGGTTTTGTATAAAAAAGATGCCATGAATGAGTGGGGAAGTATTGTTGCTCTATCTTATATGGCAGCACAACGCGTGTTTCCAGATTATAACGACATGGCAGATAACAAAGCATTTTTAGAATCTATTGCAAGAAGTTTTGGTTATTTCTTTGGTAGAGATAAAAAAGTCAGAGTCAATACCATTTCGCAATCCCCAACGCCTACAACTGCTGGACAGGGCGTAAAAGGATTTGGCGGATTTATAAATTTTGCCGAAAAAATGTCTCCTTTAGGAAACGCATCTGCTTTAGATTGTGCTAATTATACCCTGACACTATTTTCTGATTTGACCAGAAAAGTAACGTTGCAAAACTTATTGCATGATGGCGGTTTCTCAAACATGGGAGTAAGTCAGGAAGTGATGGAAATGTTTGAATAAAAGCAACAAATTATTTATATAACCATCAATTAATAGTTGATGGTTTTTTTATGGATAAAGATTATATTTGTTAAAATTTTTTGAGCCTAAAAAAACATCTTTAATACCACATTCATAATTTATGTTATTTTCCCTAATTATACCAGTTTACAATCGTCCGGATGAAGTTGATGAACTTTTAGAGAGTTTATCTCATTCAACGTATAACGAAATTTTTGAAATTGTTATTATTGAAGATGGTTCCTCCATAGCTTGTAAAGATGTAGCTCAGAAATATGGGGACAGACTTGATATATCTTACTATTACAAGGAAAATTCAGGACCTGGGGATTCCCGAAATTACGGTATGAAAAAAGCCAGAGGAGATTATTTTATCATTTTTGATTCAGATTGTATTATTCCAAAGGAGTATTTATCAGAAGTTGATAAAGCTTTAAAACAGAATTATGTAGATTGTTTTGGAGGACCTGATAAAGCTTTAGATAGTTTTTCAGATATTCAGAAAGCAATTAATTTTGCAATGACCTCCTTTTTAACCACTGGTGGAATTAGAGGTGGTTCAGAAAAAATAGATAAATTTCAGCCTAGAAGTTTTAATATGGGATTGTCCAGAAAAGCTTTTGAAGCATCGAAAGGTTTTGGAAATATTCATCCTGGTGAAGACCCGGATTTATCAATTCGTTTGTGGAATTTAGGTTTTGAGACTAAACTTTTTCCTAATGCATTCGTATATCACAAAAGAAGAATTGATTGGGATAAGTTTTCTATTCAGGTAAATAAATTTGGGAAAGCACGACCAATTTTGAATAGTTGGTATCCAAAATACAATAAACTAACTTTTTTCTTTCCTTCGGTATTCATAGTTGGGTTTTTCACTTCATTTTTATTGATGCTATTTTTTAATTTTGATTTGCTTCTTCAATTGTATTTTGTTTACTTTTCGGTCCTGTTTTTGGTGTCTTCTTATCAAAATAAAAGCTTGAAAATTGGATATTTATCATTGATAGCCGTTTGGAAACAATTTTATGGTTACGGAACCGGTTTTCTAAAATCCTTTTATAAAATTATTATTTTGAAACAAAATCCTCAAGAGGCTTTCCCTGAATTATTTTTCAAAGTTTAATATGACAAAAATAATTGGTTTAACTGGCGGTATTGGAAGTGGGAAAACCACCATTGCAAATTATTTTAAATCATTTGGCATTCCATTGTACATTGCTGATGACGAAGCCAGAAAAATCATGCAATCTGCAGAAATTACTGAAGCTATTAAAAATGTATTTGGTGATACAGTTTTTGAAAATGAGAAGTTAAACAGAGAAGAATTAGCCAAAATTGTTTTTAATAACCCTGAAAAATTAGAAAAACTTAATAAAATTGTTCATCCTGCAGTAAAAAAACATTTTGAACAATGGCTTTTGCAACATACTGCAGCTTCTTATGTTATTTATGAAGCTGCTATTTTATTTGAAAGTGGTAGTTATAAAAATTGCGATTTGGTTATAACTGTCACAGCACCAGTAGAATCAAGGATTCAGAGAGTTATTGAGCGTGATAAAACGACACGAGAACTTGTTTTAAAAAGAATAAATGCACAATGGACTGATGAACAACGCATCTCAAAAAGCGATTTCATCATAGAAAATACTTCTATAGAAACTACAAAATTAGAAGTTGTTAAAATTCTTAAAATTTTAAAGATTAAACAAAATGTGCTATAGGTGTTAATGTTTGGTTAATCTATTATTTAATATATTGTTAAAATACTAAATTTGTTTCGATGAATAAACTTTTTTTTAGATTACTTGTTTTATTGATGAGTCTGTCCTTAATAGGGATAATTCTTGTTCAAGTGTATTGGTTTAATACTTCATTCAAAAACAATGATGAGCAGTTTAAATTTCATGTTAAGCAAGTTATTGGTAATGTAGCAGATAAGATACAGAAGCAAGAAACATATAGTTTTTATGATAAAATAAATCATTATAAAGACAGTACAGGAAAAGTACCTGAAAAGGATGATATATTAGAGTTTTATTATGTTCAAAAAAATCCAAGAACAAATAAAACGATTATATATTCAAACAGTATAATTTCTGAAGATTATAATATTTCACCAACGTTCTTTGATAAAAAATTTGATAGTGAAAAATTTAAGAGCTTTAGTTCCAAACGGGTAACTGAAGTTTATAACAATAATTCAATAGATAAATCAGGAGTGAGCCAAAGTTTGATTCCTGATGTTAGAATTGAAAAATCAGGCAATCTGGATATTTTAGACAATGCTCTTTTTGAAATTTCCTCTAAGGATGTTTTGTCTGCAATGCCACTTGAAGAACGTGTTTCCAGTGATGTTTTACAGAAACTGATTAAAAAAGAATTAGGAGAATATGGTATTGAAACAAGATTTGAATTTGGTATTTACAGCAATAATTTAGCTACCAAAATTAAATCAAATGATTTTAAATATGATAAAGATGCTACCTATTCAATTCCTATTTTCACTGATAATGAAGGGAATAGTAAATATCAATTGTTAGTAACATTTCCTCTAAAGAAGAAATTTTTATTGTCAGAACTCGTTAGTATAACAGTTCTTTCTATTGTTTTTACACTGATTATTTTAATTGCTTACACGAGTGCATTGAATCAATTAATTCGTCAACGTCAAATTTCTGAAATCAAAAACGATTTCATTAATAATATGACGCACGAGTTTAAAACTCCAATTGCAACTATAAATTTAGCTTTGGATGCGATTAGAAATCCAAAAATAATAGATGATAAAGAGAAGGTTTTGCGATATCTTCAAATGATTAAAGATGAGAATAAACGCATGCATGCGCAGGTAGAAAATGTACTTCGAATTTCTAAATTAGAAAAGAAAGAATTAGATATTACTAAAGAATCAAATAATATTCATGAGATTATTGAAGATGCAATAGATCATGTGAATTTGATTTTAGAAGACAGACAAGGAACAATTACCTGTTATTTTAAAGCTATTAGAACCACAGTTTTAATCAATGATGTTCATTTTACCAATGTCATTGTAAATATTTTAGAAAACGCAATAAAATACTCACCTAATGTTCCAGAAATTGAAATTTTTACTGAAAATATCAAAGATATGGTCATTATCAAAGTAAAGGATAGTGGTCTTGGAATGAGTAAAATAGCTCAAAAAAGAATTTTTGAAAAATTCTACAGAGAGCATACTGGAGACATTCATAATGTTAAAGGTCACGGGTTAGGATTAGCTTACGTAAAAAGAATTGTTGACGACCATAACGGTCAAGTATATGTAGAAAGTGAAAAGGGAAAAGGGAGTACCTTCATAATAAAATTACCATTAATAAATTAGAATATGGAAAATGTAAATAAAAAAATACTTCTAGTCGAAGATGACCTTAATTTTGGTGCAGTTTTGAAAGATTATTTAATGCTAAATGATTTTGATGTTACTTTGGCCAAAAATGGAATGGAAGGATTCGAAAAATTCAAAAAGGATACTTATGATTTATGTATTCTGGATGTAATGATGCCTTACAAAGATGGTTATACTTTGGCTAAAGAAATCAGAGAAAAAAATAATGAAGTGCCAATTATATTTTTAACAGCAAAATCTATGAAAGAAGATGTGTTGAAAGGATATAAAGCAGGCGCTGACGATTACTTGAATAAACCTTTTGATTCTGAAGTATTGTTGATGAAAATCAAAGCAATAATCCAAAGAAAATCATCTGATACTAAAGCAGAGCAAGTAAAATTTGAATTTAATATTGGTAAATTTCATTTGAATTCAAAACTTCGTTTTTTAACTTTTAATAATGATGAACCAATAAAACTATCTCCAAAAGAGAATGAATTATTGAAAATGTTGATTCTTCACGAAAATGATTTAATGCCAAGAGAATTAGCATTGACAAAAATCTGGAGAGATGACAACTATTTTACTTCAAGAAGTATGGATGTATACATCGCTAAATTGAGAAAGTATTTGAAACTTGATGAAGATGTAGAAATTTTAAACATCCACGGAGAAGGATTCAGATTAGTTGTTAAGAATAAAGTAGCAGAATAAATAGATATAAGCCTCAAGAAATTGAGGCTTTTTTTACGGATTAAAAAGATATTTATTTCCAGTTCAATTGTAAAGCAAAACTTGTTTTATCTTCTTTTGTAATACTAAAAACTGTTTCTTTTTCGGAGATACTTTCATGAATGATGACTTTATCTTTTAGTGATAGCTCCTTTAAGAAATTCATCTCAAAACTTTTAATTTTTTGATTTAGAATTAATTTCTCATCAACAAGATCCATACACCATTCCAAATATTTGACATTATTAACATGATTTACAATGTCTAAATCGGATAAAAACACACTTTTTTCAAAAACAATTTCTTTCTCATGATTGAAGTTAATTTTAGAAAAACCTTCAAGAGTAGCTCTTTTTTCGGGATATAATTCAAAATGTTGAAACGGTAAAGCCAATCCTTCCGGTCGACGCTTTTTAGTATTAAAAACTGCCCAAAAAGTCTCTGAACCCACAATTTTTTCTCCATTTACGTGCATTTCGAGCGCCCGAACGGAACGGGAGTTTTCTAACGAATTGATCCATGTTTTTACAATTACCGTATCACCCCATTTTGGCAACTTGGTTATTTCGACACGCATTCTGCTTAAAACCCATGCTTGGTCAAATTCCTGCATGTCCGTAAAACTGATTCCGCCAATCTCTGAATGTGCAGCAGCCGTTAATTGTAAAATATTACATAAATCAGTGTATTTTAAAAAACCGTTTGGTGCGCATTGTGTAAAATTGATTTCCCAGTCTTTGCTTAATACGGAAGTGAAATTTGGAGAGATAGGCATATAAATAATTATGAATTTGTATTTTTAAATATAAGATTTATTGTTTTACTTTTTTTGAATTGATATAATCCACAGCAGCTTCATACGGAGTTTCAAAATCAAACCATTTAATGTTTTCATTTCTTTTGAACCAGGTCAATTGGCGTTTAGAAAATCGTCTGGTATTTTTCTTTATTTCTTCGATGGCAAATTCTAGTGAAATTTCTCTGTCAAAATAACTAAATAACTCTCTGTAACCCACAGTTTGCAGTGCATTCAATTCTTTATTTGGGAATAACGTTTTTGCTTCAGCAAGAAGTCCTTCATTCATCATTATATCAACGCGTTGATTGATTCGGTTGTAAATGATTTTTCTGTCAGCTTCCAGACCAATTAAAATAGAAGTGAAGTTTCGGCTGTTTTTTTTCTGGTTTAAAAAAGAAGAATACGGTTTTCCAGCACCAATACAAACTTCGACGAAACGCATCATTCGTTGCGGGTTTTGTAGCGTTTGAGGATTTTCGGCGGTCAAAACTTTGTAATAATCTGGATCTAAAACTTCGAGTTTTTGCTGTAAATATCCGATTCCTAATTTTTCATAATTAGTAGTTATCTCAGCACGGACTGCAGCGTCTATTTCTGGAAATTCATCAAAACCTTTTAGAATTGCATCAACATACAATCCGGAACCGCCAACTAAAATGGCGTAATCATTTGTCAAAAATAATTCATCAAGTTTAGCAATAGCTTCTTTCTCGAAATCACCAACGGTATAATTTTCGAATATGGATTTGTTTTGGATAAAATGATGGGTAGCTGCTGCTAACTCGGCTTTGTTTGGTACAGCAGTTCCAATGGTCATTTCCTTGAAAAACTGCCGGCTATCGCAGGAAACAATATCACATTTGAAATAATTAGCTAAAACAATGCTTAGGGAAGTTTTCCCGATAGCTGTAGGTCCGACGATAGTGATTAAGTATTTCATATTTTTTTAGCCCAGATGGAAACGGAAACCCCGGAGTTATGGAAGTTAGTTTTTCTTGGTGTAAAAGAGCGACTGGAGGAAGCTCCTTTTATGCCTTAGAAAAACAACTGAAATAACGAGGAGTTGCAGTGTACAGCTGGAATTGCTTCCAATTAATAAATTATAGTTCTGCTCCGCAATGGAAACAGTATTTTGCATTAAATTCATGTCCCTCAGTACCGCATACATTACAAGGATTGATTCTCTCAGACCTTGGTTTTTTGCGGTTGCTAGTGGCAAATTCCGCTGAAACAATTCCTGTGGGAACAGCAATAATGCCGTAACCCATTATCATAACTACCGAGGCGATGGCTTGTCCTAGCGGGGTTATAGGAGAAATATCTCCATAACCTACTGTTGTAAGTGTCACGATTGTCCAATAAATACTGATGGGAATGCTGGTAAAACCACCTTCTTCTCCTTCAACGACGTACATTACTGAGCCAATGATTACACTGCTGATTAACATGAAGTAAATGAAAATAAGTATTTTTCCTCTGCTGGCAATCAACGCTTCTTTTAGATGCGTGGATTGGCTGGAGAATTGTGGGTGTTTCAAAATTTTGAATAATCGCAACAATCGTAAAGCTCTAACAACTGTTAAAACGCTGGTTCCAACAAAAAATAGGGAAAAATACATGGGTAATGTCGCTATCAAATCAATTATACCATAGAAACTGAAAATGTATTTTAAGGGTTTTTTTATAGAAATTATTCTAAGAATGTATTCTAAAGTAAAGAAAATTGTAATAATCCATTCCAATACAATAAGTTCATAATGGTACTTTGTATCAAAACCTTTTACCGTTTCTAGCATAACTATAACGACACTAACTACAATGACGCCTAAAAGAATAAGATCAAATAATCGTCCGGAAGCTGTGTTGGTTCCGTAAATTACGACATTAGTTCTGTGTCTAAAAGCGTCAAATTTTGACTTTTGCATAATTATTTTGTAATTATTAGCATACCATTAGAATTTAACAATCTTCAATGTTTTACTTTTTCGAACATGACTTTGAATAATATTACGAGTATCCCTATTATTTTGCATGGGGATGATAATATTTTTAAGAATTTCGATATTGTTGATTTGATAGTTTAAATCATAGAAAGCATAGCCCTTATAAATTCCGTTTTCAATCAAAACGGCGCTTCGCTCATTGATGGTTCTACCTCGGTCAACAAGTACCATATTTTGATTTTCGAAACTATTTTTATCTATAAATTCTTGAACTCTTGCGTTATATTCTTCAGGTGAAATCTCACCAACACAAGCTCCATCACATTCTTTTATGTTGTATTGAAAACAGTTTGTTTTAGAAACATATAAACCGGTAAGTTTTTGGCACAAGTTATAATGGGAAGTGATTCTGAACAAGGCATTTTTGCCTTCTTGCAGGGAAGTAAAGGAGGTGATTTCTTTTTTTCGACCATCAGCTTTTTGAAGCTTTAGGTTGAGATACCCATTTTTATCTTTTTCAGCATACAAAGCCAGTTGAAAAATACTTTTTCGTTGTGCTCTGTTATAAATGGGTTTGTTGATTTTTATTTCCTCACTTTCTTTCAATAATGCAATCAATTCACTTCCAGTTTCATCATACGTAACTGTGAAAACTTCCGCTTGTATTTTTTTGCATTTTGTGGAAGTCCCAGTAAAATGCTGGTTGATACGTTTTTTTATGTTTCGGCTTTTGCCAATGTAAACCAAATTCCCTTTTTCATTGTGGATATAATAAACACCAGTTTTTGAAGGTAAGCTAGCCACAATATCCAGTAATTTTGGGGCAATTCCTTTTTCGATTTCTAGCTTTATAAAATCTTTTACAATTTCTTTCTCTAAATCTTTTTCTAAAAGAATTTTGAATAATTTGACAGTTGCCAAAGCATCACCACTGGCTCGGTGTCTATCAGCCATTGGGATTCCAAGGGCACGAACGAGTTTCCCTAAACTATGGGAAGGTTGCTCTGGTAATAATTTTTTTGATAATTCAACCGTACAAAGTGTTCTGGCTTCAAAATCATATCCTAATCGGCGGAATTCAGTTCTTAATATTCGGTAATCAAACGAGGCATTATGAGCTACGATAACACAGTCATTTGTCATTTCGATGATGCGTTTTGCAACTTCAAAAAACTTTGGAGCAGAACTTAACATGGCATTATTAATCCCAGTAAGTTTTACTACAAAGGGCTGTATTGGAATTTCTGGATTTACTAAACTGATGAATTGATCTACAACTTCATGTCCATCAAATTTATAGATGGCGATTTCAGTTATTCCTTCTTCGTTGAATTGTCCTCCAGTGGTTTCTATGTCGAGTATTGCGTACAAATTTTTTGTTTAATGTTTAATGTTTCAAGTTAAGAAACATCTAAAATGCTTCGCCAGTCCGCTATCGCTCGGGTTAAAAGCGTTAATCGATAATTAATTTCGTCCCCCAAAGATACTACTTCCTATTCGAACCATAGTGCTTCCGCATTCAATTGCAAGTTGATAATCTCCGGACATTCCCATTGAGATAATTTCTAGTTGGCAATTTTCAGTTTTCAGTTCTTTTGTTTTTTCGAAAACTGTTTTCAAATGCAGGAATTCTTTCTTGATTTGATCTTTATTGTCTGTAAAAGTAGCCATTCCCATTAATCCAACGATTCTAATGTTTTTCATTTCATGAAATTCACTCGAGGATAGGAGTGAAGCAAGTTCTTCATCATCTAATCCAAATTTAGTTTCCTCATCCGCAATATAAATTTGTAGTAAGCAATCGATAATTCTATTGTTTTTTAGTGCTTGCTTATTGATTTCCTGTAATAATTTCAAACTATCTACACCGTGAATCAAGCTCACAAATGGTGCCATAAATTTGACTTTATTAGTCTGAACGTGACCTATCATGTGCCATTGAATGTCTTTGGGCATTTGTTCCCATTTCTCCGACATTTCCTGGATTTTGTTTTCTCCAAAAATGCGTTGACCAGCTTCATAAGCTTCCATTAAATCTGAAACAGGTTTGGTTTTAGAAACCGCAACTAGGGTTACATGTTCCGGTAATGTAGCTTTTATATTGAGTAAATTATTTTTTATTGACATTTTAATGTTTTGATTTTAAATCGTTATCAATACCTAAAGTTCATAAACGACTAATCCGCTTCTAAACTTTGGTTCAATATACGTACTTTTTGGAGGCATTATCAAATTGGCATCAGCCAAGGCTTTTATTTCTCCAATATTTGATGGAAATAGAATAAAACCGATTTCAAATTCTCCTTGATCAATTTTGTTTTTTACTTCCAATACGGATTGTTTTCCTGAAAGGTATTCTATTCGCTCATCATTACGTAAATCTTCAATGGCAAGAATAGGCAGTAACACTTTTTTGTATAAAATTTGTGTGTCTAAACTATCCAAAGCAGTTTTGAAAACTTCATTTTCTTTTCGTAAAATTAAGCTATAAAAGGCATTATCCAGATACATTCCGAATTGGTGCTTTTGAGAAGGCTGAAAAGGTTGTTGGAATTTGTTTTCAAGAATAAAATCCTTTTCTAATTCTTTGATGAAATCTTCTTTTGATAAACCGTTTAAATCTTTTACTAAACGATTGAATTCATATATTTTGACGTTATTTTCAGAAATTAAATAGCTCAGAATATGATTTTTTGCAGTGTTTTCTGGATCATCATTTTCCTCAGATAATAATCTGAGTGCTTCGGTACGATGATGACCGTCAGCGATATAAAGATTGTTTGTTTTTTCAAATATATTTTGAAGCCAATTGATTTCTAATCCATCTTCAATTTTCCATAGATAATGAATCTCTTTTTTTGTGGTTGAAAATTCAAAATCAGCTAATTTTTGGGTACAATTAAAAATCCAGTTTTCTATGGTTTTATTATCTGGATATGTCATTAAAACAGGTTCAGTATTGAACTCTGAATATTTCATGTAGTCTTTGAGTAATCGGACTCTAAAAGCAATAATATCTTCATGCTTTTTGATGATATCATTACAATAATCTGCTACACTTGTTCCTGCAATAATCCCTGTGAATGAATGTGTTTTAGTAACAATTTTATGAATATAAATAGCAGGTTTTTTATCTTTTACTAAAATGATTTCATTTTTGAAATCCTCGTATTTTTGATGTACTTGTCGATATCTTTTTTCAAAAGAAACGCTTTCCTGATTGGTATAAGCTGGTTTTAGAATATGCAAAAAAGATAATGGATTGAAATCCAATTGTGCTGCTAATTCAGCATTTACATATTCTTCATAAGAACGACAAGTGACGAGACAAACCTTATCACGAGTAGGACGAACTGCTTTGAAAGGAACTATTTTAGCCATAATTATGTCAAAAGTTAAAAGCCAAAAGTCGAGAGTTTAAAGTAATTAACTTTATACTCTCGACTTTTGACTATTATGACTATATAAATTGTTTAGAAATCTTCTCTGCTTTTTTGCTTTCAGAATAATCATAGAAACCTTCACCTGATTTAACCCCCATTTTTCCTGCACGAACCATATTTACCAATAACGGGCAAGGAGCATATTTTGGATTTTTGAAACCGTCATGCATTACATTTAAAATAGCTAAACATACGTCAAGACCAATGAAATCTGCTAATTGTAAAGGCCCCATTGGGTGTCCCATACCAAGTTTCATAACAGTGTCAATTTCATAAACACCAGCTACTTTGTTGTATAAGGTTTCGATAGCTTCGTTGATCATTGGCATCAAAATTCTATTGGCAACAAAACCAGGATAATCGTTGACTTCAACAGGCGTTTTTCCTAATTTCTCCGAAAGAGTCATGATTGTTTTCGTCACTTCGTCGCTTGTGTTGTAACCACGAATGATTTCTACTAATTTCATAATTGGCACCGGATTCATAAAATGCATACCGATAACACGTTCTGGATGTGCCACAACAGCTCCAATTTGAGTAATTGAAATGGAAGAAGTATTGGTTGCCAAAATCGTATTATGAGAACAAGCTTCATTCAATTGCTTGAAAATGTTTAGTTTTAATTCTACATTTTCAGTCGCAGCTTCAACTACTAAATCAACACCTACAACACCATCTTTAATATCTGTATAAGTGATAATATTGGTGATCGTTTTAGCTTTGTCTTCTTGTGTGATGCTCCCTTTTGCAATCATTCGGTCTAAATTAGCTGCGATGGTTGCCATTCCTTTATCTAATGATTTCTCTGAAACATCTATTAATTTTACGGTAAAACCACTTTGTGCAAAGGTATGGGCGATTCCATTTCCCATTGTTCCTGCTCCGATTACGGCTATTGTTTTCATTCTTATTTTGGATTAAAATATTTTGATTTTTATGATTTAAAGATTACTTTTTGAAGCAATCAATAATTTGATACGCTACTCTTAGTGCTTCAGTTGCTTGTTCCAATGTAACAACAGGTTCTTTATCATTGATTATTGCATCTGCAAAAGATTCCAATTCGTCAAGAATTGCGTTATTTTGTTCTACATCTGGATTGGAGAAGTAAATTTGTTTTTTTACACCTTCGGCATTTTGTAAAATCATATCAAAGTCACCAGGAACTTCCGGAGCATCTTTCATTTTTACCACTTCACATTTCTTTTCTAAGAAATCTACTGAAATGTATGCGTCTTTCTGAAAAAAACGAGACTTACGCATATTTTTCATCGAGATTCGGCTTGCAGTTAAATTGGCAACGCAACCATTTTCGAATTCTATTCTGGCATTGGCAATATCCGGTGTATCACTAATTACTGAAACCCCGCTTGCACTAATATTTTTTACTTTGGATTTTACTACGCTCAAAATAGCATCAATGTCATGAATCATCAAATCCAAGACTACAGGAACATCTGTTCCACGAGGATTGAATTCAGCAAGACGATGGGTTTCAATAAACATAGGGTTTTCAATCATGTTTTTAGTAGCGATGAATGCCGGATTGAAACGTTCTACATGCCCAACTTGACCTTTTACATTATATTCTTTGGCCAAAGCAATAATTTCTTCGGCTTCTTCTACCGTATTTGAAATGGGTTTTTCAATAAAAACATGCTTGCCGGATTTGATGGCTACTTTGGCACATTTGTAGTGAGAGAGAGTTGGTGTTACAATATCAATTACGTCAACTGCATGAATAAGAGTTGCAATTGTGCTAAAATGTTTATAACCAAATTCTTTAGAAACCTTCTCGGCATTCTCTTGATTTGGGTCATAAAAACCAACTAATTCATATTTATCAGATTGTTGTAATAAACGCAAATGTATTTTTCCTAGATGACCAGCACCTAATACTCCAATTTTCAGCATAACGATGTAATTTTTACAAAAATAGCAATAAAATGATTAATCTATTATTGATATGAGACAATTATTCAGTTAATTTAAAATTTAAAATCCAACATTTGAATTCAGAAATTCTTTTCTATTTTTACCAAAATAAAATAGTAAATTTTGAAAGACACAGCCAAGCATCAAGGACTTCGGAATCAATTAGTAAGCGTTTTAGAGCAAAAGGGGATTACTGATAAAAGTGTTTTGGAGGCGATAAAAAAGATTCCAAGACATTTATTTTTGAATTCCAGTTTTGAAGATTATGCCTATCAAGATAAAGCATTTCCCATTGGTGCAGGTCAAACGATATCGCAACCATACACTGTAGCTTTTCAATCTCAATTATTAGAAGTAAAAAAAGAGCATAAAATTTTAGAAATAGGAACAGGCTCTGGATATCAAACAGCTGTTTTATGTTTGTTAGGAGCCAAAGTATTTAGCGTTGAAAGACAAAAAGAATTGTTTAAGCAAACTTCTATTTTATTTCCAAAACTGAATATTCGTCCCAAACATCTTTCTTTTGGAGATGGATACAAAGGATTGCAAGGTTATGCTCCTTTTGATAGTATTATCGTAACTGCAGGAGCTCCATTTATTCCACAGCCATTGATGGCGCAGCTAAAAATAGGAGGAAGGTTAGTCATTCCATTAGGCGAAGAGGTACAAATCATGACTTTGCTAATCAGGAAAAATGAAACTCAATTCGAAAAACATGAGTTTGGTGAGTTTCGATTCGTTCCTTTATTAGAAGATAAAAATTAAATAAAACCCGTCTCGCTTAAAATAACGAGACGGGTTTTTTATTGACCAATAATATTTAAATACCGTTCTAGGCTTTCTTTTTCTATTTGAGCAATGAATAACAAAAAATCTTCTTTATTATTTTTAGTTTGCGCTGTTTCCAGCGATTGATAATAGCGCATTCTATTTTCATAGTCACCTTTTATATTAGCGATGATATAGCCATGTTGCAACAAAACTAGATTCATTACTAAACGTGAAGTTCTGCCGTTTCCATCAATAAATGGGTGGATTGTCACTAAACGTTCGTGCATTTCAGCAGCTAAAATTATCGGGTGAAGCGTTGATTTATTACTTTCGTACCAAATAAAAAAATCTTCCATTTCCTTAGCTACTAAAAAAGGTTGTGGTGGCATGTGGCTACTTCCTTGAATCATCACTTGTACTTTTCTATAACGACCCGCATCTTCAGGGTGGATACCCCTCAAAATAAGATTATGAATAGACAGTACTTCGCGTTCATTTATGGAACTATTTCTTTGCATTAAATCTTTGATGTAGGCAATCGCTTCTTGATGATTAATCACTTCAAGATGTTCCCGCATACTTTTTCCGGAAATCGTTAAACCTTCGTTGATAACCAAATCAGTTTCACGCAACGTCATAGTATTGCCTTCGATACGGTTACTTTCAAAAGTATATTCCAGTTCTAGAGCCTGAGCAATGCGGTAACTATCAAACTGACGAAAACTATCCAGTTTTGTTTTTAAAATATCTATTTCATCAAGAATTTTTTGAAGTGTAGTAGATAGTTTTTTCTTGGATGGTTTGCTTTGATATCTTAATTCTTGCTCCGCAACTAATAATGCTTTTAAAGCAAATTCATCCTGACCAATTTCATAAAGAATTTTTTCTTTAAGCCAAGCAACCATTATTGTCTCTAAATCTATTTCTAGTAGAGATGCTAATTTTATAATTTGCTCTCTAGTGGGTTTTCTGGTTCCACTTTCAAACTTACTGATTAAGGCTTGGTCAATTCCTAAAAGTTGTGCCACTTCTCTAGTTTTGAGTCCTTTTTGTTCTCTTGCATTTTTGAGTAGTGTTTTCATTTTTAAAAAATGTTTGTAATTGTCTTGACAAATTTAGTCATTTTTTTAATGTAAAAAATAATTTATTTCAATTTTCTTTTAATTTAAAATGATTTTTTGATTCTGTCTAGATCGCGTTTGGTATCCTGTTCTTTAAGAGATTCGCGCTTATCATAGGTTTTCTTTCCTTTACAAAGGCCAATCTGAAGTTTAGCTATTCCTTTTTCATTGGTAAATAATTTCAAAGGGACTATTGTCAATCCTTTCGCTTGAACGCTTCTTGCTAAGCTTTTTAGCTCTCTTTTATTTAAAAGTAATTTACGTTCACTTCTAGCCTTGTGGTTAAATTGATTACCAAAAGTGTATTCTTCAATGTAAGTATTTATTGCAAAAAGTTCATTATTACTGAATTCACAAAAACTTTCTGTAATATTTGCTTTCCCTAATCGAATAGATTTAATCTCGGTACCGGCTAAAACAATTCCAGCAGTGAAAGTCTCGATTATTTCATAGTCAAATCGAGCTCTTTTGTTTAATATGTTTATTGTTTTTAGCATAATGCAAATGTAGCAAAAATTAAAGGTTTAGCAATAACTTATGGCAATTTCAGAAGTTGGTGTGTAATTGTTTCACCATTTATAGTTACTATATAAAGATTACCAAAAGTAGTATCTTCAATATCTGCATATATCTTTTGATTAATAATTTGATTAACAAAATTAGGTGTGGTATTACTATGACCAATGATTAAAACTTTTTTACCGAGCGTTTCTTTTTGGAAAGATTCAATTGCTATAGTCTTTGGGTTATATAGTTTAATTTGAATCTTCTTAGTTGTAGCAGTAGGAGTTGCAGTTTGGATTGTTCTTTTATAATCTGTTGAGTATATTTCATCAAAACTAATTTCAGAGAATATTTTATTCCAAAGATTAGCTCTTTCAAGACCAATTTCAGATAAATCAGGATTTTGAGAATTATCTACTTTTTCAGCGTGACGTATGAAGTAATATGTGGTTGTACTTTGTTGTCCAAAACTAATTTGTAAAACAAATAAAGCGATTATTATTAGATACTTTTTCATTTTAATAAATTTAAAAATTAGTATTTACGATTTTAATATATTTGCAAAATGGAAAACTCAAAATCGAAAGATCCGCTTCACGGAATTACGCTTCAAAGAATCGTTGAACGATTAGTAGATCATTACGGATTTGATACATTAGGAGAATTGATAAAAATTAAATGTTTTACAGATAATCCAAGCATAAAATCTAGTTTGACTTTTTTAAGAAAAACGGATTGGGCAAGAAAGCAAGTGGAAGATTTGTATATAAAAACAGCAGCTAAATTACCCAAATAAATCTAGTTTAACTTATAAGAAACCATTACACCGCCTCTATAAGGAAACCATTCACCACTTTTGTTATACTCTTTAGCCACGTCATAACGCTCGCCTGTAGTTACACTATAGCCTTTATAAAAACCTTGATGCCAACCGCCACCTAAGAAACAATCCAACATAAATTTGTCATTGATTTTTACTTGATATCCAATAGTTGAACCTATGAAATATCCAAAACCTTTTTCATATTTATCAGTATTTATGTAGTTCCATTTTTGAAAATTAAAAGCACTAGAACCAATATGCGCACCTGCATAAAAACCATTGTGTTTTTCTTTAAAATGATATCTATATTCAGAGGTGAAAGTATAAAATTCTCGAGGGTTGCCATTTATTGATTTCCAAAAAGAACCCAAAACATCAAATTGTAATGTAGATTTTTCTCCAATACTGGTTTCAACACCAACATTTGGAACGGTTAATAAAGTAGTAAATACATTTGCTTTTATATAAGTTTGACTTTGTGATAAAAAAGAAAAGAACAAAAATGTGGCGATAAATAATTTTTTCATAAAGAATGGTTTCTACTTTTTTAGTCAAATATTGACTAAAAACAGGCGCAAATATAGCTATTAATGTTTGATTGCCTTTTATGTTTAAAGTCAATATTGTCAGTTTAAACGTATTTTAACATTATGGAGGAAGACAGGAATAAACACTATTTGTTTAAAATAGAATAAATTATTGTATCTAAAAATCGCCCTTCATAAAATTCATTTTCTTTTAAATGAGCCTCTTTAACAAAGCCATTTTTTTCTAAAACTTTTGCTGAAGCATGGTTGTCCGGGTCAATTATTGCTTCTAGTGAATGTAATTTCATTACTTGAAATCCATACTTTATAGCTTCTTTGACCGCTTCGGAAACAATTCCTTTTCCATGATATTCCGGAAGTAGCATATAACCTAATTCTGCGCGATAATGTTCGGGTTTTATTCTGTAATGACCAATGATTCCAATCAGTTTGGAATTGTTTTTCAACGTAATCGCCCAATTGATACCTTCATTACTATCTATTTTGCTGTCAATCATGGCGATATGTTCCAAGGCGTCTTCATCTGTTTTTACTAAAGGTCTTGGAATATATTTCATCGTTTCCGGATTGGATCGCAACGCGAAAATCTCCTTTATATCATTAGAATCTAATCTTCTTAAAAGCAAGCGTTCGGTTTCTAAATTTGGAAATGGACTGAAATTTATAGTTAACATATTTACATTTTTTAATTAAAGGATTTCAATACTGAATTTTGAATGGAAAGTTGCATTGGATTCTAAAACTTGAATACCTTCTTTTTCGAATAGATTTCCAGAATTTTCATTGGTATCCGAATAACCAAACCAAGGTTCAATACAAAGAAAAGGCGCATTCATTTTTGTCCAAATTCCTAAACTTGGAAAATCCTCAAAATGTACTCTTAAAATTGAATTTTCATTTTCTAAAATAGTCAACGAATTGGATTGTAATGTTTTGAATATCAAAGCGTCATTTTCGAACAATTCATAGGTCAACGGAATCTTTTTATTAGTAACGTCTAATTTCTTCGTTTTATTTGAAATTAAATCATCTTCCAAAAGATAATATTCTAAAGATTCTTCTTTTTCGAAAGCTATTGCATAATTCTCAAAGTGATTTGGCAAAGCAAAAGCAGGATGCGCACCAATAGAAAACGGCATCGTAGATTTTCCTTTATTAATTACTTTATATGCAATTGATAAATTATTTTCCTCTAATGTATAAATCAGCTGTAATTCAAATTCAAAAGGATATACTTTTACTGTTTCTTCAGAAGATTGTATCGAGAAAGTTGCACTATTTTCTGTCGAATCAATTAACTCAAATTCCATATCTCTGGCAAATCCATGTCGCGATAAATGATATTCCATTCCATTATAATCAAAGGAATTATCTTTTAAAGTCCCAACAATTGGGAACAAAATAGGAGAGTGCTTACCCCAAAAGTCTGAATTTCCTTCCCAGATGTATTCTTTATTTTGATTTGTTTTTAAGGAAATTAATTCAGCGCCAAAATGTTTGATTTCAGCGGTTAGTATTGAGTTTTTTATTGTAGTTGTCAAAATTGGTCTTCGTTAATTTAAAAAATTGATTTTGTATGGTAAATATATTTTATAATTTTTAATTCTAATTAGGTTTAAGCTTGATTTTATTTAAATTAAATGGAATCAATTCTTTCTTAATAGTTTAAAATCCTCTTTTTTTTCATTAATTTGTGATATAAATCATAAGAAAATGAAAAATATTCGCTTCGGAGTCATCTTACATCTGACTTTATTATTGGGAGTTACGTCCGTTTCGGCGCAACAAACCCCAACAAATGCATCCGGTAATGCAGTTTCAAAATACGATTATCATGATGCTTTTGCTCCACATTTTTACTCTAAAAATGGAACAAGTACACGTTCAGCAAGTGGGCAACCTGGAGCTGAATATTGGCAAAACAGTGCCGATTATAAATTAACGGCAAAACTGGATGATAAAAACAACGAAATTTCTGGAACAGGAATCATCACCTACACGAACAACAGTCCTGATAAATTGGCTTTTGTTTGGATGAATTTAGATCAGAATTTATTCAAAGCAGATTCCCGTGGAAATGCAGTTGTACCTTTGACAGGAAGCCGAAATGGGGCTCAAGGCCAAGTTTTTGATGGCGGTCATAAGATAAAATCGGTGAAAGTTATCACAACTTTAAAAGGAGTCGCTACTGAAACTACTGCAAAATATGTTATTACTGATACTAGAATGCAGGTTTTTCTTCCGCAGGGATTAAATGCAAAAGGTGGTTCTGTTAAAATAAAAATCGACTTTTCGTTTATAGCACCATTTGAAGGATCAGATAGAATGGGAGTTTTAGAAACTAAAAATGGTAAGATTTTCACGATAGCACAATGGTATCCGCGTATGTGTGTGTATGATGATGTACGAGGTTGGAATACGAATCCGTATTTAGGAGCTTCGGAATTTTACTTAGAATATGGTGAATTTGATGTGAGCATTACAGCGCCATCGAATCATATTGTGGTTGCATCAGGCGAATTACTAAATCCTACAGCAGTTTATTCTACTGTGGAGCAAAGTAGATTAGCACAAGCAAAACAAAGTGATAAAACGGTTTTTATCCGTACAGCTGCCGAAGTTGAAAATTCATCAAAAATTGTTTCCGCAACTACTAAAACATGGAATTATAAAATTAAAAATGCCCGTGATTTTTCTTGGTCATCATCAGCGGCATTTATTTTAGACGCAGCAAAAATCAATTTGCCAAGCGGTAAAAAATCATTAGCTGTTTCCGTTTATCCGGTTGAAAGTGCAGGAGACTTAGCTTGGGGACGTTCAACTGAATACACGAAAGCCTCTATAGAAAATTATTCTAAAAGATGGTTAGAATATCCGTACCCAGCGGCTACGAATGTTGCCGGAAACGAAGGTGGGATGGAATATCCAGGAATTGTTTTTTGTAGCTGGGAGTCTAAAGGCGAGGATTTATGGGGCGTTACAGATCATGAATTTGGACACATTTGGTTTCCTATGATTGTTGGGTCAAACGAAAGAATGTTTGCTTGGATGGATGAAGGTTTTAATACTTTTATTAATTCATTGAGCTCAGTAGATTTTAATAATGGCGAATACAAAGAAAAGCCAGTGGATATGCAGCAAAGAGCAGAAGTGTACACTAGCCCAAATCTAGAGACTATTATGAGTTCTCCAGATAACATGAAGGAGCGCAACATTGGTCTTTTGGCGTATTCTAAACCAAGTTCTGGATTAGTGATTTTGCGTGAACAAGTTCTTGGACCGGAGCGTTTTGATTTAGCTTTGAAAACCTATGTAGAGCGTTGGGCATACAAACATCCGCAACCGGACGATTTCTTTAGGACAATCGAAAATGTTGCTGGAGAAGATTTGAGTTGGTTTTGGAGAGGTTGGTTCCAATACAATTGGCGATTAGACCAAGGAATTAATTCGATAAAATACGTTAAAAATGATCCAAAACAAGGAGTTGTAATTTCGATTGAAAACTTAGAAAAAATGGCAATGCCGGTAAGTTTAGACGTAAAAACGAAAAGCGGGCAACTAACTCGTGTTAAGTTACCAGTTGAAGTTTGGCAAAGAAACAAAGCTTGGTCATTTAAACACAATTCTACAGAAGAAATTGAGAGCATTACAATAGATCCTGATCATGTTTTACCGGATACCAATACAGCAAATAACACTTGGACTGCAGATAAAGGTTTGATTGAAAAAGATGTAATTCTGGATGGCTATTTAGGAACGTTTTCAACTAAAATGGCGCCACTTAAAATTACTTTTTCAGAGAAAAATGGTGTGTTAAATGTTTTGATAACAAATTATCCGAGTTTCACAGTAGAATCAACAGGAAAAAACAGTTTTGAATCGAAACAAGCTGGGCTTAAATTTGAATTTAATGACAGCCTAAACGGATTTGATATGATTATACCTGAAGGACAAAAAATACCCTTTACCAGAGATAAATAGTATTTTGGCATAATAAAATAAAAAAGACTTGTAGCAATTATTGTTACAAGTCTTTTTTTATGTGATCTATTTTTTTTCTAAAGCTACTCCGGAATTTGTTGGCTTAGGCAATGTAATGTTCCAAAACCCCAAATAAAATCTGTAGCGCTAATCCCGATGATTTCTCTGTCAGGAAAACATTCTGCAAGGATGTTCAACGCTTTTCGGTCATTACTGTCGTTAAAAGTAGGAACCAAAACACAATTGTTCAAAATTAGGAAATTAGCGTAACTCGCTGGTAATCGCAAACCATCAAATTCCAAACGTTTTGGCATCGGTAAAACTACAATTACAGGTGATTTTCCATTTTCCAGTTTTGCGTTTTGCAAGCGTTTTAAATTGTCTTGTAATGGTTTGTAGTTGTTATCTGTTGGATCAGTTTCTACAATTGTCACAATCGTATCTTCATTTACAAATCGGCATAAATCATCAATATGACCGTGAGTATCATCTCCTTCAATTCCGTCACCTAGCCAAATCACATTTGTAATTCCAAGGTATTCCTTGAAAACCGCTTCGTAATCTGCTTTGGTGAAATTTGGATTCCGAACCTGAATATCGGGATGCATCAAACATTCTTCTGATGTCAATAAAGTTCCACGACCGTTACTGTCAATCGCTCCGCCTTCTACAATTACCGGTTTTCCTTTGTACATAACTTGAGTCAAAGGAATATTCAAGAATTCACCCACTTTCGCAGGTACAAATTTGTCTAATTGAATGTTTTTATACTTGGCCCAACCATTAAAATTAAAGTTCAAAGCTTCTCTTTCGGTTCCGTTTTTTACAATAATCGGACCCGAATCACGCATCCAACTTCTATTGGTTTTATGAATGATGTAAGAAATATTTGTTAGCGTAACATGAGCCGTTTCCAGCATCGTATTGACTTTTTCTTTTTGGTTTTCATCGGCAACCACTAAAAATACAGTTTCGAAAGTAGCCACTTTTTTAATGAATTCGACAAAAGCCCATTGAACCGCATCGTATTTTCCTGGCCAGTCTTTTCCGTTGTGAGGAAAACACAGTAAAATCCCTTGTTGCTTTTCCCATTCGGCAGGGAATCTTCTATTATTTGTAGTCATACAGCGTTTCTAATTTTAAAGACTACAAATATAAACATTCAATAGGATTTTAAAATAGTTGGTAACCATTCATTTCGGACATTTCATAAATTTTATAAGAATAGTTTTGGTAATGATTATATAATATTGAGTTAATTCTTGTCGGGCTTCAGCTAGTTATTTTTGAAAAAATTAAAAATACAGTTATGAAAAAATATGGTATTACACTATTAGCGGCAATTATGGTTTTGTCAAGTTGCGAAAATGACTCTAATAAGGAAGAATCTCCTGAGTTGGTTGTAAATGAAAATGTAGCAACTTTCAAAGAAATTGGTTCGATAACTATTGGAGGCGCCGGAGCTGCTGAAATAAGTGCTTATGATGAAGTTTCTAAAAAATTATTTACTGTAAACAACAGTAATACGAACAGGATTGATGTTATTGATTTGTCTAATCCATCCAGTCCGGTTTTTCTAACAAGTATCGATTTAACTCCGTTTAATGGAGCTTCAAATAGTGTTGCTACCTATAATGGAAAGTTAGCAGTGGCATTAGAAGCAAAGCCAAATAAGCAAGATGCCGGAAAAGTGGTTGTTTTTGATACCGCTAATTACAGTGTAATCAAAGAAATTACGGTTGGTGCTTTGCCGGACATGATTACATTTTCTCCTGACGGGAATTATATCATGACTGCTAATGAAGGAGAACCAAATGATACATATTCAATAGATCCGGACGGTTCTGTATCTATTATTGCCGTTAATGCTAATTATGCGGTTACGACTTTAAATTTCGGAAGTTTTAGCACTCAATTGAGTACACTGAAAACTAAAGGATTCAGAATTGCAAGTCCAACAAATAATTTTGCCTCTGATATAGAACCGGAATACATCACGATTTCTGCTGATTCAAAAACGGCTTGGGTGACTTTACAGGAAAATAACGGAGTGGCTAAAATTGATTTGGCTACTAAAACAATCACGAATGTATTTCCTTTAGGCTACAAAGATTACAATCTTGCCGAAAATGCTATCGATATCAGTGATAAAGATGGTGGCGTTTTGGCTAATACATGGAAACTAAAAGGAATGTTTCAACCGGATGCTATAAACTAATTTTGAAATCAATAAAACCCCTTATTTTGTTACTGCAAATGAAGGAGATGCCAGAGAATATTCTGCTTTTGTAGATGTAAAAAGAATCAGCAGTTCGTCTGTTATTTTGGATCCAATTGTATTTCCTAATGCTGCATCTTTAAAAGCAGAAGCTAGCATGGGAAGATTGAATATCAATACTAAAATGGGTGATACGGACGGCGATGGTGATTTTGATGAATTAGTTTCTTTTGGAGCACGTTCTTTCTCAATTTGGAATGGAAACACAGGAGAAATAGTATTCGACAGTAAAAATGAATTAGACAAGAAAGCACAAGAATTGGGTATTTATGATGATGCCAGAAGTGATGATAAATCAGTAGAGCCAGAATCAGTTGTGGTGACTAAAATGGGCGATAAAACGATTCTCTTTGTTGGATTGGAACGAGTAGATGCCGTTATGGTGTATGATGTTTCGAATCCTGCTGCTCCAAAATTTTTACAGACTTTTAAAACCGGTGATGCGCCTGAAGGATTGCTTTTTATTCCAGCTTCAAAAAGTCCTACTAAAAGAAGTTTAGTTGTGGTAAGTAGCGAAGGCGATGGTGTCGTTAAAATATTTCAACCGGATTTGAATTAGATTTAGAAGTTTACTTTAAATAAAAATCCCTGCTTAGAATTATTTCTCAGCAGGGATTTTTTTATTATCGAAAGACGATTTAGTCAATCGCCCTTTTGGTAATATCACCAAAAGCGTCTATTCTTCTATCTCTAAAAAACGGCCAGTTTTGACGCACATTTTCTTGTAAGTCTAAATCTACTTCGGCAATCAGGATTTCTTCTTTGTCGTGTGAGGCTTGCGCCAAAATTTCACCTTGTGGTCCCGCTATAAACGAAGATCCCCAAAACTGAATTCCCGCCGTATCAGGTAAATATTGCTCTAAACCAATTCTGTTTGCTGCAGCAACATATACGCCATTTGCAACTGCGTGACCTTTCATAACACTCATCCAAGCACCATGTTGGTTTTCACCGTACTGCTCTTTTTCTTGTGGATGCCATCCAATTGCTGTTGGGTAAAACAACACTTCAGCACCTTGTAAAGCAGTCAAACGTGCTGCTTCAGGATACCATTGATCCCAACAAATTAAAGTTCCTACTTTTCCTTTTTTGGTTGGTATTGTTTTAAAACCTAAATCGCCAGGCGTGAAATAGAATTTTTCATAAAAATGTGGATCGTCCGGAATGTGCATTTTGCGGTACAATCCTGCTTCTGAACCGTCTGTGTCAATGATGTACGCACTATTATGGTAAATTCCTGCCATTCTTTTTTCGAAGAAAGGAACAATAATCACCACGCCTAACTCTTTTGCCAAAGCGCTAAAAGCAATAAACGAAGTACTGTACAATGGTTCTGCCAAAGCAAAATTATCTACATCTTCGCTTTGACAAAAATAATGACTGCTGTATAATTCCGGCAACGAAATCACTTCGGCACCAAGGTTGGCGGCATCACGAACCCAACTGATACATTTTTTTAAGTTGTTTTCGGCAATATCATTAAGATTCAATTGAATGACCGCTATTTTGTATTTTTTGTTTGGCATGACTAAAATTTTAGATTGCAAAAATAGTGAATTTTATAAAGAGTAGAAAATAGAGGCAATGCGTTTTTTAGGTTTTAAATTGTCTGTAGGTTCATTGTATTGAATTTTTAGGAATTAAGCCAAAGAAAAAATTAATATAAAATTGGCATTAACAAAGTCAAGGAGGTTTTATTTTTGTATAGGTATTATGGCTAATAAAACGGGTTAAGTTTTACTACAATACAAGTAATTTAGTATTCATTAAATTTTCACCATTATGACAGATGAATTCACAATCATCGATAAAGAAGACATCGCTCTTCTTAAATTTCCGACAACAGATGTTCTTGACGATGTTGACGAAATAAAAACCAGAATAAGCGATATCAATAGGGCTTTATCATTGGGAAATTTAGAACATTCAAAAATTAAAATTTTCTTTGAAGATGATGAATCCAAAAAAATAGTAGATACTACCGTTTGGGGCGTTACAGACAAAAATGTGATGTTAAAACAAGGTGTGATGATTCCAATTCACAGAATATACAAGTTGTTTTAGTGTATATTCTTTAATTATTTGGGAAGGTCATTTTTTCATCTTATTAGCCGAGCCAATTAGAGTTACATCTACAAGTTCCAAAGATTTAACCATATCTTTAACTGTCTCCTTATATTTCTTAAAATGAGTTGTTTCTATATGAGATTTGTATGCCGTTGTATCAGCATATATTTCAGGTATTGTGATGTGTGATGGTTCGGTTTTGTCAGCAACGGCGTAATACGTTAACACTCCTGGTTCAAGACGAACTGCATTAGTCATTTGTTCTTTTAACGCAATATTATAATTGTCCAATTGCAACGGATCAACTTTAATTTTTGCCAATCTTACCATTTGAATTTTTTTCTGAGCCACAGTATTTGTGCTAAAGGAAAGTGTAAATAAAGTGAATATTACAGTCAGCAATTTATGGGTTGGTTTAAATATTCTCATCTTTATTGTGTTGAAATTATAATAGTTAGAGCCCTTTTTGATATTTCTCAATAAGCTGCTTGCTTATGTTCGTGTTCACGAGCGGGACGCTTGGCAGTATTGTTATTTCTATTCTGTTAGGTATAAATTTGCTATTTCTTCGATGAAATTTTCTGGACGAGAACCTACTAAATTCGTCAAAATCACTACTGAAACATTATCTTTTGGATAAATGTACAAAGCATTTCTATTTCCACCGAGAGAGGCAATTACAGGGTTTTTAACTCTTGAAGAGGAGTAAAAACCAATCGAACTTTGATTCAGAAAACCGTCTTCTTGATATATTTCTCCATTTTCTAATCGAATTGGAGTCCAAAGCGTATTTAGATTTTCAGCATTAATTAATTGATTACTTTGTAATGCGATTACCCATTGTGCCATTTCAGTTGCTGTTGAATAGATTCCACCTGCAGGAAATAAATTTGAAGGCATTGGTTGATACACATTGGTTAGAATATTATTTCTAAAATAAGAATACGGCTTTGCGGAGTGCTTAATTATGTTGTAAAAATCGCCTATTCCAGCTTTGATGGAGTTCTTCATTCTCGCTTTTTTATACTGGTTTTCTGTAATGAATTGTTCAAATGGCTGTCCACTTATTTTTTCAATAAGCATTCCAAGCAGCAGATAATTTGCTTGACTGTCTCTAAATTCTTTACCAGGTTTAAAAACAAGAGGTAATTCTTTTATTTTTTGAAATAAAGTCTCACTATTTTCAGACAACATATTTCCTTGTGAATCCCAAATTTCAGGTAGTCCTGATTGATGAGTTACTATTTGTTTTACGGTAATATTTTGCCAAGTTTTAGGAAGCTTATCCAAATATTTTGAAATAGGTTCGTCCAGATTTAATGTGCCATTTTCTACTAATTGCATAACCGCAACTCCAGTAAATGCCTTAGTAATAGAATTAATGCTAAAAACAGTCTGGCTATCAACCGCAATTGAATCTTCGACTGATGCTAAGCCGTAATGACTTGTTTTAACAATCACATTATCTTTAATTACTGCTAATTGCAAACCAACAATTTTGTTTTTTTGCATCAAGTCTTTAATAGCATTATCCACTTTGTCAACTTGGGAATAAGTAAAATTACTAAAAGTAAAATAGGCAAGGAGTAGCATTATTTTTTTCATGTATTATTCTGTTTTTTTGGTTGGTTTTAAATAGTCTGCAGATATTTCTTATTTGGATTTTCTCATGACGATTCCGAAGTCGGGAGACTTCGGAGAGCTAACGTTCTGTTACTACAGCAGGTTTGGGACTAAATTAAGGCCTATTTTCGGATTTGAAAATCATCCCAAATACAAAACCAACTTTCCATTAAGCCTATTGCCCAAATCCGTTGTAGCATCTATGTAAAAGCATAACTTAGAGTTACTAAAAACGAAGATTATGCAATTACAAGATGCCTTAACTATTCCAAAGATATTCATTGGTTTAGACAT
>NZ_JBLVPL010000007.1:0-176632 GCF_048286755.1 Flavobacterium labens | reverse complement strand
ACAGCCAGCAGAACCAACAACCGCATTAGCATGTTGGGAAACCAGAAGCTTTGATACAACAACTTGTCAATGGAAAACAACAGGCACACAGCCAGCAGAACCAACAACCGCATTAGCGTGTTGGGAAACTAGAAGCTTTGATGCGGCATCTTGTACTTGGAAAATAACAGGGACCAAACCGGTAGAACCTGTTAAAGTAAACTGTTGGAATTCGTATACTTTCAACACAACAACATGTGCTTGGGTGAATAATAATACTGTCAAACCTGCAGAACCAGCGAAAGTGAACTGTTGGGACACGTATACTTTCAGCACAACAACATGTGCTTGGGAAGTAACAGGAACAAAACCTGAACCAACATTAATTGAAAAAACAGTGTGTAATACGGACAGTTCTATAACTATCGATTTAAATACTTTACTATCTCCCGAAACACCAAACAATGGAACTTGGATTAACAACAGTAGCGCAGTTTTAAACGGAAATATATTCTCTCCTTTTAATTTACCTGATGCAGATTATAATTTTGAATATAAATATCAAATTGTAAATGAACAATGCCCTAGAAGTATATTTATAAAAATAACTCTTTCAGATAATGATTGTAGTATTGTGTTAGGTTGTGGTGTAATTGACGTTCACAATGCCTTCTCTCCAAATGGAGACGGAGCTAATGAAGCCTTTGTTATCGAAAACATTGATAATATATTGTGTTATCCCGATAATACTGTGGAGATTTATAATCGTTGGGGCGTTTTAGTTTATGAAACGAATGGATATAATAATACCAGTAAAGCTTTTACAGGCTTATCTAAAGGTAGAACTACAATTGGTCAGTCTCAGGAGTTGCCAACTGGAACCTATTTTTATATATTAAATTACACTTTTATTGGTGAAAACAATCAAGTTAAGACTAATAAAAAAGATGGGTATTTATACCTTACAAGATAAATCTAACTCCTGAGGGCTAAGAAACCCTCAGGTTTAAAAAATAAACTAAATGAAGACAAGAGTACTATTATTCGCCTTGCTGTTTACTGGAATTATAAGTTTTGCCCAACAAGATGCCCAATTTTCCCAATACATGTATAACACCATTAATATCAATCCCGCTTATGCAGGATCAAGAGGAGCCCTGAGTCTATTTGCCTTGCATCGTACACAATGGGTTGGACTCGATGGCGCACCTGTTACAAATGCAGTTTCAGTCAATACTCCTATAAATGATAGTAACTTGGGGTTAGGCGTTTCTATAATTAATGACAAAATTGGGCCAACCCATGAGAATACTATCTCGGCTGATTTATCTTACACTATTCCTACTTCAGAAACTTTCAAACTTTCTTTTGGTATCAAAGCAACTGCAAATTTGTTTGATTTAGATGTTACCCGACTCAATCCTGTAGATGATGACCCGAGTTTACATGACTATAATAATAAATTCTCCCCCAATATTGGTGCGGGGATTTATTATCATTCAGACAAAGGGTATGTAGGTTTATCAGTTCCTAATTTCATAGAAAGCAATCGTTATGATGATAATGAGGTTAGAATTTTCAAAGAAAAAATCAATTATTACCTTATTGCGGGATATGTGTTTGATTTAAATGAATTAGTAAAATTCAAACCTGCTTTACTTACCAAAATGGTTTACGGCGCACCGCTTCAAGTTGATGTTTCAGGAAACTTTATGTTTAATAATAGATTTATGGTTGGAATTGCTTACAGATGGAGTGCTGCTTTGAGCGGCATGGTTGGCTTTCAAGTTTCAGATAGTTTATATATTGGATATGGCTATGACAAAGAAACAACTAATTTAAAAAATTATAATTCAGGTTCGCATGAAATATTCTTGCGTTATGAAATATTCAACAATATCGATAAAATTACAATTCCAAGATTCTTCTAAAAACAATTATTATGAGAAATTATATACTCCTTTACCTAATAATAGTAAGTGTTTTTTCATTTAGTAGTTATGCACAAAAAGCCAAAGTTAGCGCTGCTGATAAGAAATATGATAGCTATGCTTATATTGACGCCATAAAAATCTATGAAAAGGTTGCAGAAAAAGGATACAAATCAGTTGATATGTTCCAGAAATTAGGTAATTCCTATTATTTTAATTCTGATTTTAGCAAAGCTGCCAAATGGTATGGTGAATTGTTTGCGGTGACTTTGGATGTAGATTCAGAATATTATTATCGTTATGCACAATCATTGAAATCTATTGGACAAAATGATAAAGCAAACGAGATGATGGAAAAATTTCACCAAAAATCTGGCAATGACAATAGAGCAAAACTCTTCGAAAAAAATAAAAATTATTTAGATATAATCAAGGCTAATTCTGGAAGATATAAAATTGAATATGTAGGAATTAACTCTAATTTTTCAGATTATGGGAGTTCTATTTCAGGCAACAAATTAGTATTCGCCTCAGCTCGCGATACCGGAGGCATTTCTAAGAAAATATTTAAATGGACCAACCAATCTTTTACCAATTTATACAGTTCCGAAGTAAAAATGGATGGTACTTTAGGACCACCAGAGCGATTCAGCAAAAAGATAAACTCCAAGTTTCACGAATCAACACCCGTTTTTACCAGAGATGGCAAAACCATGTACTTCACAAGAAACAACTATCTAGATGGCAAGAAAGGAAAAGATAGTAAACTAGTAACCTTGTTAAAACTATACAAAGCCACAAAAAACAAAGAAGGAGAATGGGTTGATGTAGTTGCCTTACCCTTCAATAGCGACAACTATAGTATTGCGCATCCAGCATTAAGTGTAAATGAGAAAATCTTGTACTTTGCCTCAGATATGCCAGGAACTTTAGGACAATCCGATTTGTTTCAAGTAGCAATAAAGGAAGATGGAACTTATGACACCCCACAAAATCTAGGAAACACCATCAATACCGAAGGTAGAGAAACCTTCCCATTTATAAGTAACGATAATGAGTTGTATTTTGCTAGTGATGGAAGGCCGGGACTCGGAGGATTAGATATTTATGTAGTCCAGATAGGAACAGACAATAGTATCACCGATATACAAAATGTAGGAGCTCCAATAAACGGAACCGATGACGATTTTGCGTTTTTAATAGACAGCAAAAACAGAAAAGGTTTTTTCACTTCAAACCGAACTGGAGGCAAAGGATATGACGATGTTTATAAGTTTACCGAAATCCGTAAACTAGCATGTGAACAAAGTTTAACGGGGGTAATCACGAATAAGGAAACGACCAAAATATTGCCAGATACCAAGTTGAGTTTGTTTGACGAGAAATTTCAACTGCTTAAAGAAGGAATATCCGATACAAATGGTAAATATAGCTTTGAAGTACTATGTGGCAAAACCTATTATGTAAAAGCAGAGAAACACGAATACGAAACTAAAGAAGGAACGACTTCTATAGCCAAAACACCAGGCAAGAGTGAATTGGATTTAGCATTAGAGCAACGTATTAAACCAATTGGAATAGGAACAAATTTAGCTAAAACCTTAGACATTCCAATAATTTATTTTGATTTGAATAAATCTTTCATCCGTAAAGATGCAGCCTTTGAGTTAGCCAAAGTACTTGCAGTAATGGAAGAATATCCAAATATGAAAATTGATATACGTTCACATACCGATAGTAGGCAAACGATACAGTACAATGATGCATTATCCGATGGAAGAGCCAAATCTACAATGGCCTGGTTGGTTAAAAATGGTATAAAAGCGAGCAGATTAACTGCTAGAGGCTACGGAGAAACTAAACTTGTAAACAAGTGTTCCGATGGTATACAATGTACCGAAGCCGAACATCAAGCCAATAGACGTAGCGAGTTTATCATTACGTCAATGTAGACAAATAAAAAATTGAATAATTAATAACCTCATTTATTATTGTTTCTGGCAGCAACAGTATCTTTTTTATAACAAAAGCATTGAATTTGAAGGCGCTATTCCATGGGGAAATGACGGTGCGGGAACTGTTATCGTGTGGGATTATAGAACTATGCTTTAGACTATGAAAATAGTAAAAAAGGCTTGAAAAAGAGTCGTCTTAGTTTTACTCTTAACGGAAAGAAATTAAAAGGAGAAACTGTATTATTACGAATGAAAATCAAGCAGAAAAACGCTTGGTTGTTAGAAAAATGAAAAATAAATATACAAGTGATTATAATATTTTACTCAATTTAACTTTGGAAAAACTTAATAAAAAGAAATGAAAAAAATTGCAACTCTCTTATTTATCGCCTTTTTGATGATGTCACAAATTGTATGTGCACAAGTTGGGATTGGAACAATAACTCCAGACGCATCATCAATATTAGATTTAACCTCTAATTCACAAGGGATTCTTATTCCTCGAATGACCACCTCGGAAAGGGATTTAATTGCTAATCCTGCAAATGGACTTTTAATTTACAATACGACCACCTCACATTTCAATTATTTTGATCTCGTTTGGAAAGAGTATTCTGAATATACAAATTATTATAATTCTAATTCTACAAATGACGTCACAACTACTGCTACATCAGACGAAGTAGTGCCTGGAATGACAATTGCACCACTCTTGTCAGGAACATATGAAGTAACTTTTAATTGTTTGTACAATAATTCGCCAACAGAGCGAATAGTTTCTGCGGGGGAAAGTTTCCCAAGTACGATGGCTCAACAAGCTAAATCGGATTTGGAGCTATTAATTAATGAATTAAACGCTCTTACAGTAACTAACTCAACTCATCTTGCTGTTTTTGGAAATGGAGAAACTATTTTCCCAGGTGTTTATTTTATAGATGGAGCTGCTTCAATTGCTTTGAACTTGACATTAGATGGTGGTGGGAATTCAGATTCAATTTTTGTTATTAAATCAAATGGGGCTTTGGCTGCTGGTGCAAACACTACTGTTATTTTAACAAATGGGGCACAAGCCAGAAATGTATTTTGGTTAGCTTATGGTGCTCCTTCTTTTGGTGCAAATACTATTATGAAAGGGAATGTAATAGCAGCTTCAACTGGGGCTATTGCCTTTAATACAGGAGGAAATCTTGAAGGAAGGCTTTTAACAGTTTCTGGAGCAATAACTTTTGGACCAGCAGTTGCGAGCATACCCGCAGGAATAGCTCCATATACATTGGGTACAGTAACAGATTTTGTTTTATATACTGCTTCTGGGGACATTACAAATACTGCCGTGTCAACAATCACAGGAAATGTAGGGACTAATTTAGGGACTTTTGTAGGTTTTGAATCAGCAACGGTAAATGGTGCTTTTGTGACTAATACAACTTATACTTCTTCAACATCGACTACAATATCTACACCAAATACGAACAATATTTTAGCCTCTTTTAGTCTATATCAAAATGGGGTTTTAATTCCAAGTTCTAGTAAAATGTTGACTAGTGAAGCTGATTATGGAAATGCCTCTTTGCAAGCCATTTCAACTCTTGAAGCAAACCAAGTAATAGATGTAAGATGGAATACAGATTCCGAAAAAATAGGGATGGGGAATAGGACTTTAACTTTGATAAAAGTACAATAAACATAAAAACAATTAAAATTGATATTCACAAGATGGTTGAATAGGTTTTAAAGAATCACAAATGAAAAAATTATCCTGCATTAAATTATTTTTATTTTTGTTAACACCAATATTTGTTGGTGCTCAGGTAGGTATTGGTACATTTTATCCTGATCCGTCTTCACTTTTAGAATTATTTTCAAATAACAAAGGATTGTTAGTTCCAAGAATGACAAGCTCAGAAAGAGATTTAGTAGTAGCACCAGCTGTCGGGTTGTTAATTTATAATACTAGTACATCAACCTTTAATTTTTTCGATAAAGATTGGAAAGAATATTCTGCTTTTGCAATAAGTTATAATTCAAATTTAACAGATGATATTACAACTACAACCACCTCAAATGAGGTTGTAAATGGTATGTCAATAACACCTCCATTTGCCGGAAAATATAAAGTTACGTTTACTAGTTATTATAGTAATGCTCCAATCACTATTGGTCCTTTTCCTTCAGTTCAGGGTGAGGTAGATTTACAGTCAATTTACGACAATTTACATTCGCTTCAAGGTACGGTAACCCATAATGTTATTTTAGGAAACGGAGAGGTTTTAATTCCTGGGATTTATGATGTAGTGGCAGCAGCATCTATGGTAGGAGCTCTCTATTTTGATGGACAAGGAAATCCAGATGCTCTTTTCGTTATTAGGATTAATGGCGCTTTATCAGCAGGAGTAACTACAAAAATGGTTTTGCTCAACGGAGCAAAAGCTCGTAATGTTTTTTGGGTAATTGAAGGAGCTGCGTCAATCGAAGCTTCAACTATTATTAAAGGCACTGTAATTACTAATTCGGGTGCAATTACAATGGGAGCTGGAGGAAATCTTGAAGGTAGGCTTTTTTCAATCGTAGGAGCTATTAGTGTTAATACAGTAAATGCAATAATTCCTTCTGGAATTTCTGTAATTGATTTAGGAGTGTTGTCCACTTTTATTTATTTTAGTAGTGCAGGTGCAGTTACTAATGGAGGATCTTCGGTAATTACTGGAAATATTGGAACAAATGTTGGCGACATATCAGGATATGGATCACCTACTGTTTTTAGGGGTTCATTTTTAAATGCTGGAGGTACAATAACAACTTTATCGCCAAATAATACCAATGCATTAGGAACTTTTGGTATTTATCAGAATGGGGTTTTGATTCCAAGTTCAAATAAAATTTTAACTAGTAATGCGAATTCTACAAATTTATCATTACAAGGCATAGCAACTATTTTGCCTAATCAAATAATAGATATAAGATGGAATACAGATTCCGAAAAAATAATGATGGGAAATAGGACTTTAACTTTGATTAAAGTACAATAAACTTAAAAATAATTAAAATTGATTATAAATAAAGAGGATTTAAATTAGTTTTAAATAATAACAAATGAAAAAAATATTTTGCTTTTTAATACTTGCATTTTTTCTAGCTCCAGTATTCGTTGTTGCGCAGGTAGGTATTGGTACTGTTAATCCAGATCCTTCAGCATTATTAGAATTATATTCTAATAGTGAAGGATTACTTGTTCCTAGAATGACAAGTTCAGAACGAGATTTGATAGTAGCACCAGCCATTGGACTATTAATTTACAATACTAGTACATCAACCTTTAATTTTTTCGATAAAGATTGGAAAGAATATGCTGCTTTTGCAATAAATTATAATTCAAATTTAACGGGTGATATTTCAACGACCTCAACATCCAATGAGGTTGTAAATGGTATGTCAATAACACCTCCATTTGCAGGAAAATATAAAGTTACCTTTAATAGTTATTATAATAATCATAATAATACTCCAATAATTAGAGGCCCATTTACAGCTGAACAGAGTAAAATTGATTTGCAAATAACTTATGATAATTTGCATTCATTAACAGCTACAATCACAAATCATCTATCTGTTTTAGGAAATGGAGAAACATTAATTCCTGGTGTTTATACTATTGCAGGAGCAACATCAACAGTAGGGACAATCAATTTTGATGCTGGCGGAAATCCAGATGCTCTTTTTGTTATCAGGATTGGAGCTGCTTTCTCCGCAACAGCAAGTACGAAAATGGTTTTGCTTAACGGAGCAAAAGCTGCTAATATTTTTTGGGTAGTGGAAGGAGCTGCTTCAATTGGGGCTTCTACTATATTAAAAGGAACTATAATTACCAATGGTGGTGCTATTTCAATGGCAGCGGGAGGAGATCTTGAAGGCAGACTTTTTGCCATCATAGGAGCTGTTAGCTTTAGTTCAGGAACAGCAGCTGTTCCTTTTGGAAATTCTGGAGTAGACTTAGGGGTATTGTCCACTTTTATTTTTTTTAGTGGTGCTGGTGCAATATCAAATGCGAACACTTCAACAATTACTGGGGATATTGGAACAAATGAAGGGGCTATATCAGGGTTTGGTTCCCCTAATGTTTTTAACGGTTCCATTTTATATCCGGGAACAACAATAACAACTTCAACGCCTAATACTACGAATGCAATAGGAACTTTTGGAATCTATCAAAATGGAGTTTTAATTCCAAGTTCAAATAAAATCCTAACAAGTAATGCTAATTCTGTAAACTTATCGCTACAGGCCATTGCAACTATTTTACCAAATCAATCAATAGATATTAGATGGAAAACAGATTCCGAAGAGATAGTAATGGGAAATAGGACTTTAACTTTAATAAAAATACAATAAATATTAAATCATTATAAATGAAAGATACAGGAAAATTTTTATTGCTTTTACTATTTATAAATTGTCAAATTTCAAATGCACAAGTTGGGATTGGAACAATAAATCCACATGCCTCATCAATATTAGATTTAACATCAAACTCTCAAGGGGTTCTTACTCCTAGAATGACTACAGAGCAAAGGAATTTGATTTTAAATCCAGCAATTGGACTTTTAATTTATAATACAACCACATCGAATTTCAATTATTATGACGTTGGTTGGAAAGATTATGGAACTTATGCAAAATGTTATAGTACAACTGGTGTAAGTGATATTGGAACCAAATCTAATATAGATGCAACACTTCCTGATATGAGCATTTCTCCAATCCCAGGAAAATACTCGCTTTCTTTTGACAGCCAATTAACCAATAATATTATGATTATTGCAGTCAATACTGATACTCTTTTAGCTGACTTTTTTTTAGCTTACAATCAACTTGAAACATTGCCAACAACTAATTCTTCTCACATAAATTTTGGTAATGAAACCATTAGTCCTGGAAAATATTCTGTAGCTAGTGCTATTGAAATTTCGGGTACTCTTACCTTGGATGCTGGTGGAAACCCAAATGCACTGTTTGTTTTTAAAGCAAATGGAGATTTAAATATGGCAGTTGGTACGACAATTATTTTAAAAAATGGAGCCCATCCTGAAAATGTTTTTTGGGTAGCTGAAGGAGCAATTGGCATTGGAGCCAATACAATAGCGAAAGGAATTTTAATTTCTCATAGTTATGCGATTGCAATTGGTAATGCATCAACATTAGATGGAAAAATGCTCACAAACTCAGGAGCGATAGCTTTTGGTACAGGAACGTGTACAACTCCGTCAAAAGAATCTTCGATAATTAGCCTAGGTTCATTGTCAACATTTGTTGCTTTTACAGGATCTGGAGCAATTAATAATACAGGAAATTCTGTTTATAATGGCAATATAGCTTCAGGATTAGGTGCTACTTCAAGTCTTGCTGCCGCAACAGTGAATGGAACCCTTTTTCCTCCAGGAAGTACGGCCGCTGCTAATTCAGGTTATAGTAATGAAAATACAATTGCAACATTTAGTATTTATCAAGGAGGAATTTTGATTCCTAATTCTGTTAGAAAATTTAAGTGCAATTCAAATAGATCTAATTTGTCTTTGCAAACAATAGTAGATGTTGTATCAGGACAGACTATTGATGTTATGTGGAATATCAGTTCAGGAACTTTAGCTATAGGAAATAGGATACTAACACTAATGAGTGTAAAATAGATTTTATTCTAGCTTAATTAGGATTAGAACATTGATTGCAAACAGTGTAAAGTATTCAAATAAAATATTAATATTAATAAGTGTTCAATAAATATAATTTTCAATTATCGAATTTTAAAATAAGATTACTAAATCTAGATTATGATAGACTTTCAAATAAATTATAGGCGGTATTTGGTTATTGTTGGAATTTTAGTTCAGACGTATGTAAATGCTCAAGTGTTTGTTGGTGCTAATACTAATGTTCTTGTAAACAACCAAGTTTTTTATGTAAAACAGAATTTAGAATTAAGCGTTGCAAGTAGTAATTTTTATTTAAGAAATCAAAGCCAACTCTTGCAAGGTACAACAGGGTCAGGAGCGAATAAAGGATTGGGTAGTTTATCTGTTTTTCAGGAAGGAACTGTAAATAATTATCAATTTAATTATTGGTGTTCACCCGTAGGAAATGCAACTTCTTACACAGCTGTAAATAACCCTTTTGGAATTACCCAATTGGGAACACCAACAACCAAAACAAATACAACCCTTGCAACTATCTTATCATCTGGTCAAGTTGATGGTACTGCTGATCCTTTTGCGATTTCTCCTCGTTGGATTAATAAATTTGCAACTAACAACACCTCATATTCTGATTGGGTTCAAGTAGGTGCATCTACATCTATAAATGCGGGTGAAGGTTTTACCATGAAAGGTACTTCAGGAATAAATACGACTACAGTTGATGGAGTTCAAAATAATCCCGATGGAAAACATCAACGTTATGATTTTAGAGGAAAACCAAATGATGGGACTATAAATATTCCGGTTTTATTAGGAGAATGGACATTGACAGGAAATCCCTATCCATCGGCTTTAAATTTACAGGCATTTTTAATTGGAGAAACAAACTGTGACGGAACTGCTTATTTCTGGGAGCAGGACAAAACGGTAAACTCTCATTATATTGCAGATTATAAAGGAGGTTATGCTACCTATTCTGCCGCAACTAATATTTATACGCCAGCAATTTTTTATTCTTATGACGGTTCTGGAAACCAAATATCACCAATAACTAGTCCTGGAAATATGTATGAAAGAAAATATGCTCCCATTGGCCAAGGTTTTATGATTGTAGGAAGTACGAATGCAAATGTTCAAATGAAAAATAATTACAGAGTTTATGTGAAAGAAGGAGATGATAATTCATCACAATTTGAGAAAAGTGCCAACGATAAAACGACTACTAAAATTGGCGTGACACCTCAAATACGTTTTAATACTTTACTAGATAATGGACCGATAAGTCAAATGGTTCTGGCATTTGATCCATCATCTACAGACGGTGTCGATCGTGCCATGGATGCCGCTTCTCCAAATGATGGTCCAGCAAATAACTACTTTGTAATTAAGGATAATGAGTATATAATAAATATTATGCCTTTTGATATTGACAAGAAAATTCCAGTTGGATTTAGAAATTATGCTCAAGCCAATTATAAAATTACGGTAAATCAAATGTTGAATATTCCCGAAGTTACAAATGTATACTTACATGATAAAGTTACAAATGTATATTATGACATTAAAAATAGTTTATTCGATGTTACATTACCAGTTGGAACAAACAATACACAATATGAAATTACCTTTAAAAACGGTACTTTGGGGGTTAATGATTTGGTAAATAAAAGCAGTTTCATAGTGCGACAAGATAATACTATAAAAAAATTAATAATTAGCAATCCCTTCCAAAAAGAAATTGATTCTTGTGGATTATATGATGTTATGGGAAGATTGGTTTTACTAAAAAGTCAGTTGGGAACTGATTTTTATTATACATTTTCAACATCAAATCTAAGTGACGGAATATACATTGTTAAGTTAAGTACAACTGATAAATCAGAAATGGGGATGAAAATTATCGTTAAAAACTAGTATTCCCATTTTTATCTATTCCTAAAAAACGATAGAAGATTAATAAAGATGAAAAAAACATCAAAAAGTTGATGGGTCGTTTCTAGTATCCCATGTTTTTTAATGATGATAAAATTGTTAACTGCTATAGCCATAAGGGTTTACAGAAATATATAGCTCCCACATATGGTGTATTGTAACTCCAATTTTTTTTAGTTCCCGTTCCATTTTAGGAAAAAAATCATGAAGTTTCTGCAATTTAGAACTAATGGATTCCACTGTAGTGTGTGAAAACAAAAGTTCCAGTTCTTCATCTGTTTTTTCATTAATCACTTCAATAATTAATCCGAGGACTTCGAATAAAGAAATATACTTCTTTACTGTATTCCTAGAAAGAGATAAGTAGGCTCTGTCGCATCTAAAGTTAAGTTTTATCTTTGTCTTTTTTAAATTCTTAAACTCATGAATACGAAAGGTTATTGCTATCCGAAATCTATTATACTGCAGGCGGTATATTTTAAGCTTAGGTTTACATTAAGCTATCGTGATGTTGAGAGATCATGAAAATGCGAGGAGTTTCTGTTGATCATGCCACGATTCAGCGTTGGGTGTATAAGTTTACACCTTTGTTTGAGTCAGAGATGAAGAAGAGAAAAGGGAGAGTGGGGGCGAGTTGGAGAATGGATGAGACCTATATCAAAGTAAAAGGTATTTGGTGCTATTTATATCGAGCGGTAGATAAATTAGGCAATACAGTAGACTTTCTTTTGACCAGAAAAAGACAGAGAATGAGTGCTCAGTCGTTTCTAATTAAAGCAATTGGTAGTAATTGCCGGCCAAGAGTAATTAACATTGATAAAAGTGGTTCTAATACTGCAGCGATTAAAGTATATAACAAGCGTTCTTTCTCAAAGATTAAAATCCGGCAGTGTAAATATCTCAACAATATTGTAGAACAGGATCATCGATTTATAAAATGGAGGATACAAAACGGGTTAGGCTTTAAAAGCTTTGAATCGGCCAAACGAACCTTGAGCGGAATTGAAGTTGTCCATATGCTGAGAAAAAATCAGATGATTGGACCAGTGCTAACTATGTTTAAATCTTTCTGTAAATTGGCTGATTAACCTTTAAATTACTTAAATTCTTATATTTGATTCTGACACATGCGACAGAACCTATAAATCAGTACGTATAAATACCTGTTTGCAGATAAAAATTTAGATATTATTTTAATCAAATAAGTATTAATCTAAAAATAATTATTCTTTAACAATCAATTTAAATTGAATTATAAACTTTGATAAAAGTTTTTTGCAATTTGATTTAATAGTCTTTCCATGAAACCAAAATCTAATAAGTCTCAAAAAAGTGATGGAAGTAAAAAAAAGAGTAAAGCAAAGGAAAAACGTGCTGTTATAGTTGATTGGTTTGTCCGAGTTATTGTTGGAAAGACATTTGAAGAATTCTATGAAAAAAATAAGGATAGTGGACGGGATTGAAAAATTTCGATCGAACACTTGTTTTTTTTATATCTTAAGTATTGATTGTTAGTATTTTAAGGTGTTCGATTCCCAGCGGATTCCTTTTTCTTTTTTTAGTATATTTAAGGAATTTGTCTCGATTTTAGAATTATTAAATAGATAAGTATTTGATTTTAAGTGTTTTAAAAAGTAAAAAAGGAAGGTGTTCGACACCTTCCTTTTGTGGAGTCGCCGGCTATTGCGTTTTATATACTAGAATTATGTGTTAACAACTAATAATGAGGCGTTAGAGCCTATTTTGATTGGATTTGTTATATTTGTTATTATGCTGTTTTTATAACCTAATAAAGCAAAATTGTCAACTAAATTGTCAACTGAATGAAATACACATTTAATTTAAAAGAACCAAAATCCGAAAATGAAACACTGATTTTATTTTCCTGTTATTTCAAAGAAGAGAACAAAAAATTCGTTTATTCAGCTGGAGAAAAAATAATTCCAAAGAACTGGGATTTTGAAAATAGATTTGTTTTTACTAATGGTAAAAATAAATCAAAATTTTCAGAAAGCATAAAGAAACAGTTAAATCGTTATTCTGATTTATTTCTTGAAACAGAAAGTTTATACAAAAGGATTAACGAACCATTTACTTCTAAAATTTTAAAAAAAGCATTTGATTTAGAGTTTAAAAAAGTAGCAGCTGGAAAGAATATTTTCTTTGAAGCCTACGATGAATTTATGTCAGAAAAGAAGAATGGAAAAGAATGGTCAGAAGCTACTATCAAACGATATGATAACATAAAAAATATTCTTAAAAAATTTGAAATTGCTAAAAAGTATAAATTTACGTTTAGTAATATTAATGAATTTTTTCATCGAGAATTTACTGTTTATTGTATGGACGATTTGAAGCATATAAATAATACCTATTCTAGAAATTTAGGTCTTTTTAAAACATTTATGTTTTGGGCAAGAAAGAAAAATTATACTTACAATGATGCTTTTCTTGAATTTAAGAAAGTTGAGAGAGTAATAACGAATCAAATTGCTCTAACAATTGAAGATTTAAATAAATTAATGCAGCACCAGTTCGAAAGTAGTAAACTTGAAAGAGTGAGAGATGTTTTTGTATTTGCATGTGTAACAGGAATGAGATTTGGGGAACTTTCTTTAATTACTAAAACTAATGTAACTGACAATTTTATTATTCTAAAAGAAGATAAAGACGAAACAAAAGAAGCAAGAGAAATTCCTTTAACTAGTCTTTCTAGATATATATTGTTAAAATACGATTACGAACTTCCTTTAATTGCAAATCAAAAACAGAATCAATATATAAAAGATGTTTTTCAGGAATTAGAATATAATCATAAGGTTCAGAAAGTAACCACCAAAGGTAAGGAGAACATAAAGGAAGATATGTTTTTTTACGATAGAATAAGTACTCATACTGCTCGTAGAACATTTATAACAATGATGAAAAGGCAAGGAAAAAGTGATAAGTTGATAGCATCTATTACTGGACATAATGATATGAAAACACTTAATCAATATTATCAAATTAGCGAACCTGAAAAGAAAGAAGCAATGGACGAAGTTTTTAATATTGAAATTCCATTAAAGAAAATTTCAGGGAATTAATTAATATTAAAAATAGATTATTTAAATTTCCAGCAGAACAATTTAAATTGATCTTAAATGAATAGAGATAGTATTGCTAAAAAACTTGGAGTAGAAAGGCTAGAAGATTATATAATCGATGAATTTTTAATCGGTAAGAGGGAGGGAGATATATTATTGGAAGCGATTTTTAGAGAGTCTAAAATGGATTTAGAAGAATCTAAATCTGATGAAATTAGGATAGTTGGTATTTTAGGGGAGTTGATTAAAATAAAAAATGAATTTAGTTATACTACTAATAATTATTTCTCTCATGTAATTCAAGAAGCCAAGGATTATGCCTCAAATATTGCACTTGATGTTTTCGATGAAAAAGATGAATTGAATAATCTCGCAAAATATATTTTAGATGTTTACGATTTCAAAAAAACTAAAAATTTTATTGTTGAAGGACAATTATTGAAGATCAGAGAGAATAGTAGAAAGTATCATCTCAAATTAAATTATATTCTAAAGTCAAAAATATATTTCGATTTTTTAAATGATAATTGTAAAATAGATCGATACAATTGGAATTGGCTAAGTTTTGAAAACGGATTAATAAGAGTGTTAGGAAACCATACACTAGAAAAGCTTTCTTTAGAAGCAAATTATAGATTAAAAAATGAAACTTTTGAGATTAATAAAAACAGAGAAATTGAAGATTTACAGACTCAAAATAAAAGGGAAAAAGATAACTTCGAGAATCGAAAAAATAGAGAAGTTGATGACTTAAAGAGTGAAATAAAAGATCTAAAGAGAGAAATTGGTCAATTAAATACAGAAATTGAGATGAGAACCAATTTTCATAATAAATATTATTACGACTCCCAAGTAATGATCAGTAATACATATGTAGGAGATAATCTTCCATTCCTTTTATACCTATATAATTTTCTTAAAATTAACAACCTATTTTCTTATGGTTGGTCATACTTCTTTTCTTGTATGATTATCGGAAACAAAGAAATGATCCCGTTAAAATCATCAAAAAAACAAAATTTTATTGGCAGGATATTTTTTCATTTTAAGGATTATCTGATTTTGCATTATAAGGATGAATCTTTTAAATTTTTACAGTCAAAGTTTTTAATTAATGAATCTCCGATAACAGAAAATTTTAGAACTAATCACATGAAAACTAAATTTGATTCTAATGATGAGCCGGAGTTAGTTATAATTGATGAATTTTTTGCTAAACAAAAGAAAATATACATTAAAATGTAAATTCAGATAAAGTCTAAATAGTTTTTTAATAGATTTTCATATAATTATTTTTTTTAAAATACTGATAGTCAATTATTTTAATTTTTTTTAGTTGTAATATAAAATAGATTTTTGATATATTAAATAGTTTCTTCTGCTTGTAGTTTTACAATATTATAAACAAGCAAATTCACCCTCATACATTAAGGAAGTTTGCATAATTAAAATATTATGAAACTAGTAATCACTACACCAGAAACCTTGGAAGAAATAATTAAATCTTCCTTAGACACAGCTATTCAGGAATTTTATTCAAAGAAAGAATCGGCAAAAGAAAGAAAAAAACACTACACAATTAAGGAAACTTCCATCGAATTAAAAGTTAGTACACTAACCGTTAGAAATTATATCGAGAAAGGATATTTGAAAGCTTTTAAAATTGGTAATAGAGTTTTAATCACCAATGAAAGTTTAGAAAAAGCCTTGAATGAGGTAAAATCTTTGCAGTACAGACGATAAACTCATCATCAAAATCGATTTAACCGTAAAACTAACGTAAAAATTACGCATCATGGATAAATATTCATACACATGCCATAATTGTGGTAGAGACTATATTCCTAAAAGAAGAGTGGTACAAAAGTATTGCAGTAATAGTTGTAGGACAAGAGCTTTTATGTTGAGAAATTCTAAAACTGGATTAAGTGTTCCAGATAATAAAAAGAAAGAGCCAACTAAAATTGAAACAATGAGTTTAGCAGGAGTAGGAAATACTGTTGCTGGAGTAGCAATCGTAAAATTAGCTGAAAATTTATTTATTTCGGAATCTAATAAACCTGCAACTAAGAGAGATATTAAAAATCTCGAAGCTAAAATTATTAAAAGATATTATCCAGTTAAAAACATGCCGCTAAATCTTAATGGACTAAAGCCCTATTTTGATTTAGATTCATGCTTAGTTGTTTATTTTAAATAAGTAATGATGGAAAATCTAGTAATGAACAACGGGTTTGTAAAATTATCCAGATCAATTTTGGAGTGGGAATGGTATGATCATCCTGATGTATTTCGGATTTATATCCATTTACTCATAAAAGCTAACTATGCACCTGCAAAATGGCGTGGAATTGAAATTTTTGAAGGTGAACATATTACTTCAATTAATAAGTTGAGTAAAGAATTATTGATGTCAGAATTTAAAGTTCGGGAGTCATTATTGAAGTTAAAAAATACATCTTACATAGACGTTATAACCACAAACAAATTTACTAGGTTGAAACTAGTAAAATCAGTAGTTTACAATCATAGCTCAGACATAAACCACAAACAAATTTCAGATCCAACCTCAAACAAATCACAATCAAACCAAGAACAAACCACAACAAACAAGAAGAATAAAGAAAATAAAGAAATTAAAGAAAGAAAAGAATTTTTTAAAAATGAAATTTTCAAATTTTCAAATCAATTTCCAAATGATCATCTAATTAAATTTTATGATTATTGGAGTACTGAAAATATACACACCGGGCGGCTGGCATTTGAGGAAGAATACAAATGGAATTTAGAGCTGAAACTTAAAAGCTGGATTGTGTATCCCACGTTAACTGAGAAATGTCTTTTAAGTAAAAACAGACCATAATGGAGCATTGTAATATTTATTCAGTTTCTGATTATATTGAGAAATTTAAAGATTTTCAATATAAAGAATTAAGTTCAAGCCAAAATGAAAAGAATCATTTTCCTAAGTTTCAAGTTTCATTGACTCCGCTTGTTTTTTGGAATTTTTTCTTAATTGAATATGAAATAGTAAATAAAAGAAAATTCGTCATTTCTTATGAATCTAAAGCGTTTGTTTTTACAGTCATGTATTATTTTTTACAATCGTCTAATTTCTACAATTCACCTTTATTTTACCTTGTTCCTAATTGTGAAATTTCATTGAAAAAAGGACTACTAATTGTAGGTGGTGTAGGTGTTGGTAAAACTTCGATAATGAAAACAATAGTTTCTTTGATTAGGAAGTGTAGCTTAAATCATGATCAACAACCTGTAAGAATGCATAATACAGTGGATATTGTAGAAGAATTTGAAAGTTGTACTAACAGTTCTCGGATTGACGTAAGTAGAAAATATAGCAAAAGTTTTAGAGTTTTTGATGATGTTAAAAATGAACGAGAGGCTTCCAATTATGGTAAAGTCGATTTGTTTAAGGATATTTTGTACAAAAGATGCGAAAATCAGAACTTTAGAACGGTCATATTATGTAATTATGAATCTGAATTTAATGGTGATATTTATCAAGCTATAGAAGGTTTTGCTCGATATGGACACAGAAATTATGATAGATTATTCCAAGCATTTAATTTCATAGAACTTAAAGGAAAAAGTAATAGAAAATAGATTTCTTAAAATTACCGCCATAGCGGTAAAATAGCTTTTTGTCCTCCTTATTTAGGTCTCTTTACTGTTATTTATATAAGAATTACTGCTATAGCAGTAAAAATATGTGATTTTATTTTAATTACTTGTGATTTACAGCATATTTGTTTATTTTTACTGTTAAAGCGGTAAAAATGAATGATTTTAATTTAGGTCTCTTCATAAAAGAGCATCGTAAGCAAGCAGGATTGACACAATTAGAACTGGCTAATCTGGCAGGAGTAGGGAAGACTACCATTTTTGATATTGAGAAAAATAAAGAAACAGTTAGTTGGAATAATCTTTTAGCTGTTCTAAAAGTACTAAATATTGAAGTTCAGTTTAAAAGCCCAATCAATAAATAATTATGAAAAAAGCAATCATATTTGTTCACAACAAAAGAGCAGGAATATTGAGTGAAAATACTACTGGAGGGTATGAATTTATTTATGATGACAAGTATGAGGACGAACCCGTATCATTGACAATGCCATTGAATACTAAAACATATTCATTTGCCAAATTCCCTTCTTTTTTTGAAGGATTATTGCCAGAAGGGATCATGCTAGAAGGGCTTTTAAAAATCGGTAAAATTGACAAAAATGATTATTTCGCACAACTAATTGCCACAGGAAATGATTTGGTAGGAGCAGTAACGGTAAAAGAATGGAAAGATGAATAGATGCCCAATAACTTACGAACTATGTGGCACTGAAAAATATAGTAAAAAAGGACTTCGGATGATTGCTCCTAAACTTACTACATTACATGATTTACCATTTACCGCAGCCGAACAAAGACAAGAAGCGGCTAATCGAGCCAAGAAATTGTCAATTCAGGGAGTTCAACCTAAATTAAGTGCTGTTATTTCAGTTATTAATCAACAATTTGAAATTGTAGATCAATTTGGTAATTATATTATAAAACCTCAAAATGACATCTTTCCTGAACTACCAGAAAATGAAGATGTAACCATGAAAATGGCAAAAGTATACGGGCTTGATGTGCCACTTCATGGCTTGATTTATTCAAAAGATGGTAGCCTTTCTTATTTTATCAAACGATTTGACAGATACAGTAAAGGAAAAAAATATGCTACTGAAGATTTTGCACAATTAACAGGGAGTTCAAGAGATACCAAGTATGATTATACTATGGAAAAGTTAGTCAAAGTAATTGACGAGTACTGCACTTTTCCTGCTATAGAGAAAGCAGATTTTTTTAAGCGAGTTTTATTCTGTTTCATAACGGGTAATGAAGATATGCATTTAAAGAACTTTTCAGTAATTACAAAAGCGGGAAAAACAACTTTGACTCCAGTTTACGACTTTTTAAATTCTTCAATTTCCATTAAAAATCCGCAGGAAGAATTAGCGCTATCTCTCAAAGGTAAAAAGAGCAATTTCAAATCAACGGAATTAATAGAGTATTACGCAAAAGAACGTTTAGGACTTAATGATAAAACAGTTACCACTATTTTATCTGATATGAATAAAAGCGTGTCTAAATGGACCGAACTTGTAGAAGTGTCTTTTTTGTCTGATACTATGAAAGAGAAGTATCTCAAGGTATTGGATAATAGGATGAAGAGATTTTAAATACTTCATAGTTTTACGGAAAACCGTAAAACTATGAAGTATTAAGTATCTAAATTTGTTAATAATCAGGTATATCTACGTATAAATAATCGTGTTAAAATCATTTATATTTGGTAGGTTTGGTAAATAACAAATTGCAATACGTACTATGGCTTTAAGCTGGAATGAAATAAAAGACCGAGCATTACGATTTTCTAAAGAATGGGAACATACTACCAACGAAGAAGCAGATGCCAAACCCTTCTTAGATGCCTTTTTTGATGTCTTTGGTATTAGCCGAAAAAAGATTGGAACCTTTGAACATAGAGTAAAAAAACTTTCTGATGCGGATGGTTACATTGACTTACTCTGGAAAGGAACGATACTAGTTGAAATGAAAAGCCGGGGCAAAAACCTGAATAAAGCTTTTCAGCAAGCCATTGATTATACCCATGGATTAAAACAAAACGAATTACCAAAATACGTTTTAGTATGTGACTTCCATTATTTTAGATTGTACGATACGGAAGAACAAACTACATTAGAATTTACTTTAAATGATTTAGTCCAAAATGTCCAAAGTTTTGGCTATTTATTAGGTTATCAAAAGAAAACGTACAAAGAACAAGACCCTGCCAATATAAAAGCGGCTGAATTGATGGGAAAACTTCATGACCGATTGGAAGAAATTGGATATGAAGGACACCCACTGGAAGTATATTTGGTTCGAATATTATTTTGCTTGTTTGCGGAGGATACTACTATTTTTGAAAAACAACAGCTTCAAGATTTCATAGAAAATAGAACTGCCGAGGATGGAAGCGATTTAGCCGGAAAACTTCAAGAACTGTTTCAAGTGTTGAATACACCTAAAGAAAAACGCTTTAAAAATTTGGATGAACAATTAAATGACTTCCCTTATGTAAATGGGAAGTTGTTTGAAGAAGTCCTGCCTTCTGCCAGTTTTGACACCAAAATGCGATTGGCTTTATTGGATTGTTGCTATATCGATTGGAGTAAAATTTCGCCGGCTATTTTTGGATCGATGTTTCAGAGTGTAATGAATCCTAAAGAACGCAGAAACTTAGGAGCGCATTACACTAGTGAAAGCAACATCTTGAAACTCATTAAGCCCTTGTTTTTAGATGAACTTTGGACAGAATTTGAAAGTATCAAAGGAAACAAAAACAAATTACCCGAATTTCATAAAAAAATCAGCCAATTAAAATTTTTAGATCCCGCTTGTGGTTGCGGTAACTTCCTCGTTATTACCTACCGTGAATTGCGTTTATTGGAACTGGAAGTATTGCGGGCAACTTACAAATCTGGACAAGGAGTTTTGGATATTCGGGAGATTATGTGGCTCGATGTAGATATGATGTGCGGAATTGAATATGAAGAATTCCCCGCTCGTATTGCCGAAGTAGCCATGTGGTTGATGGATCACCAAATGAATATGATGATTAGCAATGAATTTGGACAATACTTTGCTCGCTTGCCATTAAAAAAATCTGCTAAGATTGAACACGGTGACGCTTTAGAAGTAGATTGGGAAGAAATTATTTCAAAAGATAAATTATCTTATATTATTGGAAATCCTCCTTTTATTGGTTCAAAAATAATGAGCCAATTCCAGAGAAATCAAATTGTAAAAGAATTTAATAATATTCCCGGATGTGGTGTTTTAGATTATGTAACAGGTTGGTATTTAAAAGCTGCCAAATACATTCAGGACACTACAATAAAGGTTGCTTTTGTTTCTACTAATTCTATTGTTCAAGGAGAACAAACTAGCATACTTTGGGGACAAATGTTAATTAAATATGGCATAAAAATTCATTTTGCACACCGTACTTTTAGATGGAGCAATGAAGCTAAAGGTAATGCGGCTGTCTATTGCGTGATTGTAGGTTTTGCAAACTTTGAGACAAATGACAAACGTCTTTTTGAGTATGAGGATATCAAAGGGGAAGCACACGAAATAAAAGCCAAAAACATTAATCCTTATTTGGTTGACGCAAAAGATTTATTGATAAACAAAAGTTCAAATCCTATTTGTAACGTTCCCAAAATAAAATTTGGAAATCAACCAATAGATGGAGGATTTTTATTATTTGATGAAGGGGAAAAAAATAAAGTAATGAAACAAGAGCCACTAATTTCTAAATATATTAGAAAATATGTCGGTAGTGTAGAATTTATAAACAACATTCCAAGATATTGTCTATGGCTTAAAGGAGCTGACCCTTCTGATTTAAGAAAATCAATATTTATATCAGAAAGGTTAAAAGATGTAAAAAAATTTAGAGAAAGCAGCACTAGAAAAGAAACTAGAGAATTGGCAAATAATCCATCCCAATTTGCATTTGTTTCACATAATGAAAGCGAGTATATAATTATTCCAAGTGTTTCTTCTGAAAGAAGAAAATATATACCAATGGGATTTATGCCATCATCTGTAATTGCAAGTAATTTATGCTTGATTATACCAGATGCAAAAATGTTTCATTTTGGAGTTTTGACCTCAGAAATGCATATGTCTTGGGTGCGTAATTTATGTGGAAGGCTTAAAAGTGACTTCAGGTATTCAAATTCTATAGTTTACAACAACTATCCTTGGCCAGAAAATCCAACTGAAAAGCAAATAAAAACTATTGAAGAAAAAGCGCAAAACGTGTTAGAGATTCGAGCATCGTTCTCTAATAGTTCCTTGGCAGATTTGTACAGTCCGTTGACCATGCCGCATGCATTGGTAAAAGCGCATAATGAATTGGATAAAGCTGTAGATGCGGCTTACAGTAAACAAACCTTTAGCAGTGAAGCCAAACGGATGGAGTTTTTGTTTGAGTTGTATGAAAAATATACGGCTGGGATGTTTGTAAAGGAGAAGGTTAAGAAGTTAAAAAAATAAAATAATTATGAAATTACAGGAATTATATAAGCACAGAACAGAATTTACAATTATTGGTTTAACTGGAAGATTAGGTTCGGGTTGCACGCAAATTGCGAAGATACTTTCAAAAGATATTAAAAATCTGGAACGAGGGTTTAGGAAATCGAATCAATTTACAGATCTTGTTTTTAAAAGAAAGATGGAAATTACCCAAAACTACTTATCATATGGTGATAACTGGCAGAAATATGATATTATAGATTATGATAAAGTTATTGTTTTTATATTAATAAATAATTTAGGTAATAATGTTGATTTGTATGAAAAGATACTTAATGATTATTTAAAAATAAATCTAGAAGCGAACCCTGACTTGTTAAAAAATATTCATTTATTAGTGGATAGATATGGTAAAATAATTAATAGAATTTATGAGATAAACAATATTACAGAGATAGATAATAATAATTTATTAGAATTAAATGCAATTTTTTTTAGTAATGAATTTAGATTTTTAAGTAGTCGTTTGTTAAAAATAATTGATGAAGAGTGTTTATATAAAAAGATGTTTTTTATACACAAATTATCCTGTACCATAAGAAAAAATGGAACTGTATTTATAGAAAATGAAAACACTAATTCAAATTTATATTTTGTCTCCCAGGTAATAAATAAAATTATTAAATCTAGGAGGAAATTTAATATTGAAAAAAATAATGGAAAATCTACCCACATTGTAATTGATAGTCTTAAAAATTCTTTAGAAATCACTTTTTTTAAGGAACGATTTTCAGCATTTTATATGGTTGCTTCAAAAGATATTATAGGAAATACTGAAAAAAGATTAGAATATAGATTCAAAAATAAATTTATTACACCTGACATATTAAACAATCTTATAGAACTTGATGAAGAGGAATATAAAACAAAAGATTTTTCTAAAGGTAAATTTACTTCTCCCGATATAGAAAATTGTATTCAAAAGAGTGATTATCATATTTTTAATCTGAGGGTTAATGAAATTGAAGATTTTTTCACCAATTTATCAAATGGTAATGCTTTAGCGGAAAAAGAAAAATTTAGTAACACGTTTTTAACACGAGAAGAACAATTATTAAAATTGATTGCATTAATTAATCAACCGGGGTTAATAACACCAAGTGCTAGTGAAAGGAATATGCAAATTGCCTATACTGCAAAACTAAATTCGGGTTGTATTTCAAGACAAGTTGGAGCTGTAATTACGGATGAATTATTCATCGCAAAAAGTATTGGATGGAATGACGTTGCTAAAGGTCATACACCTTGTAATTTGAGAAATGTTAACGATTTTTTTAAAGAAGATTTAAATGAGAATCCACATTACAGTAAGTTTGAAAAGGGCTTAGTAAGTAATACCTCTGATTTTAAATATAAAAAGGGTAAAATCAATAATTTTAAAAGTGCAATTATAGATTATTTTCAAGAAAAACTTGAAGTAAATGAGAACGAGTTAAATGGGAAAAATTGTTCTTTTTGTTTTAAAACAATACATAATTATTACGAGGGTGTGTCAAATCAAGTCCATACAAGGTCATTACATGCAGAGGAAAATGCGATGTTACAGTTGACAAAATTTGGGGGGTTTGGCGTGAAAAATGGTTATCTATTCACAACTGCAAGCCCTTGTGAACTATGTTCTAAAAAAGCATACCAACTTGGGATTAGAATAATTTTTTATATTGATCCTTATCCAGGAATTGCTATTAATCAAATTATTGATGGTGGGAAAACACAACCTCTTTTAATTCCTTTTTATGGTGCAATTGGTAGTTCATATCATAGATTGTATGAACCGTATTTATCTGCTAAAGATGAGATATCTATGTCGCTAGAGTTGAAGGACAAGAATATAAATATAAATCAATTTAAGAATGTACTAAAAAGTGTTTATCCTAAATATAATGATGAAGATTTGGATAAAATAAAAACTATAAAAGATGTTCAAACCATAATTAATCAAGGATTAGTTAAGTTTGAAAATGAAAATATTGAAGATACAGATTTCAATAGATAAATCTTTTACTAGTGAAGCCAAGCGTATGGAGTTTTTGTTTGAGTTGTATGAAAAATATACGGCTGGGTTGTTTGTGAAGTAGAAGAGGGGAAGAAGAAAGTGTCGTAAAAAACTTAAAGGTTAATTAATATTTGGTTTGATAAAGTAAATAATATGGGGAGTTCTAAATTTAATGATCTATTACCTGTTTGGTGTAAAATTGGTAAAATAAAAATTGTAGAAAACATTTCTTCAATTAGTTCACTTGCTCCTAAAATTTTAACTAAAAACGAAGATTTAGAAAAGGTACAACCCTATTTAGATAAATTGAAAGATACTTTAAATGCACAAGGAATAAATAATATTGCTTTAACAGGAGGCTACGGTTCAGGGAAAAGTACTTTGCTAAAAACGTTTGAAGATTTACACAGAGATGATTTTAAATTTTTAAATATTTCATTAGCAGCTTTTAATCAAACTAAGACAAAAGACAATTTTAAAGATATCTATGAAATAAAAATAAAAAACGGAAAGACTGAAAAAGAAGCTGAAAAAGAGATTGTTAAAGAATTTAAAAAGACAATAATTAGTAATAATGAGATTGAAAAACAACTTGAAATCAGTATTTTACAACAAATAATTTATAAAGTAAAGCCATCAAATCTTCCTGAGTCTCGATTTAAAAGAATTGCAAATATTCCTAAGTGGAAGCTAATTTTCTTAATTCCTTTTTGTTTTGTCTTATGGGTATTCAGCTTATTATTACTTTTTAAGTATAATTTTTTAGATAACATAAATCCAAATAAATGGATATTAATGAATGATTTAGATTGGATCTCAGTCTTCATTTTTTTAATTGCTTTTTTAGGAATTGGCTATTTTTCAAAATTTGTAGTTGAATTGTTTAGTAATTCAAAAATTAATAAGGTGAATCTAAAAGGTGAAATTGAAATTGGAGATGATTCAAATAAGTCAATACTAAATGAGCATTATGATGAGATACTGTATTATTTTGAAAAAAATGATTTCAATGTTGTAGTGATTGAAGATTTAGATCGATTTGATAATACTAATATATTTACCAAACTAAGAGAGCTTAATATTTTACTAAACAATGCTGACTCTATAAGAAATAGACCCGCTTATAAAGAATTTGGAATCAAGTTTTTATATGCAGTTGGAGATGATTTGTTTAATGACAAAAAAGAAAGAGTAAAATTCTTTGAGTATATTATTCCAGTGATTCCCTTTATTAACTCCTCAAATGCAAATGACCAATTAAAGACACTAATAAAAGAATCTGAATTAGAAGAAAATGTCTTTCCTAAAGAATTTCTTTCGGACATAACTACTTTTATTGATGACATTGATATGAGGTTATTGATAAACATTTTCCATGAGTTTGTTATTTATAGAAACATCCTAAAGCCTGATGTAATTAGTGGTCGTGAAGCAGAACTATTTGCAATGATTACTTATAAAAATATTGATCCCGAAGATTTTAATAAACTAAATAGTAAAGAGGGAAAATTATATAAATTGATTAATGATAAAAAGAAATATGCGCAGAAACTAATTTCTACTTTAGGCTTAAAAATAAGACTTAAAAAAACTGAAATTATAAAAATTAAAGCTGAAAATATTTCTGATATTGAAGAATTAAAACCAATATATTTAATTAAAATTTCAGAAAAAATAGCAAATGCAACACATTTATTTATAAACAATCAACAACTTAGATTTAGCGATTTGATGTCTGACGATTTCTTTAATGAAGTTATTAAGACAACTGCTTTTAAATATTATCAAAATGGAAATGGAGTATATACTAGTAGGGTATCATTTGAAATAATAGAGAATGAGGTTAATTCAGATTTTACTTACGAAGAAAGAGTTGAATTGATTGAAAGTAAACATAATAATAGTATCGAGTTATTACAAAAGGAAATTGAAAAATTAAAAATTGAGAAATCAGAAATTGAAAACTGGGATTTAAAGCAAATTTTTAATGAAGTTGATATAAATCAATACTTAAATGATTTTTCGAATAATGGATTGTTGAGAAACTTGATATTAGAGGGTTATATTAATGAAAATTACAATGATTATATTTCATTATTTCACGAAGTCTCACTTACAAAAGGAGATAAAAAATTTGAGCGAAATGTAAAAAGTGGTACTAATGAAGGTTTTGATTATAAACTAACATATATTGAAAATCTTATTGAAAATCACATAGAATTAAAATACTTTGCAAGGGAAACGATTTTAAACTTTGATCTGTTAGATTATTTAGGAGAAAATTATTCAATATATTCAGAGAAATATGATGCAATTTTAAAACTGTTATCTAATGAAAAGGAAAAATCTATTGAGTTTATTGATGGATATATTGGTTTAGCTTCTTATACTACTGAGGAATCTTTAATTGAAATTGTTGATGAAAAAATTATTGATGATGATTCTTTAAAAAAAATAAATGAAGGGTATGAGAAAAAATTAATCGTTTTTATAGATAAACTTACAAAGTACTGGAGTAGCTTTTGGGAGTATATTTATTTAAAGAGTGTTTACCCTAAGGATAAAGTTAATGCGTATTTGGGATTGATTATTAGATTTTCAAAAATTGAAACAATTATCAATAATCAAAATAATAAATTATTAAAAGAAGCTATTGAGCAGAATCCTAATTTTTTATCTTTATTAAAAAAGACAGATGAACTAAACTTCTTTAATAAAATCACAAACCTTATTGAACAACTTAATGTTAAGTTTGAGAAATTGGAAAATCCAAATGATGAAACCAAAGAATTATTTGAGTTTGTATTTAATAATGGCTACTATGTAATTAATAAGGGTAACCTTTTGCAAATGCTTAAATTATATGGAGAAAAAGAAGAAACCTTTGAAACTGCCAATTACACAACCATACAAAATTCGAACTGTAAACCATTGATTGAATATATTAATGCTGAAATAAATACCTATATAGAAGATGTATATTTAAAGTTAGAGGGGAATAAATTTGAAGATGAAGAAAGTCTAAAAAAACTATTAAATAACAAAGGCATAGAAAGCAAATTAATATTAAAGATTATTGAAAAAGTTGAAACCAAAATATCCAATTTAAGCACTATTAATAATAGAATAATCAAAGGAGTACTATTAGAGGAAAACAAGGTTTTTCCTAATTGGAGTAATGTAATCAATTATTACTCAGCCTGTGAAAATAAAATTGATGAAAAATTAGTAAAATTTTTAAATTGTGGGAATGTTTACACAGAACTATCTGAAAATAAAATACCTGCCCCTACAGAAGAATTCAATAATGAAATTTTTGAAATTGAAATTTTAAAAGGTAAAAATATTTCAGATGAGAGTTATATAAAGTTAATAAATAGTTGTAATCATAAGTGGAAAAACCTCAATTTTAAAGAATTAAGTGAAACTAAAGTTATTCATTTAATTGATAAAAGATTGGCTACAACAAAGGAAAACTATGATTTATTAAGGGAATACTTTGCTCATAATCACATTACATTAATTGAAAAGGATTTTAATAAATTCATCGAAAATATTGATGATTTTGAAACAGATGAAGATGATGTTTTATTGATATTAAATTCTCAAAAAATAAGTATTGAAAATAGATTCAAGTATATCTCTAAATTAAGTGAGCAAAATATTATAGATAACAAAGGCATAGCAAAGAAGGTGGGAGAATTTATCATCCAAAAATCTGCAAAAATTGATTTTGAATTTGATGCAATTAGCTCTATCGTAAAAAATTCAGTTTTGTATGAAAATAAAGTAAAATTAATTAATCTATATTTTTCTAGTTTAAGCAATGATAACATTATTTTATTGGTTAAAAATATTCATTGGGAGTATTTAAAATTATTTGAGAAAGGTAAACCTACCTTTCTCAACAGAGATTATAACAATAAACTTTTTGAAAATCTGAAGTCAAAACAGATAATCAAGAATTTTTATCCTGATAGTTGGAATAAAGATCAAATACGTGTGACAACAAATTATTAAAGATATAATAATGGCAGAATATAAAATTTCGATAAATCAATTAGCAACTTTTTCAAAAGTCTCTGATGCAAAAAAGAGAGCTATAGTCAAACAACAAAAAAATCCGCCTGCTGTATTAGTAGGAAGATATGGTATGGCAAAGGCAAGAATAAGAAAAGCTATTGGATCGGGAGGGGACATAATTCCGGTTCTGCAAGGAATAGAAGAATTGAAACAAAGAAATCCTGACACACCATGGAAGAAAAATGATAAAACAGTTTCTATTGATGCAATGGAACGCTATATAAAAATGACTTTGCCAAATATTCTGAAAGAGCATAAATATGAAATTGTTGCAAAACAAAAAATTAGGTCGTTTTATGTTTCTGATGTAGAGATTTTAGTATCTCCGGATTTAATTATAAAGGTTTTAATTGATAATATTTGGTTTCTTGGAGGTTTAAAATTGCATGTTTCTAAATCTGAGTTGTTTGATGTAGAACAATCAAAATATGTAGCAACTTGTATTTATCAGTACCTCGATTTAGTTTTTGAAGATGAAGAAATAATTGTTTTACCAGAGCTTTGTTTTTCTGTAGATGTATTTGCAGATAGTATTATTTCTGCTCCTAAAAAGATTGAAAAAACGTTAGATGAAATTGAAATTATGTGTTTGGAGATAAAAACGATATGGCCTAATGTTTAATTTAAAAGATTAAACAAATGAAATCATCAACTTCTATAGAACAAAACGAATATGCAAAAGACAACTTTAGTAATCATGTTTATATTCGTGACGTTGTAAGTGGTCAAAAAGGATATTGGTGTATTGGTTGTGGTTTTGAAATGATAGATGTACACGGTACAATAGAAAATAGGAATAGAAGAATGGTCACTATGTATTCGAAGAAATTTATATTTAAAGCAAAATAGATGCTGGAGTGAATGGGTAGATAAATTAAAATCAACTCATTTTTTAAAAGACAATTCCATTAAACTTTTCGACGGAGGTGATTTAATAAATTTATTCAAAGCCCATAACATTTTCAATCAAGTTTTTAAACTTCAAGACTCTTTAAAATTAGCTGATATTATAAATAAAATTGATGATATAAATAAAATTGTAACTAATGATATTTCTTTTGATGAAACTCAAATCCAATTTCATAAAGCAAATTTTTATCTTGAAATGAAATACCAAAATTGATAACATGAGAATAAATTCTTATTTAGCAGAATTAGCATCAGAAGTAAAATCAAATATTCAAAATGATTTTAATATAAACAATGTAGCTTTTAAAAACTTTTCAAGTTTTGATTATAGCAATTTTTACTTGATTTACAAATACATTTTAAATGAGGTTAAAGAAGACTTTTTTATAAGCATTCCTGAAGATGTGTATAGACCAAAATTCTTTGCTTCTATTTTTCAATCACTTGTGTTGATTAAGTTATTTCAAAATTATTTTTATCACAATAATCATAGACCATTACTTCAAACTGGCGATTTAGTATATGGTAAAATAAAAAATGAAAATAGAATTTTACTTATTAAAGGTGTAGGACCTGAAAAGCTGAGAGTAAATTATAAGTTTCCTGTTGGCATTGAAAAGAGAGCAGAAAATATGGTTATTGATTTCAAAAACCAGACTAAAATTAACCCTAATCTTACTAATGGTAGAAATACTGTAAAATATATAGACACTTACAAGGAATTTCTAAATGAAAATTTTGGTTCTAATTTTCCATTCATTACTAACTTTTCAAAGAGGTCTTTAGTGATTGCTGACACAAAATTTTTTAAAGAAAATGATTCATTACCTGTAAACTATACTAATAAAAAGGGTAAAAATAAAAATGAACTTCCATTCTTTAATTATCTAATCGAATGTTGCAACGATTTTAATACTGCTAAAAAATATCTACTTGACAACGAACACACTTTTGATGAAATTGTAGTTATTGGAGATACTAAGTATCGTGAATGTTTTATTGATATATTACAAGAATGTAAGTGGAAAGGCAAAGTTAATAATGTCATTATAATAGGAACTAATGAACCTTCTACAGAACATGCTTTTAAAAAATGGCTTTGGTCAAATCAAGAAATCAGAATTGCAAATAACGAAAATTATAAAATTATTAGTAAAGAAGTAGTAAAATTTGAAAATCTATATAACGAGCTAATTAATTTTTCATCTTTGATAGAAAAATATAAAACTGAAAAAAGTATTAATCTAACATTCGTTCTCAAATATTTAAACTTTTTCTATAAAATAATTGTAACAGATTCAAACATTTCAAAAGGAATATATCAGGAATATGCCGATAGGTTATTACATTATTTTTCCGGTGATAGTTTTGAAGAGGATTTAAAAAATAATTTCTATAAAAATGATATTTATGACCCTTCTCAAATAAACAAATGTAAGGGAAATATTATTCTTCATTTTAAATCAATTGCTGCTATATTACAAGAGAGAAATCCCAAATGGGAAGTTATAGTACGTAAAAGTAGAGAATTACAAAAATTCTATTTATTGGTTGAGAAAAAGAGTTATGACATTATTAAAAATCAATTACAAAAAAACCGTATCAATAATGTGGTATTAGTAAGTGATAAAAGAATTGACAATAAAATTCTTTATTGGGAAAAATGTTTTAATGATGAGTTTAATACAGAAAATAAAATATTTGTAATTCCTTATTTAAACAATTATGATGTTTTAAATAGGTTGTATGAATTGAAAGGTAAAACAATTGTTTTGTGCTATGAGTACATTGATGAAATTGCATTTGATAAGCTAATCAAAAAAAAGTTGGCTGATGAAGATTCAAGAATTACACATTGTGACAGAAACAGTTTTATTACCACTAAATATTGTTTAAAAGAAGAACCTTCTAAACATAATCCTTTAGATAGTCTTTTTGATTTAGATGTTAATTTGCGTGATAAATCGAATACCTCGAATGAAGAATTAGAATTACCAAAAGATAAAATACTCTATGATATCTTATTTTCAGATGGATCTACTGAAAAGTTTGAATCAACAAAAGGGATTTTCTTGATTGAAAACAATGAACAAATCAAAACTACTATTGGTGAAATATATCTTGGAGCAAAAATTAGATTCTATCAAAACAACAACCCAGAGGTATTTAAAAAAATATTAAAAATATTTGATTCAGAAGGATTATTAAAATCGTTTGATAGTTATTCAGAAAGTTGGAGAATAACTTTGAAAAAGTTATTTGTAAACCACAATAGTATTGAAACACTGCATTCAAAAATATTTGATACTTCTAATAAAATCAATCTTGGAACTTTCAAAAATTATTTTGATAACAATTCGAGTACACGATTTCCAAGGATTAAAGTTTTAAATGCTATAAAAAATCATTGTGAAAGAATTGGTTTAATAAACGAATTGATCGTTACTGATTATGATAAATTCGTGGTTTATTCAAAAAAAGACCACTCTATAAGGCAACAAGCTGGTAGATTGCTAGGAAGTGATTTATTAGACTATATAGCTTCTAATAAAACAGAGAAAAGTGATGCTTTGAAAAAACTTAATGATGAAATAATTGAACAACTAATCGATACGATTGTTGAAAAAGTTATAAAACAAAAAATAATTTCTAATGAAGAATAAGTATAAACAAGAACCAAGATTAATATTTAGAGATACCATACAAAAGAACTTAATTGGTCCAAGTTCTGATATTTTAATTAGTGATGCTGAAAATGAAATCATATCAGATTATCCTTTAAGTAGATACTTTTCGGGTATTGTTTTTCCAGAAAAAATTGTTGACACTATTCAAGATAGTTTTGGATTTGAAAATGAATCAAATGCAAATGCTGAAATAATAGATGATAACATTAAAATTACTAATGATTTAGTCGATAAAAATGACTCTATTCAAGTTGAAGATGATAATGCTGAAAAGAAAGCTAAGGTAAATAGTGATAGCGAATATTCAGAAGCTAATCAATATTTTCCAACAAACTTTGGTTTAACTTTTTGTGTTCCTAATGACCAAAAAGAAATTACAGTTGAGTTCATATACGCTAAATACAAACAATTAAAACCACTTGAAGCTAAAGTTGAAATAACTAAAGAAGATTTTGAGAAATTCACTAGTCATCCATTTAATCCAATAAAACAACATTTAGTGTATGAAGATGGTTTTTTAATATTCAATAGAGAAACATTTGGAAAAAGTGGAATAACTGTCAGAAATTTCAAGAAAACATTTCAAGAACACGAACAACAAAAAGAATTAATAGACTCCATTGGATATAAAAAAGTTGACCTACTACTTGGAAGATTATGGAAACGTTTTCCAAATGAACAAAAAATAATCAAAATTAAACTTGAAGATAAAAACTCAAATGAAGCTATTCCAATTCCATTAGAAGTTGAAGAAGAAACAAAAGAAACGATTACTTGTTTTTATAAAAAAGTATTACAAACAACTCACGGTAAGTTTATTAAAATTTTACTTGCTAACAGATTACAACATTCAAAAAAGAAATTTTCATTCAGTAATGAGAGGTTAAACTCAAAAGCAATGTTTCAAGCCCAAATTAAAGTAAATGGAACAACTTTTTTACCGTACAAACAATTTACTGAAAACAACCCTTTTGATGAAGAATTAAACACAATAAACTTTCAATACAGAGAAGAATTTTCTTTTGCTATTGGTCACGGTTGTGCAGTTCATTGGAATGATGATAAACAACCTACTGAACTTAATACAACTTTCTTACCGGAAGTAGACATCAAGAGTTATAGTAATGAATTTAAAGAAGATTTTCCAGAAGGTTTAAAATCCATTACACAACTAAAAAAGTTATCTATTTGGTCTGATTTGAATGATGATGAAATTATAGATCAACTCTATTTATTCGTAAAAGAATATCAAAAATGGATTGATAAACAAATAACAATTAAAACCACAGATAATTTTCAAAATATTAAAAAAAATATAATTGGAAAACAATCGGAAACATTTGAAAGGCTTATTAAGAATATAGCATTTTTAAAAAATAACGATGATGCATTCAAATCGTTTAAGTTAGCCAATACGGCAATGTTCATTCAAATGTTTGTTTCAAATGAGAAACATTTTGGTAAAAAGAATGTAGAGCTAACAGAAATAGACGAAAATATAAAGTATAACAACCTAGATTATTTTAGAGAGAATACAACTTTCAATCCAAAATACAGACCATTTCAATTAGCTTTTTTTCTTTTAAACCTTGAATCACTAATCAATCCTGATTCTGAAGACAGAAATAATATAGTTGATTTATTGTGGTTTCCAACTGGTGGTGGTAAAACGGAAGCATATTTAGCTTTAACTGCTTTTACAATAATTAGTAGAAGAATTTTAAATCAGGACAACGCTGACGGTGTAGCAGTAATAATGCGTTACACTTTAAGGCTTCTAACAGCCCAACAGTTTGAACGTGCAACAAAACTAATACTCTCATTAGATTTTTTAAAAAAACAATTTAACAATAAAGATGAGTATTATTTTGGTAATACTCCTATTTCAATTGGTATGTGGGTTGGAGCTTCATCAACACCTAATTCGTTTAAAGATGCGTTAGGAATTTATAATAAGATAAATGACAACTTAGTAAAAGCAAATTCAAAAAAAAATTACGATTTACAAAAAGTAAATACTTTTCCAATTGAAAATTGTTCCTGGTGTGGATGTAAGATTATATCAAAAAATAAATTCAATTTCTTTGAACAAGGATACCACGCTACAGCAAATTCATTTAAAGTGAAGTGCATAAATAATGCTTGTACATTCAGTAATGAATTACCAATATATTTTGTAGATGATAAAATTTACCATACTCCACCTACATTACTTTTTGCACAGTGGACAAATTTGCTATGATTTCACATAGAGAAGAAGGGCATAAACTATTTAATTCTCTTGAAAAACATAAACTACCACCCGATTTAATAATACAAGATGAGTTGCACCTATTAAGCGGACCACTCGGTTCCATAACGGGAATATACGAATCTATTGTAGAATTACTATCAACAAAAGGAAATAGAAAGCCTAAAATAATTGCATCAACAGCAACAACAAGAAATACAGCACATCAAGTTGAAATGTTGTACGGTAATAGACAGCTAAACATATTTCCTCCAATGGGATTAAGTTATAATGACAACTTTTTTTCTTTCGTATCTAAAGATAGTACAAGAAAACATATTGGATTTATGCCAACTGGTAAAACAGGACTTAATTCACAAATTCAAATATTAGGGAACTTATTCATTGCACGTATTGAACTATTCAAATATTTAATAGAAAACGAAAAACTAACTCAAGAAGAATGCATCAATAAAATGAACTATTTCTGGACAATTGTTTCATTTTACAATAGTCTAAGAGATGTTGGCAAAATTTATAATAAAGTTCCGGCAGAAATACTTTCATTAATAAAATTACTTCACAGCAGATATAATATAAGTAGAGATAAATATGCATTTAATTGGAAAGGATTACCGTCTCGAACAAAAGAATTGACTAGTCGTATTGAAAGCAATTCAATTAAAAAACTTTTAGATCAGTTAGAACAATTATTTAGCTTAAATAGATATGAAGGAAGAGATTATGTTCATCAAACGGTTGATTTAGTTTTAGCTTCAAATATGTTTTCGGTCGGTATTGATATAAAAAGATTGAATGTAATGTTAATGAATGGGCAATCTAAAAACGTAGCTGAGTATATTCAGGCATCAAGTAGAGTTGGACGTGAAGATATGGGTATAGTGATTAATCTTTTAGATGCAAACCGTTCAAGAGATAAATCCTATTTTGAAAACTATGTAAGTTTCCATAATGCTTACTATAAATATGTAGAACCATTAAGTGTAACACCATTTACAGAAATAGCAGTAGATAAAGTTATGGCAAGTCTCTTAGTTGCTTATGTCAGACACAAAAAAGGATTATATTTAAATAGTCAAGCTAAGGATTTCGATGGTAATATTGATGAGCTAAAAACATTTTTATCTGAAAGAATTAAAAACAAAAAGCAACGTGATTATGCAATAAGTAAACTTGATGAGTATGTAAAAAAATGGATTACAAAAGAAGAAGGACTTACATATAAATTACTTATTCAAAAAATTGCAGACCTAGATGAATGGAGCTTGATGATGTCGATGAGAGAAATTGACACTAATAGTATAATAAAATTAGCAAATTAAATGGGGAAATACGAACAAATACAAACAAGGAAAACCATAAGTGCTTATGGTGGTGTTGGCTCTATTATTGAAACAAGGGATGGTTCAATAATAATAAAACCATTTGATGAATGGCCTTTTTTTATTAGTATTGATGGTAATTTCCAAGAACATAATAACATTGAAGATGTACGTTTTAAAAACAGGTTAAGCAAATATTTTATCAATCTTGAGCGATTGGTAAAAATTCCTGTAAATGATTTGAAAAATGGTTTTCAATTGCAAAATGGAGATGAAAATACAATTGCAGCATCCTATTTTCCAGAATGGTTTTATTGCAGTAGCTGTAACAAATTTGATAAAATTTCAAATTGGAAATATAATTGGTTAAATAATGTTGAAATTAATCATAGAGATAATTTTTTTCCTCCTAAATGTTATAAGTGTTATGCAAGAAACCGAAATAGTAAAAGAAAATTCTTTGACTTGGAACAAGTACGTTTTATTTTAACTGCTCCAAATGGAGATATTGCCGATATTCCTTGGGATAAATGGTCAATGTTAAAAAGACAAAAAAGAGATAATTCAAATAGTGAAAATAAAGAAATTGATACTAATGAAGAAACAATTTCATTATCTAATGTTGAAGTGCCGAGTAATTTAGTTTTAGAATATCGAACCTCTGATAAGTTAGATGATTTAAGTGGTATTAATATTATTGCAAAAAATGATAAAGGAGAAACATTAAATTTTGCCACACTATCAGGTTTATTTAATTTAAGAATTAAAAATCAAGAATTAATTCCAAACACTGAAATAAAAGATATCCTCTTTAAACCAGTTATACGCTCGAGTAATAGTGTTTATTACCCAAATATTTTATCAAGTATATACATTCCAGCAAAAGATGAATTGAATGTATCGAAGATAAAAATGATTAAAGACTTGTTTGAAAAAGGACTTACTTCTGATTTAATTTCAAGCGTATTGTTAGCAACTAATTCATTCTCAATTCAAACAAATACTATACAAAGATTAATTGATAATGATTTTATTGAAAGAGATGCAGAAATAACAAAAAGTGAAAATGAATATCGTTTTGATGAATTTAAATACATTACTGAAAAAGGTAATGATGAAATAAAGGACTTATTGATATTTGATAAAGTAGATTCAAATTGTTTTCAGAATGACTTAATAAAATCCATTTTCAGAATGGATAAAATAAAATTTACATCAGTTCAAACATCTTACACTAGACAAGAACCTATCTCAATTGATACTGCACTAAAAGAAGAAGATATTGAAAGTGATAAAGCTGATGCAATAAGAAAAAAATATACTTCCAAGAAAGGCTTAACTACAAAATATCTTCCTGCTATTGAAAGTTTTGGGGAGGGTATATTTTTTGAATTTGATAATGACATTTTAGATAAATGGATAAATTCAAATGAATTAATTCGTGATAGAGTTCAACCTATAATTAACAACTATCATAATTTTGATTCAGCATTTAATAAAGATATTGAAGTTGATCCTAAGCTAATACTAATTCATACTTTTTCACATTTAATAATCAAGGAATTAGAATATTTATGTGGTTATCCATCAACTTCAATTCAAGAACGTATTTATGTTAGTGAAAACCCAAATATGAATGGTGTATTAATCTACACAATAGCAGGTTCAGAGGGTAGTTATGGTGGATTAACTTCATTATGTGATGACAGCAAAATTGGCAAATTAATTCAATCAGCTTTAACAAGAGCAAAAGATTGTGCTACAGACCCAATATGTTATCACACAGCAGGACAAGGTGTAGGTAATCTGAACTTATCAGCTTGTTTTAGTTGTTTACTATTACCTGAAACATCTTGTGAATTATTCAATAGCTTTTTAGATAGAAGACTATTAATTGATGATGAATATGGTTACTTTAAGAGAATTTATAGATAACTTGATATTAAAAAGAAAACATACTATTTTAAAATTAGTATAATATACATTAACAATAATATAATGCTAGAAACAATTAGTTTTAAGGATATGCAAAAAAATTAATAGTTATGACTTTTTTGTTTTCACCATTATCTCATTTACCTATCCAAAATTTTCATTTAGTCCAAGTATTCGAAAAAAAGGTATTAGCTGATGTTGATAGTTGTTTCTTAAATTAACGAGACTAAACCTATGTTGCTTGAATAAAAAAAAATAAAAAATATCTAAGGGTGATACTAACGATTGCTCTACGGTAAAGCATTAAAAAAAATGATATTAACATGTATTGTTGTCAACTTAATTGTCAACTAAAAATAAAAAACCTTGTAATTCAATCGATTACAAGGTTTTCTGTGGAGTCGCCGGGAATCGAACCCGGGTCCAAACAAGCAACTAAAAAGCTTTCTACGCGCTTATTTCCTGATTGGGTTTTCGATAGTGTGCTAGGCCAGAAACAGCCACACAATACTTATCTTCTTAATTTCGAAATCCACCCGAAGCTTATGGAAATCTAGGTTTAAATTTACGATTCACCTTTATCGACCGCTATAAACCAAAGCTTTCGAGGTAAATCCTGCTTCCCTATCTGATAGGGACGAGGCTAATCCTACTATGATTCAGATTATGCAGCAAGAGCGTAGTTTCCTTCGCCGTGTATGTGTTTTGAAACCTTTTATTAACGAGAATTGTCCCAGTTCTCGACGTGCTTACTTCTCAATTCGACTTGCTGTCAAAACCAGTCGACCCCTTTTTTATTTCAAAACCCAAAATTTGAATTTTGAGTTTGCAAATGTACACTTTTAAACTTGAATTAGTACTGCTAAACTTCTAACACTATTTCAAAAATCATTCCTAAATGCTATTCATCACTTATTTTGAACGGATAATCACCAAATAAAACAGCTAACTTCCTTACATCGTATGTTTTTCGGGTAAACTTATTGGATAACGCAATAATGGTAACGCTTTCTTTTTTCAAGGTAATGTATGATGAGGTATTGCCATGCCACCAACCATTATGAAAATAAAAGTTTTGACCCGTCTCCCAGTTGATCATTCTGATACCAAGGCCGTAATTTTTTGTCCCTTTGCGTTCATTGCTATATCCTTTATATACTAGACTTAGCAACTTTGGTGTTAGGAAAGTGGAACTATTTCTTGCTCTATCAAATTTTAATAAATCACGAGGTGTAGAGTAGATGTTTTTATCTCCATAAATAGCATCTAAATAATCCTTACCAATTTCCACTTTATTGCCTTTATAGGAAGTAACAGCAGTGTCTTTATCCCTTTCATAATCAAAAACATAGGTGTTTTTCATGCCCAATGGTTCAAAAATGATTTGTTTCATGGCATCTTTGTAAGGGAGTTTTGTAATCTTTTCAATAATTAATGCCAACATGGCATAATTAGTATTACAATAACTAAAACGAGTGTCGGTTTTGAATTCTAAGCCAATATCCTTTGTGGCCATGATAGTCAGGATATCTTGATTGGTCAATATGTTGTGTCTATCCCAGATGGTTTTGTCACGATCCGTAAAATAGGCATAATTACGCATACCACTTCTGTGATTTAACAATGTTTGTATCGTAACATCCGGATACGGAAACTCTTTCAAGATGGTATTTACCTTTTGATCTAAGTCAAGTCTTTTAGCATTTACGAGTTTTAAAATTGCAGTTGCCGTAATCACTTTGCTCACAGACGCTATGTGGAGCGGAGTAGATTTAGTAATTAATGTTTTGTCTCTAAAATTAGAGTAGCCTTCGTATTTTTCATAAATAATTTGACCATTTTTAGCAACTAGAAAACTTCCGTTTGCACTATTGTTTGGCCAGTTTTTTTTATAAAAAGAGTCAATGGATATCTTTTTTGAATTAATGTATTCGGCAGTTAGTTTTGTCTCCGGTTCACTTAACGGCTTCATCTTAGGTAATGTACTCTTTGGGAGCTGAGCATCATTTAATTCTATTTTCTTTTTCTCTTTATTGCAAGAACTTAAAACCAAAAAGAGGAGGAATATATGTAGTATATTTGTTTTTTTTATAAAATTCATTTCAGTAGGGCTATAAGGGCAAATATATAGAAACAATGTGCTTTGATGAGGTTTTTTTCTGAAACCTTAACACTATTTTATCAGTACAAGAGAACGCTATTTTTGTATTATTTTGGGGTTCAGCTAATAATAGTTTCTTGCTGGTTTATTTTCTAAAAAAAATAAATTGAATTTAGTTTAAATTGTTATATTTGTAACAAATAAACCAAATAAAGTTATAATAAGACAAATCAAAAGCATTAATAAATATGAGATTCGGAATTTTAAAAGAAAGAAAAAACCCGCCTGACAGAAGAGTTATTTTCTCACCAGATGAATTGGCCAGATTAAAACAGCTGTATCAAGGTGCTTCTATAAAAGTAGAAAGTTCCGACATTAGGGTTTTTACAGATGAACAATATAAAAACTTAGGCATTGAAGTGGCTAATGATATCAGTGATTGTGATGTTTTATTTGGAGTTAAAGAAGTTCCTGTAGAAAATTTAATTCCTAATAAAGCCTATTTCTTTTTTTCGCATACCATAAAAAAACAACCTTACAATAGAAAATTATTGCAAGCCGTTTTAGAAAAAAACATTGATTTATATGATCATGAAACCATTGTAGATTCTCATAATCGCAGGTTAATTGGTTTTGGACGTTATGCGGGAATTGTGGGTGCTTATAATAGCATTCGCGCTTTTGGAATAAAATTCGAATTATTTAAATTACCAAAAGCAGAAACACTATCTGGTAAAGAAGCCTTAATCGCACATTTAAAACGAGTGGTTTTGCCTCCATTGAAATTTGTAATTACTGGAACAGGAAAAGTGGGTAACGGTGCAAAAGAGATTTTGGACGCCATAAAAATAAAAGAAGTTTCAGTTGAAAATTATTTGACAAAGAACTACACACAACCCGTTTACACTCAGATTGATGTTTTAGAATACAACAAACGTAAAGACGGACAAGTATTAGATTTCACGGATTTTTATGATAACCCACTGGAATACGTTTCTGATTTTGAGCGATTTACTAAAGTTTCGGATGTTTATATTACAGGACATTTTCATGCCAATGAAGCTCCAGTAATTTTGACCCGTGAAATGCTTCAATCCAAAGATTGTAAAATTAAGATTGTTGCTGATGTTTCCTGTGATGTCAATGGTCCAATAGCCTGCACGCTTAGATCATCAACAATTGCAGAACCTTTATACGGGTATTTGCCAAGTGAAGATAAAGAAGTTGATGTTTTTCATCCTGCGGCAATTGTGGTGATGGCAGTTGATAATTTACCTTGTGAGTTGCCAAAAGACGCTAGTGAAGGATTTGGAGAAATGTTCATGGAGCATGTAATTCCTGCATTTTTCAACGGCGATAAAGATGGAATCTTGCAAAGAGCCAAAATAACTGAAAATGGAAAACTGACTCCAAGATTTAGTTATTTACAAGATTACGTTGATGGGAAATAAATCCTTTTCTTTATAAATAGTAAACCTGCAATATAACGTTGCAGGTTTTTTTATGGAAATTTATTGGCTAACAATTAGCTTCATTTTAAAATATTATAAATCAATTAACACCTCAGAATTTAAGGACTTTGTGTAATTGCCTAATTTTGTTCAAAATTTAGAAATTTATAATGACTAAAAATATTCCAATTTCACTTCTTGAATTAGCAATAATTACCGAAAATAGCAATGCAAGCGAAACATTACAAAAAACAAAAGCGTTAGCGCAACTGGCAGACAGTTTAGGGTACAGCCGTTTTTGGTTGGCCGAACATCATAATATGGCACACGTTGCGAGTTCTGCCACGGTAGTTCTGATAGGTTATATTGCCAGTCAAACGCAAAATATCCGTGTGGGTTCCGGTGGTATCATGTTGCCGAATCATGCTCCGTTAATTATTGCAGAACAATTTGGTACGCTCGAAATACTATATCCCAATAGAATTGATTTAGGATTAGGAAGAGCACCAGGAACAGATGGGTTAACCGCACAAGCGATTCGAAAAGATTTCTTTGAACAATCACAACGATTCCCTCAAAATGTTGCCGCGCTACAGGAATTTTTCTCGGAGGATAATGCTACTGCAAAAGTGCGTGCTTTTCCTGCCGAAGGAACTAATGTTCCCATTTGGATTTTAGGTTCAAGTATGGATAGTGCTGCTTTAGCTGCTGCCAATGGATTGCCTTATGCCTTTGCAGGACATTTTGCACCAAAACAAATGTATCAGGCATTTCAATTTTACCGAGATAATTTTGAACCATCGGAGTATTTAGACCAACCCAAAACGATGGCATGTGTAAATGCAATAGCCGCGGATACGGATGAAGAGGCCGAAAAATTATCCACCAGTTTGACTCAAATGTTCTTGAATTTGATTCGGAATGATAGAAAACCATTACAACCGCCAGTTGATTCTCTAGATGGGATTATGCGTGAAGAAGAACATTTTCATGTCAATCAAATGACTGCTTGTTCTTTTGTAGGAAGCAAAGAAAAATTAGTTGTAGAATTAAAACAATTTATCGAGTATACACAAATTGATGAATTGATGATTACCAGCCCAATTTTTAATCATGAAGATAAATTGAAGAGTATTCGAATAATGAAAGAAATAATGGATACAATTAATAAGAAATAGCATTTGATAGCTTTTTAAAAACAAAAAAATCCCTGCAATTTACATTGCAGGGATTTTTATAGAACTCATAATTAACAATTCATCATTGATAATTAGTTATTTAAGGCTTCCCACCATATCTTCGGGTTTAACCCAAGCATCAAAATCTTCTGGAGTTACGTATCCTAAACGTACTGCTTCTTCTTTTAATGTTGTTCCGTTTTTATGTGCAGTTTGAGCAATTTCAGCTGACTTGTAATATCCTATTTTAGTATTCAAAGCTGTAACTAACATCAATGAATTGTCAACCAATTCCTTGATACGTTTATAGTTAGGTTCAATACCTTGTGCACAATGTTCGTCAAATGACATACAAGCGTCACCTAATAATCGTGCTGATTGCAAGAAGTTTGCAGCCATCAATGGTTTGAAAACATTCAATTCATAATGTCCTTGCATTCCTCCAACAGATATTGCAACATCATTCCCCATAACTTGTGCGCAAACCATAGTCAATGCTTCACATTGTGTTGGGTTTACTTTTCCTGGCATGATAGAAGAACCTGGCTCGTTTTCAGGAATAAGGATTTCTCCAATTCCTGAACGTGGTCCAGAAGCTAACATACGTACATCATTGGCAATTTTATTCAATGAAACTGCTAGTTGTTTTAAGGCTCCGTGTGTTTCTACGATGGCATCGTGTGCTGCCAAAGCTTCAAATTTATTTTCGGCAGTTACAAATGGATGTCCCGTAAATTCAGCAATATATTCTGCTACTTTTACGTCATATCCTTCTGGGGTGTTTAATCCGGTTCCTACTGCAGTTCCTCCTAAAGCCACTTCTGATAAGTGTGCCAAAGTATTTTTAACCGCTTTCAAACCGTAGTTCAACTGCGCTACATATCCTGAAATTTCCTGTCCTAATGTAAGTGGTGTAGCATCCATTAAATGCGTACGACCTATTTTTACCACATTATTGAATTCAACTGCTTTTGCATGAAGTGTATCTCTTAGTTTTTCAACTCCGGGAATGGTAACTTCAACAACTGCTTTATAGGCTGCAATGTGCATTCCGGTAGGAAAGGTGTCATTTGAAGATTGTGATTTATTCACATCGTCATTGGCTTTAATGAATTGTTCGCCTTCGCCAATGTTGAATCCTTTAAGAACTTGAGCACGATTAGCAACAACTTCATTTACGTTCATGTTACTTTGTGTACCTGAACCCGTTTGCCAAATCACTAATGGGAATTCGTTATCTAATTTTCCAGCTAGAATTTCGTCACAAACAGCACCAATAGCATCGCGTTTTTCGACTGGTAAAACACCTAAATCACAATTAGCATAAGCCGCTGCTTTTTTAAGATAAGCAAAACCTTCAATAATTTCTTTTGGCATGGAAGCCGATGGACCTATTTTGAAGTTGTTTCTTGAACGTTCTGTTTGTGCGCCCCAATATTTATCAGCTGGAACTTGCACTTCACCCATGGTGTCTTTTTCTATTCTGAATTTCATTTCTTGTTATTTAAAAATAATTATGTCGTTTAATACGTTTTAGCCCCGATGATCCCGAAGCTTCGGGAGAAATCCTTTTCTTTTTTCTGTCAAAAAGAAAAGATTAGAGTGTACAGCGGGAAACAGCTCCAAATTCTGAGCTCAAAAATACGGATAATTCCTTTTTTATAAAAATTGATTGGTAGTTTTTATGTTTTTTTATTGGTACGAAAAGGAATTAAACTTACATTTGTGGCTACATTCAAAAATTCCGGAAAACATGTTTGAATTTTCACAGTACTTAGGCTTTTTACTTTTCTTAACCATTCTTACTATAGGATTTTGGTTGATGTTTTTTCTTGTAGGTTTCGTTCAATATTGGATTGGTGGAGCTTTATGGGAAAGATATAAAGAAAGAAAAGCGAAGAAAGAACAATCAGTTTAATCTGTTTGTTAAATAAAAAAAGGACTCATTTTCATGGGCCCTTTTTTTTATGCTTTATACGATCTGTTATTTTACTTTTTGACTAAAAAGAAAAAGGACCCGTTTTCACGAGTCCTTATTTTTTTATCCTTGATAATCTCCTTCATTTTCACCTTGATTTCGCTTAGGTTGTTGCTCTCTTTCGTTTTTCTGTTTGTTAAAACGATATGTGAATGATAAGCTGAACTGCCTTTCTCTCCATTGCATTTCGCTGTATGAGCTTACTATTCCAGGAAGATTACTTTCCATGATTCTTTTTCTGGAATTGAATACATCACTTACGTTGAATGAAAGCGTTCCTTTATCTTTTAATACGTCTTTACTGAATGCTATGTTTGCTGCAAAAATACCTAAGCTTCTTCCTTGTGCATTATTTTGCGGACCATTATACGTTGCATTTGTCTGCCAGTCGATTTTGTATGGCAATGTGATTTTAGATGTTAGTCTTGTAGACCATGAAGTTGCTACGTTATCAAAATTTTGTACAATTTCATTATTGTTAAAATCTGTATAGGTAAAATCTCCTTGTGTTTCATTTCTGAAGAAATTGAAATTACTGTTTAATTTCCACCATTTGTATGGAGAATAGTTTAATGTAAATTCAAATCCTGTTCTATATTCAGTTGCCAAGTTGATTGGAGAACTGATTAAGATAGGTGTTCCGTTAATAAAATCACCTGATTCTCTTCTTGCAAATTGAAAAACATCAGTAGTTTTATTTACATATAAGGAAGTATTGAAGGTTAATTTGTCCCATCTTTTGATGTAACCAAAATCAATAGCATCTGAAAACGCTGGATCTAAATCTGGATTTCCAACAAAAATATTGATGTTACTTGATAAGTTACTGAACGGATTCAACATTCTTCCTCTTGGTCTTTGAATTCTTCGGCTGTAGCTTAAAGAAGCGCTGCTTTTATCTGATATTTCATAAGTGAAGAAAGCACTTGGGAAAAAGTTATTGTATTTTTTAGTGTTGAAATCATTGGTTGCTAATTGATTGATTTCAATATTAGAATCCTCAAAACGCAAACCAAATAAAGCTGAAAATTTATTGATTTTTACTCCGTATTGGGTGTAAAGCGCATTTACTTTCTCCTTGTATTCTAATGTATTTGTAAAGTTTTCATTGATTACTCCGTCATTTTCAACTCTGTAATCTGTAAGTAATTCTGAGAAATCACCACGGTAACCTGCTTCAAACTGACTTCCTTTTCCAAGAGGTAAAACATAATCCATTTGAAGTAAATTTCTGCTTTGAGTTTGATTGTTGATGGTATTGTCAAATTTTACCACACTTGTATTTGTGGCTGTATCTGTAATTAGCGCATCGTTGATGTCATCATTAGTTGAGAAGGAACCGTCAAATGTTAATTTATGACCGTCTTTTTTAAATTTCTTAGTGAAGTTTGTTGCAAATTCTACGTTTTCACTGTCGCTATTTTCTAAATTGATACGATTACGGGTGTAGTCATAATTAAATCCTGAATCATAATTATTTTGGAAAACGTTATCAACGTTGTTACCATTACTTTTTCGGTAGTTGAAGGTATTGGTCCAGGAAATGCTTTCGCTTAGATACCATTCCATTCCAAAGTTTCCATTATACCCTTTGTTATCTCTTTCGTTATCTCTAGTTTCATTTACATAATTTCGAGTTGAATTATCAGCGTTTAAATATCTTGAATCTGTAAATGCATTTCCAGGATTGCTACGATCATTGTATCCTTGAGTAGTAAAAAGATTAAAGTTCTTAGATTTATAGTTTAAAGTACCGCTTAAACCGTACGTTTCAGGATATCCTGTTGAAGCTATAAAAGTTCCATTTAAACCTTGATTTTTTCCTTTTTTCAAGATAATATTTAATAAACCACCACCACCTTCGGCATCATATCGTGCAGATGGATTAGTAATAACTTCTACTTTGTCAATTGCATCGGCTGGAATTAATCGCAAGGCTTCAGCAATATTAATAGCATTTGAAGGCTTGCCATCAATAAGAACTCTAACATTTTCATTTCCACGTAGGCTTACATTTCCTTCGACATCCACAGCTACAGAAGGGATGTTGTCTAAAACATCACTTACAGTTCCTCCTTTTACCATAAGGTCACTACCCACATTGTAAACTTTTTTATCTAATTTTATTTCAACAGTTGTTTTCTCAGAACGAATAACTACTTCATTCAATTGATTCGCATCCTCATCTAAACTGATTAAACCTAAACTAGTACTTTTTTGAAGGTTCTTTTGTTTAATTTCGCTTACTTTAAATGATATAAACTCAATTTTTATATCATAAACTCCCGGTTTAATCTCAATATCAAATTCCCCATTTGGATTTGTAATTCCACCAGCAACTGGTTTTGGATTGTTTGGAATTAAAAAAGTAATTGTTGCGTATTCAAGTGGTTGTTTGCTTATTTTCTCAATTACCTTACCTGTTATTTTAATTTTTGGAATTGCAGGGCCTTGTGGAGCTTGCGCAAAACTGAACAGGGTCGTAAAAAAGAGAACAAGAATTAAAACGGATTTCATTTTTTTCATTTTTTAAAAACTTTGGTTACAAACTTTAGATTGTAAAAGTAGGATTTGGTTTAATACTACAAATCACAAAAAAATGTTAATTACAGCAACCCAGTTTTTTATAAAATAAATGATTCCACTTTTTCTAAATCACGCCCTATTATTGCTGATTTTCCATTAATTACAATAGGTCTTTCAATTAGAATTGGATTAGAAATCATGGCTAGAATAATTTGTTCATCAGTCAAATTTTGGTTTTTAAAATTTTCTATCCAAATTTTTTCTTTTTGACGAACTAATTCAATTGGTTTCATGTTTAATTTTTCGATAATAGCAGACAGTTCTTCAAATGAAGGAGGGGTAGTCAGATAATTGATGACTTCAAACTCTTTTTTTGAGTTTTCCACAAATGCGAGACAATTTCTGGATTTTCCACAGCGTGAATTATGGTATATTTGTATCATATGTATTAATATTGGATTATTGTAAATGGGTATTTCAAGAATTAGTATTGATGTAACAAAAGTACTATTTGCTCAACTAATTAATTATAAAAATAAAACGAAAAATAGATGTTTATAGAACAAGGAATAAAATCAGATAATAAGTTTTGGAAATATATTTTAGGTTCGTTCATAATAATTTGTGCTTCATTTGTGGGGCAGTTGCCGCTTTTGATAGGCGTTTTATACGAAACAATGTATAATGGAAAGCCTTATCCAACAAGTAATGAAGCGGTAATGCGTTTTTTTGACTCTAATCTGACTTTGTTTTTAATACTGATTTCATTTGTTTTTATTATGCTTGGCATTGTGTTAGTCGTCCGTAATTTTCACGGACAAACGATGCTTTCAGTAACAACATCAAGAGCTAAAATAGATTGGAAAAGAGTTGGATTTTCTTTTATGATTTGGTCGGTTTTTACAATTGTATCCACGTTACTTTTTTATTTTTCTAATCCCAGTGATTTTGTTGTCAATTTTAAACCAATTCCATTTGCAATATTAGTGGCAATAGGAGTGCTTCTAATTCCTATTCAAACCAGTTCCGAAGAATATATTTTTAGAGGATATTTAATGCAGGGATTCGCTAATCTTGCCCAGAATAAATGGTTTCCTTTATTGATGACTTCGGTTATCTTTGGAGGAATGCATATTTTTAATCCTGAAGTAGCTAAAATAGGGTATATAGTACTTGTTTATTACATAGGAACTGGGCTTTTACTGGGAATTATTACGTTGATGGATGAAGGAATGGAACTGGCTTTAGGATTCCATGCTGCCAATAATTTAGTGGGTGCTTTACTCGTTACATCAGATTGGTCTGCATTTCAAACCAATTCTATTTTTAAAGATATTTCGGATCCCTCAGCCGGATTAGATGTTATACTGCCGGTAGTTCTTATTTACCCAATACTTTTATTTATCTTTAGTAAAAAATACAATTGGACTAATTGGAAAGAAAAATTAACTGGAAATATTTAAACAATAAAACTGTTCAATAATTTAAAATAAACCTATCATGATCGATACAATAACATATCATAATGTCCACAATCTATTTAAACTAAATGGGTTTCATCTGAATCGAAATGATTTATGCAGAGTTGCGTACAGTTTTATAAAAGAGGGAGAAGAATTCGAAAAATCAGTGGGAGACTTTATACTCGATTGGTTTGATAACAAATTGTATATTGAAATGAATACTTCCGGTACTACAGGAACCCCTAAATTGATTCGTGTCGATAAACAAGCTATGGTCAATTCCGCCATTGCAACTGGGGATTTTTTCGATTTAAAACCCGGAGATAAAGCACTACATTGTTTGCCTACTAAATATATCGCTGGAAAAATGATGTTTGTAAGGGGTTTTATTTTGGGTCTTGATGTTGATTTTGTTGCTCCAAGTTCTCATCCTATGATGCAAAATGATACCAAATATGATTTTGTAGCGATGGTTCCTTTACAAGCTCAAAACTCTTTATCACAATTGAAGAATGTAAAAAAGATGATTGTTGGAGGTGCAAAAATGAGCAATACTCTTGAAAAAGGACTCTCTAAATTGAAAACAAAAGTGTATGAAACCTATGGTATGACTGAGACCATTACTCATATTGCAGCTAAGAAAATAGGAGAGGAGGCTTTTTCAATTTTACCAAATATTAAAATTAGCCAAGATGACAGAAATTGTCTAGTGATTGACGCTTTTAAAATTTCAAATGATTCGATTGTTACAAATGATTTAGTGGAACTTTTAGGTGAAAATCAATTTGTTTTTTTAGGACGTATTGATAACGTAATAAATAGTGGTGGAATCAAATTAATTCCTGAAAAAATAGAAGATAAGTTATCCGATAAAATTAACTCAAGATTTTTTGTAGCTGGAAAACAGGATGTTGTTTTGGGTGAAAAATTAGTTATTGTTATTGAAGGGGAACAACAAATATTGGATGAAACTATTTTTGATGGTTTAGATAAATATGAAAAACCGAAAGAAGTATTTTATGTTTCTAAATTTAGTGAAACCGAAAGTGGAAAGATTAAACGCAAAGAAATTGTAGAAAGTATTTAAATTGTTTTAAATAAAAAAGCATCCGCCAAAACGGATGCTTTTTTATTTAATTATTGCTGCATTTTAAAATAATAATCAGCTGAATTTTTTCCACTTCCGTAGAATAAGAAAAATATACAAGCTCCTAATATCAGCAATGCCAAAAGTAAATTTTGGGATTGCATTTCTCCCATAAAATTTACTACAATAGCACCAATCAATATAGGGAGTTGTGCTATTATTGCCCATCTTGTCAGTAAACCAAAAGCAATCATTATACCACCTACCATGTGTGCTGGAGCAATATAATGAACGAGGAACATTCCACCACCAATTCTGTCAATTGGAGATATCAGATCATTTAAATATTGGATGTTCGTTATAAAAGAGATTCCTTTCATAAACAAAAATACACCAAGTGCTATTCGTACCAAATCCACGGGTAAATAAGTGTGCGTATTCGCCCATTTATTTAAATTTTTTACGCTGTTCATAATACTATAGTTTAAATATTTAATACCAAGTTACTGATTTTTAATTAAATAATTTGTTATTGTTAAGGAAAACTAAACTTTGAATGTACTCTTTGTTAAAAAACTTTGCCAGTTAACTTTTCAAATAAACTACTATAAATACCGTCTTAATTTATAGCTGCAGCCTAAGTGAAAAAGTTAAATTTTAAAAAATATTGAATGATTTCTAATAATTTGAAATGCCGTATTTAGTTTATAAATCGATAATTTATTCTTAAATCAAGTCTGTTCTGAGCATCACCATGAGCCAAAAAGTAAGTCAAATCCATAGATAAGTTTACTTTGTTTTTTTGACTATTGATAAATTATTTGCCAAAATTCAGTCCGGAACACAATCCAAATAGTTGTTCACTCGCATACTTAGAAACAAAAGCCAATCCAATTTCACCATCCTCATCAGAAAGTGCAAATTCTAATAATCCAAAAAAGTATTTTGAAATTAAATTAAACTGAACAATTGGTTTAAGACTGAATAAACTAAAATTACTGTATAAAGCCCTTTCTGCCATTGTGCTTTGAGGGGTAATAAGTGTTTGGGTATCGTTTTTATGAACCTATAATCATAATCGAATCGAAATCCGAGTTCTAATTTTTTAGAAATTATTTTTCCAGCTCTTGTATTTATATCTACTGCAAGTCTATGACTTCGATACATTTGTATGTGTACAGGCAGCGATACGTTTATATCCCTTTCTAAATAAAAAGGTATCTTATCCTTCGTCAAAATAGTATTTTCCGTTTTAGTTTGTGCATCTGTAAACTGCCCCACTAACAATAATTGTGTTGTTAGTAAAACCAAAATCTTTTTCATTTTCTTTTAATTTTAGATAATTAAAAGGAATTAGGGTAAGACTTTTTAGGGCGCTAATAATGCTTTTAGGAACTATTTATATAGTTCCTAAAAGCATTATGAACATACGAAATATAGGATTAAGTATTTTTAAATGCGTTGTTAGACTTGAATTACGCCCAAGTTAAATTTTTTCTCAATAGGAGAGTGGTTTGCTGCTTCAATACCCATAGAAATCCAGGTTCTGGTGTCTAAAGGATCGATGATTGCATCTGTCCATAATCGTGAAGCTGCATAATAAGGCGAAACTTGTTCGTCATACCTAGCTTTGATTTTATCAAAAAGAGCTTTCTCTTTGGCTTCATCAACAATTTCTCCTTTTGCTTTAAGCGAAGAAGCTTCAATTTGTGCCAATACTTTTGCGGCTTGTGTTCCGCCCATAACAGCTAATTCGGCACTTGGCCAAGCAAAAATTAATCTCGGGTCATACGCTTTTCCGCACATGGCATAATTTCCGGCTCCATAGGAATTTCCTACGATAACCGTGAATTTTGGCACAACTGAATTGGATACCGCATTTACCATTTTGGCGCCATCTTTTATAATTCCGCCATGTTCAGATTTGGATCCAACCATAAAACCAGTAACATCTTGTACAAATACTAAAGGAATTTTCTTTTGGTTGCAATTAGCGATAAAACGCGTGGCTTTGTCCGCACTATCTGAGTAAATTACGCCTCCAAATTGCATTTCGCCATTTTTGGTTTTTACCACTTTTCGTTGGTTGGCAACAATTCCCACTGCCCAACCATCAATTCTTGCATAACCGGTAATAATGGTTTGTCCGTAACCATCTTTATACGCTTCAAACTCCGAATTATCAACTAATCGATTGATGATTTCCATCATGTCATATTGTTCATTTCGGGCTTTTGGCAAAACGCCATAGATTTCTTTTTCGTCCAATGCTGGTTTTTCTGCTTTAATTCGGCTATAACCAGCTTTGTCAAAATCACCTATTTTGTCGACTATATTTTTTATTTTGTCTAATGCATCTTTGTCATCTTTTGCCTTGTAATCCGTAACGCCCGAAATTTCACAATGTGTTGATGCTCCTCCTAATGTTTCATTATCGATGCTTTCGCCAATGGCAGCTTTGACTAAATAACTTCCAGCTAAGAAAATACTTCCCGTTTTATCCACAATCATGGCTTCATCGCTCATGATTGGTAAATAGGCACCACCGGCAACGCAACTTCCCATTACTGCAGCAATTTGAGTGATTCCCATGCTGCTCATTTGGGCATTATTTCTAAAAATTCGACCAAAATGTTCTTTATCAGGGAAAATCTCATCTTGTAAAGGCAAATAAACTCCGGCACTATCCACTAAATAGATGATTGGCAATCTGTTTTCCATTGCAATTTCTTGTGCACGTAAGTTTTTCTTTGCGGTGATAGGAAACCAAGCACCCGCTTTTACGGTAGCATCATTGGCCACAACAATACATTGTTTTCCTCTGATATATCCTATTTTCACAACAACCCCACCAGATGGACAACCACCATGTTCTGCATACATTCCTTCACCAACAAATGCGCCAATTTCGATAGATTTTGCTTTTGGATCCAATAAATAATCGATACGTTCACGTGCCGTCATTTTGCCTTCGCCATGTAATTTCTGAATGCGTTTTTCACCACCTCCTAATTTGACTACGCTTAATTTTTGTCGCAATGCAGAAAGTAAAAGTTTATTGTGGTCTTCGTTTTTGTTGAAGTTCAAATCCATGATGAAATAGTGTTAAAAAATTTTGTGCTAAAATACAAAATCCAACTAAATAAATTTTATTATTTTAATTGGTTTTTGATGAAAATCGAATATATGTTTACTATTAAAACAAAAAAACAGAAGTTTACCTCTGTTTTTTTATGAATTTAATAAAAAAGTAAGGGTTTATTTTTTAGACTCATTTACAAGTCTTTTCAAAATTGCCCATTGTTTTAATGCGTCTCGAGCTTCTACTGCAGGATATCCTAACATAGTTTTTCCTGCCGGAATATCTCCCGTAACGCCTGAACCAGCACCTACAATAGCACCATCACCTATAGTGGTATGGTCTTTTATAGAGGCGCTTCCGCCAATAATTACGCCGTTCCCTAAAGTTACGGATCCTGCAAGTCCACTGTTTCCAGCCATAATACAGAACTTACCTAATTTACTGTTATGACCAATTTGAACTAAATTATCAATTTTACAACCGTCACCTAAAACAGTAGAACTAAATTTCCCTCTATCAACACAGGAGTTAGCGCCAATTTCGACACTGTTACCAATAATTACATTTCCAATTTGCGGAATTTTGACTAAACCTCTTTGTGGGTCAGGACGAAAACCAAAACCATCGGCACCTATTGTCGCATTAGGATGCAAAATACAATCATTCCCAATGTGACAGCGCTCTCTAATAACTGTTCCAGACCAAATCACGGTGTTTTTTCCTATTGTGCATTCGTCAAGTATAGTCACATTTGGATAAATGGTCGTATTATCTCCAATTATAACTTTAGGTCCTATGTAGCAACCAGCACCAATTCGTACACCATTGCAAATAGTTGCAGTGGTGTCAATCACAGCGGATGGATGAATGTCTATAGTAAATAATGGAGTTGGAGGCGCAAAAAGTTCCAATACTTGAGACATTGCCAAATCAGCATTTTTTACTTTTATGAAAGCCCTGTTTTCGCCAGGTTCGATAGCAATATCTTCATTAACAACTGCAACACAAGCCTTAGATGTAGCCCAAAATTTTTCGTATTTTTTGTTTCCAATAAATGAAATTTCAGATTCATTAGCGGCTTCAAGTTGTTCAGGTGCAGTAATACTTTGAAAAGTGTTCCCGACTATTTCTCCTTTTAGAATCTCATTTATTTCTTGAATTGTGTAGGATTTCATTAAGTATATATTGGATTTGGTTGTTTAATAATTATCAAATAAAAGAATTTAGTGTTAAAATTCCTAATCTTAATAATTTCTTTTACAAGATAAAAAAAGTGTTAGTTATATAACTAATAAAAATAAATTTACAACAAAAGGGAGTATTAAAAAATTAATTTTGCTAGTTAATGTACGCTTGTATCTGATGAAATCATTCCAACTAAAATTTTCAATTCTTATAATCTTCTTTTTTTTTTGTTCTTCAAATGCTCAACTTCAGGCTTTGTTTAACAGTAAGACACAGCTTCGGGATTTGACAGAACGTTGGGAATTAGATACCACTTCGGTTAGAGGGACATTTTTGCTGACTCCCTATAAACCCATGTATGTTTTACCGGTTAGATGGACAAATAATCCAAATGAACAACCTATTTCAGGAAATGTAGATCCTGATTATGTTGCTCCGCCTGGAGTTGACTACAATAATATTGAGACTAAATTTCAGTTGAGTTTCAAGGCCAAAGTCTTGCAGGGGATTTTTTGGGGACATGGCGATTTATGGGTTGCTTATACACAAATATCACATTGGCAAATCTATAATAATGATCTTTCAAGACCCTTTAGAGAAGTTAATTACGAGCCGGAACTAATTTTAAATGTTCCTGTTAAATTTAATTTTTTGGGTTTTAAAGCCCGAATGATTGGAGTGGCTTTCAATCACCAATCAAATGGGAAGAGCGAGCCCTTTTCCAGAAGTTGGAACAGAGTTATTCTTCATGCAGGATTGGAACGCAAAAATTGGACAATTTATGTGAGGCCTTGGTTTCGTCTTCCAGCAGAGAAAGATGATAATCCGGATATTTCAGAATATGTAGGGCGAGGAGATGTGAATGTGATTTATACCAAAAATGGTAATATATTTTCTTTTATTGGTAGCCATAATCTAAATTTTAATTCAAAAACAAGAGGTAATTCATCCTTTTCCTGGTCGTATCCCATAAAAGATAACCTTAAGGGATATTTGTTGATCTCTCATGGATATGGTGAAACGCTAATTGATTATAATAATTTACAAACAACAATTGGAGTAGGAGTATCTTTGATAGAATGGCTTTAAATTTAAAAGATAATTATTAGATAACTAATGCATTTATAGTACAGTAATGGGTATTGTGTATTTTACACGTGTTTCTTTACCATCTATTTTTCCTGGAATCCATCTAGGACTATTTACTAATAATCTTATGGCTGATAAATCCATTTCTTTATTGATACTTTTTACAACTTCGAAGTGGTTTAAAGTTCCGTCTAATTCAACATAAAATCCAAGTCTTATTTCACCTCTACTACTGTTTGGAGATTTAAAATTTTTTGCTACAAAATTATAAAAAGCTTTCATTCCTCCTGGGAATTCTGGTTTTATAAAGTATGGGAAAAATTCTATTTCAGTTCCAGTTTCATCAAAACATTTTCCATCAATGAACTCTCCTTTTTTAAAATTTTCGATACGTTTTATTTGGCCATTTTCAAAATACCGAGTTTGAGTGCCTTCTTGTTTGCCTTTACTATAAATTGCCAGTATTTCTTTTACGCCGTTTTTATACCAACGCTCAGAGGATCCGTTTAAAATTCGTTTTTTATAATTTGAAAATTGATCTTTGGAATAAAGAGTGTTATCTAAGTAGTAAGTTGTTCGTGTTGTTCCTTCTGTATTCTCTTCATAAATAGAATAATAAATCGCTTTATTTGCAGATGGTAATTCTTTAAAGTCCTCAGTAAAATACACTTTTTTCTGTGCATAAAAAGTTATAGAGGATAACAAAACGAATATAACAAGTAATTTTTTCATTTGATAAAGATTGATTTTAAAACAAAAGTAACAAAAAAATCCTACAATATAGCATTTTGCTTATTGTAGGATTACATTTAATAGTAGGATAACGTTACTCTTCTTTTTGTCCCATCATCATTAAATAGGCTTTCAGAAATTCATCGATTTCTCCATTCATTACACCATCTACATTGCTGGTTTCATAACCGGTTCGAACGTCTTTGACTAATTTATAGGGTTGCATTACATAATTCCTGATTTGGGAACCCCATTCTATTTTCATTTTCCCTGCTTCGATATCAGCGCGTTGTGCCTGTTTCTTTTTTAACTCAATTTCGTATAATTGAGATCGTAACATTTGCATGGCACGCTGTCTGTTATCTTGTTGCGAACGTGTTTCAGAACATTGTATTTGAATTCCGGTTGGTTTATGGAACAATTGTACTTTAGTTTCTACTTTATTTACATTTTGTCCTCCCGCACCGCTAGATCGCGAAGTTGTAATCTCGATATCTGCAGGATTTATATCAATTTCGATACTGTCGTCTACAAGCGGATACACATAAACGGATGCAAACGAAGTATGACGCTTGGCATTACTGTCAAAGGGAGATATTCTAACTAATCGATGTACACCATTTTCACCTTTCAAGTAACCAAAAGAATAATCGCCTTCAAATTCGAGTGTTACGGTTTTTATACCCGCAGCTTCTCCTTTCTGGAAATTTAGTTCTTTGATTTTGTAGCCGTATTTTTCGCCCCACATCATGTACATGCGCATGAGCATTTCGGCCCAATCACAACTTTCGGTTCCACCGGCACCAGCGGTTATTTGTACCACAGCACTCAAAGTATCACCTTCGTCAGAAAGCATGTTTTTGAATTCGATTGCTTCAATATGAGCTTGAGTGGCATTGTAATGTTCGTCTAATTCTTCTCCGGTAAGTTCTCCTTCTCTGTAAAAATCATAGGCGAGTTGCAATTCGTCCGTCATTTCGACCGCTTTATTGTAATCTTCAATCCATTTTTTCTTGTTTCTAAGATTTTTTACAATGAGTTCCGCTTCTTTTGCATTGTTCCAAAAGTCGGGAGCAAAAGTTTTCTCTTCTTCGTTAGAAATCTCAATTAGCTTGGCATCAACGTCAAAGATACCTCCTCAACGCACCAAGGCGCTCCACAATACCTTTAATTTGTTCGGTAGTTGTCATAAAATTATATTAATTTGATAGGTCTGTTTTCAATATTTATAAAAAATTCCGGTGTGTAATATATTTAGTTCAGTTTTAACTGAACTAGTTTGAATTAACAAACGGTATTATGTAAATTTGTGGCACAAAAATAGAAAAATTTTACGAAGAGACAATTTAAGAATTGTCCGTACTGATAATAAAAAAAATATGGAAATAAATTTAATTAGCGATACGATTACTAAGCCTTCACGCGAAATGTTGGTACACATGTTGAATGCTGTGGTAGGGGACGATGTTTATAAGCAAGATCCGACAGTTATTGAACTTGAAGCTAAAGTTGCCGAGATGTTCGGAATGGAAGCGGGACTTTTTTTTCCATCAGGAACAATGGCTAATCAAACAGCTATAAAATTACATACACAGCCTGGAGAACAATTGATTGCCGACAAATACGCACATGTTTATCATTATGAAGGCGGTGGAGTATCCTTTAACAGTGGTGTGTCGTGTTGTTTATTAGATGGAAATCGCGGAATGATTACTGCGGAACAAGTTGCTGGAGCGATCAATGATCCGGAATTTTACCACAGTCCATTAACGAGTTTAGTTTGTGTTGAAAATACAACCAATAAAGGTGGTGGTGCTTGTTATGAACTTGAAGATTTGCAAAAAATAAAGATGGTTTGTGATGCTAACAATTTGAAATTTCACATGGATGGTGCTAGAATCTGGAATGCTTTGGTTGCTAAAAATCAAGATCCAAAAGCATTTGGGAGACTTTTTGATACGATTTCGGTTTGTTTGTCAAAAGGGTTGGGAGCGCCTATTGGTTCGGTTTTATTAGCTGACAAAGCGACCATTCACAGAGCGTTGCGTATCCGAAAAATATTAGGTGGCGGAATGCGTCAGGTAGGTTATTTGGCGGCAGCCGGAATTTATGCTTTGGATAATAATATAGAACGTCTCGCTGAAGATCATCGAAGAGCTAAAGAAATAGGAGAAGTTTTGAAAAATGTAAGTTGGGTTGCATCAGTGGAACCTGTTGAGACTAATATTTTGATATTTACATTGGTTCCAAATTGTATTGAAAAAAATTTAATTGAATTGTTGAAACAAAAAAATATTTTAATCAGTTCCATGGGCCATGGAAAACTACGAATCGTTACGCATCTTGATTATAAAGAAGTAATGCACACGTATGTTTTGGAAACATTGCAAAAGTTAGTATAGTTCTTTTTGGAGAATTTGTTTAAAGTTTAAGGTTTAAAGTTTTTATCGTGATCAAAAAACGTTAAACCTTAAACTTTAAACTTTTTTATTTAAACAAATTATCCATTCCTGGAATCATTGGCATATCCATTTTTGCAACAGCATCAAGTTCAGCTTCATTTACTTTAGTAGCTTTTTCGATAGCTTTGTTTAGTACCAAAATCATATAATCTTCTAATTGTTCTTTGTCTTCCAGCAAGGAATCGTCAATAGTGATTGATTTAATTGAGCGATTAGCAGTAAGTGTCACTTTCAATAAACCATCTGTACTTTGCTCATCTATAAGGACTGTATCTAAACGTTTTTTTGTATCTTCTATCTTTTGTTGGGTTTCTTTAAGTTTACCCATCATTCCCATTAAATCCATGTTTTAATTTTTTTAAATTAATTGAATTACAAAATTAGTATATTGCATAGTCATATTCAACAAAATATTCATGAAAAATAGACTCATCATAACTTCTCTTTGTGTTATTTTTGTAACTTCATTTACTAATACAAAAGCACAACAAATGTTAAAAAAAAGTCCAATTCCAGTAGCTAAAATAATTCCAAAATCATTAGAAAAACATAATGAAATAAGAATTGATAATTACTTCTGGTTAAATGACAGAGAAAATCCCGAAGTTATTGATTACCTGAATAAAGAAAACACGTATTATGATGCAATGACTGCACATACTAAAGATTTTCAAAAAGAATTGTTTGAGGAAATGAAAGGAAGAATTAAGGAAGATGATCAATCAGTTCCTTATTTATATAATGGCTATTATTACATCACCCGTTTTGAAAAAGGGCAGGATTATCCCATTTATTCGAGAAAAAAAGGAAGTCTTACTGCCGATGAAGAAATTTTATTCAACTGCAATGATTTGGCCAAAGGACATTCGTATTTTCAATTAGGAGGTTTGAGTGTGAGTCCGGATAATAAATTTGCAAGTTTTGGAATAGACATTGTTGGGAGAAGAATTTACACCATACAGATAAAAAATCTTGAAACGGGAGAAATCCTTTCGGATAAGATTGAAAACGCTACCGGAAACTCCGTTTGGGCAAACGATAATAAAACCATTTTTTATACCAGACAAGACAAAGTTACCTTGCGATCTGATAAAGTTTTCAAGCATAAATTAGCCACAGATGCTGCTGCAGATGTATTAGTTTTTAATGAAAAAGATGATACATTCAACGTTTCTGTAGGTAAAGAAAAATCAAAAAAATACATTGTAATAGGATCTGGAAGTACATTAACTACTGAATATAGAATTTTAAATTCAGATAATCCAGATGGAGAATTTGTTGTTTTTCAACCAAGAGTTCGTGGTTTAGAGTACAGTATTTCTCATTTTGGAGATTCTTTTTATATTCTTACCAATAAAGATAAGGCGACCAATTTCAAGCTGATGAAAACGCCTGAGAACGCTACTGCAAAAGAACATTGGAAAGATGTAATTGCCCACAGAAAAGAGGTTTTGCTGGAAGATATCGAGATTTTTAGCAACTATTTGGTTGTTGAAGAGCGTTCGAATGGATTGAATCACATTCGCATTATGCCTTGGAGTGGAGAAGGAGAGTATTACTTGCCTTTTGGAAGTGAAACGTACAATGCTTACACGACCACAAATGTTGATTTTGACACTGATATCTTGCGCTACAGCTATCAATCATTAGCAACGCCATCTTCGGTTATTGATTTTAATATGAAAACCAAAGAGAAAGAAATCAAGAAAGAGCAAGAAGTTCTTGGAGGCAAATTTGATAAAAATAATTATATAGAAGAACGCGTTTGGGCCACGGCTACTGATGGAACTAAAGTGCCTATTTCTTTGGTGTACAAAAAAGGATTAAAGAAAGACGGTAATAACCCTTTATTGCTTTATGCTTATGGTTCTTATGGTGTTACGATGGATACTTACTTTTCATCGACACGTTTGTCTATCCTAGATAGAGGTTTTGTATTCGCTATTGCACACATTCGTGGTGGTGAAGATTTAGGAAGAGAATGGTATGAAGATGGAAAATTATTGAAAAAGAAAAACACATTCACTGATTTTATCGATTGCTCTAAATTTTTGATTCAGGAAAAATATACTTCACCTGAACATTTATATGCCGAAGGTGGTTCAGCAGGAGGATTATTAATGGGGGCAGTAGTAAATATGGCACCGGAATTATACAACGGAGTGATTGCTCAAGTTCCTTTTGTAGATGTAATTACCACTATGCTTGATGATACTATTCCGCTTACAACAGGAGAATATGACGAATGGGGTAATCCAAACGTGAAAAAATATTATGATTACATGCTTTCTTATTCGCCTTATGACAATGTAAAGACTCAAAAATACCCTAATATGTTTGTTTCTACAGGACTACATGACTCTCAAGTGCAATATTGGGAGCCTGCAAAGTGGGTTGCAAAGCTACGAACTCAAAAAACAAATGACACTGTTTTATATCTTAATACGAATATGGATGCCGGTCACGGAGGTGCTTCAGGGCGTTTTGAAGCCATAAAGGAATTAGCAAAAGAATATAGTTTTCTATTAGATTTAGAAGAAATTAAAAACTAATTAGATTTTTTTGTTAAATTTGTAACATTCGTGTTTAGTGTAAGATTGCCACGACTAACTATTTTTTTATGAAAAAAGAAATAACTGCTTATAATAATGTCTTAGAATTAATAGGTAATACTCCACTTATTAAGCTAAATAAAGTTACTGAAAATTTAGAAGGAAATTTTTACGCTAAAGTAGAAGCTTTTAATCCGGGACATTCTTCAAAAGATAGAATAGCATTATACATAATTGAAGAAGCTGAAAGGAGAGGTATTTTATCTCCTGGTGATACCATAATTGAAACAACTTCCGGTAATACGGGTTTTAGTTTAGCAATGGTCAGTATCATAAAAGGTTACAACTGTATTCTTGCTGTTAGTTCTAAATCATCTAAAGATAAAATAGACATGCTTCGCAGCTTAGGTGCTAAAGTATATGTTTGTCCGGCACATGTTTCTGCTGATGATGAACGTTCTTATTATAACGTCGCTAAACGTTTGAATGAAGAAACGAAAGGTTCGATTTATATTAATCAGTATTTTAATGAGTTGAATGTTGATGCGCATTATAAGTCTACCGGTCCAGAGATTTGGAAACAAACTAACGGAGCAATTACACACTTAATAGCTTGTAGTGGAACAGGCGGAACTATTTCTGGTACTGCAAAATATTTAAAAGAACAAAATCCTACTATTAGAATTCTTGGAGTGGATGCTTTTGGGTCTGTATTGAAAAAATATCATGAAACTAGAGAATTTGATAATGACGAAATTTATCCATACAGAATAGAAGGTCTGGGAAAAAATTTAATCCCATCTGCAACTGATTTTGATATTATTGATAAGTTCATGAAAGTAACAGATGAGGAAAGCGCTCATGCTGCACGAGAAATCACCAGAAAAGAAGGTTTATTTGTTGGATATACTTCAGGAGCAGTGATGCAAGCAATTAGACAATATGCGGAAGAAGGTGAATTTGACGCTAATAGTAATGTAATAGCAATTTTCCCGGATCACGGTTCTCGTTATATGAGCAAAGTATTTAGTGATGATTGGATGAACGAACAAGGTTTCTTTGACAGCATCAACGAAGAAGAAGTTCAAAAAATAGAATTTATAAAATAAATTTAAAATTATAGATTTTTAGTCCCATTTGCCTCAGCAAATGGGACTTTTTTATTGAATATTAAATTTGAATACTTTTTATTTAATCCAATAATTCAGAATTATTAAGTATCAATTCAATTTTTTTAATAGTGATTGTGATCTGACTCATTTGTAATTCTATATTTCTAAAAAAGAGACTAATATCTCTATTGACCCAACTTTCAGAAATAACTCTTGCGCCTAAACTAATTCTTAAAATAGCACTTTCAATTTCTGTAGTATATTTTACATTAACTGCTTGACCAATATGACATTTTTGGGCAGCAAGTCGTATGATTTCTAAAGAAGAACCTTCAAACTGGTCAGATAAATCAGAATTTAATAAAGTATATAATTTTTTTACTTTATCAACAGATAAGACCTCATTGTTTTTAAAAATAAAGAAAGGAAAAATGGTACGAATATTTCTTATTCCAAATTCTTTACTGCTGTACGTCTTAGTTTTTGTTTCATCACCATAAATAGGCTGTAAAAAAGTGGCCTCTTTTATGGAGTCGTCCACAAAATTACAAAACATCTCAATACCCATATTTCGATATAAAATAGGTGTTTTGTAATACCTGTCCATTTCAACCACCGCAGCATTCCAGCGCATATAGGAACCATAGTTATATCCTTCGGATAATTCATTGGAACAAAACCAGGATGTGGGCCAGTCAGAACGATTATAATATTGGTTTAATCCTTTAGGTAATGTATTTTTTACAGCTTGAATTAATTTATTGACATTTTTAGGTAAAATTAATGCACCGCAATATGGAGGACCAGTAAAGAATTTACTCCCCGTTATGGTGACAATATACCCTTTATTCAAATAATTTTGTATGTCTTTTGGATCTAATCTTAGCTGTGATCCATCTACAATTATTTGAATTGATAAATCTTCAAGTGTATTTAGTTTTTTAATAAATTCGTCGCTAGGAGATTGATACCCTAATTTTGACTGGTCCATAGTATGTAATACTATATGCCTGCCTTCATTTCTGGTCTTAACAACGGCATCAAATACCTCTTGATCTAATTGATTAGACGTTTTTAATGCGCCATTTTGATCTCTAAAAGGGATTTGTATTAATTCAACATCTCTAAATCCTTCAATTTTAGTGTCTTTTTTAATTGGATAATTTAATGCTGTAGTGTTTTCAAAATGACACCCTTTTAAGGCGGCAGCTACACCGCTTCCAGTTTCATCAGAGGCCACCAAAATATGTGTAATTTCTTTGTCAGAAATAATTTGTGTTATGGCTGCTATTTGAAGAGAAGAATCAGTACCTGATGGTGAAAAAATTATTTCACATTCCTCATTTAATTTAAAGATATGTCTAAGATTGTTTTTTAGCAATTCTGAAAACTCGATTGTAGTATTTTGAAAACCTTTTTTAAGGCTATTTCTAATCAATATACTTCTCACTTTATCTGTTTTATCAAAAGCAAAATTAGAAACGCTTGACGCCGTAGACGAAGCAAAGGTAAATGCATCAGGTCTTGGGAATGGACGGCATCCGTATTTGTTAAGCAAATGAATTTCGTCGATATTCAATCGAAGATCACCTCCAGACATCAACATGTATTCTGTGGGTTTTGCAAGATTTTCGACAATAGGTTTCCAAGATTTTTTGAGTTCAGTATCAGAATTTTTTAAACCATGAAAAGATTGAAGCTCGTCATTTATTAATGAAGATTCAGTATTTAAAGAGGTATTATTTTTAATTAAGTTAATTAGAATATAATCAAGATTTTCTAATTTTTCCTTATCATCTTTCGGTAGTAAATTATAAAAAATTCGAATCACTTCGAGAGCTGCAATATCACATAAATCAACATCTTTTTTCTCGGCGTTCAAAGCTTTGTACCATAGCTGCCATTCGATTCCATATCTTAAATAGACTAACGCTAAAATGGGTTTGTCTAAAAATGAGGAACCAATTATAATTGATTTGTTGGGTACAATTTTGAAAACAGTAGGCTCACTGGTTGAAGTGATAATATTGATGTTATTTATCTTTGGTACGGTATTGAATCTTTTTAAAATGCGTACTAAATAGTTCACATTTTCTTTTTCAAATAAACTGGTTCTTTTATATTGATTTTCAATTAGAATGTTGTTTGTCATAAGTGTTGTAATTTAAAACGTTCCTTAGAACGATATTCTGTATTTGGAAATTTAGATTGCTAACTAATCTCATTCAATCAGAGGCTATATTTTTGTAGAAGATCATAAAAAAAAATAATTGTGCTCCTAACGGTTTGATGTTTCGCTTGTTTTTGAGGCGTAGCATTTCGCAAAAGTCAGCAAATATAAGAAACTTGGTAGCAGTATAAAAGATATTAAATAATACTCGTTTGCTAAATCTTCTATTTTTAGATAAAGTCGGTAATTTAAACGGTATTTTTAAAATAATTAGAAGGCAAATGTCTTTTAAAAACTTATTTATATACTATTGATTTATTGCTTTATTGCTTGAAAATTTCAGAAAAAGGTAAAAGTCTTAGGAAAACATATTATTACAAGAAACTATTTGGTTTGTTTTATAAATATGTTTTCAGCCGATTTTAAAAAATAGCTCAAAGAATACTTTAAACTATAAATCACAGAGGGATTATTCTTAGTTCATAAATTGTGAAACAAAAAAACTCTAGCTAAAGCTAGAGTTTAAAGTATAATTTTATCAAAGTCTATTCTTCTTCCATAGTGTGATATACGTTCATCACGTCATCATCTTCTTCAATTTTTTCAATAAGTTTCTCTACATCCGCTACTTGAGCTTCTGTAAGTTTCTTAGTAATTTGTGGAATTCTTTCAAATCCAGAAGAAAGAATTTCTAACCCTCTGTTTTCTAATTCTTTTTGAATGGTTCCAAAACTTCCAAAAGGAGCATATATTAAAATCCCGTCTTCGTCTTCAAAAACCTCTTCAGCTCCAAAATCGATTAATTCTAATTCTAATTCTTCAGGGTCGATTCCGTTTGTTGGAATTCTAAAATTACAGGTATGATCAAACATAAATTCAACTGAACCTTGGGTTCCCATAGTTCCATTACATTTGTTAAAATAACTGCGAATGTTAGCTACGGTTCTATTGTTGTTATCAGTTGCAGTTTCAACTAGTATTGCAATTCCATGAGGCGCATATCCTTCAAATAAAACTTCTTTATAGTTGGCTGTGTCTTTATCGGTAGCTTTTTTAATGGCACGTTCTACATTTTCTTTTGGCATATTTACTGCCTTAGAATTTTGAATAACGGCTCTTAATCTGGAGTTGGCATCAGGATTAGGACCGCCTTCTTTTACAGCCATTACAATATCTTTACCAATTCTGGTAAATGCTTTGGCCATTGCCGACCAACGTTTCATTTTTCTACCTTTTCTAAACTCAAACGCTCTTCCCATTTCTATTTTTTATTTTGAACTGCAAAAATACAGTTATTAGTTATTTTTTCAAAAATTTTTATTAGTCAATTGGCACATTGTTTTTGTTCTTCTTAATTTTTTGATTGAATCATTATTTATTCAAATTCTTATAATCGTTTATTATCGCAATTGCTTCTTCTAAATAAGGATTGTTTTTTACCTCTTTAATTTTATAGCGATTAATATCCTGTTGGAAAACATCAAATTTTAATCGTTCCAAATCATAGGAATTATTCGAAATCATATTTTTACTTTCGCTTTCCACAATTTTTTTGACTTTTTTCCAAAGTGAATCAATTTCATGAATATCGTTGAATACATCTTTAAAAACTAATCGTGTCGGTTTTTTGGGATTGTTATAAAGTACATTAATCTGCTCGTTAGCCAAACTAATGTCATTGAAGAGAGAGGTGTTTTTTACTCTTGAATTACTTAATTCGATTATTTTGGGAAAATAAGTTTTTGTGAACGGATTGAATCTTGCTTTTGTAGTAATTACATCATATTTCAAAGCTGTTTTAAAACTGATTTCCCGCGGAATTATACTGTCAAATAAAACGGGTAGAGCAATATCTGGAACAATTCCTTTTATTTGATGGCTGTCACCTGTAATTCTGTAGAATTTTTCAATAGTAAGTTTTACAAATCCCTGTTGGTTATTTTCGTCCAATGGTAAAATGGTCTGCATAGAAGCTTTACCTAATGATGTACTGCCAATAATGATTGCTCGGTTATAATCTTGCATTGACGCAGCAAAAAATTCGCTAGCCGATGCTGAATTTCCACTTATTAACAGCACGATTGGACCATTATAAACACTACCTCGATTGCCGTCTTTTAAAATGGTTTGTTGGTTTTTATTATTAACTAAAACAGATACAGGACCAATATCTAGAAACATTCCGGCTAATTTAATGGCTTCTTCCATCGATCCGCCACCATTGTTTTGAAGATCGATTACTAAACCTTCAACATTGTTTTTTTGAAGTTTCACGATTTCTTTGGCAACATCATCAGCGCAGCCTTGAATAGAATATCCGTCAAAATTAGAATAAAAACTAGGAATGTTGATGTAACCAATTTTTGTTTCCGCTTCGGCAATATAACTGAAAACCGCATTTTCAGTGGCTTTCATTACTTGCTTTCTGAGGAGTACAGATTGTATGGTTCCATTTTTTTTCTGAATGGTCAATTCTATTTCTACATTCGAATCAGAAAGAATCAATTCTTCAATTTTTTCTATTGAGGCACAGGAAACAGAATATTCATCTCCTTTGGTATTGGATACTTTTAGGATTACATCGTCTTTATCAAACTTATCTGTTTTGGCAGCGGGACCACCCGGGACAATTTCTTCGATTATAATTTCCTCTTTTTCATTAAATCCAATATTCAATCCCAACGAAAGATTGCTAGTTGATAAACCCGACATGAAACTGGATTTGGCATCCATTGAAAAATAATTGGAATGAGGATCAAAATAAGTGCAAAAAATATTTAGAAAATTATTTTGAAGGTCATTTTCTAATCTGTTAGTGTCTCCAAGAATACTATTTACCTTGCATAAGTTGGTGTCAAATATTTTTGTTTTAGCGGTTTTCTCCAGCTTTGAAAAATTCTGCGTAAGCGAATCTAAATTGGAACTCAATTTCGAAATATCTTCTAGAATATCGTATTTAATTCTCTTTCTCCAAACCCTTTCTATATCAGTTAAGACCAAATCAAAAGGGAAGTTTTTCTTTGAAAATTTCACAGAGTCATTTGAGTTGTAATCAAAATTTTCCTTTTGCATTTTCTCTAAAATTTTCTTTTTTCGAATCAAAGCCAATTTATAAACGGCAACAAAATCACTCATAAACGAACAATTGTTCTGTAAAATATAATTGTCCAGTTGGAGTCTATGCTCACATAGTTTTTGATATTCAATCTTGGTAAATAAGTTTCGGTTAGTATCTAAAACATCCAAAAAGCTATCAAAAACAAAAACCGATAAACTGTCGTCTACCGGTTTTGGTTGGTAATGTTCACGTTGTATTAACGTATTTATTTTAGAAAGTGTTTCACAAGTTTTTTCATCATTTTGACCTAAAAGTGAAAATGTTGTGAGTAACAATACAAGTGAAAGTTTCTTCATTTATTTTTATTTCTTGTAAAAAGGTAATTTCACCACTTTAGCAGGAACATCATTTTTACGGATTCGGATAAAAATATCACTCTCCAAAGCACTGTTTTCAACAGTTACATAACCCATACCAATTCCTTTATTCATCGATGGCGACATAGTTCCCGATGTTACAATCCCGATTACATTTCCAGCTGCATTCACAATCTCGTAATCGTGTCTTGGCACCGCACGTTCCTGCATTTCAAAAGCGACTAATTTTTTAGTAACTCCTGCTTCTTTTTGTTTTTTCAGGTTTTCTGAATTGGTGAATTCTTTAGTGAACTTCGTAATCCATCCTAAACCAGCTTCTAGTGGCGATGTCGTGTCGTTGATGTCATTTCCGTACAAACAGAAACCCATTTCTAGTCGCAACGTGTCACGAGCCGCAAGACCAATTGGCTTGATGCCAAAAGCCGCACCCGCTTCAAAAACTTTAGTCCAAATTTGTTCTACTTCTGAATTTTTACAATAAATTTCAAAACCTCCAGAACCAGTATATCCTGTAGCCGAAATAATTACGTTTTCGATACCGGCAAAATCTCCCACTTCAAAATGGTAATATGGAATCGCAGATAAATCTTTGGAAGTCAAGGATTGCATCGCTTCAACCGCTTTTGGTCCTTGAATTGCCAATAATGAATAATCATCCGATAGGTTTTTCATCTCTACACCCAAATCATTTTGAGCCGAAATCCAATCCCAATCCTTGTCAATATTCGATGCATTTACGACTAATAAATACTGCTCATCTTTCATTTTATAAACCAGCAAATCGTCTACAATTCCACCATCACTATTTGGCAAGCAAGAATATTGTGCTCTTCCAATAGTCAAAGTAGAAGCATCATTCGAAGTCACTTTTTGAATCAAAGCTAATGCATTTGGACCCGTAAGCAAGAATTCACCCATGTGAGAAACGTCAAAAACACCCACGGCATTGCGCACCGTTTCATGTTCTGCATTTACTCCTTCATATAAAATAGGCATATTGTATCCGGCAAACGGAAGCATTTTTGCTCCCAAACTCTCGTGTATGTGCGTAAGCGCAGTATTTTTCATTGTGTTTTTATATAAAATTTGAAGTCGCTAATTTATTGATTTTATTTCGGGTGACAAAGGCAGAGCGAAGCAAAGTTTAAAGTTTCAAACGTTTTCGGAAGAACACGTACTGTAGGATTTATAATAAGTATTTTTAGGAGCTATTTCCTGCTATTCGCTGTATTCCCACTTAACAAAAACTACGGCTAAAAAGCCTTGTTTTTCTATAGCGGGAGATGCCGCTTTAAACGAAGTTCACTGAACTCCTATAAAAATAAAAGTTTAGTGAAGTAATCAGGGCTAGGGAATTTAGGATCAATTAACGAATTTGTTTCCTATAAAATTCGTAGTTTTAGACAAACAAATTTCAATGAAGAATCCTATTTACATCGACCAAAAAGAAATCCTGAAACGCTACAAACAACCTGACAAAATTACCCACAAAGGAATTCAGGGTCACGCTTTAATCATTGGTGGAAGTTATGGTAAAATAGGAGCAGTGAGTTTATCCTCTAAAGCCTGTTTGAAAACTGGTTGCGGATTAGTCACTGTTTTTATTCCTAAATGTGGGTACACAATTCTTCAAACCGCGATTCCCGAAGTCATGGTTCTTACCGATATTCAGGACGAAATAATTTCTGATATTACTTTCGAAATTGTACCGAAAGCTATCGGAATTGGTCCAGGTTTAGGTCAGGCGGTAGTAACCCAAAATGCGCTGCATCAATTTTTAAAAACGAATAAAACGCCTTTGGTAATCGATGCCGATGCATTGAATATTTTATCCAAAAATAAAGAATGGTTTTCTTTAGTACCGCCCAAAACAATCTTAACGCCACATCCTAAAGAACTGGAACGATTAATAGGAAAATGGGATTCCGAAGAAGAGAAAAGGAGTAAAGCAATCTCCTTCTCTAAACAATACCAACTTATAATAGTTATGAAAGGTGCACCCACCCAAATCATTGATGGTGAAACTGTCTATGAAAATACTACTGGAAATGCCGCTCTCGCAACTGCGGGAACTGGCGATGTTTTGACGGGTATGATTACCAGTTTATTAGCACAATCCTATGAACCTGTTAGTGCCGCAATTCTTGGTGTGTATCTCCACGGAATAACTGCCGATATCGCTTTGCCTAAAACAGGTTATCAATCCTTTATCGCTTCAGATGTAATTGCTAATATTGGGAAAGCCTTTTTGAGTTTAGAAAGTTGAGATATTCTCTAAATTAACTACTTTTAAGAACTCAACAATTAGAAAATGGTCATCAATATGAACAAATTAAAATTATTGTTTTTCGTATTTATCCTTATTTCATGTTCTCGAAACGAAAAAATTATTGAAGGAGATTTTGCTTTTAAGTCGATTGATCTTTTTAACTATTATAATCTTGATCAGAAGAGTATTGATGAGTGGGAAAAAGTACTTAATGGTACGCGTCAAATTAAAAACCCTAGTGCGGATGATGTGTTTATTTTGAATTATTTTGATGCATTAAAAAAACACAAAGTAATAAAGTCTCCTTCTATTAAACTCAAAACAAAAGATTCAATTATAAGAGTCTATTTAAGCGAGAATGATTATCAAAAAGTAAAGAATTATAATTCAAATGATTTGATTTCAAATAATAGAAAAGTAAGTCTTAAAATGAACATTGAAACCAGAGGAAAAGAAATTTATTATTGTAAAGAGTTAATTTCTATAAAAGAAGTTCATGGTGAAACTTACACCAGTAAGTAGCAATATTATTTACTGTTTTAGTAATTACTAATACAAAATCAAGCTACTTATTTGTAAGTTTGTATCCATGCAAAATTGCTTTATCCAATTCGATTATGGAAAAAACACCTCATCTTAGAACCGTAAATGTTACGCGATACATCACTCCGTTGCGGGAAGGCGGTTCTTTGCCTGCGCTCGCTGAAGCCGATGATGATTTTAAATATGTACTGAAATTCAAAGGTGCCGGACATGGCGTGAAAGCTTTGATTGCCGAATTAATTGGCGGAGAAATAGCTCGTGTTTTAAACCTAAAAATGCCCGAACTCGTTTTTGCAAATCTCGATGAAGCATTTGGCCGTTCAGAAGGCGATGAAGAAATTCAGGATTTGCTTCAAGGCAGTCAGGGACTCAATTTGGCGCTTCATTATTTATCAGGAGCTATAAATTTTGATCCTGTTGTCACTTTGGTTGACCCAAAACTAGCCTCGCAAATTGTTTGGTTAGATGCTTTTATCACTAATGTCGACAGAACGTTTAGAAACACCAATATGTTGATCTGGCATAAAGAATTATGGCTGATCGATCACGGTGCAAGTCTTTATTTTCATCATTCGTGGACCAATTGGGAAAAGCACGCGCAAAGTCCTTTTGCACTGATAAAAGACCATGTATTATTGCCTCAAGCTTCCTTATTGCTAGAAACGGATGAAATATTCAAAAAAATATTGACGAAAGAGGTATTACAGAGTATAGTGAATCTTATTCCAGAAGTATGGCTCCATTGGGAAGATACCGATGAAACTCCCGAAGCCATTCGGGAAGTCTATTTTCAGTTTTTATCGATACGTTTAAATCATTCCGAAATTTTTATAAACGAAGCACAAAATGCAAGAGAAGCACTTATATGAGTATGCCGTAATCCGCGTTGTGCCTAGGGTAGAACGCGAAGAATTCCTCAATGTGGGTATTATTTTGTTTTGTAAAAAAGCGAAGTTTATAAAAGTACTCTGCTCGATGAACGAAGCCAAATTGCAACTATTTTCAGCCGATTTAGATTTGGAGCAATTGCATTTAAATTTACAGGCATTCGAGAAAGTGGCGCATGGCGAAAAATCAGGTGGACCAATAGGACAATTTGATATTCCATCGCGTTTCCGTTGGTTGACTGCACTTCGCAGTTCTGCCATTCAAACCTCAAGACCACATCCGGGCTTGTGTGATGATTTGGAACAAACAGCACAAAGGTTATTTGAAGAAATGGTATTATAAATAAATTAAAAAACTGTTAGAAAGTCATTTCACAAAACCAGAATCCCTTTTGCATTTGGTAATAGAATAGTATAATTTAAGAAACTTTATTTAGGTGACGCGCAAGATGCATGCCCATACTAAAACAAGCTTGTAGTAAATAACCGCCAGTGGGCGCATCCCAGTCGAGCATTTCTCCGATACAATAATTACGATTTTTGTTTTTCAATTGGAAGTTTTCATCCACCGCAATCAGTTGAATACCGCCTGTTGTGGATATGGCATCGTTCAAAAGGCTAGTACCGGTAATTTCGATAGGTAAATTTTTTATGTTTTGAGCCAATAATTCCGAATTCAAATAAGTTTCTTTGGAAAGGTATTTTTTCAAAAGTCCAATCTGTGCAGGACTCAATTTAACTTCTTTTTGTAATGTTTCGCTCGTCTTTTTAAAGGTTGATTTTCTAATTTTATCAAGCAAATCATCATAAAGCAAGGTCGGTTTCATATCTAATAAAATTGTAGCGTTTTGATGGCTCTCCAATTCCTCCCGAATTTGTGGACTAAGCGCATAAATAGCATTGCCTTCTAAACCAAAACGTGTGATGACCGCTTCGCCTTTTTGTCTTTTATTCAAACAGCTAATAGAAATATTTTTAAGCGGACTGCCTTCATGTTCTAAGATAAAATCTTCCGGCCAGTTCACGCGATACGCACAATTCGAAGATTGAAAAGGAACGATAGGAATACTTTCCCTTTCGAATAAATCTAGCCAAGAACCATCAGAACCAGTTACTTTCCAGCTCCCGCCGCCCATAGCAAAAATGGTATAGTCTGATTTTATTACTGTATCCGTATTGAAAATAATGTCATCGTTGCTCGTCCAACCAGTCCAAGTGCGTTGGTATTGAATTGTAACACCTTGCTTATCAAGAACATCCAGAATTGCGTTGAGAACTGTTATGGGTTTGATGCCACTTTCAGGATACACCCGCTTGCTACTGCCGATGTAAGTTGGAATACCAATGGAATCAATCCACTTTCTAAAGTCGTTGTTGTCAAAATCAAGTAATGCTTTTTCCAGAAAATGAGGTGGTGTATAACGTGCAATCAGTTCAGCAATAGGTTCCGAATGGGTGAGATTGAATCCTCCTTTTCCAGCTACCAGAAATTTCCTTCCCAGTGTTTTATTTTTCTCGTAAACAGTAACTTTGAATTTATCACAATCTAATAATGCAGCCAATATAAGTGCTGCGGGTCCTCCTCCAATAATTGAAACTGATTTTTTCACGCTACAAAAATAGGTTTTGTTTTACCCGTAAGTGCCGATATGGACTTTTTTATTAGCCAATGTATTTTTAGAGAACAAAAAAAGGCTATTCAATATCATTTTGAACAGCCTTTTTTTTTGAATTCAATCTACCTAATATTTTGCTGATTCTCCGGCTTTAGGCAAGGATTGTTTTATAAATTGTCTGATATCTTCATTGGCCGATTCTAAATCTACTTTTCTTAAGTACATCATGTGTCCGCTTCTATAGCCTTTCCAGGACATTCTTTCTTTTAGTCTTCCGCTTGGATCCATTTGCCACATGTTGTATTTGGAGTTGAAATAATCGCAGGCTCCATCATAATATCCGGACTGAACCATTACATGCAAATACGGATTTTGTGCCATGGCTTGACGCAGGTTTTCTCCGGTTTTATCATTGGAATCATCCCAAGGTCTCACGGAACCAAACATATTGTATTTAAAATCGGTTTTGTAATTCAGATTGTTGCGTAAATACATATTGATAGCAGGGGTAAAGGAGTGAAGCCAAGAAGTAAGTTCCGCATTAAAATCAGGTCCGTCTCCAGCCGCTTTGCGGTCAATTCCTTTGTAGCGGGAATCTAATCTACCTACGGTAAACCCTTGATCGCGCAACAATTCTTTCCAGAAATAATCATAGGGAACATCTAAATTATTTTGTAAAACCACTTTTTCCGAAAGTCCGGAATAACGCGCGATTTTGGTAGCCATTTCTTTTCTTTTTTGGTCATCTAATGCGCCTCCTTTGCTCATTGCGGGAAGCAGTTCATTTATGGTAAAGTCTTCTACTTCCGGTAACATGGCGGTTAAATCTTTGTTCTGTAGATCAGTAGGCAGCATTTTGTGATACCAAGCCGTAGCAGCAAAATAAGGCAGTTTTAGTGCCGCTTCAGAAGCGACTCCACGAGTGATTCCTAATTCAGTTGGCGATACCAGAATAACGCCGTTCAGGTACATCCATTCGCTGTTTTGTAATTCTAGTGCCAGTCCGGAAACGCGCGTCGTTCCATAGCTTTCTCCAATTAGGTATTTTGGCGAAGCCCAACGATTGGTTCGGGATACAAATCCATTAATCCAATCAGCAAGGTATTTAATATCGGCATTCACGCCAAAGAATTTAGTCGTTGGTATTTCTTTACTCGTAGCTCTTGAATATGCGGTATTGACCGGATTTACAAAAACAATATCGGCAACATCCAAAATTGAATACGGATTTTCCTTGATTCCATAAGGCTGTAACGGATAACCTTCATCGTCAATATTAATTAAACTTGGACCAGTATAGGCAATTTGCATCCAAACCGAAGCGGAACCCGGACCTCCATTAAATGAAATTACTAATGGACGGGCGGCACGATCTTTTACATCGGAACGTTCGTAATAGGTGTAAAATAAACCGGCAATTGCTTTTCCGTCTTCGTCCCAAACGGGCATCGTACCAGTTGTAGCTTTATAGGACACTTTTTGACCTTTGATAGTCGTACTATGTTCCGTTACCACTTGCGAATCCGGATTGAAAGTGAGATTTGCGGCTGAATTTTCTTCTTTTGGAGCGGTAGGTGTTGTAGGTGTTTTTGGCGGTTGGGCATGCAAAGCTGTAAAAAATCCAACTAAGAGCAAGGATAGTACTGTTTTTTTCATAAAGAGATTGGTTTGAGGTATTTCAAGACTGTTTTTTGTGAAACAATTTTTACAGCACTAATATATTGCTTTTTAATAGAGTGACAAAAACAGAAAGCAGAATTGTAATTACCTAACCATGAAACCTTATTTGGGCGTAACCTGAAAGCAGAAAATTCCCATTTTGAATGATGTATCTGCAGCTTTGGGCCCGGGCTTTTGGCTCTATCTTTATTTTTTTAAAGAAAAAAATAAAGGATGCCGCCGCAATCCCTTACGCTAACTACCCGAGCACTAAATGAAATCTAGTTTATCGTTAGATTATATTTTCTTGAAATAACGTTTCTAATTGCTCAAGACAAGCGGTAATGCCTTGTTCAAAGCCCATTTCAATCATGGTTTCAATCTCTTTTTCATTGGAATAAAACATTTTGAATTCAACCAATGTACCAGACTCTGTTTTAGCAAAAGCAATAGATCCTATAGAAACCGGTACCGAAGTATTTACGATTCCCTCTTCATCACAAAAACTATCTTTAATTTCAAAACTTAAATATGGTGTTATGGCTGTATAGTCCATTCGTCCCCAATGTTTTTCATTTTCGGGACCCACCATTGCGTACAACCAATAGCCGCCAACGGAAAAATCCATAGTTTTGGTTTCGGCTTTCCAAGGTTGTGGTGCCCACCATTGTTCTAACAATTCACTTTCCGTAAACGCAAGCCAAACTTTTTCAAGCGGCGCAGAAAATGTTCGCGATACCAGAATTGATTTTTCTTCTAAATCTTTTACAACAACAGTTTTATTATTGGTTCCCATTTTATTTTGATTTAAGATTGATTATTACTAATTCTAAACCCTTTTTTCCAAAACAACAAATTCCAAAGGCTCTTCCGTAATTGGAATATGAACATCGCTTGCTGGAAACGGTTCTCTTGCTCCGGTATCTTCATAACCGTTGCGTTTGTACCAAGCAATCAGTTCATCCCGAACGGAAATTACGGTCATTATAATTTTTGGCAATCCTAACTCCAAGGCATGAATTTCTGCCTGTTGTAATAATTTTTTTCCAACACCACTGTTTTGTAATTCGGGTGAAACGGTCAGCATGCCTAAATACAATTCCTGCTCTTTTTCAACCAATAAAACACAACCTATAATTTGGTCGTTGTACGTAAATTTCAGAACTGTATTTTTTGGATTTAGAATCGTTTCTGTGAGTTCTTGTTCTGTGGTTCGTAGTCCTTCCAATATGTTGGCTTCAGTGGTCCATCCTTTTTTAGACGATTCGCCGCGATACGCTGAATTGATTAATGTATTTAAAAGGGAAACGTCTTCTATTGTTGCTTTTGTAATCATGTATAATACTTCTATTCTTTGGTTATTGCTTTGTGTTTTTCAAAGGTAGAAAAAAGGGAGTAATCACTTCGTTTTTTTGATGAAATAATTATTCTTTAAATGTATAAAATAATTCATATAGTATTGATAATCAGTATTTTTAATTATTAAGCAATATTTTTTTTTTATCTTTGAACAAAGAAATTTCACAATAATTTAAAAGATATGATTATGAAAAATTTAAATATTTTTTTGGTAATAATGTTGGCTTGTGTACTCAACATAGCGCCTGTATTGGGACAATCGACCGCTAAAAAAAATAAAATTATTGCTGATAGTAAAATAGCAAAGGCCGAGTTCATTAAAAGTGATCCGCTGATGAAAGCGCTTTTTGATAAAGCTTACGGTTATGTTATTTTTCCAAATGTAGGTAAAGGAGGTCTTGGCGTTGGCGGTGCAGCTGGAAACGGGCTTGTGTATGAGCAGAACAAACGAATAGGAATGGCAAAATTGACGCAATTGAGCATAGGATTTCAAGCTGGCGGACAAGCGTACCGGGAGGTGATATTTTTTGAATCAAAAAATGAAATGAACCGGTTTAAAGAGAGCCGATTCGAGTTTTCCGCACAAGCTTCTGCTGTAGCTGTAACCGAAGGCGCCTCAGCAAATGTAAAATATACGAATGGCGTGATGGTGTTTACCATACAAAAGGGCGGACTCATGTACGAGGCATCTATTGGCGGACAGAAGTTTAAGTTTAACGGATTGTAACGTGCTTTTTTGCTAACCCAAACATCTCGCTCGTGCCAGTTTTAATTTGAATTATAATTTTTATTTCTTCTAATTAACGGACGTGTTCGGGCGCTCGCTTTAGCGTAGGTCAGGCTTTATTTTTTTTGCAACAGTCATCAAGCTTTTCGTATGATGCAACCTCTGCTTTTATTTCATCGGCATCAAAACCCAGTTTTGAAATTCCTTTTTTAATTGTTAGTAAATCTGTTTTTTGTCCGTTGTAGTAAACCGTTATGGTTCTTTTTTTTTCGTCAAGCTCATACATTTTTACACCTTTTATTTTCAGCATATTAGTCTGGAAATTTTTACCACAAGTTTCGCATTCTTTGCAATGGTCACAGTAGATAGAAGTTTTTATAACAACTTTTTCGTTTTTCTTAGCTTGTTGTGCATTAGAGACTTGTACAGAAAAGAATATCATAAACAACACGATACTATTGAAAGAAAAGATTCTATTTATTATTTTTAGGTATTTCATTTTATATATTTTTTAGTTTTTATTGATGATATTGGTAAGCAGCTATGACTGGTCTTTCGATCCGTTTGAGTGTGTAAAATTGTATTTTACATAAGAACTATTTATTTAGGAACAAGATATATCATTTCTTTTTTGTCTCTATTAAAATGTATTTTTTGAATACATATTTCCAAGGCAAGAAGAGTATTGGTATTATAATTCCGGAGAACATATACGCCATTTCTTCGGCTGGAGAACCTTTGAGCGTCCCAGCTGACCATAAAGGATAAGCGACAACTGCAAGCCACAGTCCTTTGTAGAAAATCATAAAAAGCATAATCGGTAACATTCGCAACGTATGGAATACACCCAAAAGTGCCAATGTGGAGTAAGCCGCCCAAGTGCACCAAGCTACAGCTCTTGTAGGATCCCATTCCCCTTCATGAGTAAGAATAACGGGCCAGGAATCTGTGGCAACAAAAATAAACATTAACGCGAAAAACAACCGCATTACATAAATATTGATTCTGCGAACCCCTTCGTAGTTTTCGTAGTCAGGAAGAAAAATATTTTTGATACTGAACTTTGATTGCTTCTGTTGTTGTGACACTTGCTCTGTTGTGTTCATAGTTTTTCTGTTTGGTTTTTATTGTAGAGCCAAGGTATAAAAAAAGCTACATCCTTTAAGGCAGTTGCTTATTTTGTTTTTTAGGTTGTTCGGTAATTTCATTAGCTAACGCCAAGCTGGGGAAATTGTAGATATCTGAGCGATTGGATTTTATTTGGACCCCAAATTATTAAATATACTCGTTTTTATTTTATTTATAATGTAATAGTTTTAATTACTAATAAGTTATTTTGCTATAAATAACTTAAATTCAAACTAATAGGGTAGACTCTGTACCATAAGTATTGCTTTTCTTAATTCCATGAGAATTAATGATTTTACTTATATAAATCTAATCGATCAATAAAAAGAAAATAGAATTGATTTCCATAAAAAAAAACAACTAAAAATCACTTCTCAGTCGGTTTGTATTTGAAAAAAATATTTAATTTTTATCCAAAAAAACTTTTAATTCCTTATAAATCTTAATGTACACATTTCCTTTTCTTGTGGCAAAATAGTACTCATTAAATGCTGTTTGGCATTATTAGTTTTTATAAATAGTTCAAAAAAATCTAAAAAATAATGGAGTTCTGTGGTGCTCTCTTGGTTGTTTTTAGTATTTTGGCAGTAGAATCATTTATAATTAACTGATTAGTATGAAATATAGAGTCGCTACTCCGTCATTAAATCTAAGAGATTTTCCGGCAACGCAGGATAATTCCAAAATTTTAATACAAATACCTTTTAGACATACCGTTAAATTAATTGAAAAAACAGCATCAGATTGGTGGAAAGTAAAACTTTTAAACACTGAAAAAGAGGGGTTTGTCTTTTCAAAAGATATCGAGCTTGTTGATGAAACGAATCAAAAAATTATGGATATTGAAGTGCCCAATTTTGAGCCGGGTACAAAAGCAAGTCTGGACAGTAAAGAGGACACATATAAACCTATTGGCAACCCTTCAATTCCGTTTAGAGATTTAACTAGTCTGGAGTCTAAACTTACTTCAATTCAAAACATCATCAAGGCGCTGGATGTTTCAAAAAGTTTCCGTTATCAGAAAGACGCCTCGGATACTTATTGTAATATTTATACTTTTGATTATTGTTTTTTTGCCAGGGTCTATATCCCCAGATTAAGATGGACTGATACCGCAATCGAGCAACTGGAGAAAGGGAACGAAGTAGCAGTGGTTTTTGATGAAACGGTAAGGCCTTTTTATTCCAATTATATCTATGATTGGTTTTTGCAATCGGGGAGTGAGTTTGGTTGGGAAAGAATCGATGATGTTGATGAACTTCAGAAGAAAGTAAATGCTACTGGAGGAGTAGGAATCATTTGTGCCAAAAGATTCATCTTGAATAAATCAGGGCATATAGTAGTGGTGGTTCCAGAAACGGATACTGATAAAGCCTTTAGAAAAGACGGTAAAGTTATTTATCCGCTGCAGTCCCAAGCAGGTGCTGATAATTATAATTATTTTTCAGAAATTAGAGAAGATTGGTGGGATAATAAAGATCCGGAAAAAGGATATACCTCCGCTATTTTTTATTATCACGATTAGTTAAAAAAACTTCTTGTGAGTAATTACACTTCTTGTAGGTTTATAGTCAACAAGAAGTGTTTTTATTTACGGGTTATTTTAAAAAGATGCTATTGTATTTGCAGTGCAGGCTTGTTTTTTAATTAGTAAAGAACTACAAAAGCCTTTTTCGTAATAACGAGCATGTAAGCTCCTGTATATTTGATCATATATTAATAAAGGATCATTCGACTCTATGGTGATAGATAATATGTTTTCTAAAAGGCTGATGAATTTTGATGGTACATGGGTTTCTTTGCCGTGGATAATAGATTCGTAGACAAAGTTATTCCATTCTAAATCGCAAATTGGATTTTCGATTTCGTTTAATAAGGCATGATCCATAATAAAAACAAGAAAATTCAAAACCTCCTGTAGATATTTTTCGTCGAAATAATCAAATATTCGAAACTCAATGCCATGATTTTTGTGCTTGTGAAAATTAATGTCAAGACCAATTTTATCAATTTTTTCATAATCCGATATTTCAGAATAACGGTTCACCCACCATAACGGGTTATCATGCATTGGATGTTCATCAAAATTCATTTGGACAATTTTCCCAGTTTTCATCACATTAGTATCATAAGTACCCACCCCAATATATCTAGACATGGCACATCTTTGTGATGCTTTTGTTAAATTGACGCTGCTGTCATTATGCGATAAATAATCAGAAGAACCGAATTTTGTCATAAATAATGGACTCAGCCATTGGAATAATCGAATTGCTCTCTGGTGTTTTTTTATAAAACCTGTTTTGTCCTTAATTTCACCTTCATTATTTAACTCAGTAGGAATAGTTAAATTGAAGTGATAGGTCATATTATTAAAAACAGAATAATTGGTGTTGTTTGAAATAAATATGGCAAAAGGATGGTTTTTAGAACATATTTTTATAGTGCCAAATTCCGTAAAGATTTTATCTTTATCAAAGGCGCTTTGTAAGTTGTTTATGAAACCTTGTTTTATTGTTGCTAGCTCAGCAATGGCCGAGTCAATATCTGTTTTGTAAAATTTTTGCGTAACAAATTCAACTGTGTCACCGTCAAAAATAAATTCTTTTTGAAGCTCGTCTATAAAATATGGATTGTTTTTTTGTAATATTTCAAAAATACTTTCCCCTAAATATTCAGGATTTGGTTCGTTAGTTATGGGGTCAAAAGTCTTATGCTGGTTGTTAATGTCCGTTTTTGTAAACGAATGGGAGTTCATCAGTACCGGCAAATAATATTCTTTATCGGATAATATTTTCAGTAATGAATTCTGGTAAACGTTTTCTTTATAATTCTTAAAATGATTCACACTATACTTTTCATGAAGCCCTTTAGTCAGCAAAAAATCTTTGTCTACCACGCGATGGTTTTCAAACTCTAAATAACATTCATTTTCGATTCCTACGCCCCAATACAAATCATTTGACTTATATTGAGTCCTGTAATCTTTGTGCTTATCCAATAATTCAATTTCAAAACTAACAGCATTCATGCTATGATCCGTCATAAACTTTTTTCTCCTTCTTTTAATAAATTATGTTGATATGGGAAGCTACTTTATCAGGTAGTTTTTTAAAGTATTTTTTAATCTGTTGATTTTAGTTAAGATTCAAACAGCGTCTTAAATACTTAGTTGTTTTTTAATGGGGTTCAGGTTTGTTTTTCACTCGCAAAAAACCTGAATAGAGACAACTCAATTTTTTTGCAAAATTAAGTATAATTTAAATCATATTCAAGCTATATTTTCAGATCTGGAATTTTATTTTTTTGTGGCGTAATTTATTGTTATGCTTCTCTGTAAATTACTCATAATTATATATTTAAAATGGAAGTCCAAAATGTGTAGAATTATTTTGTTGTTCCTAAATACAAGTTTAAGAGTACTTTTAAAACAAATTTATTTAGGTACAAAAAAAACGACTAAAATTAGATTTTTAGTCGTTTTTTATTTGTTTAGATCGACATTTTTTATCCCAAAAAAGCTTTCAATTCCTCGTACGTTTTAATTTTTACGCTCGCTTTATCCTTTCCTAAAACACTTTCAATTTGTGTAGGAATCGGAAGCTTTACGTTTAATGTTGGTTCCACCGTATCTAAAAACTTAATAGGATGTGCAGTTTCTAAAAAAATGCCAATCGCATTCGGGTGGTTTTGTAATTCTTTTTTCAATCCGAGATATCCAACAGCTCCGTGCGGTTCTGCAATGTAACCGTCAGTATTGTAAATGGTTTTCATAGCTGCAATCGTTTCTGCATCAGAGAACGTAAACGAAGAAAAATCTTTTTTGAACTGCTCCAAATCATTGTGGTACATTTCTTGAATTCGGATAAAATTACTTGGATTCCCAACATCCATCGCATTCGAAATCGTAGCTATAGAAGGTTTAGGTTCGTAAACTCCGTTTTCTAAAAATCTCGGAACCGTATCATTTACATTCGTAGATGCTACAAAATGTTCGATTGGCAATCCCATTTTTTTGGCAATGATACCCGCGCAAATATTTCCAAAATTTCCACTTGGGCAAGAGAAAACTAATGGTTTGTTTTGTTTCTTTAATGCTTTGTACGCAAAGAAAAAATAAAACATTTGTGGCAACCAGCGCGCAATATTTATTGAATTCGCCGAAGTCAGATTTTTATGTTTTAAACTTTCGTCAAGAAAAGCTTTCTTTACCATATCCTGACAATCGTCAAAAACACCGTCTACTTCAAGCGCTTTAATATTCTGACCCAAAGTAGTCAATTGTCGTTCTTGAATATCGCTCACTTTACCGGATGGATATAGGATGATAACTTCCACACCTTTTACGCCAAGAAAACCACTGGCTACTGCTCCGCCCGTATCTCCGGAAGTCGCTACCAAAACCGTGTTTTTACTATCTGCGTTATCTTTATTAAAATACCCCAAACAACGAGACATGAATCGCGCTCCTACGTCTTTGAAAGCCATCGTTGGGCCATGAAATAATTCAAGGGAATAAATATCTTTTTCTACTTCGACCACAGGGAAATCAAAACATAAGGTTTCGGCAATGATTTGTTTTAAAGTATCTGCTGGGATTTCGTCACCTACAAATTGTTGGATCGCTTCAAAAGCAATTTCTTCATTGCTTAAATTTTCGATGTTGTCAAAAAAAGACTTTGGAAGCGGAGTAATTGTTTCAGGGAAATACAAGCCTTTATCAGTTGCTAATCCTTGTATTACGGCTTCTTTGAAAGAAACTTTGGGTGCGTTATGGTTTAAACTGTAATATTTCATTTTTATTTGCTTTACGCAGTATGCTTTATGCAGTAAGCTTTTTGCCTAATGCCTAATGCTTAATGCTTATAAAATTATTTTCATTCCTTCATCATTCACTTTAGAAACGTGAATTTCATACGGTAAATTCATTTCGTCGTACACAGCGCTCATGGCTTTGGCGATTTTATTAGCCGTTGCTTCCCCTTTGCTTAAAGCAAAAATAGAAGGACCTGAACCTGATATTCCGGAACCTAAAGCTCCGTTTTCGTATGCAGTTTGTTTGATTAAATCAAATCCTGGAATCAAAACACTTCGTAACGGTTCTACGATTTCATCATGCAACGAGCGACCAATTAAGTCATAATCTTTAGTGTACAAACCTGCAACTAATCCGCCTACATTTCCCCATTGTGTGATAGCACTTTTTAAGGAAACAGTTTGTTTCAATACCGAACGCGCATCCGATGTTTTCAACTCAATTTGAGGATGAACTACGGTTGCGTACAATTCGGATGGGCTTTCTATTTTGATAATATCCAAAGGATTTGAACTTCTTACTAATGTAAAACCACCCAAAAGGGCAGGAGCAACGTTATCGGCATGGGCATTTCCACTGGCTAATTTTTCGCCTTGCATAGCGAATAAAACCAATTCTTTGCGTGTAAATGGACGTCCCAGTAATTCATTGATGCCAAAAACAGCACCCGCTGAACTGGCGGCACTGCTTCCAATTCCGCTTCCGGCTTTGATGTGTTTGTATATTTCGATTTCAAACCCAAATTCTGTTTCAATGGCTTCCAGCATCGCTAAAGCTGATACTCCAGCCACATTTTTTTCGGTTTCCAAAGGCAAGTCGGCGCCCACAATTTTAGTGATGCGAATCCCTTTTATATCTGATTTTCGAATAATCATTTCGTCACCCGCAGTTTCTAAACACAGTCCAAGGACATCAAATCCGCAGGAAAGATTGGCGATTGTAGCGGGGCAAAATATTTTTATTTCATTCATAATTTTAGTCTTAAAGTCTAATGTCATAAAGTGGTAAAGTCTTAGGAATGAATATAAAATCAAGTTGGTAACTTTGAGACTTTATGACATTCGACTTTACGACTCATTTATACGTTTCCAATTCTAATTACATCAGCAAATATTCCTGAAGCGGTAACTGCAGCTCCGGCTCCTGCACCTTTTATCAATAAAGGTTGGTCAACATAACGGTCCGTAAAAAACAATACGATGTTGTCTTTTCCTTCCAAATTGTAAAACGGATGATCTTTAGGAATGAATCTTAAACCAACATTTGCTTTTCCGTTTTCAAATTGCGCTACGTATTTCAAACGAGAATCTTTGCTCAACGCTTCTTTATAAATAGTTTCAAAATGAGCTGCGTGTTCTATTAAAGATTTGAAAAAAGCTTCATTATTAGTCGTGTCTAAACATTCAGCAGGCAGGAATGATTCGTTGACAATCTCGTCAATTTCCATTTTGTAACCGCTTTCTCGTATCAGAATTAATATCTTTCTGGCTACGTCAATTCCGCTCAAATCAATTTTTGGGTCTGGTTCTGTAAATCCTTGGACACCAGCTTCTTTTACAACATCATGAAAAGTATTGTTTTCATTAAAATTATTAAAGATAAAGTTCAGACTTCCAGATAACACGGCTTGAATTTTATTCACTTTGTCCCCTGAAGCAATTAGATTTTTTACGGTATCAATGATTGGTAATCCAGCTCCAACATTAGTTTCAAAAAGAAACGGAGCATTGAATTGTCGGGATAATTTTTTTAGTTTTTTATAATTATCGTACTCTGATGCACAGGCAATTTTGTTGCAAGTCACTACGGCAATATTGCGTTTTAAATACTGCTCGTAAGTTTTAGACACACTTTCATTTGCAGTAATGTCAACAAAAATACTGTTGCGTAAATTGAGCTCTTTTACATTGTAAAGAAATTGTTCTTTGTTTGCCGCTTCGCCATTTTCTAAAACAGATTGCCAGTTTTTTAAGGAAATTCCGTCCTCGTCAAAATGCATTTTTCTGGAATTAGATAAAGCAATGACTCTCACATTTATTTTTAGATTGTCTTTTAGGAATTTATTTTGCTGGTAAATTTGCTCAATGAATTTTTCACCAACATTTCCAACACCCATTACAAATAGGTTTAACTGTTTGGTGTTTTCTTCAAAAAAGTTTTCATGTAACGAATTCAGTGCTTTTTTGACATCTCTTTCGTTGATTACTGCTGAAATATTTCTTTCGGAAGCACCTTGAGCAATCGCTCTGATGTTTACGTTATTTTTACCCAAAGTGCTAAACATTCGACCACTTAAACCTTGGTGGTTTTTCATGTTTTCGCCAACCAAAGCAATAATGCACAGGTTTTTTTCAACAATACAAGGATCGATTTTATTTTGTAAAATTTCTACTTTAAAAGCATTGTTGATGGCATCTTCAGCAACATCAGCATCAGAATTTAGAATTCCGATACAAATAGAATGTTCCGATGAGGCTTGAGTAATAAAAATCACATTGATGTTTTCGTGTGATAATACTTCAAAAAGCCTTTTGGATGAACCGGTAACACCAATCATTCCCGGGCCTTCAAGAGTAATCAAAGTAATATTGTCAATATGACTAATTCCTTTTACGGGATTAGTGTGATCCATTTCCTGATTTGAAATATAAGTTCCTTCGGCTTCCGGTTCGAAAGTGTTTTTGATAAGAATTGGAATGTTCTTTCTCAACACGGGCTGAATAGTTGGCGGATATAAAACTTTGGCACCAAAATGAGACAATTCCATCGCCTCCTGATAAGAAATGAATGCAATAGGTTGCGCTTGTTTTACAATTTTTGGATTGGCAGTATACATTCCGTTGACGTCAGTCCAAATTTCCAAGTCAGTTGCGTTCAATGCTCCGGCAAGAATAGCGGCAGTATAATCAGAACCGCCACGACCTAAAGTAGTATTGATTCCGTCCATTGATGCGGCGATAAATCCGGGCATAACAACGACTTGATTTTCATTCGAAGCAAAAAATTCAGCAATTAATTGATTTGAAACTTCAAAGTTTACTGTGGCTTTTCCAAAATGATTGTCGGTTTTGATTAATTCACGGCTGTCTTTATAACTGCTGTTTTTTAGATTTTGTTTTAATGCTTCTGCAATAATATAAGAAGACAATAATTCACCAAAACTCAATATAGTATCCGAAGTTCTAGGCGATAATTCTCCCAAAAGATAGCATCCATCCAACAAAGTTTCAAGATGATTGATGATTCTTTTTATATGGCTTAACAAGCCACTTTGTTCGCTTATAGGAATAAGTTCTTTTAAAGCATCTAAATGTTTTTTCTCTAAATCGGAAAGAATTTCTTTAAAGCTTTCGTCACCGGCAGCTGCTTTTTGAGAAGCAAGTTGGAGTAAATCTGTAATTTTACTAAAAGCAGAAACCACAACAATTAATTTTTCCTCTTTTGCTTTATTGATAATGATATCTAAAACCAGTTTTATATTTTGTGCATTGGCAACCGAAGTTCCACCAAATTTTAATACTTTCATTTTTGTTTATTTTATGTAAAAAATGCAAATGTTTATTATATACCCAAGTACTTTCTTTCTTCAGAAAAAAAAATATAATAATTAGGATTATATGTAAAATGTGTACCCCTAAGGGGTAGTAGTTGTTGTAGTAAATGTAACAGAAGAAGCAACCCAAATTTGAGTTGAAATCGAAGAGTGATATGTTGTTCTGTTGTTTGTCATTTGATTTTTCAAAAGTACAGTTTTTTATAAAAACGAAAGCCTCTAATATCGTTTTTGCGAATATTTTAATTTTTCAATATCATTCAGAAGAATATTGAATATTGTTTAGTTTTCAAGGTCTATGTTGAAGCTATTCGTATTTTTATGAAAAAATTAAACGGTTTGTGATTCGTTTTATAACTATATAGAAATAATTAATTCCATTAATAAAGCCGTTTTGAGGAGTTTTAGTAACTATTTCTGAAGTTTATTATTGCAATTAGTACTATCCATAGCTCTTTATCTCTCGGATTTTAAGTTAATTAGTTTGTGACTTTTTAAGCATAAAACTTAATGTTAGTTTGTCTTTAGGTCTGAATTTTAAATTATAGTCAATAAATGTTGTTTATTAATATAGATTTATTGAATTTTACCCTTTAAATAGAAAATAAAAATGGACAATACACATTATATAAGCACGCAATTACTCAGTTTTGAAACATTAGAAGAGATTATTTCTCATGGTAAATTATTGGCACTTTCTGAAGAAGCCAAAGTTAATATTCAAAAATGCAGGGATTATTTAGATAAAAAAATGGCTTCTCATTCAGAACCTATATATGGTATAAATACGGGATTTGGCTCGCTTTGTAATGTGAAAATATCAAACGAGAACTTATCAAAGCTGCAAGAAAATTTAGTAAAATCGCATTCTTGTGGAACAGGAGAGGAAGTGCCAACTGAAATTGTAAAATTGATGTTGTTGCTTAAAATTCAGTCCTTGAGTTATGGACATTCCGGAATTCAATTACAAACTGTGGAACGATTGATTGCATTTTATAATAATGATATTTTTCCTGTAATTTATACACAAGGATCTCTTGGAGCTTCGGGAGATTTAGCTCCTTTGGCGCATTTATCGTTGCCTTTATTAGGTGAAGGAGATGTTTATTTTGAAGGTAAGAAAGTACATTCTGCTGAAGTTTTGAAGCATTTCGACTGGAAACCAATTGTGTTACAGTCTAAAGAAGGATTGGCTTTATTGAACGGAACCCAATTTATGAGTGCCTACGGAACGCATATTTTAATGAAAGTCAGCAAATTTTCTTATTTGGCAGATTTGATTGGAAGTATTTCATTAGAAGCTTTTGATGGAAGAATTGAACCTTTTCATGAATTGATTCATTTTATCAGGCCTCATAAAGGACAAATTGTAACGGCAAATCGTATAAAAGGATTTTTGGAAGGAAGCGAAATCATCGAGCAAGTAAAAACACATGTTCAAGATCCCTATTCGTTCAGATGTATGCCACAAGTTCATGGTGCATCAAAAGATGCGTTTGATTATGTGAAGAAAGTTTTTAAAACAGAGATTAATTCGGTGACGGATAATCCTAATATATTCATTGAAAGCGACCAAATCATTTCTGGAGGTAATTTTCACGGGCAACCATTAGCATTAGCATTAGATTTTATGGCAATTGCGTTAGCGGAATTAGGAAGTATTTCGGAGCGAAGAACCTATCAGCTGATTTCTGGTTTGCGTAATCTTCCTGCATTTTTAGTGGATAATCCAGGATTAAATTCTGGTTTAATGATTCCACAATACACAGCGGCCAGTATTGCCAGTCAAAATAAACAATTGGCAACTCCTGCAAGTATTGATAGTATTGTTTCCAGTAACGGACAAGAAGATCATGTAAGTATGGGAGCAAATGCAGCTACAAAAACCTTACGTGTTTTAGATAATTTGGAACGCATTCTAGCGATTGAGCTTATGAATGCTTCTCAAGCTATTGAATACAGACGACCGTTACTGTCAAGCGATTTTATTGAGATGTTTTTAAGTGCGTATCGAGAGGAAGTTCCATTGATAAAAGAAGACCGAATCTTGCATTATGATATTGAGAATACCGTTTCTTTTTTGAATACTTTTCAGATAGAAAATGATTTGTTAATGTTAGCTTAACATTAGCATTAAATAATGCAGTAATTTTGCCGGACTAAATTTTAATGAAATGAACATAAATAATTTTTTCCAATTTTTGGTTCCTAAAGATAAAAAGTTTTTCCCTCTTTTTGAGGAAGCTTCTAGTAATTTAATTGAAATTGCTACAAACTTACACGAAGCTGTAAATCTTCCTTTGAAGGAACGTGAGGTTATTTTTCAAAAAATTGATGCTTTAGAGCAAAAAGGAGAAGACATTACACGTCAAACAAATTTAGAGTTAAGTAGAAACTTCATTACTCCATTTGATAGAGAAGATATACACTCATTAATTACTTCTATTGACAATGTTGCGGATAACCTTCACGGTGCAGCAAGTAGAATGAAGTTGTATCAGGTGGATAAAATCACAAAATCGATCAGAAAATTGACTGAAATCAATCTTGAAGCTTGTCAAAATATTGATATTGCTGTAAGAGAATTAAGAGATTTGAAAAAAATAAAGAATATCACTGATGCTTGCGTTAGAATTAACAAGTTAGAAAATAAATCAGATAATGTTTATGATAAAGCAGTTCTTGATTTATTTGAAAACGAAACGGATGCAAAAAACATTATCAAGTACAAAGAAGTATTATCAGTTTTAGAAACAGCTGCTGATAAATGTAAAAGTGTTGCTAGTGTTTTAGAATCAATTTCTGTAAAACATTCTTAATTCAATCGGTTTTATTCTGAAATTATAATTATGGAATTTACTCTACTTATAGTTATTATAGTCCTGGCTTTAATTTTTGATTACATTAATGGTTTTCATGATGCCGCCAATGCTATAGCAACCGTTGTTGCAACAAAAGTATTAACTCCTTTTCAGGCGGTAGTTTGGGCGGCTTTTTTTAACTTTTTGGCGTATTGGGTTTTTGGTTTTGGTGTAGCAGATACAGTTGCAAAAACGGCCAATACCATGGATATTAACCTAGTTGTAATCTTAGCTGGTGTAATCGCGGCTATCATTTGGAATTTATTTACTTGGTGGCAAGGAATTCCATCCAGTTCCTCACACACCTTAATTGGTGGTTTTGCCGGAGCAGCAATTGCGCATGCAGGTTTTGGGGTTGTTTCTTGGTACAAAGAAGGAAAAGATGGCGGAATGCCTTCGGGAGTTTTAATCATTGTTGCTTTTATTATATTGGCACCATTGTTAGGAGCTCTAATCTCTTACTTAATATCGATATGGCTTCTTAATGCCTCTAAAAAGAGCATTTATCCAAAGATTTTCACCGCTTCTTTAATGATCTTGACCGTTTGGTTTGTAGAAAGTCAAATGATTTACTATGATCAAATTGAAAAGCCTCGTTTTGATTCTCCTTTTTGGAGCGTTGCTTTTGAAGCACATAATATTAAATGGTTTTTAGTTGCCTTTATAATCTTGTCCATAAGCACATTTTGTTTAATATTCAGTAGTTTAAATTTAAATCAAGCTACGGCATGGTTGAAAAAAATGCAATTACTGTCTTCTGCAGCCTTTAGTTTAGGACATGGTGGAAATGATTCACAAAAAGTTATGGGTATTATTGCAGCAGCTGTTGCAGTTTATATTCACACCAGTGGTGTAGCTCAAGAATCTTTACCGGCTTGGTTAGATGTTGTTTTGCCAAACGATGAAGGTGCCTTTAAAATGCCAGCTTGGATTCCTTTAGCTTGTTATTCTGCTATTGCAGCAGGAACGTTAAGTGGAGGATGGAAAATTGTGAAAACAATGGGATCTAAAATTACAAAAGTAACTTCTTTTGAAGGTGTTGCCGCAGAAACTGCAGGAGCATTGACACTATATTTTACTGAGCATTTTAAAGTGCCTGTAAGTACAACGCATACTATTACTGGATCTATCATTGGAGTTGGACTTACTAAAAGAGTTTCAGCCGTAAGATGGGGAATGACCGTAAGTTTATTGTGGGCTTGGGTTTTAACCATTCCAATTTCAGCAATATTAGCAGCAATCATTTATTATATCTTTAGTATTTTTATTTAATACAAAAATAACATTCATAAAAAAAAACCATTCTCAGTGAGAATGGTTTTTTTATGCTCTAAAAATTGAATTTTCTAAAACAGTAGATCTTGTATTTCTTTCGTTTTATCAAATACGCTTTTCGCGAAAGGACATAATGGTAAAATTTTAAGATTATTTTCCCGTGCATATTGTACGGCTTCCATCACCATTTTTTTACCTACACTTTGTCCTGCAAAATCAGGATTTACTTCGGTGTGGTCAATAATAAATTTATCAGTCCCTGCCCAAGTATAGGTCATTCTTCCTGCTTCGATGTCGTTATCAACGGCTCTAAAGTAGCCGTTTTTGGTTTCGTTTATTTGTTCAATTGTCATGTTTTTCTAATTTGATGATGTTGTTATTTCGATTGGGTTGGTTAAAATTTTGTGTATCGGGCATTTATTGGTAATGTTTAATAATCGGGCTTTTTGATCAGCGTCTAAAGCTCCAAATAATTGAATGTTGCGCATTATTTTGAATTTATTTTCCGCTGAATCAGTTTCAAAAGTGACTTCAACTTTTACATCGGTTAAATTCCAGCCTTTTCGGTTAGCATACATGCGCAAAGTAATGCAGGTGCAGGCTGCTAAAGAGGACGCAAGTAATTCTTTTGGCGCAAAGCCTAAATCTTTTCCTCCGCTACTTTCAGGTTCATCAGAAATAATCAAATTTGTTTCGGATTGTATTTCTGTTTTATAAAGTTCATTACTAATACTTGCTGTTATTTTGCCCATATTATTGTCTTTTATTTTGATCAGGAAGTGGAACAAATTCAGTTTCGCCGGGAACTTTATCAAACGTTTGTGCCAACCATTTTTCTTTTGCATTTTCAATCAGCTCTTTGGTCGATGCGACAAAATTCCAATAGATAATTCGTTCTTCCGGAAAAGGTTCTCCTCCAAAAATATAAATAGTGGTGTTTTCTGCCATATCGAAGGTGCAGAGTTTACTGTCTTTGGCAATCAAAATTTGCTTTGGACCAAAAACATTTCCCTCACTTTCAATACTGCCTTCTAGAATGTATAAAGCACTTTCGCCAAATAAATGCTCACCTATAGTTACAGTTTGACTCGAAGTGCTTTTTAGTTCTAAAAGATACAGCGGAAAGTAAACTGGAACGGGTGATTTCTTGCCAAGTACCTCTCCTGCTATAAGTTTATAGGCAATATCATCCGTTTTCCATTCTGGTATTTGATTTTCAGGAACGTGGAAAAAAGAAGGCTCCATTTCTTCTAATTCTTTCGGTAATGCCACCCAAATTTGTAGTCCGTGCAGCATTTTATTGGAACGACGCAAATACTTAGGCGTTCGTTCCGAGTGAACGATTCCTTTACCTGATGTCATCCAATTGATTTGCCCGGGTTTGATTTCCATTTCAGTTCCCAAACTGTCTTTATGCATAATGCTTCCTTCAAACAAATAGGTTAAAGTGGAAAGCCCAATATGTGGATGTGGCGGAACATCTAAATTTTCGTAGTCGCTCATGCAAGTTGGCCCCATATGATCAATGAATGCAAATGGTCCAACCATTCTTTTTTCTCGAAAGGGAAGCAATCGCCCAACCATAAAGTTGCCAATATTGCTCGGGCGTTCTTCTATTATCAGTTTTATATTTGACATTTTTATGTATTTTAAAATATAAAAATAAGGATTATTCTTCTAAATAACCGAATTCCCCCATATTCACATCATTGAATGCTTGCATGATTTCGGCTTGACTATTCATTACAAACGGACCGTGTGCTACAATAGGTTCATTGATAGGTTCTCCGCTTAAAATTAAAACGATTGCATTTTCAGTAGCTTCAATGGTAAATTCTTCGCCATCATTTTCGAATAATGCAAAATGGTCAGCAGGAACATTTTCGCTATCATTTACTTTTATACTTCCTTCAATTACAAGTAAAGCAGTGTTGTAATTTGCTGGAAAATGAAAAGATGCTTTTGATCCTTTATTTAATTTGGCATTCTGTAAATGTACGGGTGTAAAAGTAGAAGCAGAACCTTTCAAATTTTCATATTCCCCAGCTATAACTTCAATCACGCCACCTTTTCCAGGAATCTCAAATTTATTAATTTGGTCGTTAGTAATTCCCTGGTATTTTGGTGTTGACATTTTGTCTTTCGCCGGAAGGTTGACCCAAAGCTGTACCATTTGAAAATCACCACCATTTTTACTAAATTCTTCTTCGTGGTATTCTTTGTGTAAAATTCCTGAGGCCGCAGTCATCCATTGTACATCTCCTTCGCCAATTATACCACTGTTTCCAGAACTGTCATGATGCGCTACTTTTCCCTTATAAGCAATCGTAACGGTTTCAAAACCTCAGTGTGGATGAACACTTACACCTCTGGGTTGGTCCGTTGGTGGAAAGTAAAATTTAGAATTATAATCCATCATAATAAATGGACTCATTCTTTTCATGTCTAAATGATACCCACTTGGGATAAAATTGTGTACTCTAAATCCATCACCTACCATGTGTGGTGGAGGTGGAGCCAATACTAATTCGATATTTTTTGTTTTCATTGCGTAGTCAAGTTTTAATTATAGTACAAATTTACTATGGATTAAAACCAGATGCATTGATGTAGGATAAGAAATGAATTTGAAAAGAATTAATAGGGCTTAAAATTTCTTTTGGCTAATTCCTTGCGAACTCTGCTTAAGGTTTCGGGTGTAATGCCCAGATAGGAAGCAATCATCCATTGTGGAATACGCAAAGTAAGACTCGGATAAATCGTTATGAAATCTAAATACCGTTGTTCAGCTGTTGCTCCCAGTAAGAGTTTCACTCGTTTTTGAAGTTGTCGAATGTGATTGTGTAGCGCAATATTGTCCTGCTCTCGAAAAAGAACACTGATTTCTGCAGCTGCATTAATAAAGTTTTTGTCGATGAACACAATTTCAGTATCTTCAATGGCATCAATAAATAATTCAGAAGGCTCATTGAAATAAGAACTGCTTCTATCCGAAATAATCCAGTTCTCAGCCGCAAACTGAATGATATGTTCTTTTCCGGTTTCGTCAATGGTATAGGAACGCAATAATCCTTTGGATACAAAAAAAGAGTGATGACAAATATCGCCTTGATGTAGTAGGACAGTTCCTTTTTCTACTTTTTTTGATTGCAACGTATCTGTAATCAAATGAAACTGTTTGTCTGTTAGATTCGTTTTGGATTGAAAGTATGTTTTGAAAGAATCGAGCATAATTATTTTGACGCAATTCGTTTGTTTTTAAAACCCCTTTAGCTATTTTTTGAGTTCTTTAAGTCTAATTTATTCCACCTAAATTTTTATGAATCCGTCTGCGTTTGTAATGGGTTTGACGAAGACTATTTTCGCCGGATATAATACTAATATTTCCGTCTATTTCTAGCATTGCCAATTTTACATCTTTAAAGTATTCAATACCATGTTCGCGCATAGCTTCTTTTAATTCATCGGAAGTGATGTTTAATTTGCTTAGAGTCTTAAAATCCAAATTGCCATTGTGTATAAGAATTTCTGGTTTTTCTTGCATGAAATCACTGAATTTCGGGTATTTATACATCAATTTTTTTAAAATAAAATTGATAGTAAAAAGTACAGTTGCCGCTGCTATTCCACCATAAAGACTCGTGTTATTGCCAACCATAGCATTCTGAACGGAGTTGCTTATCAGCAATATCAATATCACGTCGGCAGTATTCAGTTGAGACAATTCTTTCTTGCCAAAAAGGCGCAAGGCGATAACCATGAAAAAATAAACAGCAGTGCTTCGAAGAATTATATCAATATATTCGTTCATTTTTTAGATTTTAAAGCATAAGTTCAATGTTTCTTGACGGGTTAAAGTCTGTAATTGGTCATTATTTTAGTTTAAAATTCTTTTCAATCGCTTTTATCATTTCACCGGCTATATCTTTATTGGTAGCACCTTCAATTCCTTCCAATCCTGGAGATGAATTTACTTCTAATAATAATGGCCCTTTTGAAGAACGAATAATGTCAACGCCAGCGACTTTTAAGTCCATTGCTTTAGTAGCTTTTATGGCAATACGTTTTTCTTCTGCGGTTACTTTTATAACCGATGCGGTTCCTCCAAGATGAATGTTGGCTCTAAATTCGCCTGGCATCGCTTCACGCTGAATGGCAGCAACTACTTTTCCGTCAATTACAAAACAACGGATATCTTTTCCGTTTGCTTCTTTGATGAATTCTTGAACTAATATATTCGCATTTAAACTTTTGAAAGCATTGATTACGCTTTCTGCAGCTTTTTTTGTTTCGGCTAAGACGACACCTTTTCCTTGCGTTCCTTCCAGTAATTTTACGATTAAAGGAGAGCCGCCAACCATTTTTATCAAGTCATCAGTATCCAATGGTGAATTAGCGAAGCCAGTAGTAGGAATTTCTACACCGTGATTCAGTAGTAATTGCAAAGAATATAATTTATCGCGTGATTGCGTAATGGCATTTGATGAATTCAAACAATATACTTTTAAGGCTTCAAATTGTCGTGTCAAAGCACAACCGTAAAATGTAATACTAGGCCTGATTCTTGGTATAATGGCGTCAAATTGATTTAATATTTTACCGCCACGATAATGAATTTCAGGTGTTTTTGCATCCAGTTTCATATAGCATTCCTTGATGTTCAGAAAGTGCATTTCGTGACCACGCATTTCGCCTGCCTCCATAATACGCTTGTTACTGTATAATTCAGGATTACTTGCCAAAAGTCCGATTCGTAAACCAGAACTTGCTTTCTCGGAATTTTTATATAATTCTTTTAAAGTGTCAGTTGTAGGCTGTCCCAAAAGATATTTTTGTTCCGGATCAACAAGAACTCTTCCACTCATGGCTTCACGTCCTAAAAGCATTCTGAAACCCATCGAATCTCGATTAGTAAGCGTCATTTCTATTGGCCACTGAGAGCTTCCAATTTGTAGATTTGTTTGAATTACATAGCGTTGTTCTCTAAAACCACTCGAACTTTTAACGATGCGTTTGTCAATTAATGGTGCTTCACAATGAATTACCGTTTTTTGATTATTTTGTATTGGGTTGATGTCAAATTTTACCCAGTTGCTTTCATTTTTTATAAATGGAGCAATGTTTATAGCATGTAAAGCGGATGTTTTTGCGCCGGAATCTACTCGTGCTTTAATTGTAGGAATTCCTAATTCTGGAAAAGAACACCATTCTTCACTACCTAAAATAACTTTGTTATCTGACATAAATTAATTTTGTTTAACCTTTTTTATAAAGACCAAATGTAAATATTTGTTTTCAAAAAAAGTATGTTTACTGTAAAGAATAAACCCGTTATGTTATAAAAACGTAACGGGTTTATTTTACTATAATTGTTTTAATGAATTTAAGGATTTGTAGGTTCTCCAGCTTTATGAATTTGCACTGTTAACTCTTGTGACCCATCTTCAATATCCATAAAGATCTCATCTCCTGAAGTAATTTTCGAAGTGATAATTTCTTCTGCAAGCGCATCTTCAACATACTTTTGAATCGCTCTTTTTAATGGTCTTGCGCCAAATTGTTTATCAAAACCTTTCTCTGCAATAAATGCTTTTGCTTTGTCAGAAAGATTCAATTGGTATCCTAATTCAGCAACACGAGCGAATAATTTTTTCAATTCGATTTCGATAATCAAATCGATGTCATGTTTTTCTAAAGCATTGAAAACAATTACATCGTCAATTCGGTTTAGGAATTCAGGAGCAAAAGTTTTTTTCAATGCATTTTCGATGATGCTTTTCGAATTATCGTCAGCCTGAGCTACTTTGGCGGCAGTTCCAAAACCAACACCTTGTCCAAAATCTTTTAATTGTCTGGCTCCAACATTTGAAGTCATGATGATTATAGTGTTTTTGAAATCAATTTTTCGACCTAAACTATCTGTTAAATATCCGTCATCCAAAACTTGTAATAACATATTGAAAACATCAGGATGGGCTTTTTCTATCTCATCCAATAATACTACACAATATGGTTTTCTTCTTACTTTCTCTGTCAATTGACCACCTTCTTCATATCCTACATATCCCGGAGGTGCTCCAACTAAACGAGAGATTGCAAATTTTTCCATGTATTCACTCATGTCAATACGAATCAATGCATCTTCAGAATCGAATAATTCTTTGGCTAATACTTTGGCTAATTGGGTTTTACCAACACCTGTTTGACCTAAGAAAATGAAAGAACCAATTGGACGATTCGGATCTTTTAATCCGGCACGATTTCTTTGAATAGAACGAGCAATTTTCATTACTGCTTCCCTTTGACCAATAACCTTACCCTCAATTAGTTCTGGAAGCTTAGCTAGTTTGTTACTTTCAGTTTGTGCAATACGGTTAACAGGTATTCCACTCATCATAGAAACCACGTCAGCTACATTGTCTTCGGTAACTTCAATTCGGTTATTTTTAGCGTCTTCTTCCCATTGTTCTTGAGCAATAGCTAAGTCTTTTTCAATACGTTTTTCATCATCACGAAGTTTAGCAGCCTCTTCGTATTTTTGCTTTTTTACCACAACATTCTTCAATTCACGTACGTCCTCTAATTGACGTTCGAGGTCTAAAATTTGTTTTGGAACTTCAATATTGGTAATGTGAACTCTAGAACCTGCTTCATCTAATGCATCAATAGCTTTGTCCGGTAAGAAACGTTCTGACATATATCTATCCGTTAATTTTACACACGCTTCAATTGCTTCTTGTGTATAGGTAACATTATGATGGTCTTCATATTTGTTTTTGATGTTATTCAAAATAGTAATTGTTTCCGCAACTGATGTTGGTTCTACAATTATCTTTTGAAAACGTCTTTCTAATGCGCCGTCTTTTTCTATGTATTGTCTGTATTCGTCTAATGTTGTAGCTCCAATACATTGAATCTCTCCACGAGCTAATGCTGGTTTAAACATATTAGACGCATCCAGTGAGCCAGTTGCTCCACCAGCACCCACGATAGTGTGAATTTCATCTATAAAAAGAATGATATCGTCATTTTTCTCTAATTCATTCATCACAGCTTTCATGCGTTCTTCAAACTGTCCTCTGTATTTTGTGCCTGCAACAAGACTGGCTAAATCCAAAGTAACGACGCGTTTATTGAATAAAGTACGCGATACTTTTTTCTGAATAATTCGCAACGCTAAACCTTCGGCAATAGCTGATTTTCCTACTCCAGGTTCCCCTATAAGTAATGGGTTGTTCTTTTTACGACGGCTCAAAATTTGTGAAACACGTTCGATTTCTTTCTCTCGTCCTACAACAGGGTCTAGTTTTCCTTCTTCGGCCATTTCTGTTAAATCCCTTCCGAAATTATCTAAAACTGGTGTTTTGGATTTTTTATTTGATTTATTGGCTGGATTGTTGAAAGTTCCTTCTTTTAGACTGTCATCTTGTCCTGAATCGTCATTATATGATTCGTTTCGTGGCAAATTTTCTATAAAATCTTCTTCGTTTGGAGTCATGTTTAAATATTGTTCTTTAGCTATATCGTAATCAATTTTTAATTTATTCAATAGCTTGGTTGTTGGATCGTTTTCATTTCTTAAAATACACAACAATAAATGTGCTGTGCTGATAGACGAACTTTGAAAAACTTTTGCTTCAAGAAAAGTAGTTTTCAATGCCCGTTCTGCTTGGCGTGTCAAGTGTAAGTTTTTCTTCTCAACATTTACTTCTAGGCTTGGGCTTGCAGGGCTTAAGATCTCTACTTTTCTGCGTAAATGGTCTAAATCAACAGATAGGTTATTCAATATTTGAATTGCTTTCCCGTTACCGTCTCTTAAGATACCCAGCATTAAGTGCTCAGTTCCTATAAAGTCATGACCTAGGCGCAAAGCTTCTTCTTTGCTGTAAGTAATAACGTCTTTTACTCTTGGTGAAAAATTATCATCCATAATATATATTTGATATCGTAAATTTAGTGAATTACTAATTGAAAAACAAAAACCATTCCTATTAGAAGTGGTGTCAGCTAATAGACAAAAATAAAAATAATATTAGAGTTAAAATTCGCTTAATTTATTAACTAAAATGACTCTAAAATTTGTTAATAAATCATTGAAATAACTACTGCGAAATAGGGCTAAAAATTTCAAAAAGGCGTATATTGGCACGTTTTGAAACTAATATAATTTTTTAATATAACAACTTATGTCTGAAGGAGAAAAGTTAATTCCTATTAACATAGAAGATGAAATGAAATCAGCTTACATCGATTATTCGATGTCAGTAATTGTATCAAGAGCACTTCCAGATGTTAGAGATGGCTTGAAACCAGTACATCGAAGAGTATTATTTGGAATGCATGATTTAGGAGTTAACTCCAGATCTGCCCATAAAAAATCAGCAAGAATTGTCGGGGAAGTTCTTGGAAAATACCACCCACACGGAGATACGTCTGTTTATGATGCGATGGTTCGTATGGCACAAGAATGGAGTATGCGTTATTTATTGATTGACGGCCAAGGTAATTTTGGTTCTGTAGATGGCGATAGTCCTGCAGCGATGCGTTATACGGAGGCTAGAATGCGTAAGATTTCAGAAGAAATTTTGGCAGATATAGATAAAGAAACAGTTGATTTTAAATTAAATTTTGATGATACACTAGAAGAGCCAACAGTTATGCCAACTCGTGTTCCTACCTTATTAATAAATGGGGCAACAGGAATTGCGGTAGGTATGGCTACTAATATGCCGCCTCACAACTTAACTGAGGTAATCAACGGTACATTGGCTTTCATGGACAATAATGATATTGAAGTTGACGAATTGATGACGCATATCAAAGCCCCAGATTTTCCTACTGGTGGTATAATATATGGATATGAAGGAGTTCGTGAAGCATTCAAAACGGGTAGAGGACGTATTGTGATGCGTGCTAAAGTAGGTTTTGAAGAAGTGGATGGAAGAGAATGTATCATCGTTACCGAAATTCCGTATCAAGTCAATAAAGCGGATATGATCAAGCGTACAGCTGATTTGGTTAATGACAAAAAAATTGATGGAATTGCAAATATCCGTGATGAGTCGGATAGGAACGGGATGCGTATCGTTTATATTTTAAAACGTGATGCGACACCAAACGTAGTTTTAAATACACTTTATAAGTTTACTCAATTACAATCTTCGTTTAGTGTAAATAATATTGCGATTGTAAAAGGGCGCCCGCAAATGTTGAATCTGAAAGATTTGATTCATTATTTTATCGAACACCGTCATGATGTTGTAATCCGTAGAACTCAGTTTGAGTTGAAAAAAGCGGAAGCAAGAGCTCATATATTAGAAGGTTTGATTATTGCTTCGGATAATATTGATGAAGTTATTGCTTTAATTAAAGCTTCGAAAAGTACGGAAGAAGCTAGAGAAAAATTAATCGAAAGGTTTAATTTATCAGATATTCAATCGCGTGCCATTGTTGAAATGCGTTTGCGTCAATTAACAGGTCTAGAACAAGATAAGTTAAGAACAGAGTACGAAGAAATCATGAAGTTAATTGAGCATTTGAAAGCTTTATTAGCGGATGTAAACTTGAGAATTGCCTTGATTAAAGAAGAACTAACTGAAATTCGTGATAAATATGGAGATGAGCGTCGTTCTGTAATAGAATATTCTGGAGGAGATGTAAGTATCGAAGATTTAATTGCCGATGAAAATGTGGTAATTACTATTTCTCATGCAGGTTATATTAAACGTACTAATCTTACGGAATACAAAACTCAGAATAGAGGTGGAGTTGGACAAAAAAGTGCTGGAACAAGAGATCAAGATTTCTTAGAGCATATGTTTGTAGCAACGAATCACCAATACATGATGTTCTTTACTCAAAAAGGAAAATGTTTCTGGATGCGTGTTTATGAAATACCGGAGGGAAGTAAAACGGCTAAAGGAAGAGCGATTCAAAACTTGGTAAATATAGAAAGTGACGATAAAGTAAAAGCGTTTATTTGTACTCAGGATTTAAAAGATAAAGAGTACATCAATAGCCATAACCTTATTATGGTAACCAAAAAAGGTCAGGTTAAGAAAACCTCTTTAGAGAAGTATTCTAAACCTAGAGTTAATGGTGTTGCTGCAATTACTATTAAAGAAGGCGATGAATTATTAGAAGCAAAATTAACCAATGGAGAAAGTCAAATTATTTTGGCGGTAAAATCCGGTAAATTAGTTCGTTTTGAAGAAACTAAAACCCGTCCGATGGGAAGAACAGCTTCTGGTGTACGTGGAATTACTCTTAAAGATGATACTGACGAAGTAATTGGCATGGTTACTGTAAATGACATGAACAGCGAAATATTAGTTGTTGCTGAAAATGGATACGGAAAACGTTCAAGCCTTGATGAATACAGAATCACAAATCGTGGTGGTAAAGGAGTTAAAACCTTAAATATTACTGAGAAAACAGGGAAGCTGATTTCGATAAATGCCGTTACAGATGCTGATGATTTAATGATTATCAATAAATCAGGATTAACAATCAGAATGGCTGTTGAAGATTTGAGGGTTATGGGACGTGCTACGCAAGGAGTGAAGTTGATTAACATCAAAGGAAACGATTCGATTGCAGCTGTTACAAAAGTTATGAAAGATGATGTGGCTGAAGTAGTTGTGGATGAAGATGGGAATGTTATCGAAACGGATGCTATTGAAAGAGTCAAACCAGTGTTAGAAGTTCTTGAAGACGAAGGTACTGAAGAGGATGATGACGAAGATGATTCTGAAGAAGAGGAAGCTGATGATGAGACTGATGGCGATGATGAAGATGACGAAGCGTAAATTAAAATTAGAAAACCAAGAATAATTATTAAACAAAAATAGAATATTATGAAAAGTAAATATGTATTACTAGCATCAGCATTATTGATATCAGTAGCTACTTTTGCTCAAAAAGATCAAATTAAAGCCGCTGAAAAAGCATTGAAAGCTGGTAAGTCTCAAGAAGCAGTAACCATTTTGATGGAAGCTGAGTCTTTAATCGCTAATGCTCCAGATGCTGAGAAAGCACAATTTTTCTTTGTAAAAGGAAATTCTTTATTGGATTTAGCAAACAAGAGTGTTGATACTAATACAAATCTTTCGCTTGCTGCAAAAGCATATCAAGATTTAATTGCAGCTGAAAAAGCTTCTGGGAAAGTAAAATTCTCTACACAAGCCGCAGCTTCAATTACAGATATTAAATTTAAATTAATTAATGGTGCAATTGCTGATTCAAAAGTGGATAAGCATTCAGATAGTGCTAAAAAATTATATGATGCTTATTTGTTGGATAAAAAAGATACTATCAACTTGTATTATGCTGCATCTACTTATGTTAATTCTAAAGAGTATGACAAAGCGCTTGAGTTGTATGATAATTTGAAAACGTTAAACTATTCTGGAAAAGGAACTAGCTATTTTGCAGTTAATAAATTAACTAAGGAAGAAGACTTTTTTACTACACTTCAAGAAAGAGACAGAATGGTGAAGTTAGGAACACATGAAAAGCCAAGAACTGAAGTGATTCCTTCTAAAAGAGGTGAAATTTATAAGAATATGGCCTTGATTTTAGTTGAAAAAGGTAAAACTGAAGAAGCAAAAAAAGCAATTTCTGAAGCGAGAAAAGCAAATCCTGAAGATACTTCTTTGACTTTGACTGAAGCTAATCTTTATTTGGAAACAAAAGATTTTGACATGTATAAAAAATTAATAGCTGAAGTATTGGAAAAAAATCCAAATGACGCTGATTTGATTTTTAACTTGGGTGTATTAAGTGCAAATGCTAAGAATGTTGCAGATGCTGAAAAATATTATAAAAGAGTTATAGAGATTAACCCAAAATATATTAATGGGTATATTAATTTAGCTGCCTTGAAATTAGAAAATGAGAAAGCGATCATTGATGAAATGAACAAGCTTGGAACATCTACTAAGGATATGAAGCGTTATGATGAATTGAAAAAGAAAAGAGAAGAGCTTTTTAAAGCAACAATTCCATATCTTGAAAAAGCGGTTGAATTAGACCCAAAAAATGTAGATGTTTCTAAGACTCTTTTAGGAGTTTACAGCGCATTAGAAATGACCGCAGAGTACAAAGCATTAAAAGCAAAGATTTAATGCGAATTACTCAAATAAAAAAAAACCTGTCTAATTTTTAGACAGGTTTTTTTTATACTATTTTTTTTATACTATTTTTTTGATGACTCTTAATTTGTGAGTATGCTTGTTTGTCTCAGCATTAAATATTCCTAAATGATCAATTCGGTCAATTCGTACTTTTCCACTGGCGTGAATGATGTAATTATCGGCCATTATAATTCCTACATGAATAATGTTGCCTTCGTCATTGTCAAAAAATGCTAAGTCTCCAGGTTCGCTTTCTTCAATAAAACTTAAAGCATCTCCCTGTGTTGATTGTTGGGAGGCATCTCGCAATAATTTGTAGCCATTGAGTTTGTATACCATTTGGGTAAAACCGGAACAATCAATTCCAAAAGGAGTTTTTCCTCCCCAAAGATAAGGGCTGTTCAAATACATAAAGGCAGTATTTATTAAGCTTTCTTTGCTTTTCTCTCCACTGGTTTTTGTTCCTTCAAAATCAAAATTCGAAATATTTATCTCATTATGATGTATAAAAGATACCGAAGAACCAAGTGGGATTGGTATTAATACATTATTTGGTGCAGTAATATATTCTATTAAGTCAGCATTTAGAATGATGGCTTCGGTAGATAATTGATTAAAACTGGCTTCGGAAATCAGTTGTAACTGTTTAGAATCGATCCAGCCTTCGTAATCATCATATTGCATTTTGATTCTGGACCATTGTCTCAATTGTTCTAAAATTTCAAAATGTTCACCAAATAAAACTTGAGAAACGATTTCGCTTCTATCACTGGGTTCAAAGCGAAGTGGGATTATGGCTAGATTACAAATTCCGAACATTTAGGTTCTTTTATGAGTTAAGAATTAAGAGTTATAGGTTTTTAAAGTCTATAACTCTTAATAGATGATTATTTAGGCTCTTTCAATTACAATTGCTGAAGCACCGCCACCGCCATTGCAAATTGCAGCAGCACCAATTTTAGCATTGTTTTGTTCTAAAACATTTAATAATGTAACAATGATTCTAACCCCTGAACAACCAAGAGGATGTCCTAAAGATACAGCACCACCATTTACATTTACTTTGTTGTCTTCTAATCCAAGAATTTTTGAGTTTGCCAAACCTACAACAGCAAATGCTTCATTGAATTCAAAATAATCTACATCATTGATTGTTATTCCAGCTTTTTCTAATGCTTTGGGAATCGCTTTAGCAGGACTTGTAGTAAACCATTTAGGCTCTTGAGCTGCATCTGCATACCCTTTGATATACGCCAACGGTTTTAATCCTAAAGCGATTGCTTTTTCCTCACTCATTAATATTACTGCTGCTGCTCCATCATTGATAGTTGATGCATTAGCTGCAGTTACGGTTCCGTCTTTTGTGAAAACGGCATTTAATGATGGTATTTTATCTAATTTCACATTAGTGAATTCTTCATCTTTGGAAACAATAATAGGATCTCCTTTTCTTTGTGGAACTGGAACAGGAACAACTTCATTGTCAAATTTTCCTGAATCCCATGCTTTTGCACTACGCTCATACGATTGAATTGCGAAGTTATCTTGATCTTCACGAGTAAAGTTATATTCTGTTGCGCATAAGTCAGCACACACTCCCATAGCGCTGTTATCGTAAGCATCAGTAAGTCCATCTTTCTGCATTCCGTCAATCATGGTTGCAGGGCCAAATTTAGTTCCATTTCTTAAATTCATGTAGTGTGGAATCAAACTCATGTTTTCCATTCCACCGGCAACTACAATTTCGGCATCACCGCATTGAATAGCTTGCGCGCCCAACATAACTGCTTTCATTCCTGAAGCGCATACTTTATTTATTGTGGTACAGGCAACTGAATTTGGTAAGCCGGCAAAAAGCGCAGCTTGTCTTGCAGGAGCTTGTCCTACACCGGCTTGAACTACATTGCCCATGAATACTTCATCAATTAAATTTGGATCTAACTTTATTTTATCTAAAGCACCTTTAATAGCGATTGCTCCTAATTTTGGAGCAGTAACTGTAGATAATCCCCCCATAAAACTTCCGATAGGTGTCCTAACGGCAGAAACGATAACAACTCTTTTGTTCATGACTTTTTTATAATGTTGGTTTATGTAGCAAATTTAATCTTTTTTAAACAATTTCAAATTTTGATTTTGTCATTATCTTTTTTTAAATTTATTTTTATTCTATATATTTGATTGTGAAGTGTTTTTGTAAAAATGATAAAAAATATTAAAAAAAAGGTTCTAAATAGTTGTGAGAAACGTAAAGATATCTTAAATTTGCAACCGCAAAACAGGACACGTTTCCTTGAGCTTGGAGGGGTGCCAGAGTGGTAATGGAGCAGTTTGCTAAACTGTCATCGAGTAATCGGTGCCAGGGTTCGAGTCCCTGTCCCTCCGCTTTATAATTTGCTTTTCGGGGTGTAGCGTAGCTCGGTTATCGCGCCTGCTTTGGGAGCAGGAGGCCGCAGGTTCGAATCCTGCCACCCCGACTATTTTTTTTTACATGAGCAATGGAGGCATAGCTCAGCTGGATAGAGCACCTGCCTTCTAAGCAGGCGGTCGAAGGTTCGAATCCTTCTGCCTTCACTTAAAACGATACTAGAAATAGTATCGTTTTTTTTGTTTTTATATTTCCTGAAATCCCTTTATTTATTCTATTTTTATAAAAAATAGCGTTTATGACTTCCTGCTTCAAACCATTTGCACTTCTTTGTACCTTTTTGTGTATTGTTTCCTGTAAATCACAAACTATCGTTTCTGCTGTTCAAGAAAATAATAGTTCAATTATCAATGACACTACATTTGTAAATTTAAAAGACTATAGCCAAGATTTTGTCTATGATATGAAGTATGCAACGCCTGATAATTTTCTAAAAGCAAAGGTGTATGATTGTGCAGAATGTTTTTTACGCTTAAAAACCGTTAGTGCGCTTGTTGAAGTGAATAAAAAATTCATGGAGAAAGGCTTTAAAATCAAAATTTTTGATTGCTATCGACCTTTGGACATTCAAAAAAAAATGTGGAAAATTGTATCTAATCCAGAATATGTTGCAAATCCTACCAAAGGTTCTATTCATAATAGAGGAGGAGCCGTAGATATTACTTTGATAGACAGTACTGGGAAAGAATTGGATATGGGAACTTCTTTCGATTTTTTTGGAATTGAAGCGAGTCACAATTATCCGAATGTTTCACAAGAAGTGAAACAAAACAGGATGGTCTTGAAAACAATTATGGTAAATAGTGGTTTCAATTCTTTTGATTCAGAATGGTGGCACTACAATTTGAAGTCAGGTTTGAATGATAAAGTTTCTAATGCTAAATGGGATTGTAAATAGCCGTTATTCAATACATTTTAAATTGTCAATGAAATACGTTTCCGGTTTGTAAATTTCATTCGTTAATTCAGATTTAAACTCTTTTTTGAGGATGTAATCTTCTGTATCCGTAAAATATTTAATACGCATCATTGACACTGGAGAATTTTTTAATTCTTCAAAGCTATCTTTCATAAACATGAAAATCCCTGAATTTACTCTATTGTCGAATCCTTTATCGTCGCGTAGCATAGTACCGCAATTTTCTTGATCGATGTGAATCAACGTGATTATTTTTCCATTATTTAACTGTAAAAATAATTTTGAATTTTTATCAAAACAATTCGCTTTCAAAAAGTCTTTACTTTTTTGGATGATTTGTAGATTCAATGTCGGTAGTCCATCTGTTAATGCTAAAGAATAAAAAATGTAACTGGAATTTCCTGCAAAATTTTTCTCGCTAATCATGTATTCTTTTGTCGATTTGTATGTGCCTAAAGAATCGGTAACATTTGTGTTATATTCACATGGTTTTTGAGCAAATATATTCAGACTGAAGAATAATAAAGTTAGTGTAATAACGTATTTCATTTTTATGATATTTTGGTGCAAATTAAAACTATTTTATGATTATTTTCATCAGTTGTGAAAAAACAATATACATTTCCTCCGTCTTTTATTTTCCATTTTTTTCGAATGCTTTCTACGCTGTCAGGAAAATTACGGGTGGTTATATTTGCTTGATTCTTTTCTAAATGATTTTTCATTTCCGTTTTGTTATAAGGAAATGTATTTTGAATTTCAAAAACGCGACCTGCAAATGGTATTAAGGTAGTTGATGTGTATAAATGGGAGTGTTTGTGTAGTTTATTTAGATTATATGATGAGCTTACTTCATCAAATCCGCCTGATTTCATGATAGCACTATTGGGTTCATATAAATACTTTTGCGGCGAACTAAAGTTTGGAAATTTAGAATCATCATTCAAAATAAAATCGAATGTTTCCGTTTTATCCTTTACAATATTGACAGTTTTGATGCTTATATCTCCAGAATAGCCTTTGTGCAATTCCCATAATAATTCTTTTACTTCATTCTCTAAGGCTACGATATGAATCGTTTTTACGTGTTTTAATTCTGACAAACCCGCCGAAATATCAAGAATGGGTGCTGTTTTTATTAGAACAGCATTTGAATTGGTGAAATAAAAATCAAGATTTTCAGTAACATTTGGTAAGCAATCCTTCAGCATAAATACTTTGCCTTTGGCTTCATTTCGTCTGGAAGGATCAATGTAAATCCAGTCCCATTTTGCATTTAAAGTGTTTAATGTAGTTAAACTATCTCCAGCATAGCAGGTGATATTAGAAACATTTAATTGCTCAAAATTGTGTTTTACCAGACTTGACAGTTCAGGATTAATTTCACAATGTACCAGCGTCTTTGTTTTTTTTGCAAAATAAAAATCATCAACACCAAAACCTCCCGTTAAATCGATTAGCGATTCACCGGATACAATTGAAGCTTTATACGCTGCCGTTTTTTCCGACGAAGTTTGTTCTATTGAAATTTTACTTGGATAAATAATATTTTTTGTAACAAACCAATTCGGTAATTTATCTTTAGATTTTGTTTTGGCTTCTATTTGGTTCAAAACGGAAATCCACTCCACATCTTGAAAGGGATTTTTTTGTAGTGCTAACTTCGAAATACTTTTGCCAATATTATTATTGATAAACGCCTGTATTTCGGCATTTAGAATCCTTAAATCCAAAATTAAATATCTTTAGTTAATAGTTGAATGATTTTGTTGTCAGGAAAGAATTCTTTCCCAAATACTTTTAATATGGTGTACAAAGGAACAGCCACAATCATGCCTAATATTCCAAAAAGGAAACCTGCAATTAAGATGACAAGAAATATTTCTAGGGGATGTGAGCTAACGCTTTTGGAAAAAATTATAGGTTGCGATAGGTTATTATCAATTATCTGAACAATCCAAAAACCTATTAACACATAAATAGTTGTAGGTAAAATTTCAGATTGAAAATCACTTCCTAAATTACTCATCATAGTTAAAATTGCAGCTAAAAAAGAGGCGATTAATGGACCTATATAGGGAATGATATTTAGCACAGCACATAAAAAACCAATAACAATTGCATTTGGAACACCAAAAATAACTAGGACTATAAGGTATAAAATGAATACAATAAACAATTGAAGCAGTAAACCAATAAAATAACGAGACAGTAAATAATTTATTTTTTCCAATGAATTCAAAATTTGATCTTCATGACTGTCTGGAATTAATTTTTTAGCACCAACGATAAACATTAATCTATCTTTGAGAAAGAAAAAAGTAATAAATAATACTGAGCCTAATCCTACACCCAAACTACTAATTGTACCTAGAATTGTATTTAAAAAGTTAGGGATGAAATTAAAATTTATTTTAGAAGTAATGTTTGCTTCTTTTAAAACCTTTGCGGAATCAATTTGGTGATTGTCTAAAAATACCGTGATTTGATTGATTAACTGGACTATGTTTTTCTCAATTTCAGCAGTGTTAAGAAGTGATAGATTTTGTCCTTGAGATAAAATCAAAGGAACGAACATCATTATAAACCCAAATATGATTAGTATGAAAATAAACAAAGTTGCTATTGTTGCAAAAACATGGTTGAACTTCAATCGCTTTTTAAAAAAGTCTAAAATAGGATTTCCTATTAATGTAAGTATAAACGATACAACTAGATAAATTAGTACAGATTGAATTTGATAGAAGAAGAATAAAATTAAACCAACGAAAACTGTTGTTAATAATGCTCTGATAATGCCATTTGAAATGGTTTTAGATGTAATCATATCGCTATTTTAGGTTATAAAGATAAAAAAAACTCGCTAACTAGTAGCGAGTTTTAAAATCTAAAAAAACTAAAAATTATATTCCAAAACTAGCTCTTGATCCGCCAGAAACAAATAAAGCCGCCATTCTTGATTTTTGACCGTTAGAGAACATGTACATTCCTCTATCATCTGTGTAATCCATGTAGTTCATAGTCATTTCTACTGGAGTTCCAGTACAAGTGCTGTAATGTGGATACGCTGGAACACCGTAGTTAGCAGTATTGTGTGTAGGTGTGTCAGAAACTAAATCGCTTCCACAAGTTGCATCACCCCAAATGTGGCGTAAGTTCATCCAGTGACCAACTTCGTGAGTAGCAGTTCTTCCTAAGTTATAAGGATAAGTAGCAGTTCCGGTAGTTCCTACATATTTAGAATCAATAGCTACACCATCAGTTGAAGATGATCCTCCAGGAAACTGAGCATATCCTAAAATCCCGCCACCAATTGTACAAACCCAAAGATTTAATTTTGTAGTTGGAGATGTTGGAGCTAAACCACCTGAAGTAGTTTTTTTCATTGCATCTGTTGTTCCCCAAGATGTTTTAGTGGTTGATTTTCTAATTACTTGATCTAAAACAAAAGAGATACCTACATTGGCTTTAACTCCAGAAAATAATGTAGGAACACTAGTAAAATCGGAGTTAGCTGCGTTAAAATCTTTGTTTAATACATCAATTTGTGATTGAATTTGTGCTAATGAGATATTTTCGGCAGTAGTTCTGTAAAGAACATTTACAACCACAGGAATTTGAACTTTTCCGTTTACTAAACGGGCTGTTGACATTGCTTTTTGTGTGAATGCTTCAATTTCGTTCATTCTTAAGGCTAAAGTTGGGTCAGCCTTCATTTGTGCAGCTAACACCTCTTGAGATGCGCAACCACGTTTTGTAATTGCATCAGCTGAGGGAGTAATTTCTGTTGTTTCATTTTGACAAGAAAAAAGCATCAATAATGCTACAGCAGATAAAAGAATTTTTTTCATAATAAATTTGTTATAAATTAATGGTTTTGGTTAATTATGTAGCAATTTTATAACAAATTTTCCGAAAAACAAATTTTTTAAACATTTATTTAAAAAATAATTTAAAAAATGAGTTAAAATTATGCTTTTAGTATAAGAACATGAGATGGGTTAGTTTTACTATTTTAGAATAGAGTCAAAATATCTTAAAAAAAAAGAAGCGACTTATTAGGTCGCTTCTTTATATTGAGTTTGAAGGGGAATTATATTCCGAAACCTGCTCTTGCTCCACCAGAAACAAAAATTGCAGCCATTCTTGATTTTTGACCGTTAGAGAACATGTACATTCCTCTATCGTCTGTGTAATCCATGTAGTTCATTGTCATTTCTACTGGAGTTCCAGTACAAGTGCTGTAATGTGGGTAAGCTGGTACACCATAATTAGCGGTATTGTGTGTAGGTGTATCAGAAACTAAATCACTTCCACAAGTTGCATCACCCCAAATGTGACGTAAGTTCATCCAGTGACCAACTTCGTGAGTAGCAGTTCTTCCTAAGTTATAAGGATAAGCTCCTGTTCCAGATAATCCAAAATATTTAGAATCGATAACAACACCATCAGTAGTTGTTGATCCTCCAGGAAATTGAGCATAACCTAAGATTCCACCACCAATAGTACAAGCCCACATGTTAAGTTTTGTTGTAGGTGAAGTAGGATCTAAACCTCCTTGTTTTGTTTTTTTCATTGCATCTCTAGTTCCCCAAGATGATTTAGTAGTAGATTTTCTATTTACTGTTTCTAAAACGAAAGTAATACCCACATTTGCAGCAACTCCAGAGAATAAAGCAGGAGTACTACTGAAATCTGAATTAGTTGCATTAAAATCTGCATTTAATACATCAATTTGAGATTGAATTTGAGCATCCGAAATGTTTTCTGCAGCAGTTCTGTACAATACGTTTACTACAACAGGAATTTCAACTTTTCCGTTTACTAAACGACCAGATAGCATTGCTTTTTCAGTAAATGCTTCAATTTCGTTCATTCTTAAAGCTAAAGTTGGGTCAGCTTTCATTTGTGCTTCAAGAACTTCTTGAGATGCACAACCGCGACGTGCCAATACACTGGCTTCTGGTGCAACTTCTGTTGTGTCGTTTTGACAAGAGAAAAGCATCAATAATGCTACGGCAGATAAAAGAATTTTTTTCATAAAAAATTTGTTATAAATTAATAGATTTGGTTAATTATTTCACAATTTTATAACAATTTTTTCACAAAAAAAATTTTATTGAAAAAAAAATCTAAAAAAAAAACCATTCCATTGATTTTACTGCTTTTAGTTAATTTTAGGGGCTTATAATTTACAAGTACTTTCATACAATTTTTTTTTACCAAATTCCAGCAATCAAAATTGTAGAGATGATGTAGTTATTTAAGAGATAATCTGAGATTTAATAAAATAATATTGTAAATGTATATGAAATTGATGTTTTGTGTTTTTGCAGTAAAAAGCCTTTTTGTGGTTGTTGTTCTTGTTTTTTCAATAACTTTAAGAGAAATATATGATTATTGAAACGGTTTTATATAAAAATAGCCTATTCAAATCTAAATATTGAATAAGCCGTTTTAAAATAGAAATTGGCAGGCAGAATTCTTAATTATTAAAAATATAATTAAGGATATTAGCACCCATTTTTAGAGCTTTCTCCCTAACGTTAATTGGGTCGTTATTGACTTCTGGATCTTCCCAACCGTCACCTAAATCACATTCGTAGGTGTAAAGCAATACTAATTTGTTTTCAATAAATATCCCGAAGGCTTGTGGTCGTTTTCCGTCATGTTCGTGTATTTTTGGCAATCCGTTTGGGAATGAATATGGTTTTTGAAAAATGGCATGATTGGCAGGGATTTCGATCAAGTCATTATTTAGAAATATTTTTTTTATTTCTTTTCGAATATATTGGTCAATACCATAGTTATCATCAATATGGAGAAATCCTCCAGCGAGTAAATAATTTTTAAGATTATTCCTGTCAGCATCATTAAAGACTACATTTCCATGTCCTGTCATGTGAACAAAGGGATAGGAAAATAAATCAGGACTGCTGGGTTCAACGGTGGATGGTTTTGTTTTTATTCGGGTATTGATATTGGTATTACAATATTTTATCAAATTTGGTAAAGAAGTAGGATTTGCATACCAATCACCGCCGCCGCTATATTTTACCAAAGCAATTTCTTGCGAAAATGTTGGAATTGAAAACAATAACAGTAGATAAAATAGTTGTCTCATAATGATTTAAATCAGTTTTTATTCCTCCTCATTGACAAAAACTATGCTATGACAGGCTACAATAGCGGCAGTTTCAGTTCTTAATCTAGTATTTCCTAATGAAACAGGATTAAAGTTGTTTTCAAGAGCAAAAGCGATTTCTTTTTCAGAAAAATCACCTTCCGGACCTATGAGTAATGTCACATCTTCATTGGGCTTCAAAACTGATTTTAGTGTTTTTTTATCCGTTTCTTCGCAATGTGCAATCAGTTTTAAACCTTTTCTTTCAAGTTTAATAAATTCTTTGAAGGTTATGGCATCATTTAATTTTGGCAAATACAATTCATTAGATTGCTTCATGGCAGCTAATAAAATTTTATCAAATCGCTCGTTATTGATGACTTTTCGTTCAGAATGATCACAAATAATAGGTGTGATTTCGTGTATGCCTATTTCAGTTGCTTTTTCCAGAAACCATTCGTAACGATCATTCATTTTTGTAGGTGCTACCGCCAAATGCAAATGAAATTTTGAAGATGCTGCTTTTTCGAATGAAAGGATTTTAACGGTGCATTTGCTATCCGAAGCTAATGTTATTTCAGTTTTAAATAAAAATCCTAAGCCATTGGTTACAAATAATATATCAGTATCTTTCTTGCGCAGTACTTTAATAATATGTTTGCTTTCTTCTTTATCAAAAGAAAAGGTTTCTGTAGATTCAGTAATATTTGGATTGTAAAATAATTGCATAATTTATAATTGTATTCTTGCTTTAGAAACGACAGATGAAGTTTCAAATTTTTGAGATAAAAACTTTTGATAACCTACAATTCCAATCATTGCAGCATTATCGGTAGTGTATTCAAATTTAGGAATAAAGGTTTTCCAACCGTATTTATTCTCTGTTTCTTTTAATGTATTTCGGATTCCAGAATTTGCAGAAACTCCTCCGCCAATCGCAATTTGTTTTATTCCGGTTTCTTTTACAGCTAATTTTATTTTGTCCATTAAAATTTCAATAATGGTGTGTTGAATAGAAGCGCAAATGTCATTGAGGTTTTCGTCAACAAAATTTGGGTTTTCTAATTTTTTCTTTTGAATAAAATATAAAATTGCCGTTTTTAGACCTGAAAAGCTGAAATCCAATCCTGGAACTTTTGGTTTTGTAAATACAAAGGCTTTCGGATTTCCAAGTTGCGCATATTTGTCAATTAATGGACCGCCAGGGTAGGGAAGACCCAGTATTTTTGCGCTTTTATCAAAAGCTTCGCCAACCGCATCATCAGTGGTTTCACCAATTACAGTCATTTCAAAATAATTGTCCACTTTTATAATTTGAGTATGTCCACCGCTTATGGTCAACGCCAAAAAAGGGAAAGTAGGTTTTTCATATCCTTCTTCATCTATAAAATGGGCTAAAACATGTGCTTGCATATGGTTTACAGCAATCAAAGGAATTTGTAAGGCCAAAGCAATTGATTTTGCAAACGAACTTCCTACTAAAAGGGATCCCATCAGTCCAGGACCTTGTGTAAAGGCAATTGCCGATAGCTGTTCTTTTTGTATATTTGCATTACGAAGCGCGGCATCGATTACCGGAACTATATTTTGTTGGTGCGCGCGAGAGGCCAGTTCAGGAACAACGCCACCATATTGATTATGTATAAGCTGATTTGCAACAACATTTGACAACACTTTATCGTTTTGTAAAATAGCAGCTGCGGTATCATCACAGGAACTTTCGATGGCAAGAATAAAAACCTCGGGATTTTGCATAAAAAGGCACTAATTTTGAATTACATTTGACAAGTCGATTATAAAAATCACTTTGTAGCAGCCAAAATTAAAGAATTTTTATTTAAGGTGCTTCCGTTTCCAAAGGCAAAATGAAATATTAGAAAATTTAAATAGTATATAGGTATCAAAAAAATAAAAAAAATAGTATTTCGTTCTCTACTTGGACTAATCCTACTTTTGTTGGTACTCGGTATTGCTCTAACCATGCCATTTGTTCAAACAAAAATTGCTCAATACTTTACTAATAGTATCAACAAAGATTTTGGGACTAATATTAATATTGATGAAGTTGCCATTTCAGTTTTTGGAGGTGTAAAATTTAAAAAAGTATTGATTCGGGATCATCATAAAGATACTTTAATTTTTGCCAATAGAATTTCAACCACTATTTTGGAAGGTAAAAAAATGCTCGATGGAGATTTAATCTTTGATGATTTAGATTTGCATGGGTTGCTTTTTAATTTGAGAACGTACAAAAACGAAAAACAATCCAATCTCGATAAGTTTATTGCAGCTTTTGAAACAGGAAAACCATCAAGCAAGAAATTTTTACTAAAAGCGAATACATTAAAAATTTATGATGGTCATTTTATTTTGACGGATGATAATCGTGAAAATCCTAAAGATTTAGATTTTACTAAACTGAACGCTTCGGTAACTGATTTTAAAATATATGGCCCGGATGTTACCACAATGATTAATAAAATGTCATTTTTGGATTTTCGTGGTTTGTATGTTAAAAATTTAAGTTCCAAATTCAGTTATTCAAAAAAGAATATAAAACTGGAAAATCTTGATTTGTTGACTAAAGAATCAACCTTGAAAGGGACTGTTTTATTAAAATATAAAATTGAAGATTTTTCTAATTTTACGGATAAAGTTCAGTTTGATATAAAATTAGATGCAGCATCAATTGCTTCAAATGACATTCGTTATTTTTATAAAGAATTAGGCAGGAATCAACATTTTTATACCAAAGCAAGTATAAAAGGGACTCTGAATGATTTGAAATTTAAAAATTTAGAATTAGTTGATGATCGCAAGACACAAATTAACGGCGATATAAATTTCAAGAATTTGTTTGCCAAAAAAGGGCAAAAATTTTCGATGTATGCTAAGTTTGATAAGTTAACTTCCAGTTACGATGATTTAATCGTAATACTTCCCAATATTTTAGGGAATAAATTACCTACTTCTTTAAAAAAATTAGGGAGATTTACCGCTGCGGGAACGTCTAATGTTTCAACAACTGCTGTTGAAGCTGATTTTTCTATGATTACTGCATTAGGAAAAGTAACTTCAAATTTAGAAATACAAAATATCGATGTGATTGACAAGGCTTCCTATTTTGGGAATGTGATTTTAGAAAATTTTGATATTGGGACATTATTAGATCAGAAGGAATTAGGCAGTGTGAGTTTGAATATTGATGTAGATGGAAAGGGATTCAAGCAAAAATATTTGGATACTGCTATAAAGGGTGATATTAGTCAAATAGATTATAAAAACTACAATTATACTAATATTGTTGTCAATGGAACACTGAAAAGCCCCAATTACAAAGGTCAAATAACGGTAAATGACCCTAATTTGAGTATGACTTTTGACGGTTTATTGGATTTAAGTAAAAAAGACAGCCGATACGATTTTCATATCAATGTTGAAAATGCAGATTTAACTAAACTGAAATTAGTAAAAGATTCTGTTTCTATTTTTAAAGGGGATGTTGTAGTTGAGGCTTCTGGAAATAATATAGAGAATTTTCAGGGAAATGTATACATCAATAAAACCTCTTATCAAAATACAAAAGGCACCTACAACTTTGATGATTTTACAATAATTTCCAGTTTTGACCAAAATAGAATTAGAACTATAACGGTAAACTCTCCTGATATTGTTGAAGGTGAAATTGTAGGTAAATATGAATTCAATCAATTGGAGAATTTAGTAAAAAATTCTTTGGGAAGCCTTTATACGAATTTCCAACCAAGTAAGGTTAAAAAAGGGCAGTTTCTTAAATTTAATTTTTCGATTTATAATAAAATCATCGAAATATTTTACCCTGATATTTCAATCGGTTCTAATACAATAATCAAAGGAAATATAGATTCTGATAATCAGGAGTTTAAACTTAATTTTAATTCGCCACAAATAATAGCTTCTGATAATACATTTGATAATATTAGAGTTTCGGTAGATAATAAAAACCCACTTTATAATGCTTACATAGAATTAGATAGTATAAAAACGAAATATTATAAAATTCGTGATTTTAGTGTAATAAATGTTACAATGAAAGATACTTTGTTTTTTCGTTCTGAATTTAAAGGCGGATCTAAAGGGGAAGATTATTATAATCTGAATTTATATCATACGATTAATAAGGACAACAATAACGTAGTTGGTATCAGTAAATCAGAAGTGAAATTCAAGGATTATCTTTGGTTTTTGAATGAAGATGAAACGCCAAATAATCAGATTGTTTTTGATAAATCATTTAAAAACTTCGACATTGACAATATAATTTTGTCGCATGAAAATCAGTCTATTTCGTTAATGGGTGCTTTTAAAGGCTCAAATGTCAAGGATTTGAAATTAAGCTTTAAGGATGTAGATTTAAACCAAATTACGCCCGCCAATAATAAGTTTGTGGCGCATGGAAATATAAATGGCGAGGTAAATTTCAAGCAGAATAATAATATTTATCAGCCTACATCTTCTATAGTAATTGATAATTTAAATGTAAACAAAACAGATTTGGGTACTTTGAATTTTGAAATTGAAGGGGATGAAAGCCTGAGAAAGTTTACTATCAATTCTAATTTAGAAAATAAAAATTTAGAATCCTTTAATGCTAATGGAAGCTTTGAAATTGTAAACAAGGAAACCATACTTGATTTAAAACTAAAATTCGAAAAGTTTAATATTGCAACTCTTAACTCGCTTGGTGGGGAAGTTTTATCAAATATTAGAGGTTCTATATCAGGTAATTCCACGATTGAGGGAAATCTTAAAAAGCCCAATATTAATGGACGCTTATTTTTGGATGATGCCGGTATAACCATCCCGTATTTGAATGTTGATTATGCATTGAGCAACAATACAATTATTGATCTTACAGATGAGAAATTCCTATTTAGGAACAATACGCTTACGGATACAAAATATGGGACTGTAGGTAAATTGAACGGAAGTATTGAGCATAATAATTTTGCAGATTGGAAATTAGATTTAGCCATTAATTCCAAAAGGCTTTTAGCATTAGACACTCAAGATAGTGAAGATGCGGCCTATTACGGTACTGCTTTTATTGATGGTATTGCCACTATAAAAGGACCAACGAATTCTTTGTTTATAAAAGTTGACGCAAAATCAGAAAAAGGAACAGCTGTTAAAATTCCTATTAATAATGCCGAAAGCGTTAGTGATAATGTTTTTCTACATTTTGTGACTGCTCAAGAAAAATACAATTTAAAAAATGGGATTACGGATAATACCAGAAATTATAACGGACTGGAATTAGAGTTTGATTTTGATATTACTCCGGATGCCGAAGTAGAAGTGATTTTAGACCGAAATACGGGTCATGGAATGAAAGGAAAGGGTTTTGGATCTTTATTGTTTAAAATTAATACTTTAGGAAAATTTAATATGTGGGGAGATTTCCAGGCGTATGAAGGAACCTATAATTTTAAATACGGCGGATTGATTGATAAGAAATTTGCAGTTAAAAAAGGTGGTTCTATTTCTTGGGAAGGAAATCCGATGAGAGCGCAATTGAATCTAGAAGCAGTATATAAAACGACAGCAAATCCTGCCGTATTATTAGATAATTCATCTTTTAATACTAAAGTTCCTGTTGAAGTAGTTATTGGTATTCGAGGCGATTTGACCAGTCCGGAGCCTGATTTTAATATTGAATTTCCAACAGTAAGTAATGTTTTGAAATCAGAAATTCAATACAAGTTAAATGATAAGGATGTAAGACAGACTCAAGCCTTGTATTTATTATCCTCTGGTGGTTTTTTAAGTCCAGAAGGAGTGAGCCAATCTGATTTTTCAGGAAGCTTATTTGAAACGGCTTCAAGCATATTAGGCGGAATAATACAATCGGATGATGAGAAATTTAAAGTGGGTCTTAATTTTATTGGTGCAGACAGAAGAATAGGTAAAGAAACAGACGGGCGATTTGTAGCTACAATTTCATCAAAAATTAATGAAAGAATTACTATAAATGGAAAACTCGGTGTTCCTTTTGGAGGGATTAATGAATCAGCAATCGTAGGTGATGTTGAAGTTTTATATAGAGTTAATGAAGACGGAACACTTAATTTACGTCTTTTTAATAAAGAAAATGACATCAATTATATAGGTCAAGGAATTGGATATACGCAAGGTTTAGGGGTGTCTTATGAGGTCGATTTTGATACTTTCAAAGAGTTAGTCAATAAAATTTTTAAAAACCTAAAAATAGACCGAGCTACCGTGCCTGTTGCTGAAGATCAAGATTCTGATATGTCTCCGGATTATATTAATTTTTCTAAATCAAATAAATCTATCCCCAAAAAGATTAAGAAAAACCATGAAGGTTTGCTTCCTGAGGAAAACTAATAGTTGTTCTTTTATTATACAAAAGCTGCGATTTTTTGTTAATAATACGGTTTAATGTTGGCTTACGATAAGTAATTCCAATAGTCGGGTATTATATCAAATCACAATTATTTTTTAAAGTTTTCAGATGCAAACTCTCTTTTTGTATCTTAGTAACAAATAGTTAAAGTATTCTGTTGGTTTGCAATCAAAAAAACAAGCTAATTGTTAATTATCAAATAAAAATCGATTATTTTTCAATTTTGTTAAATAAAATCCTTTTTATTTTGTTTTTCCAAAAACTTATCAACGAAAACGTTTGAATTTGGAACGCTTTACTAATTTATTAAAAACACAGCTTTAAAAGTGCTGAATGTTTGCTAATTTTACACTTTAATACTTAAATAATGCCAAAAACAATAAAAAAAGTTGGCGTTCTAACTTCGGGAGGAGACTCACCAGGAATGAATGCAGCTATTCGATCAGTTGTTCGAACATGTGCTTATCATAATATAGAATGCATAGGAATTTATAGAGGATATCAGGGAATGATTGAAGGCGACTTCAAAGAAATGGGACCTCGAAGTGTAAACAACATTGTAAATAAAGGAGGGACGATTCTTAAATCGGCTCGATCTTTAGAATTTAAAACTCCAGAAGGAAGAAAAAAAGCACACGAAAATCTTACTAAAGCAGGAATTGATGCTTTAGTGGTAATAGGAGGTGACGGTACTTTTACAGGAGGTTTATTATTCAATTCTGAATTTAATTTTCCAGTAATGGGAATTCCGGGAACTATTGATAATGATATTTTTGGGACGAGTCATACTTTAGGGTACGATACGGCATTAAATACTGTAGTTGACGTAATTGATAAAATTAGAGATACTGCAAGTTCTCACAACCGATTATTCTTTGTAGAAGTAATGGGTAGAGATGCTGGTCATATTGCTTTGAATGCTGGTATTGGTGCAGGAGCAGAAGAAATTTTAATTCCTGAAGAGGATTTAGGTTTAGACAGATTATTAGAGTCACTGCAAAAAAGTAAAGCTTCAGGTAAATCATCAAGTATAGTTGTTATTGCTGAAGGAGATAAAATTGGGAAAAATGTATTCGAATTAAAAGATTACGTTGAAGCTAATTTGCCTGAATACGATGTTAGAGTTTCGGTTTTAGGTCACATGCAGCGAGGTGGTTCCCCTTCTTGTTTTGACAGAGTTTTAGCCAGTAGATTAGGTGTAAAAGCCGTTGAATCGTTATTGGAAGGAAAGTCAAGTTATATGGTTGGATTGCAAAATGATAAAGTAGCGTTAACGCCTTTAGAACAAGCAATCAAAGGAAAAACAATGATTGATAGAGAATTATTAAGAGTTTCGGACATTATGTCCACATAAGTGGTTAAAGTTTATTGTGAGGAAATTAGACTTTAGGTTGAGTTAATAAAAATAAACAAAAAAATTAAAGTAAAATGTCAAAAGTAAAATTAGGAATAAACGGATTTGGAAGAATTGGAAGAATTGTATTCAGAGAATCTTACAATAGAGATAATGTAGAAGTTGTAGCTATCAACGATTTATTAGATGTAGATCACTTAGCTTACTTATTAAAATATGATTCAGTTCACGGTCGTTTCAATGGAACTGTTGAAGTTATAGATGGAAAACTTTTTGTAAACGGAAAAAATATTCGTATTACTGCTGAAAGAAATCCTGCAGATTTAAAATGGAATGAAGTTGATGTTGATGTAGTTGCTGAATGTACTGGTTTCTTCACAACAATTGAAACTGCAACTGAGCACATTAAAGGTGGTGCTAAAAAAGTAATTATTTCAGCTCCTTCTGCTGATGCTCCAATGTTTGTAATGGGAGTAAACCATGAGGAAGCTCTAGCAACTGATATGGTTGTTTCTAATGCATCTTGTACTACTAACTGTTTAGCTCCATTAGCTAAAGTTATTAATGATAACTTTGGAATTGTTGAAGCGTTGATGACTACTGTTCACGCAACAACTTCTACTCAAATGACTACTGATGGTCCTTCAAGAAAAGACTGGAGAGGTGGACGTGCTGCTTCATGTAACATCATCCCATCTTCTACAGGTGCTGCTAAAGCGGTAGGGAAAGTTATTCCTTCATTGAACGGAAAATTAACAGGTATGTCAATGCGTGTTCCTACAACTGATGTTTCTGTAGTTGATTTAACTGTAAAAGTTGAAAAAGAAACTACTTACGAAGAAATCATGGCTGTATTGAAAAATGCTTCTGAAACTACAATGAAAGGTATTTTAGGATATACGGAAGATTTAGTTGTTTCTCAAGATTTCGTTTCTGATTCAAGAACATCTATCATTGATGCTAATGCTGGAATTGGATTGAACTCTACTTTCTTCAAAATCATCTCTTGGTATGATAATGAATATGGTTATTCTAGCAAATTAATTGATTTATCTGTACATATTGCAGGTTTAAAATAATTCTTTATATTTACAAATCCCGTTATATTATATTTAACGGGATTTTATTTTTTGTTCCATTTTTTAAATGCAAATTTTATACGGCACGTATTTTAAATTAGAAAAACAAAATACAAAAAAACCAAAAAAACCAAAAAAAAATGAGATTATTAGTTGATAGTGGTTCTACCAAAGCTGATTGGATAGCGATTGATGATGCCGGAAAAGTATTGTTTACCACACAAACATTAGGGTTGAATCCAGAAATTCTAGATGGAGATGAAATTATTGAACGTCTAAATGATCGTTTTGATATTTTGCAAAATAAAAAGGAGGCTACTCATTTATTTTTCTATGGCGCAGGTTGTGGAACAGATAGAATGAAAATTTCACTTTCACAAATTTTTCAAAACTATTTCCCTAACGCAATTATTGTAGTTGAAGAGGATACATATGCTGCAGTTTACGCTACAACTCCTAAAGGTGAAAAAGCTATTGTTAGTATATTAGGAACCGGATCTAACTGTAGTTATTTTGATGGAAAAGAATTGCATCAAAAAGTACAATCATTAGGTTATATCGTTATGGATGATTGTAGCGGTAATGTTTTTGGAAAAGAACTAATCAGAAAGTATTATTTTAATAAAATGCCAAAAGAATTGGCAGTAGAATTTGAGAAAGAATACGATTTAGATCCTGATGCTATCAAAAGTAAACTATACAAAGAAGCAAATCCTAATGCTTATTTAGCAACATTTGCAAAGTTCTTAATTCAACATAAAGATACTGAATTTTGTAAAAAAATAATTTTCAAAGGAATGAAGTCTTTTGTGAAAAATTATATTAAACAATATGATAATTGCAAAGAAGTACCTGTTCACTTTGTAGGATCTATTGCATTTTATTTGAAAGATGAATTGCAAGAGACTTTCGATAAGTATGAATTAAAATTAGGTAACGTACTTAGAAGACCTATTGATGGTCTTATAGCATATCATATTGCCAACAAATAAAAATCTAAATAATTGCAATACTTAACTAAAGTATTGCAATCATTGAAATTTCTACATTTACATTTTTTGGCAAACATGCCACTTGAACCGTTTCACGAGCTGGAGCGGTTTTTTCGTTAAAATAAGAACCATATACGGTGTTTATTTTTCCAAAATCATTCATGTCCATGATGAATATAGTTGTTTTTACAACGTTTTCAAATGTCATTCCTGCTGCTTCAAGTACGGCTTTCATATTTTGCATTACTTGTTCTGTTTCTACTTCAATGTTGTCAGTAACCAATTCTCCATTTGCGGGATTAATTGCAATTTGGCCAGAAGTATATAACGTATTTCCTTTAAGAACTGCTTGGTTATAAGGTCCGATTGGAGCCGGGGCATTCTCTGTAAAAATTATCTTTTTCATAAAACAGTTGTTTTTTATATAGTGAAAAGTTTAAGAATCAATTATCGGTTTATGGTACTTCGCTTGTCCCATTTGATATCACTAAGAACACCAGATTTTATCCCGATAAAGAAACCCCAATTTGCATTTGTTCCAAATGGAGACCAGTTAAAATCCATTCTCCAGCTCAATAAATCCCTCTCAAAACGAAGCTGTGTGAAAGTAACTCCTTTTTGTACAAAATCATAACCTGTAGATACTCCAGCTTTCCATTTTGGTGTTATATCAGCATTAGCTGAAATCATTATCGAATTCCCAATGATTTTATTTTCTCTATTGTTATTTCCGTAAGTCAAAGAGTAGGCAAATGTCATGTCCCAAGGTAACTTTGAATTGAAAAATTCCGAGATTTTATCTTCGCCTTCATCTCCTTCCTCTTCTTCAAATTGACTTCTTCGGCTGTCGCCCAAATCAGTATTTGTTCCAAATAGATCATCTTCACGACCACCATTTCTCTGACTCTGGGTGTTCTTCTCCTTGTCTGTTTTGTCTTTTCCTTGGCTCGAAATAGAATAATTTAAGGTCATATTAGAACTGGTCATTCTAAAAAGACTTCCGCCATTATCAATATTAAACACATTAATTCGGTTTCCAGAATTGTCAATGGCATAAGGATCTAATGTTGCTCCAAAATTGACATTCATTTTGTTATCTAATAATGTAGTACCACCGCTAACTCGTATTGGTGAAAAAGCTAGAGAAGTTACACCATCGGCATCAAGATTATAACTAGTGGAAAGGTTTAAGTTGTTAAGAAGCATTATTTTTTTAGGCTCGACCTTAGTACTGTCTTTGTCTGTAACTTTTGCTTCAAAAGTATTGCTCAAATCAAAACCTAACGTGTTGGAATTATTTAATCCTGGAGCACCAAAAATTCCATTTTCAAATCTTGAATATTGCTTTGTCATGGTTCCGGTTGCATCAGAAGCATAAGTATCATAATATTTTTCAAAACTAGGAGTGTAGCCATACGAAACAGATGGTCTCATGACGTGTCTTATGGATTTGATTTTTTTGTCTTTACCAAAATTAAATGTTCCATATATTGTAGTTCCTACACTAGATGAAAAGGAGTAAGTTCTGAAAGCATCAAATCCATTTATTGTTTTATCAACAACTTTGCTTTGGTCAACATCATAACTTCTTTCAATTGTTTTGGTATACCAAATTTCTTCATAGTTCATGGAAGTAGAAGCACTGAAATATTTGAATAATTTAAAATTGGTACTTAATGGAATACTATGTTGAAAACCAACTTTTGCATCTCTGAACATTTGCGGTTTAAAGAATAAAGAATCAGTTGTTACAATACTGTTTCTACCGTTTAAATTATATTGTAAATTGATGTTTTTGAAAAAACCTTTTTTGACTCCATCTTTGCCTACAAAAGGATAAATCCTGTCCACACTTAATTGAAGTGTTGGTAAAGTCATATTAATTTCTTCTGTTTGAGTGTTTTGTGAATGTGTTGCTGTTAACGACATTCTAACTTGCGGAACTGAAGTAAATGTTTTTGAATACGATATCGAAGAGCTTAAAGTGTTATTAAGATTCGACCCAATATTGACTTGATTTATGGATTGCTTAAAATATTTACTGCTACCAAGATTCACAGATGCTGAAAAACTGGAGTTAGGATTTGATTTAGAGTCTTTGGAATGAGACCATTGAATGTTGTAAATGTTTTGTTTCAAATAATCCGGATAGCCTCTTTCGCTAGTAATTAAATTTTCAAATCTAATGTTTAAGTTTCCTCTATAATTATATCTTTTGGCATAACTGGATTCAAAACGCAACCCATAACTTCCATTAGTATAATAATCTCCCAACACGGTTAAATCATAATTGTCGCTAAGGGCAAAGTAGTATCCTAAATTTTGAAGCGAAAATCCCCTGTTATTAGAATCGTTATAGCTGGGCAAAATCAATCCTGAAATACTGGTTTCTTTGCTCATTGGAAAAAAAGCAAAAGGTAAAGCTATAGGAGTAGGAACATTTGCAATAACCATATTAGTCAATCCGGTAACTACTTTTTTACCCGGAATAAATTTCACTTTATTCGTTTGGAAATAATATTCAGGATTATCAACATCTTTTGAAGTGGTAAAACGAGCTCCTTTTAAAAAATAGACAGAATCATTTTCTTTTTTTGTTATAGCAGCTTTAATTTTGAATTCTCCTTGATCTGATCTGGAATTCCAGATTAAGGCTTTTTTTGTTTTAAAATTAAAACGGATAGAATCTGGTTCTACTACATTTGCGCCTTGTTTGAAGTTTGGGTATTGAGTATAAGCACCTGTTGAATCTTTGATACGTCCGGCATAGACTTCATTTTTTTCATAATCCATAACGATTATTCCAGATTTCAATTCGACATCTTGATAGTATAATTCCGCTTTATCATATAAGGTAATCAGCTTTTTCTTTTGGTCAATTTTAGCATATTGATCCGCCTTGTATCTCACTTTTCCATCAAGAAATGCTTTTTTAGGCTTTACACTGTCTTTTTTTATGGAATCGGTTTCTTTTGTAACCGTTATAATAGGTCTGTTCTTTTTATTAGTATCTAAATTGGTCGTGTCAGCTTGTTTGTTTGCGGATATAGCTGTCTTTTTTTTTGTTATATCTTGAGAATATAATTTACCAGACCCTAATGACAGGAAAATTGATAATAAAACGATATTAAATAAGTTTGTATGCAAAGGTTTAAATGCTATTTTTGTAAAATTATGGCCTGTTTTTTGACATGTCAAACTTACATATTATTTTTTGTCAAAAATAGCCAAATAAAAAATTTTATGACGGTAGTGTTTTAATTAAATTAACTTTTGGATTTATGCGTATTATATATAAAATAAAAATAATATTAACTTTTATTTTGACGATAATTTCTTTATCGAGCTTCAGTCAGTCTAATGTTTTCAAGGTGACTTTAGATGCAGGTCATGGAGCACATGATTTTGGAGCTGTTTATGAAGGACGTGTAGAAAAAAACATTGCTTTGGCAGTAGTTTTGAAAGTTGGAAAAATATTAGAAACTACACCACAGATTAATGTCAATTATACCCGAAAAACAGATGTGTTTATTGATTTAATTGAAAGAGCCAATATTGCCAATAGATTTAACGCTAATATTTTTGTTTCGATTCATTGTAATGCTAATAGAAATACGGCCGCAGATGGAACTGAGACATATGTAATGGGTTTGAGTAAAGTAGCGTCAAATCTTGAGGCTGCTAAAAAAGAGAACTCTGTAATAACATTAGAGAAAGATTACAAACAAAAATACGAAGGATTTGACCCTAACTCTCCGGAGACCATGATAGGAATGACCTTGATGCAGGAGGAATATTTGGACAATAGTATTTCATTAGCAAGTAAGGTAGAAGATTCTTTTGCAGATTTAGGAAAAAAAATAAGAGGAGGAGGAGTAAAACAGGCTCCTTTCATGGTGCTTCACAAAGCTTACATGCCTAGAGTATTGATAGAAATGGGATTTATCTCGAATTCTATTGAAGGAAATACATTAAATTCTGAAGACGGTCAAAATGAAATTGCCAGAGCTATCGCTGATGCAATTATCAGTTATAAGAAAGAATATTTTGGAAATGGTGAAACTGAAATTTTTGAAGAATTGCCTTCGCAAAAAATTAATGAAAAACCTATAAGAGATACGGTTGTTCCTGCGAAACCGAAAATGATTCCGCAAGCCGCAGCAGAATCATCACAAGTCAAAAAAACGGTTGATAATACTAAGCCTATTTTTAAGGTGCAGCTTTCAGCTAGTAGTAAAAGATTAGATTTAGTTCCAAGAAATTTTAATGGACTTAAAAATATTTCTGTAGCCTATGAAAACAGGGTTTACAAATATATGTATGGAGAAACTTCGGATTATGATGAAGCAAAAAAGCAATTAAGCGAGGCAAAAGAAAAAGGATATGATTCCGCATTTTTGATTGCATTTAAAAACGGAGAGAAAGTTAATATTCAAGACGTAATTAAATAATAGCTTATCTTTTTTATATTAAATTAGTAAAAAAAAAACATACACATTTTGAAAATAACTGTAGGATTCAAAACCACAATTTTAGCTCTATTTCTATTTTTCTACTCAAATACGTTTTCTCAATCCAATCAAAAGTTTACTGTTATTTTAGATGCGGGTCACGGAGGGAAAGATCCAGGAAATTCCTATCATGGCTTTGTTGAAAAAGAAATTGCGCTTAAAACGACTTTGAAATTAGAAAAATACCTCAAAAGAGATAATAATATTCAAGTTGTTTATACACGAAAATCAGATGTTTTCATAGAATTAAAGGATAGACCAAAAAAAGCAAATAGTATCGATGCTAATTTATTTGTTTCTATACATTGTAATTCAGTTGATAATCCAATTCCCTTTGGTACAGAGACTTTTGTAATGGGTTTGGCAAGAAGCAAAGGTAATTTAGAAATTGCTAAACAAGAAAATTCAGTGATATTATTGGAGAAAGATTATAAGCAAACCTACAAAGGTTTTGATCCCAAGAATCCTGAAACATTGATTGGATTAAAAATTCTGCAAGAAGATTATTTAGATAGAAGTATAAATCTAGCTTCAAAAATTGAGAGTAATTTTAAAAATAAATTGCATCGAAAATCAAGAGGGATAAAACAGACACCTTTATGGGTTTTGGATGCGGCTTATATGCCAAGTGTATTAATTGAATTGGGTTTTTTATCAAATAGCGAAGAAGGACATTATTTAAATTCAGAAGAAGGACAAAATAATATGGCAGAAGCTATTGCATCAGCTATTATTGCTTATAAGAAAGAATATTTTGGAACGCAATCTAATGATGATTATGAAGAACTTCCATCTAAAAAAGTAGTCAAAAATGAAGAGAAAGATTCTTCAAAGAGTACTAAATCAAAACGAATTATAGAAAAACAAGTTTCACAAAAGCAAGAGTCGAAAACACAAAATTCTGATGTGGTTTTTAAAGTTCAATTTGCAGCAGGAAATAAAAATATTAAATTAAATCCGTCAAATTTTAAAGGATTAAAAAATGTTTCGATGACTACAAGCAATGGGCCTTTATATAAGTATGCATATGGCTTAACATCAGATTATAAGACTGCAAAAGAGGATTTGAAAGTTGTAAAATCCAAAGGCTATACTTCAGCGTATATAATAGCAATTAAAGATGGAAAGAATATTAGTATTCAAGAAGCGCTTAAATAATTACAACAAGTCAAATATTTTATATTAAATTTGTAAAAAATACTTAAATTTTGAAAATAACACGAGAAATTAAAACTGCTATTCTAGTAATTGCATCTATATTATTATTTATCTGGGGCTACAGTTTTTTGAAAGGAAGAGATCTTTTTACCAATTATAAAACATTTTATGTAGAATATAAAAGTGTAGAAGGTTTAGCGACATCTGCGCCTGTTACGTTAAACGGATTAGTTATTGGTAAAGTCAGCAGTATAACAATTGATGAAAATACGGGTGTATTATTAGTTGAATTACAATTAAAAACTGATTTCCCAATTTCTAAATCGAGTACAGCTTCTATTTATGAGCCTGGATTTATTGGAGGAAAGCAGATTGCAATTATTCCTAATTTTGATGATAAAACATTAGCTGTTGATGGTCAAAAATTGCAAGGCGGAGTAAAACTTGGTCTGACTGATAAAGTTGGAGATCAATTAGCACCACTTCAAGAAAAATTAGAAAAGTTATTGGGAAGTACTGAAAAATTAATTTCAGGGTTAAATAATGTTTTGGACCAAAAAGGACAGCAGGATTTAAAACTTACCTTAGCGGAATTGAGTAAGACAATTGAACAATTTCATAAAGTTTCTTTAAGCGTTAATACTTTATTAGATGCGAACAAAACTCAAATAAACGGAGTTGTTACCAACTTTAATAAAATGTCCGGAAATTTTTCTAAAATATCTGATTCCTTGAATAAAGCTGATTTAGGAAAAACGGTTAAAAATCTTAATGCTACTTTAGCAAGAGTCGATGGTATCATGAGCAATTTAGAATCAGGTAAAGGTTCTATGGGTAAATTATTAAATGATGAAGCTTTTTACCAAAACATTAAAAGTTCTACAAAAGAATTAGAATTACTATTGCAGGACATCAGACTCTATCCAACAAGATATGTTAATATATCAGTTTTTGGAAAGAAAAATAAACCTTATGTTGGTCCTACGAACGATTCTGTACCTAATGTAAAAAATTAGTAATTATGAGCTATTTAGATAATATTTTATTTGCCATTCTTTTGGTAATTGGTTTTGGATATTTTTTCAACAGTGTAAAAAAAATTAGACGGAATATTAATCTTGGAACTGATGTAAATCGTTCAGATAATCCGAAAGCGCGTTGGACTAATATGGCCATGATTGCTCTGGGTCAATCTAAAATGGTGAAAAGGCCTATTGCGGGAGTATTGCATATTATAGTTTATGTAGGTTTTGTAATTATAAACATAGAATTATTAGAAATCATTATAGACGGGCTCTTTGGTACGCATCGTGTTTTTGCTTTTTTAGGAACAACTTATGATGTGTTGATCGCTTCTTTCGAAATTTTGGCCCTTTTAGTTTTGGTTGCTGTTTTTGCTTTTTGGAGTAGAAGAAACGCAATCAAACTAAAGAGATTTGTGAGCTCAGATCTAAAAGGCTGGCCTAAAAGTGACGCGAACTATATCTTATATTTTGAGTTAGTTCTAATGACATTGTTTTTATTAATGAATGCATCTGATTTGCATTTACAGAATGTCCCTGGAGGTTTTTCTCACTTTATTAAAGCTGGTTCATTTCCAATAAGTCAATTTATTGAACCATTATTTAATGGAATGTCAAATGAATTAGTAATGCTTCTTTCTGAAATATTTTGGTGGTTGCATATTACCGGAATTTTGATTTTCATGAACTACCTTTATTTTTCTAAGCATTTACACATTCTGTTGGCATTCCCCAATACGTATTTTGCGAATCTAAATCTTCAAGGTCAATTTGATAATTTAGAATCAGTTACTAAAGAAGTGAAGTTAATGATGGATCCTAATGCTGATCCTTTTGCAGCAGCTCCAGTGGATGAAAATGCGGTTCCAAGTAAATTTGGTGCAAGTGATGTTCAGGATTTAAATTGGGTTCAATTATTGAATGCTTATACCTGTACAGAATGTGGTCGTTGTACTTCATCTTGTCCTGCGAATATAACTGGAAAAAAATTGTCTCCACGTAAAATCATGATGGATACAAGAGATCGATTGGAAGAAGTAGGAAGAAATATTGATGCCAATAAAGGTGTTTTTATTCCGGATAATAAAACATTATTGAACGACTACATTACACCAGAAGAACTTTGGGCTTGTACTTCTTGTAATGCATGTGTAGAGGAATGTCCCGTAAATATTAGTCCGCTTTCAATTATCATGGATATGAGACGTTATTTAGTAATGGAGCAAAGCGCTGCACCAATGCCAATTAATGCAATGATGACTAATATAGAGAATAACGGTGCCCCATGGCAATACAATCAGCAAGATCGATTGAATTGGAAAAATGAATAGTCGTTAAATCGTTTAATTTGTTATTTGTTTAACGAATAACCGATTTATAAATTAAGAATTTGTGATTAAGTAAATAAGCAAATAACCGAATCAACAAAATAGTATGTCAGAGAATTTAATTGTGCCAACTATGGCCGAAATGTTAGCCCAAGGAAAACAACCAGAAGTTTTATTCTGGGTAGGTTGTGCTGGAAGTTTTGATGATAGAGCAAAGAAAATAACTAAAGCGTTTGTTCGAATTTTAAATCGTGCAAATGTTTCTTTTGCCGTTTTAGGTACTGAAGAAAGTTGTACTGGAGATCCTGCAAAAAGAGCCGGAAATGAGTTTTTGTTTCAGATGCAAGCCATGATGAATATTGAGGTTTTGAATGCTTACGAAGCAAAAAAAATAGTTACCGCTTGCCCGCATTGTTTCAATACTTTAAAAAATGAATATCCGGAATTAGGCGGAAAATATGAAGTAGTTCACCACACAGAATTTTTGAAATCACTATTAGATGATGGAAGACTGACTATTGAAGGTGGGCAATTCAAGGGAAAGCGAATTACTTTTCACGATCCTTGCTATTTAGGAAGAGCTAATAATGTTTATGAAGCACCAAGAGATTTGATTCTTAAATTGGATGCTGAATTAGTTGAAATGAAACGTTCTAAAGCTAACGGTTTATGCTGTGGTGCCGGTGGTGCCCAGATGTTTAAAGATGCTGAGCCAGGAAATAAAGAAGTCAACGTTGAAAGAACTGAAGATGCATTAGAAACTAAACCAGAAATAATTGCTGCGGGTTGTCCTTTTTGTAATACTATGATGACTGATGGTATTAAAAACAAAGAAAAGGAAGGCGAAGTAAAAGTTATGGATATTGCTGAATTGATTGCTAATGCACAAGATTTGTAAATCAATTAAAATTAAAAATTCATAACTCATAATTCATAATTGACATGTACGTTCCATTTGAAAATTTACCCGAAGAATCTAAGATCTGGATTTATCAATCAAACAGAAAATTTTCGGATGCCGAATTTTCTGAAATAGAAACAGCCTTGCAATCCTTTCTTGAAGGTTGGGCTGCACACGGTACGAGTTTAGAGTCATCGTATCAATTAAAATACAATCGCTTTATTATTATCGCCGTAAATCAGGATGTACAAGCAGCAACAGGTTGTTCTATCGATTCATCTGTAGAATTTATTCAAAGTTTAGAACAAAAATACACCGTTGATTTATTGGACAAAATGAATGTTACTTTCAAACTTGGAGAACATATTGCCCACAAGCCTTTGATTGATTTCAAGAAAATGGTGAAAGATAAAGCTGTTACTGAAAATACTATAGTTTTCAATAATTTAGTTAATAATATAGAAGAATACAATGAATCCTGGGAAGTTCCTGCCATTGATAGCTGGCATAGTCGCTTTTTTTAAACAAAACAGTTCAATGAGAAAAATAGGCGTCAAAATTGTTTTATTTTATGTCTTAATTTTCTTTGTAGCTTCAAGTTGTGTTGGGACAAAAATTAATAAGAATAAAGTAATTTTAACCAACGTTCCGTCCAAAATAGAAAATTTGGACAGTATAAAATCGAGTAATATCCCCACACTTTTTGAATTATCTCCTCAAGGAAATAAATGGGTTGATAGTGTTTACAGTGCTATGACTTTAGAGGAAAAATTTGGGCAATTATTTATGGTTGCCGCTTATTCTAATAGAGATACTGTTCACTTCAACGCTATTGATAAACTGATTCAGGAAAGTAAAATAGGCGGATTAATTTTCTTTCAAGGTGGTCCTATTCGTCAAGCTAAATTAACCAACCGTTTTCAATCGAAGTCAAAAAAACCATTGTTTATTGGTAGTGATGCCGAATGGGGTTTGGGTATGCGATTAGATTCTACCTATCGATATCCTTGGAATATGACACTTGGAGCCATCCAAGACATGAAATTATTGGAGAAAGTTGGTGCTCAAATGGGGGAACAAAGCAAGCGATTGGGATTGCAATTTAACTTTGCTCCAGTTCTAGACATCAATACAAATCCCAGAAATCCCATTATAGGTTTTCGCTCTTTTGGCGAAGATAAATTCAAAGTTACTGAACGTGCCATTGCAATAATGAAAGGTGTTCAGAGCCAAGGAATATTTTCCACAGGAAAGCATTTTCCGGGTCATGGCGATTCTGAAACAGATTCTCATAAAGGATTACCAACTATTAATTTTTCTAAAGAAAGATTAATGGACGTTGAGTTTTATCCTTATAAAAAAATGTTTCATGAAGGACTTTCGTCTGTTATGGTGGCACATTTAAACGTTCCCAGTTTAGAATCAAGGCCCAATTTTCCTTCTTCGATTTCCTATAATGTGGTAACGGATATTCTTCAAAAAGAATTGGGATTCAAGGGGCTTATTTTTACCGATGCTTTGAATATGAAGAGCGTAAGTAACTTTAAATTACCAAGCGAAATTAATTTTGAAGCTTTTATGGCTGGAAACGATGTACTTTTATTTCCCCAAGATGTTCCATCAGCAATTGAAAAATTTAAGCTTGCCTATTCGGCTAATTTATTTTCTGAAGAAAGATTGGCTTTTTCTGTAAAGAAAATTCTAAAGTTTAAGTACAAATCAGGTTTGAATAGTTACAAACCGATTGTAACGGAAAGTTTATACAACGATTTAAATACATCTGAAAACGATGCTTTACAATATGAGCTGTATGAAAATGCAATTACTGTTTTAAAAAATACAACTGCTGTTTTACCAATTAAAAATTTGGACAAACAAAAAATTGCCTATGTAAAAATAGGCGATGACAACAATGATGCTTTTGTTTCAACTCTAAAAAAATACGCTGAAGTCACTGTAGTTGCAGATACTAATCTGGATAGTTTGCAAATGAAATTGCAACCGTTTACAACAGTAATCATTGGATATCACAAATCAGATGTAGCTTTTAGAAACGACGATTTTAAATCTAATGAATTATTTAAAATCAATTTTTTAGCTAAAAATAATAATGTAATTCTAGATGTTTTTGCTAAACCATATTCGTTATTACCTATTACAAATTTTGATGATATTGAAGGATTACTTGTTTCCTATCAAAACAGTACGATTGCACAAATAGTATCGGCAGAACTTATTTTTGGAGCTATAGAAGCCAAAGGAAAATTACCAGTTTCTATTAATAATAATTTTAAGGTAAATGATGGTTTAGCAACTGAAAAGTTAAATCGTTTGGGATTTACTACTCCCGAAAATGTGGGAATGAATGCTGAAATTTTATCAAAAATTGACGGCATTGCTAATAAAGCGATTAATGGTAAAATGACGCCGGGAATTCAGGTTTTAGTTGCTAGAAAAGGAAAAGTTATTTATCAAAAATCATTTGGACACCATACGTATGATAAAACTATTAAAGTTCAAGATTCAGATATTTATGATGTTGCTTCGTTGACAAAAATTCTGGCTACATTGCCCAATGTAATGTTGCAATACGATAAGCAAAAAATAAATTTGGAAACTACATTAGGAACAATGTCTCCCATTTTTAAAGATTCCAATAAAGCGAATATTAATTTTAAGGATTTATTGTCTCATTACGCAGGACTTGCTGCAGGAATTCCATTTTATAAAGCGACAATAGATAAATCAAAATTTCCTTCGGAAGTTTATTTTAGAAAAACATCCGAAGAACAGTTTTCTAAACGAATGACAGATAGTCTTTTTATCCGAAATGATTTTAGTGACACCATTATGAAAATGATTGTCAAGAGTAAGCTCTCATTGAAAAAAGAATACAAGTACAGCGATCTTACCTTTATGATTCTGAAGGATTATTTAGAAAAAACAACAGGTAAAACATTAGATGTTTTAATTCAAGAGAATTTCTATCGTTCTCTTGGAATGAATAATTCAAGTTTCAATCCGTTAGGAAAATTTGATAAAAACAGAATTCCTCCGACAGAAACTGATACCTATTTCCGTCATCAACTTTTGCAAGGGTTTGTCAATGATTTATCAGCAGCTTTAGAAGGCGGAGTTTCGGGTCACGCCGGTGTTTTTTCGAATGCTATGGATGTGGCTAAAATAATGGAGCTTTATCTGCAAAAAGGAAATTATGGCAATCAGCAGTATTTTTCTGAAAAGACATTTGATGATTTTAATACGTGTTATTTTTGTGCGGCAGGAAATAGGAGAGGTGTAGGTTTTGATAAACCACAGTTGGGTGCAGAAGGACCTACGTGTGGTTGTGCTTCGATGACCAGTTTTGGTCATACCGGTTATACAGGAACGATGGCTTGGGCTGATCCTGAAACGCAAATTGTCTATGTATTTTTATCCAATAGAACTTTTCCTATTGCTGGTGAGAATAGATTATCTAAAGAAAACATTCGAGAAGATATTCAAAAGGTGATTTATGAAGCTATAATGCACTAACCTAATTTTGAAGTAATAACAGAAATAGTCCAAATGAAATTTTTAACAATTTCATTTGGACTATTTCTATTAAAAACGTTTTCAATACTTTTATAAGAAATATTTAGTTACAAATTGTAGCTGTATTATAGTATATTTGAGATAAAAATAGTTTGATGAAAAATAGGAATACCGTTTTTACAAAAGTCAGTTTAATTGTATTGCTTTTTTGCACGACTTTTGTAAATGCTCAAAATATTGATATTAATATTCTACGAGATATCAATGTTGATAGGAATAAGAATTTAGATCCTACTTTTAAATTAGTAACGAATAGTGCTGTTCCAATAAGTGTTGCAACTCCCATTATTTTATATTCGTTTGCTTTAATAAAGAAAGATAGTGCCATCAAGAAACAAGCAATTTTTATAGGAGAAACATTCTTAGTAAATGCATTTATTACCACTGCATTGAAACATACTATAAAAAGGAACAGACCATTTGAGACCTATCCTGATATTGATCAAGCTGCATCATCTTTGGGAAAATCATTTCCTTCGGGACATACTTCTTTAGCTTTTGCAACAGCAACATCACTGAGTTTAGCTTATCCCAAATGGTATGTTATTGCACCGTCTTTTGTGTGGGCTGGCGCAGTGGGATATTCTCGAATGCATTTAGGGGTTCATTATCCAAGTGATGTATTTGCAGGGGCAATTATTGGTAGCGGTTCGGCTTATCTTAGCTATAAAGTGAATAAATGGATGAATAAAAAAAGTTCTAAAAAGGATAAAAAGTAGCTAAAATACAGTGATTATTGTTTGAAAACGATAAAGAATTGAAGTCTAAATCATTTAACTGTAAATAAATAATTGTCGGGTTATTATTAACGGTAATTTTATGTGCTATATCAAAAGATAAAACATTAAATTCAACTAACTTTACAGTAATAGTAACACTTTTGATTGTTATTAGTTCTTTTTTTATTAAAATAAATTATCTAAAATGACACACAAACATGTTATAGATGATGAACAATCTTGCTGTGCTTTAGAAGAAAAAAAAAACAATAAATCAGACCAAGATTCAGGATGTTGTTCTTCTCACAGTGAGTCAGAAAACCATAATGAGCAAGATCACGATCATTCTAATGGTGATGAAAGTACCTTCAGAATGTTTTTTCCTTCCATTATTAGTTTTATAGTATTACTAATTGCTATACTATTTGATAATTACGTTCCTCAATCTTGGTTTAATGGTTGGATTCGAATTGTTTGGTATGTTATAGCTTATATTCCGGTAGGTATTCCGGTTTTGAAAGAAGCGTATGAAAGTATTCGCAAAGGAGCTGTTTTTTCTGAATTTTTCTTGATGGGAATTGCCACGTTAGGCGCATTTGGAATTGGTCAATATGCCGAAGGTGTTGCAGTAATGTTATTTTACGCCATTGGTGAATTATTTCAGATGTTAGCCGTAAAAAGAGCAAAATCGAATATAAAATCATTATTAGATCAAAGACCGGATGTAGCGAATGTTCTTGATGGGGTTAGTATTGTTCCCAAAAAAGCTTCAGAAGTTACTATTGGAGAAATCATAGAATTGAAACCAGGTGAAAAATTGGCATTAGATGGAAAACTGCTTTCGGATTACGCCACTTTCAATACTGCAGCATTAACAGGCGAAAGTAAACCTGATACCAAATCAAAAGGAGAAACAATTCTTGCAGGAATGATTAATCTTAATACGATTTCTCAAGTTGAAGTTACTACAGTATTTACAGATAGTAAATTGTCTAAAATTCTGGAAATGGTTCAAGAAGCTACTGCAAAAAAAGCACCAACCGAATTGTTTATTCGGAAATTTGCTAAAATTTACACGCCAATTGTGGTTTATCTCGCAATAGCAATTTGTGTACTGCCAATTGTATTTATAGACAATTATATTTTTAAGGATTGGTTATATCGAGCATTAGTTTTCTTGGTAATCTCTTGCCCTTGCGCATTGGTAATTTCTATTCCGTTAGGGTATTTTGGAGGAATTGGAGCAGCAAGTAAAAACGGAATTTTATTCAAAGGATCTACATTTTTAGATATAATTGCATCAGTTAAAGTAGTCGTTTTTGATAAAACAGGAACATTGACTAAAGGGGTTTTTAAAGTTCAAAAAGTGGTAGCTGTTGGGATTTCAGAAGCTGATTTGATAAAATACGCATCCGCAATAGAAACTAAATCGACACATCCAGTAGGTTCAGCAATTATAGAATTTGCCAAAGAGCAGGCAAAAGATAGCATTGTAACTGAAGTAACGGAAATTGCTGGTTTAGGATTAAAAGGGTTTGTGGATGGAAACGAGATTTTGGTAGGAAATGCTAAGTTGATGAAAAACTACAATATTGCTTATGATACTGAAATTGATACAATTCCATTTACAATTATAGTTGTTGCTGTCAATCAAAAATATGCGGGTTATTTTATTATTGCTGATGAAGTTAAAGAAGATGCAAAAGAAGCAATTCAGAGCTTACACAAATTAAATGTAGCAACCATTATGCTTTCTGGCGATAATCAAGCAATAGTTTCTGTTGTTGCAAAACAATTGAATATTGAACAGGCTTTTGGAAATTTGTTACCTGAAAATAAAGTTGAAAAATTAGAAGCTCTATTGAAGCAAAATTTAATTGTTGCATTTGTTGGTGACGGAGTAAATGATGCTCCGGTAATTGCTTTGGCAAATGTTGGAATCGCAATGGGAGGTTTAGGAAGTGATGCCACCATTGAAACTGCTGATGTTGTCATTCAAAATGATCAACCCACAAAGATTTATACAGCAATTAATATTGGAAAAAAGACAAAAGAAATCGTTTGGCAAAATATTTTTTTAGCCTTTACAGTTAAATTGATTGTATTGGTAATGGGAGCAGGAGGATTAGCTACGATGTGGGAAGCTGTTTTTGCTGATGTTGGTGTGGCTTTGTTGGCTATTTTAAATGCCGTAAGGATACAGCGCATTAAGTTTTAAACTTGAAAGGATTTAACTTAAATTTCCATAAAACACATTCCTATTTTTAGTAATTTCGTTTCATTAAAATACATAGATGAAAATTGCAATAGTTTGTTATCCTACCTTTGGAGGAAGTGGTGTTGTCGCTACAGAATTAGGTCTTGAATTGGCAAGACGTGGTCACGAAATCCATTTTATAACGTATAGTCAGCCTGTACGTTTGGCTCTTTTAAACCCAAATGTGCATTACCACGAAGTGAATGTACCTGAATATCCGTTATTTCATTATCAACCTTACGAATTGGCTTTGTCAAGCAAATTAGTGGATATGGTAAAACTTTATAAAATCGAATTATTGCACGTGCATTATGCTATTCCTCATGCTTATGCAGGTTATATGGCTAAACAAATGCTGAAAGATGAGGGAATTAATATTCCGATGGTGACGACACTTCACGGAACTGATATTACATTAGTTGGTAATCATCCATTTTACAAACCAGCGGTAACTTTTAGCATTAACAAATCGGATTTTGTTACTTCGGTTTCCCAAAGTTTGAAAGATGATACCCATAAATTATTTAATATAAAAAATGAAATTGAGGTAATTCCTAATTTTATAGAATTAGATAAAAATCTGAATGATCCCAGTACAGCCTGTCATCGTTCCGTAATGGCTAATAAAAATGAGAGAATTATTACGCATATCAGTAATTTCAGAAAAGTAAAACGAATTCCGGATATAATTAAAATTTTCTATAATATTCAAAAAGAAATTCCTGCTAAATTGATGATGGTAGGGGATGGTCCTGAAAAAGAAAAAGCGGAATATTTATGTCAGGAATTAGGAATTCAGGATAAAGTCATCTTTTTTGGAAACAGTAATGAGATTGATAAAATTTTGAGTTATACTGATTTATTCTTGTTGCCATCTGAAACAGAAAGTTTTGGACTTGCAGCTTTGGAGGCAATGGCTTGGAGTGTTCCCGTAATTTCAAGTAATTCAGGGGGGTTACCAGAAGTGAATTTTGACGGTATTTCCGGATATTTAAGCAATGTTGGGAATACAGATGAAATGGCACAAAACGCTTTGAAAATTTTAAAAGATGACGCTACTCTTAATAAATTTAAAGAAAATGCGCTGTCAGTTGCAAAACAATTTGACATCAAAAACATCTTGCCACTTTATGAAGCATTATATAAAAAAGCCATAAAAAAATATGTATAGATTTTACATTTTTCCAATATAGAATGTTTTAAAACTTTCGAATTTTATCTATTAATCAATAAAATCCTTCAATGAAAAAAATAATAGTATCACTAGTGGCTTTGGCTTTATTTTCCTGTGGTGCAACAACTACAAAAAGTTCCGATAAAAATTCTTTATACGAAGTCTTGACACAACAGACGAACGGAGGTGCAAGTATTCGTTTTTTTGAGATTCTTTCGGAGCCAAATGAAATTGTAATGTTGCAGAACGATGAAAATTTAAAAAATAAAATTAGTCCAAATGATGTTCAAACTTCTAATTTTTTAGTTTTGAATATGGGAGAAAAAACATCGGGAGGGTATAGTATAGGAATAGATACTGTAGTTGAAACCGATAAAAATATTGTTATCACCATTAAAGAAACTAGTCCGGAACCGGGTAGTATGGTTACACAAGCTTTTACAAATCCTTTTTGTGTAGTCAAAATAAATTCTAAGAAAGCTATTATTTTTAAATAAAAAAACGCCACTATTGCTAGTGGCGTTTTTAATATATTTTCTAAAATATTAGAATTGGTATCTAAGACCTAATGCAATATCAGAACCGTAATTATTTTCGTAATATCCATTTCCTCCAAACTCAGGTCTGAAATCTAATGAAATTAACAATGGAATATCAAAATTGTATTCAATACCAATATCTCCAGCAGCAAATACAAAAGTATCATTAAATGATTCGTTATTATTATCATAACTGTAGCTTCCTACACCACCCCCAACACCTGCATACCAGTTGAAACCACCATCAATGTTCCATACCCATTGGTACAAAGCTGCTAATTTTATTGCATCGTCATCATAACCATTATTGTTGTAATTACTTCTGTTTCTCCAACCTAAATCAAGTTCAAGTCTATTGTTGCTTCCTAATGCTCTTTGGTAAGAAAGTTCTCCACCAAAACCATTATTACCACCTAAACGTAATCCCAATGCGTTTTTTGAAATGTCTTGTGCTTGTGAGGAAAATGCTAATCCAATTAACATTATTGCCGATAAAATAATTTTTTTCATAAGTAAGTTTTTATAGGTACAAATGTATAATTAAGTAGGGTATGAAGTTTATAAAATTTTATAGAAAAGTTATATAATTTACGTTTTTTAGCATTTTGAAACCATTTTATATTGGTTTTACATCAGGATATTTTGTTTCGAAAAAAGTGCTGAAGCCACTATTTGATTACTTAAAATATCTTCCATTTCAAAAAGGTTCTCTTCTTCGACATAGTTTGCTTCGGAATAATTATATAATTTCCAACGTTTTTTGTTGTACTCCAATGCTGTTAAATTCTCAACCCAATCTCCAGAATTTAAATATAAGGTAGTTCCATTTTTGGTTTCTTTATGAATCATTTTTGGTTCATGAATGTGTCCACAAATAACATAATCATATTTTTTCTCGATGGCTAATTCAGTTGCAGTTGCCTCAAAATCAGAAATGTGTTTTACTGCTTTTTTTACGCTGGCCTTTATTTTTTTAGAAAAAGAATATGGTTCTCTTCCTATTTTGGATAAACACCAATTGACAAAACGGTTTGAAAGTATTAAATAGTCATAGCCTAAGCCACCAAGTTTAGCTATCCATTTTGAATGTTGAACTGAGGCATCAAAAACATCACCATGAAATATCCACGCTTTTTTGTCATCAAGATCTAAAACTAACTTGTCTACTAAAGCGAAATTACCCATATTCATGTCGCTAAATTTCCGGAGCATTTCGTCATGATTTCCTGTGATGTAGTAAACCTTTGTTCCTTTGGAAGCAAAGCTTATAATTTTTTGTATGACTTTTAAATGCGCTTTTGGAAAATAGGATTTTCGGAATTGCCATACATCTATAATATCACCATTCAAGACTAACGTTTTAGGTTTTATAGAAGATAAATAATTATAAAGTTCTTTAGCATGGCTGCCAAAAGTTCCTAGGTGTACATCAGAAATGACCACTAACTCGACTTTTCTTTTTTTCAATGTATTTGAATTTGAAGTTTACCAAATTAATAGAATTATTAGCAATAGAAATGGAATTAAAGGTTAAGAAATCTAAGACAAGATTAAATTAATATCAATAAATGTGAAATGTTTCTTAAAACTTTATCCCGAAATCTCGGGATAAGCTTTTAAACTTTAAACTAAAATGGTACTTTTGTTCAAAACTAATTATAATGGCAGGAAATAGCTACGGAACACTATTTAGAATAACAACTTTTGGAGAATCACATGGTGAAGCATTAGGCGGTATAATTGATGGTTGCCCTCCTGGAATAACTATAGATTTAGATGCAATTCAATTTGAAATGTCAAGAAGAAAGCCTGGTCAATCGGCTATAGTTACCCAACGTAAAGAGCCGGATGATGTACAATTTTTATCCGGAATATTTGAAGGAAAAACTACAGGAACACCTATAGGTTTTATTATTCCTAATACCAATCAAAAATCAGACGATTATTCTCATATAAAAGATAATTACAGACCCAGTCATGCTGATTATGTGTATGAGAAAAAATATGGTGTTCGTGATTACCGTGGTGGCGGACGAAGTTCTGCACGCGAAACGGCCAGTAGAGTAGTGGCAGGAGCAATTGCAAAACAAATGCTGTCAGATATAAAAATCAATGCTTACGTTTCTTCTGTAGGTCCTATATTTTTAGAAAAACCATACCAAGAATTAGATTTTTCAAAAACCGAAAATAATCCTGTGCGTTGTCCTGATGAAGCATCAGCGGTAATCATGGAGGAGTATATACGAGATATTCGTAAACAAGGTGACACTGTAGGTGGAACCGTAACATGCGTGATTCAAAATGTGCCTATTGGTTTAGGAGAACCTGTTTTTGACAAACTTCATGCTGAATTGGGTAAAGCCATGCTCTCTATTAATGCCGTAAAAGGATTTGAGTTTGGAAGTGGTTTTGATGGAGCAAGAATGAAAGGAAGCGAGCATAATGATTTATACAACCCTGACGGTACTACTAAAACCAACCTTTCTGGTGGGATTCAAGGTGGAATTAGTAATGGAATGGATATTTATTTCCGCGTGGCCTTCAAGCCTGTGGCTACCATTATGCAAAAACAAGAATCATTGGATAACAAAGGGGATATTACTGAAATGACAGGAAAGGGACGTCATGATCCTTGTGTAGTACCACGTGCTGTGCCTATAGTTGAGGCTATGGCTGCTATTGTACTAGCTGATTTTTATTTGATAAACAAAACCTATTAATTTTAATTTTTGAAGTTTTTCCTGCTTAACACTTTATGTTTTCTTGCTTGTAAGCAAACAAGAAATGAATTATTGTAAAGAAAATTTTCTAAACACATATAATGTTGAGTGAAGTAACAGGCTAAGACTAAAACCTAACAATCAATTTAATGAATACCAAAACAACTAAAAAACCATCTTTTTTTTCAGGATTAACGGGACAAATATTAATTGCGATGGTTTTAGGTGCTATTTTAGGCATTGTAATTCATAATTCTATTTCCCCAGAAGCAGCCCAAGGTTTTAGCGCAAAAATTAAAATTCTGGCAACAGTTTTCATTCGATTAGTACAAATGATTATCTCGCCATTAGTTTTTACAACACTTGTTGTAGGAATTGCAAAGTTGGGCGATATTAAAGCTGTTGGAAGAATTGGAGGAAAAGCAATGGGTTGGTTTTTTACAGCTTCATTCATCTCTTTATTATTGGGAATGTTTTTTGTAAACATCCTTGAACCGGGAGTTGGTCTTAATTTATCAAATGTTGATTTGGCCTCTGTTTCAGAAGTTACTTCAAAAACTCAAAATATATCTTTTGAAAATTTTATTGAGCATATTGTTCCCAAAAGTATTTTTGAAGCAATGGCTACCAATGAAATTTTACAAATTGTGATTTTCTCTATTTTCTTTGGTTTGGCAGCAGCATCATTGGGAGATTATGTTAAGCCAGTTACAAATGCTTTAGATAAAACCTCACACATAGTTCTTAAAATGGTGAACTACGTAATGAAATTTGCTCCAATAGGAGTTTTTGGAGCTATTGCCGGAGTTTTCGCGGTAAGAGATTTTCAAGAATTAGCGATTACATATTTCAAATTTTTTGGTTCATTCTTAGTTGGAATTTCATCACTTTGGTTGGTATTAATAGTGGTGGGTTACATTTTTCTTAAAAGCAGAATGACTGTTTTGCTTAAAAGAATTGTAAGTCCTTTGATTATTGCTTTTGGAACAACCAGTAGTGAAGCAGTTTTTCCAAAATTGACAGAGGAATTAGAACGTTTTGGAGTAAAAGACAGAATCGTTTCTTTCATGTTGCCATTAGGTTATTCATTCAATTTAGATGGAAGTATGATGTACATGACTTTTGCTAGTATTTTTATTGCTCAAGCCTACGGAATTGATTTAGATTTAGGAACACAAATGACTATGCTTTTAGTTTTAATGCTTACCAGTAAAGGGATTGCAGGTGTTCCAAGAGCAAGTTTAGTTGTAGTTGCCGCAACTTGTGGTATGTTTGATATTCCAATTGAAGGAATAGCATTAATTTTACCTATAGATCATTTTTGTGATATGTTTCGTAGTGCAACAAATGTTTTAGGAAATGCTTTGGCTACATCAGTGGTTGGGCAATGGGAAGGTGATGATGAAAATGAAATTGTAGCTTCAGAATAGTTATAACGTTACATTTTTACAGTAAATAATATAGTTAAAACCTGTTCAATTAGTTGAACAGGTTTTTTTTTAATTTAAAATTTTTAATTATTCCTTATTTTAAAGGTAGGTATTGCTGTTTTTAAAATGTGTTTATTTAATTTATTTTTAATAGAAAATATGCGCATATTCCTCTTTTTTTTATTAAAAAAATGTATATTTGATAAACTTTAATTGTATATGTATCATTTACGTATTGTTTTATTGCTATTGTTTGGATTAAATTATTTAGGTAATAATTCAATTGCACAGACAAGAACATATTCTAAGAAAGAAATCACTAAACTAACTGATGAGGCTTCTCGATACTTAAAGGAGGCTAATTTTGAAAAATCTCTGGATATTTCTAAATTGGCACTTCGTTCCTCTATTAATGCTAATGATTTATATTCAACAGCTATTTCCTATATTACAATTGCGGCAAATTATGCTGAGATGGCTGAATTTGATAAAGCGATATTCTTCTATAATAAGAGTTTGTCTTATGCTGATAAAACGAGTAATGACACCTTAAAAAAACGGATAAATAATAATTTAGGCAATATCTATTGTTTTGAGAAAAAGCAGTATGAAAAAGGGATAAATTTTTATGAAAACTCTCTTAAATACAGTCAAAAATTAGCAGATACCAATCAGGTTTTTATGACTAAGCTTAATATCGCTTGGGCCTATTTTGATATTGGTCTATTTGAAAAAGGTTTTCCAAGTTTAGAATTCATCAACAAATACAATAAAAAATATGGTGATGAAACAAACGCTGTAGCGGTAAACATGCTTAATGGAATGTATTATAGTTACAAAGGAAACCATAATAAAGCTACATCATCTTTTGTAAATGCTATAAAATTTGGAAATGAAGGGATTGAGAAGTCAGATTTATCTTTTTCGTATCTTGAATATTCAAAATATTTATTAAAGAAAGGCGATTATAAAAATGCCTATGAAAATCTCGCACGTTACAATATAATTACTGACGAATTATACAATGAGGAAAAAATTAAGAAAGCTAATGTAGCTGGAATAAATTTAGAATTAGAAGAATATAAAAGAGAGATAGATAAAATTGAAACGGAGAAAGATGCTCAGCTTCAGAGTTTAAGAAAGTCAAAAGTCATTGTATTGCTATTTGCAGTAGTTTTTTTCTTTTTGTTATTATTACTCTACATTTTATTTAAGAATAATAATTTTAAGAAAAAAACCAATGCGGAGCTTTCTCAAACTAATATAGAATTACTGGTTGCAAAAGAAAAAGCAGAGGAAGCGTCTATAATAAAATCACAATTTGTCTCTACTATAAGTCATGAATTAAGGACTCCTTTATATGGTGTGGTAGGAATTACAAATATGTTGCTTGATGAACATAAAGAATTAGCACATAGTCCACATCTAAGTTCTCTTAAATTTTCGGCTCGATATCTATTATCATTAGTAAATGATATTCTTCAAATTAATAAAATTGAAGACAATAGAATTATTCTTGAAAGTTTAACTTTTAATATTTCTGATGAAATTAATATGATTAAAAGTTCCTTATCTTTTATAGCTAAAACAAATGATAATGTTGTCCAAGTAAATGTCGACCCTAATATTCCGGAATATTTAATAGGTGATAAGTTAAGACTTTCTCAAATCATTATGAATTTAGTTAGTAATGCTTTGAAGTTTACAAAAAAAGGCGAAGTAAGTATTAATGTAAACTTGGTTAAAGTAGAAGGGAAATCTCATTTTCTGGAATTTCAAATCCAAGACAACGGAATAGGAATTCATGCCGCTGATCAGGAAAAGATTTTCGATAAATTTGTTCAGGTTAGTAGGAAAGAGACTGATTATCAAGGTACTGGTTTGGGGCTTTCTATTGTTAAGCAACTGCTAGGGTTGTTTGATAGTGATATTTCTCTAGAAAGTACCATAGGAAAAGGTACATCATTTAAATTTGTCATTGCATTTGAATTTAACCCTGAGCGAACAACTGAAATAATCAATAACATTCAAGTTGATATGAGTTCAACTCAAATCGTCAATGTTTTAGTAGTAGAGGATAACCATATAAATCAAGTTATTACCAGAAAAACAATCGAGAAGAACAACTATAAATGCAGTGTTGTTGACAATGGTTATGCAGCATTGGAAATATTAGAAAAAGAGAATTTTGATGTGATATTAATGGATATTAATATGCCTTTAATCAATGGTTTTGAAACCACAAGAAAAATTCGTCTTAAAGGAATTGGAATTCCCATTGTAGCGTTAACGGCATTTGATAAAGCTGAAATAACCGAAGAAGCTCTTTCTGCGGGAATCAATGATATCATCATTAAACCATTTGATTCGATTAAATTATTTGAGATTATCAGTATTCTAATATCAAAACCTAAAAGTATAGCTTAATCTATTTTTTCTATTCCTATTTTGAAAAATTGCCTGATGAGGATTTTAATAAATCTTGTATTAAAATTAAAATCGTTAAATCTTTAAAACCATTTACTGATTCTAAGGATTTAACGATTTTAATATAATTATTTAATGGCTATGGTTTTGTGTGCATTTTTCTTGCCATTTTCTTTTTTGGCAATGTCCACATGTAAAATTCCATCTTTATAACTAGCTTCAACTTTACTCTCATCAATGTATTCAGGTAAAGTAAAAGTTCTGCAAAATGATTGGTAATTAAATTCTTTACGAACGTAATTATCTTTTTTTCTTGTTTCTTCTTTTTCTTCCTTTCTTTCAGATGAAATCATAAGCGTGTTCTTGTCAATTTCAACTTTAAAATCCTCTTTTTTCATTCCTGGAGCTGCTAATTCTACTTGTAATTTATCATCAGTTTCTTTTAAATTCACTGAAGGTAAATTACTCCCAATAGCAGTTAAATTTTTATCATTCCAATCAAAAAGATCTCTTGAAATAAAATCATCGAAAAATGTATTCACTGTGGGAAATAAACCGTTTCTTTTTACTAAAGTTTCCATAGTTTTATGTTTTAATTGTTTGAAATAAGTTGAATCAAATTTAATGATATTATTTATTTACAAATATTTTTTAACTTGTAAAACGTTGAAGACTAAGTTATTAACGATTAAATACCTTTTTCTGTAAAACTTAAAAAGGTATTTCTTACGGATGAAAAATAAGTTCAAAAGATTTTAATACCAGCGCTTTTTATTCTGTTTTGAAACTTCAGATTTTCTTGATTTATGAGCTCCACCACTACGGTTTGAATTTTTTTGTTGAGAACCAGAAGCCGTTTCAGGGCTTCCAGAATGCCAATGATACGGATGGTCATTTACCGTTTTTACATCGACTTTTATTAGTTTTTGGATGTCTTTCCAATAGGTATGTTCGTCTTTACTGCAAAAAGAGATTGCAATCCCTCCATTTCCAGCACGACCGGTTCTACCAATACGGTGAACATACGTTTCAGGAATATTAGGTAAATCAAAATTGATTACAAAAGGCAATTGGTCAATATCAATTCCTCTAGCTGCAATATCAGTAGCAACGAGAACACCAACTTCTTTGTTTTTGAAAGCATCCAAAACGCGTTGTCTTGCATTTTGTGATTTGTCACCGTGAATGGCTTCTGCGGCAATATTGTTTTTTCGTAATGCTTTTACAACATTATCAGCACCGTGTTTGGTTCTTGAAAAAACCAAAACATCTGATAGGTTTTCATTTTTAATTAAATGATATAGTAAGTTTCTTTTTTCTGCTTTTTCAACAAAATAAACGCGTTGTTCTACATTTTCAGCAGTTGAAGATACAGGAGAAACGGTTACTGTTGCTGGATCAGTCAAAAACATTTCAGCTAATTCTCGAATAGCAATTGGCATTGTAGCTGAGAAAAATAATGTTTGTCTGTTTTTTGGCGTAAGCTTTACAATTTTCTTTACATCATTTACAAATCCCATATCAAGCATTTGATCAGCTTCGTCAAGAACTAAAGTATGTAAATGGTCTAAATCAATAAAACCCTGTTTGTGAAGATCAAGCAATCTTCCAGGGGTTGCAATCAAAATATCTACACCATTTTTTAAAGTATCTACTTGTGGATTTTGTGAAACACCACCAAAAATGGTAAGTTGTGTCAAGTTTGTGTATTTTCCGTAAGTATCAAAGCTTTGTCCAATTTGGACAGCTAATTCACGCGTTGGAGTAACTACTAAAGCACGAATTTGTTTGGCTTTTTTTGATGAGCCTACTATTCTGTGTAATTGATGTATAATAGGAATAGCAAATGCTGCTGTTTTTCCAGTTCCGGTTTGTGCGCAACCTATTAAATCTTTTCCCGATAATACAATTGGGATAGACTGTTCTTGAATAGGAGTAGGGTTAAGGTAGCCTTGTTCAAATACGGCTTTTTGTATACTTTTTGAGAGCGATAAATCTTCGAATAACATATTTTTGGTATTAAATATCATGTATTAAGTACATAGATAGCGCAACAAAGATAGTATTATTATTTTTGATGATAATTTATATGGTATTTAGGATTAGAACTTCTGGAATTTAAATCCAGAAATCCATCAATAAAACAGACTAAATAGTATTAGATTTAATAAAATCAGTTACTAAATATCCTATAAGTTTACCTATTAAATGATTGTTTTTTTCTTCACCTAAATCGGGCGCACCTTCGCAAATGTGTAAATAGGCTGCGTTTTTATTTTTTGCAAAATAGGAAATAAATTGACGAAGTTGCTCCACTGAGAAACCACTCAAAGTCATTGCGCTACAAGCAATATTAGGAATCGAATCTAAATCTATCTCAATTCCAAAAAAGTCGTCATTTATAAACTCTAAGGCTAGAGCCATTTCCTGATTGAAATCTTTTTCTTTTCGAATATTTACACTATCATAAGTATTGAAGCGTACGCGGTCTTCTATTTTTTTAATGATGTCTAATACACTTTTGGAAGTATAATTTTCGTGTAAACCAAAAATAAAATATTTTTTTAAAAACCCTTCTTCAAATGCATAAGAGAAACCATTACCGCTGTGACGTCCTTCTAAAATTCTAAAATCGGAATGAGCATCAAAGTTTATAGCATTGATGGGTTTTCCTTTAGCAAGCGCAGTTCCTTTTATGTTTCCATAGGAATTATTATGTCCGCCACCTATAATTATAGGTATTTTCCCCAGTTTTATAATGCTGAAGATGATATGAGAAACATCTTTATCAATTTTTTCTACTAATTGACTTAATTTAGATCGATCATCAATATCATTAAAATCCAAATGTTCCACTTCTTTCATTTCGACGCTAACATTCAATTGGCCTAAAACAAAAAGTTGACTTCCTTTACAAAATCGATTATGCTGAATATTAGCGATGCTTTTAATGGCACTATCCCAGGCTGAGGCCGCACCAGGCCTGCCAAAATTAGCTCTTATGCCTATATCTTCCGGAATTCCAAACAATACATATTTTGCTTCGCAAGTTTTAAGAAACTCAACAGGATCGGTCTCTTTTGGAACAGTTATCATTTTCTCTCCAAATTTTATTTCACCACTTCTATGGTTCGTAATTTTTGCAAGATCTTTGATGGTAAATGGGATAATTTTTTCCATTAAAAAAAATATTTTTTTTCCAAAAATAATATAATTACGTTAACTTACGTTATTACGTTGTTATATATTGTTAAATTTGTAAAATAAATTAAAGTAAATTAAAAGATGGAAAATCAAAAAAGCAGTTCAAGTCTTAAAGCGGTTATAGCAGTATTAGCTATTTTATTAGTGGGAAGTTTAGTTTATATTTTTAAAATGACTTCAGATACCGAAATCGTAAAAACAGAATTGAAATCCACATTAACTGAGAAAGAATCAGTTATGAAAGATCTACAAGAATTGAAATCAACATATGATGCTGCAATTGCAGAAAACACTTCTATGTCTGAAGAGTTAATTCAAGAAAGAGATAAAGTGGTTAATTTAATGACTGATTTAAGTAAATCTAAAGGCGATGTAGCTTCATTATCGAAATACAGATCTCAATTCAATGCTTTGCAAGGGAATATGAAGGTTTTAATGGCTGAGAATGATAACTTAAAAAAGGCCAATACAACACTTACTACACAGCGTGATAGTACTGTTGTAGTATTAGGAGAGACTAAAAAGAATGTTGAAGCATTAACTGGTCAAAATGAAGAGTTGGCAAAAGCAGTTGAAATTGGTTCAAAATTGACGGTTTTAAACACTAGAGGTTCGGCTTTTAAATTAAGAAGTTCTGGTAAACAAATTGAAACAGATAAAGCGAGTAGAGCTGACGTTCTTAGAGTTAATTTTACAATTGCTGAAAACCAAATTGCTAAATCTGGTGATAAAACATATTATGTTCAAGTAATTGACAGTAAAAACAATGTTTTAGGCGACAAAAAAACAGAGACTTTTGGAGATAATACTTTAACATATAGTTTTTTAACTAATGTTAAATATGAAAACAAAACAATTAGTGTTACTGAAGATTTAAGAGGAAAAGATTTTGCTAAAGGAACATATTATATCAATATTTTTGATAGAGATATATTGGTTTCTAAAACAAGTTTTGTTTTAAGATAAGAACAATAATTAGACATAATAAAAAAGAGGAACATTATGTTCCTCTTTTTTTATGCGAAAATTTCACCTTCGATCAATACAGTATCAATTAGATTACTGCCGAAAGCGTATGGTAATTGATAGTACGAGGGAATAGGTTTAGTGAGTATAAGGTTAGCTTTTTTACCAATGGTTATGCTTCCGTGGGTTTCAGAAATCCCCATAGCATAGGCTCCGTTTATTGTGGCCGCATTTATGGCCTCTTCTGGAGTCATTTTCATTTTGATACAAGCAGTTGCAACTACAAAGTTCATATTTCCGGAAGGAGTAGAACCTGGATTATAATCTGTTGCAAGGGCTAGAGGAAGTCCGGCTTTTATCATTTCTCGTGCTGGCGTATATGGAATACTTAAAAAATAGGAACATGAAGGCAACGCCACTGGCATTGTTTCAGTATTTTTTAAAGCCTCAATATCTTCTGTGCTTATAATTTCTAGATGATCTACAGAAAGCGCATTGTATTTTATTCCGGCCTGAATTCCGCCAATAGAGTTGAACTGATTGACATGAATTTTTGGCTTTAAGCCAAATTCAATTCCAGCTTCCATTATTTGTTGGGTTTCTTCAACAGTAAAATAACCGGTTTCACAAAATACATCGATGAATTCTGCCAGATTATTTTTGGCAATTTCAGGAAGTATTTCGTTAATGATTAAATCAATATATCCCTGATGGTTTTCTTTATACTCTAATGGGAAAGCGTGAGCACCAAGAAAGGTTGCTTTAATGGTTATAGGATAGTTTTGAGCTAGACGCTGAATCACACGAAGCATTTTTAATTCTCCATTAACCGTCAATCCATATCCAGATTTAATTTCAACGGCGCCAGTTCCTAAACGCATGACTTCTTCAAGCCGTGCTTTGGATTGATCATAGATTTCGGCTTCAGTAGCTTCATTGAGTTTTTTAGCTGAATTTAAGATTCCACCGCCACGATTAGCAATTTCTTCATAGGTCATGCCGTTGATTCGATCGACAAATTCTTGTTCTCTATTACCGGCATAAACAATATGAGTATGACTGTCACACCAAGATGGCAAAACCATTTTTCCAGTGGCATCAATCGTTTTATCAGCATGTATTGGAGGTAAATTCTCCATAGCACCAAAATCAGCAATCAAATTGTCTTCAATTACTAAAAAGGCATTTTTGATTGTTGGAAGAATAGCCATTTCGGCACCAGAAACTTTAGCTGTAGCTGTTTCCCGAACCTGAAGTAACTCTTTTATATTGATAATTAACGTTGTCATTTTATATGATAATTACTCTGAAATTTTGATTTCAAACATTTTATTCCAGTTTTTACCGGTAACAAAAATGGTTTTTGTTTTTGGGTTGTAGGCGATTCCGTTTAAAACGTCAGTATCTTCTAATTTAGCAATTTTTGTAGTCAAATCTGCAAGATTAATTATTCCTTCAACCGCCCCGTTTTTAGGGTTAATGACAGCAATAGCTTCTTTTTGGTACACATTTCCATATATTTTTCCATCAATCCATTCCAGTTCATTTACTCCTTTTACTTTAGATTTTAGAGAGTAAACATTGATATGGTCAATTGCTTTAAAAGTTTCAGGGTTTAATATGTGTATGGTTTCGGAACTGTCAGTCATATATAAGTTTGTACCATCATTGACTAAACCCCAGCCTTCCATATTTTTGTAATATGGAACTGTTTTTTCTTTTTTGAAAGTATCTGCATTATAAACATACCCTTCATTATTTTTATACGTCAATTGATATACTTTGTTGTTTAGAATTGTAATTCCTTCGCCAAAATATTGAGCATCTAGTTCTACTTTCTTATAAACTTCCCCAGTTTTATAATTTGTTTTTCTTAAGCTGGAGATTCCTCTTTTTCCAGATGGTCCTGAACCGTTTCCAGTTCCTTCATAAAGTGTATCACGGTAAAATTCTAGTCCTTGCGTGTAAGCCTGAATATCGTGCGGATACGTATTTACGATGGTATATTTCAATAATTTTGGTGCAATATTAGAAACTAATTCCACTCTTGTGGTAGCTTCTGAACTTTGTCCCTCATAATACACTAGAGCCTTTAGGTTTTGATAGCCCAATTTTTGATCTTTTAATTCAAAAGTTAATTTGTCAACTCCTTTTTTAGAACCAATTTTTTTATCGTTCACATAGTAAATAATGCTGTCGATCGTTTTTGAATTTGAGTTCAAAATTTCCAAAGAAAGTGCCTCTTGAGGTTGGTATTGTTCCTTAAATTTTGAATTATCAAAAGTAAATAAAGAATTTTCACCTTTTTTTGTATCACCACAATTAACCAGTAAGGTTCCTAATAAAATGATAGATAGTATGTTATAATTTTTCATAGCGTAAAATTTGAATACCCCAATATACAACGTTATTTTAATAGCTGCAAAGCACTTGCAAAAATATAAAAAGGTTGTATATTTGCACCGGCAAGTCCTACACGACCAGCTCCTGCAGACTCCCCCAGGATGGGAACATAGCAAGGGTACGTGGTTGAGCGGTGCGATGTAGGTCGCTTGCCATTTTTTTATTTCTTACAAAAGTAGTCTTCCTTCGGGAGGATTTTTTTATTTTTGGACCTTTCGTACAACAAACATCAATAATCATGAATAAAGTAGTTTTAATTACAGGAGGTTCTTCGGGAATAGGAAAATCTATTGGCGAGTTTTTGCATCAAAAAGGTTTTGTTGTTTACGGAACCAGCAGAAATCCGGAACGAGTTTTAAATTCGATTTTTCCATTGGTTGCTTTAGATGTTAGGGATACGGATTCAATTCATTCTGCTGTAGCCAAAGTAATTGCTATTTCAGGAAGATTGGATGTTGTAATTAACAATGCAGGAGTTGGAATTACTGGGCCTTTGGAAGAAATTCCAATGCATGAAATCAAGAATAATTTTGAGACCAATTTTTTCGGTCCAATTGAAGTGATGAAAGCCGTGTTACCACAAATGCGTTCGCAAAAATCAGGATTGATTATCAATATCACTTCGATTGCTGGTTATATGGGTTTGCCGTATAGAAGTGTTTATTCAGCTTCTAAAGGTGCTCTTGAACTCATCACGGAAGGATTGCGAATGGAAGTAAAATCTTTTGGCGTTCATATTACGAATGTGGCTCCGGGTGATTTTGCTACGAATATAGCTTCGGGACGTTTTCATGCTCCAGTTATAAAAGGTTCTGCTTATGAAAGTCCCTATGGAAATACATTAAAAACTATGGATGAACACGTGGATAGTGGTAGTAATCCTAATGAAATGGCTGAAGCGGTATATAAAATCATACAAACTCCGGAACCTAAAGTCCACTATAAAGTAGGTGTTTTTATGCAAAAATTTTCGATTGTCTTGAAGAGAATTCTACCGGATAAAGTATATGAAAAAATGCTTATGAATCATTATAATTTGTAACACCACATTAAAATACTATTACGTACTATTCCCAATAAACAAAAGAGCTTAACCCTTTATTTATTGGGTTTTTTTTATTTTTAAGAATTAGCCCAAAACGCAATAAAACGCAATCATACGTAAAATAATGTCCACACTTTTGACCACAAGTTTGTTAATTCACTATCTTTGAAGTATGAAAACGATCACTTTTGAATTAAGGGGAAATACAGATATAAAAACTATTCAATGTAGAGTTGAAAGCGGGCGTGTAAATCGTGTTAGGTGTTCTACAGGCTTAAAAGTAAAAATTGAAAATTGGGACGCTGGAAAACAACGACCTTTTGCAAATGATGCGATCAATAAAAAGATTAAGAATAAATTAAACGAAATAGAAAGTTTAATTAATGATGATGCAGAAACGGCAACACTAACAACTGATTGGTTAAAAAATATTGTTGATGTCGTAAACGGAAAAATCAAAGCAGATGACAAACTTTTGTTTCTTAATGCGTGTACTCAATATATCCAGTCTAAAGAGCTAAAACTTGCAAAGAATACAATTGCATCATACAATAGAGTTTTTGATCTATTGACTGAATTTATAGGCAGTGACCGCCCGCAGATAAAAGATATTGATAAAGCTTTTATGTTGAACTTTGAAAGCTGGCTAAAAACGGTTAAAAAAGTATCTTCAAATACAGCCGTACAACACACAAGGTTTATAATCATAATTTTAAATGATTTTGTTGATAATGGGCTGGAGGTTTCAAAGTTGAGAAAATACAAAGAGAAGCCAACCAAAAGAGACAAACGTGAAATTGTGAGGCTGGACAGGCTAGAGCTTCAAAAAATTAAGGATTTACAGGATTTGCCCCAGCATTTAGAAAATTCCCGCAAATGGTTTTTAGTAGGTTGTGAAGTAGGGCAAAGGGCAAACGATTTATTGAGTATAACACCCGGAAACATAAGCAACAACAGATTAAGACTAAGACAGCAGAAAACAGGTAAAGATGTTGTAATTCCCTTGAATAGCGATACACAAGATATTTTAAAGGAGTTCCCGAAAAAGTGCGATATTATAACACTTAACAGAAATATAAAAACCCTTTGTGAGCTTGCGAAAATTGATTCTCTAGTATTGAAAAAAGTAAAAGAGGGTAACAATGAGTTTTTAAAAGAAGTACCGAAATACAAAGCCGTTTCAACACATACAATGAGGCGAAGTTATGCGAGTAATTATTATACTGTTATCCCTACGGCTTTAATCCTTTCAGTAACTAAGCACGCCACAGAAACCCAATTAATAAAGTATATTGGTTTGACTGATGATGATGTTGCAGACGCATACGAAAAGGCAATTAATAAAATATCTTAATTTATGAGAGAGTATAAAGATTATATCAAAAGTGAAACTGATAAAAACGGGGTTTTGTGTTATTGGATAGATGAACCGATTTTTACAGCTTTTGACTTTAAAGAAGATATAGAGAACAACTATAACCACCTTTTAAAAAGGCGGGTTAAAAGTGATCTAAATAATGAACTAGAAATTGAAATTATAAAAGAAGTAATTCAAGATTTTGAACAAGCTGAAAATTTAAAACCTACCTATGATTACAATAAACTTTTATTTCCGGAAAAAAGTTTCGGAGGCTGGTTTTCTGATGATACTATTGAGGAATTTAAAAGATATTTTGCAAAATACAGCGATTACAAATATTTAGAGTCCTACAATGAATTTTTGAAAAATAGACTTAATGAAATTGAAAACCCTAAAGAAAAACTTTTAGTGAATAAGTACACGCACATTTTTAAAGATGATTTTGAATTTACATTATTTCAAGAGATGCGCAAAATTTACAAAGAGGATACAAAGCACGATTTGGCAAATTATAGTTTCTTATTTTATGCTATGCAAAAAGATAAATTCATTATTTGCAAACAAAAAGAATTTCTTGAATTTTTAGGGAAATACGATATTTCAATTCCTAAAATTGATAGTAGGCAAGTAGGGGAAAACGTTAAAAAAGAACCACTTTACAAAGCTACAAAAGAAAACCTATTCAAAAGAACGTAAAAGCACGTTTTAAGCACGTTTGCGTGTTGTTAAAACATTGAAAATCAACGCAATTTTGCCTATAACTTTAAATATAGTGCAAAATGCAAAATTCAATCCTACTTCAAAATGTAAGCCCTGAGCAATTAACCGAGCTTATAAATAATGGTATTAAAACCCATTTAGAACCCTTCCTAAAAACGCCAATAATTCAAAATGAAACTTTACTTTCTAAAAAGGAAGTACTAGAGTTATTAGGTATTACAATGAACACCTTAGATAAGCACGTAAAAAACGGCACTATTCCCGCTTATGGTTTAGGGGCTAGATTGATGTTTAAGAAAGATGAAGTTCTAGCGTCTTTAACTAGAATAAATTAAAAAGGGCATGGATAGTAATTTAACCACCCAAAGCCCTCAAAAATTTTGTTCTACGCTGGACAAAGATATAAAAGTTTCTTACTTTAAAAATGCAAAATCTTCTAAGAAAACAAAAGATATTTTTATTTCTGAATATTTAGCCCTTGTAAGCGATCAAACAAAAAAAGCCGAAGCCGAAAGATTAAGAGCCTTACCAGCAGACGAATATAAAAAAGCCAAACTTTTAAAGCCTTGCATTACTGGTTCGTGCGTAATGGATGCGGACGGACGTTCTTTAAAAAATATCTTGTTCTTAAACGGTTTAGCTGTTTTAGATTTTGACGTATTACCAAACGGTTACAATGATTGGCAGGAACTCAAAAAAGACTTAGAAAACGATCTTTATACTTTTATAGTTCACTTTTCATTAAGTGGGCGGGGCTTGTGCGTTTTCGTTAAAATTCCCAAAGAAAACAACTTCAATGAAATTTTTCTTTCGTTTGCTGAATACTATTCTTTAATGTTTGGGGTAAAGATTGATTTTTTAAGCGATCAAACCCGTTTGAGATTTATAGCTTTTGACTCAAACCCGTTTTATAATCCTACTTCACAAGTTTACAAAGATACTTTGAAGCTGGAGGAAACAACCGAACCGACCCAACAGGATAACGATAATGTTTTAGACCGTTATTCCAACGATCCCGCAACAGCCTTTAATAATACCGGGTTGTCAGGCTTAGAAATAGTTAACAACGAACTTATTGATTTAGGTTATTATATTAAAAAAGGGAGAAAACCGACAATCTTTGAATACCAACGTGCGGGCGGTTCTCCGAAAAGTATGGTTTGTTTCTTCAATGACGGCGTTGTAAAATTCCAAGTTTTTAGCCCTAATACTGGACTAAAGAAAGAAAATTATAACCTATTCGATTTATACAAGGAACTGAAAGGACTTACAGACTATGAAGCACAAAGGAATTTAGCTGTTTTAGGTTTTGGAACTTTCATTGAACCTCAGATAGTGAGGCAAAACGGAAATGAGACATATAGTAAATCGTTGGAATTTTTAGAGCCTAAAGATATTCGATTAAACCAACTAACAGGAATTACCGAAATAGCGGGACAGCCTTTGAACGATACCCACACCGCACAAATGTTAACAGAACTATCATTGCTAAGTGGTAAAAATCAATCAAAGGATATTTTGCAAACTTGTTTGGATGTGATCAGTAATAAAAATCAATTCCATCCATTTTTACAATTTGTAAAAACATTGGAAGATTTACCGGTAACTGATTTTTCAAAACCTACTGCGTTAGATAAGTTAATTGATTGTTTTGAGAGTTCTACACCTAAAGAGTTGATCAAAATATATCTAATCCGCTGGATGCTGGGGTTGTTCGATTTGCATTTATTGCAGAGAATGACAAAACTCGTTTTAATTCTTAGTGGAACGCAAAACAGTGGGAAAACATCTTTTGCAAAAAACATACTCACCGACAGTTTAAAGATGTACGGCAAAGTCATTGAATTTAATCAAAATAAAATGACTGATTCTAAGATAGCGTTATGTTCAATTTTGATTGCTGTTTTTGATGAATTTGAAGACGTCCTGACAAAAAGTAAAAGTCTTTCAGACTTCAAAAACCTGACAAGTTCATACGATATTTTCGAGCGAAGAGCATACAGACGAAACCATGAGCAAATGTTTAGAGCTTCAATAATAATGGCTACTACTAATGAGAAATCTATCTTAAATGATTCCACTGGGAATACAAGATTTTTGACAATTGACGTCAAAGCGTTCAACCTTGAAAAGTACTTCACAGTCGACTTAAATTTAGTTTGGCTTGAAATATACGAACTACACCTGAAAGGCGAAACCAGTGTCTTATCAGAAAGCGAACGAGCCTTGCAGACTAATGAGAATATAAATTTTGAGAGCGAAGATTTTATAGTTGGTTTAATTGAAAACAGCTTCCATGAAGACGAAAACGGTTTTGTGAATACAACTGAAATATTAATTGAATTAGAAAAGAACAGTAAGCAACACATAAGCCTAAAACGTATCGGTTGTGCATTGAGAAAAATGGATATTGAGAGAGTCGCCAAAAAAGTAAACGGAAAAGTTTTAAAAGGCTATAATCTAAAATTCAATTATGAGAGTTAGAGTTTACAGGTTGTCTCGTTGGTTTACATTTAGTGTATCGAAGTGTAAACCGCCTTAACTCAATGATAACAAGGCTTAACGATAAAGGTTTACAGGTTGACAGATTAATATGAATAAAGACTTATAATAATAACACCATAAGTAAAACACATAACAACGGATATATTATACACAGCGTGTTTACCTACTCCGTGTGAATTTAACTGTCAACCGTGTCAATCGGCAACCTTTAAAACGTAATAACTTGAAAATCAATTAATTAAAAGGTTGCCTCTTTTTACTAAATATGAATATTAATATCTTAAATTTCTAAAAAATGGATTCACAAGTAATCAAACTACTTTTTTTACGTGCAATTAAGCCAAAGCGGGCTAATTACGTAATCGTTCACAGCACGTCAAAAGCATTTGCAGAAACCCCAAAGGGTAGAAACTATCAGATACTTTGCGAGGGACCCTCAAAACCTTTGCCGTTCACTCTTGCAGAAATTGAAAACCTCGATAATTTGCAAATTATTGAACTGGAAACAATGATTGAATTAAGAAGACGCAAAAGAGCAATTGAGAAACAAAAGACCGTATATGATAAGCTATTCGCCTCAATAATTAAACGGTCCTAAATGCTTTTTTATGGTCCTACGCATTGGCAAAGCTTGGCATTAAGTGGCAAAAACTGGCAGTAGATTAACCATAGATAAAATCAATTAAAATTAATAATAAATTAAATTAAAACTATGTTACAGACTTTTCAACCAATTTTATTAAATGATGGATCCGTTAAAACAACAGATTCACTTAATTACGAACGCACTAAATTAGAACGCAAAGCCGGATTAATTCCTTTAGTACTGGCAGTGTTACCCACAGCGGACCGTAACGAAATCCATAAATTAACGTGGAGCGAATTAGACAGCAAAATAAAACAAAACTTCCCTTTTCCGGCTGGAGATGAAAAGTTTAACCTCGATGCGTTGGGGATTTACGCAGCATACAACACCCTGAAAGAATACCATAGAATAAATTCATTTGCGTTCGATGTAGAGCCTCTCACAGCTGAAAAAATTGAGGCTATAACAGAAAGTAACCGCATTTACAGTACAACACCGGAGCAAAACGAGGCGTTCCAATTAGCACAAATACTATTTGACAATCTTAATCGGGCAAAAGAACTCGGATTAATTCCAACAGTTCAGGACTTGTTTCATTTCAGATCAGTTTTTAGAATGAGTCAATACACCGGCAAAATGGAAATTGATACTTTAAAACTGCAAAACATTGTCATAAATCTAAAGTAGTTTAATGTAGTATGAAAATTCAAAACCCTGATAGCTTCAAAAACTATCAGGGTTTTTTATTATTGTATTTTTATTTAATTTAAGTACTTTTGTTAAAAATAAGCACAAAGCATTAAATTAAGTGCATTTTCTTACAAAATTTTAAGGTATAAAAACAAGTATGTCCACAAGGCAACTATAAAGCATTGTAAACATTGAAACGAGCCGTTATAAGTTGTAATTTTGCACCAAATTTAGAACAAAATCCCTTTAGGGTTTTAATCTCTGGAAGGGTTACTTTTTTTAAACACACAATTAAATAGATATATTATGAAGTTTTTTATTGACACGGCTAATTTAGCTCAAATTAAGGAAGCACAAGCATTAGGCGTTTTGGATGGTGTTACAACTAATCCATCATTGATGGCAAAAGAAGGAATCACAGGTAAAAACAGCATTTTGAAACATTATGTTGACATTTGTAACCTAGTTGATGGAGATGTTAGTGCCGAAGTAAATGCTTTAGATTACGACGGAATGATTAAAGAAGGGGAAGAATTAGCGGATTTACACGAGCAAATCGTAGTAAAATTACCTATGACTAAAGAAGGAGTTATGGCTGCTAAATACTTTTCGGATAAAGGAATTAAAACGAATGTAACTTTAGTATTCTCGGCTGGTCAGGCTTTATTAGCTGCAAAAGCGGGTGCTACTTATGTTTCTCCGTTTATTGGTCGTTTGGATGATGTTTCTACGGACGGATTGGCTTTGATTGAAGAAATCAGATTGATTTATGATAACTACGGCTATGAAACTCAAATTCTTGCTGCTTCAGTTCGTCATACAATGCATATTGTAAACTGTGCAAAAATTGGTGCTGATGTTATGACTGGACCATTATCTGCTATTTACGGTTTGTTGAAACACCCATTGACTGATATTGGATTGGCACAGTTTGTTGCTGATTTCGAGAAAGGAAATAAATAATAGTTTGAGTATTTAATGTTTAGTTAAATACATTGAAGTTCTCAATAAAAAAATCCCATCAACCTAGGTTGATGGGATTTTTTATTGGTTTGGTTTTGGTTAGTTTGTTTTGAAATTAGTGTCCTCCACCAACTTCTATTTCTTTTCCGATTCCTTGTTTTTCTAAAATTCCGATTACTTTCCAACCGTAGAATGCGATGAATGCAAAGCATAAAACGGGAATAAAATAGGAAGTATGGATACCAATGATATCAGCTAGTTTACCTTGTAATGGCGGTATAATTCCACCACCTAAAATCATCATTACTAAGAATGCAGATCCTTGAGATGTATATTTTCCTAAACCTGCAATTGCTAATGAGAAAATGCAAGGCCACATAATACTTAAGAATAATCCACCGCTCATAAAAGCAAAAATAGCTATCGTTCCTGTAGTGAATAATCCAATAAGCATAGCAGTCATTCCCATTATACCAAAAATCATTAATGTTCTTGACGGTTGGTCTTTTCCTAAAAAGAAACCAGCGATTTGGAACAAAATTACAAATGCGTACGCATATAAAGGCGTTACATCTTGTCCTGAAATGGCATTAGCAGTCAATACAACTCCAAATGCTACATAAGGAACAACGATAAGTAAAATTTTCTTTAATTGAGATGACGGGTTGAAAACCGTAATAGCTCCCGCCCAACGTCCAATCATTAAACTTCCCCAATACATAGACATGTATGGCGCCAAAGCTGGACCTGAAATAGAACCAAAATCAGCGGTTATTAATAATTCACCTAGGTTACTTCCAATGGTTACTTCGACACCTACGTAAGCGAAAAGGGCTAACATTCCCAAAACTAATTGTGGGTATTTCATTGCTCCCCATCCTTCAGGATTTTTTTGTGCTGTTGTATTGGCGAAAAACAATCCAATAACAACTACCAAAAGAGTAGAAACCGTTAAGGCCAATCCTAAGTAATCTTTTTCTTTATTCTCAATAAAACGAGTGATAAATTCAGCATCTTCATAACGAGAAAAGATATAAGCAAAAATTGCAACTAAAATTACTGTGATTGCAATCAATGTTTTCATTGCTTTGTTAGCCGTTTCAAAAGTAGAATCGCTTTTTCCGGACGGTAACTTTTTAGAAAAATGAAATAAGGCTGCTGCCAATAAAAATAGACCTCCTACAAATACATAAAGGATTCTCATTGAATCTAATGAATCTGGTTTTTGAGCAAATTCTTCAATATTTACACCTGCAATAACTCCAAATAAGGCGATAGAAACAACTATTGGTCCTATAGTGGTTCCAAATGAATTGATTCCTCCTGCAAGATTCAATCTGCTGGAAGCTGAATGTGCTTCTCCTAAAGAAGCCGCAAATGGTTGTGCAGAAGTTTGTTGTAATGAAAAGCCTAATGCAACTATGAATAAAGCTCCTAAAATAAACAAATAACTTCCTTGTGTTACCGCGATAATCATAAGTACAGCTCCAAATGTGCTGACCAATAATCCGTAAATAATTCCTTTCTTGAATCCCCAATCATTTAAAATATCCTTTTTTGCGATGCTGCTAAAAATAAATAAAAGCAATGCTCCAATATAATATGCTCCGTAAAAAGCAAAATCTATAAGTTGACTTTGAAATTGATCTAAACCAAATTTGGCTTTGCAAAAGGGAATGAAAATACCGTTTGATGCTCCAATAAATCCCCAAAAGAAAAATACTGTTATGAGCGTATAAAGCGCGGAATTATTAGACTTTGTTTGTTCTGAATTCATAATTTTAAATAGGTTAATGATTAAGTTAATTACTTTTATAGCTGCAAGACCGTAAATATATTTGTTAAGTAAATTAAAAAAAAATTATTTAGACTAAATATTGTTAGAATTATAGAATAATCACTTTTTGTTAAAAAACGATGCTTTTTTTTCGAAGTTTTTGCTTTTTCAAATAAAATATTGAAATGGAATTTACTTTAAAATTTTACTTTTTACATCTTTAGCGTAATTTCTACCAATTGGAAGCGTGTAAGAAAGGATTTGTATTCTGTTACCTTCAATAGATTTCACTTTATCAATCGCTATGGTGTATGATTTATGGATGCGTATGAACCTGTCAGCAGCTAATTCTTCGGATAAAGAGGTCAATGATTTGTGGGTAATATATGTTTTATCTGATGTTACTACTTTAATATATTCCTTCATTCCTTCAATAAACAGGATTTCATCGATTGTTATTTTCACCATTTTCTTATCGACTTTGATAAAAATATGCGGTTCAATTTTATGCGGTTCAATTTTGATATTATTTTTTAAATTGAAATCGGCTTCAATTTTATGAATGCATTTTATAAATCTTGGAAGTGGTATTGGTTTTACTAAATAATCTAATACGTCTAAATCATAACTTTCTGCAGCAAATTCTCTAAAGGCTGTGGTGATAATAATTTTGGTCTTATATTCTATCAATCGGATTAATTCAAAACCAGTCATCATTGGCATATTAATATCCAAAAAAACTGCATCAACAGTATTGTTGTTTATGAACTCCAGAGCCTCCAGAGCATTATTGAATGTAGCAGTAATTTCAAAGTCGGCAAAATTATTAAAATAATTCTGCAATACTTTTATGGCTAATGGTTCGTCGTCAATCAAAACACATTTAATCTTCATTAGATAGCGGTATTTGTAAGCGAATGATATAAAAATTGAACTTTACCTGTTGTTCTAATTTATATTTTTTCTTGAAAATTAACTTTAATCTCTTTTTAGTATTCGTTAGCCCAATTCCTTTTTTTTCTTTTGAATCTGGTGAAAGTACAAAATTATTTAGTATTTCAAAATGAAGGGTGGACTCATCAATAATTTTACAATTTATCTTTATTTTAAGATTGTTATTATTTACCCCACCGTGTTTAAAGGCATTTTCCAAAAAAGAAATCAGCAGTAACGGCGGTACTTTGACTTCGTCAATATTCGATTCTAGGTTAATACTGACTTCTACGTTTTTAAACCGAAGTTTTTCAATTTCAATATAATTTTGAATGTAATCAATTTCTTTTATTAATGGTACAAATTTAGTGTCTTCGATATCATATAATACATATTCCATCAATTTTGACAACTTAATTATCACAATGGGAACTTTACTTGATGATTCCAGTGACAATGCGTATAAATTGTTTAAGGTATTGAAGAAAAAATGAGGCTGAATTTGAGTCTTTAAATACTTTAGTTTCATCTTGGATTGGTTCTCAATTATGGCTCTGTTTCGTTCTCTTTCTTTGAGCCAAATTTGGGTAAGGTAAATGGATGAGGCGATTGCAACAACATACAATTCACCAATACATACGGCAACAATATGATTGATTTCAAATGGTGTATATTCTCTGTTTGCTTCGGGCCAAATATCCTCAGAAATGATATAATAGGTTAATCCTGTTTTTAATAAATAGATAATCATTAAACTCAAAAGTAAAGCAAATGTATACTTATAATATTTTGATGTTAATACATAGCGGGGAATTAGAACAAATAAATTGAAATAGACTAATGGAATATGAAGCGAGAATTCTAAGACATTCGATTTAAAAGAATATTCATAATCATTGAAATACGCTCCCCATCGAAGAAAGTTCATTAAAAAAAATAGTCCCCAGAACCAAAAATGATTTTGAAGTTTGATATCGAATATTTTCCCTTTTGTATGATTCATTTTTTGTTAGAATTATTTTTTGGACAGCCCATTTTTAAAGAAAGTACTTTTCGAGAACTTAAATCAATTTAGTAATAAAAATTTTAAAATAGAAATATCAAAAATATGCAAATTGATAAGAAAAACTCCTAATTGTTGTAGTTGAAAACGCGTTGTTGACAGAATTGTGTCGTTGGTTTAAAATAAACGGCCGTTGGTATAAATTATTTTTTCAGGAAAAACCTTTCAGTTACTTTTATACTTAGATTAAAACAATTAATATCAAAGAAGTAATTAAATCGAATAAATAAAAATAAAATGAAAAGTGCTTTAGAAATTAAACCTGACATCAGCTATAAAAGTGCCGGTAAATTTGAAGAAACGAGATTTGAAAAAATTCATAATGAAATTTTTAAAAACTCAGTAGAAGCGTCTGTCATTGTCGCTCAGGAAATTGCACAATTAATTAGATCTAGACAAGAAAAAAACAAACCTTGTGTTTTAGGTTTAGCAACAGGTTCTTCGCCTATAAAAGTATATGAAGAACTAGTTAGAATGCACAAAAAAGAAGGTCTTAGTTTTAGTAATGTAATCACTTTTAATTTGGATGAGTATTATCCAATGACAAAAGAGAATAATCAGAGCTATCATTATTTCATGCATCAGCATCTTTTTAATCACATAGACATTAAACCTGAAAATGTCAATATTCCAGACGGTACAGTGGCTATTGAAGAACTGAACCAATATTGTATTGATTATGAAATGAAAATAAAAAATGCAGGTGGTCTTGATTTTCAATTATTAGGAATTGGGCGTACAGGTCACGTTGGATTTAATGAACCGGGTTCGCATATCAATTCAGGGACTCGAATAATTACATTGGATCATATTACAAGAGTAGATGCTTCATCGGATTTTAATGGTATTGACAACGTTCCTAAAAGAGCAATTACCATGGGCGTTTCTACGATTCTTAGATCTAAAAGAATTGTATTGATGGCATGGGGCCAAAATAAAGCCGATATTATAAAAAGAACTATTCAAGGCGATATCAGCTCCGAAGTTCCTGCTACTTTTTTGCAAAATCACACCAATACAACTTTTGTTTTAGACCAGTTGGCAGCTTCAGAATTAACCCGATTCAAAACGCCGTGGTTAGTGGGAGAATGCATTTGGACTCAAGAGTTAAAAAGTAAAGCTATCGTTTGGCTGTGCCAAAAAACGGATCAATCTATTTTGAAACTGACCGACAGGGATTACAATAATAACGGAATGTCTGATCTTTTGGCTTTAGAAGGCTCTGCGTACGATTTAAATATTAATATGTTTAATGTGTTGCAGCATACCATAACTGGATGGCCGGGAGGAAAACCTAATACTGACGATACTTACAGACCGGAACGCGCTAATCCTTCTAAGAAAAGAGTAATTCTTTTTAGTCCGCATCCAGATGATGATGTAATTTCTATGGGTGGAACTTTTTCAAAATTGATAAAACAAGGACATGATGTTCATGTAGTGTATCAGACTTCAGGAAATATTGCTGTTACAGATGATGAAGCTTTAAAGTTTGCCGAAGTTTGTAATGATTTTGTTGGTACAGATGAAACTAAAATTAATTTTAAAGCAGTAATCAATTTTCTAAATAACAAAACAGAAAATCAAGTAGATTCTCTAGAAGTTAGAAAATTAAAGGGACTTATTAGACGTCGTGAGTCTTACGCAGCAACAAGATATATAGGATTGAAAGATGAAAATATTCATTTTTTAGATATGCCTTTTTATGAAACAGGACAAGTAAAGAAAAATCCAATAGGCGAGGATGATATTGCCATTGTAAAAGATATAATTGCAAAAATTAAACCCCATCAGGTTTTTGCCGCAGGCGATCTTGCGGATCCGCACGGAACGCATGAAGTTTGCCTAAACGCTATTTTTGCGGCAATGGGAGCTTTGAAACCCGAACCGTTTATGAAGGATTGTTGGTTGTGGCTTTATCGCGGCGCATGGCATGAATGGGAAATTCATGAAATAGACATGGCAGTTCCGTTAAGTCCCGAGGAAGTAATGTTAAAAAGACACGCTATTTTGTACCATCAATCGCAAAAAGATCGCGTGATGTTTCAAGGAAATGATTCCAGAGAATTTTGGGTGCGTGCCGAAGATCGAAATAAACATACAGCAAAATTGTATGATGATTTGGGATTGGCTGAATATGAAGCCATCGAGGCTTTTAAACGTTTTGATTATTAAAATATCTTGAATACCTATAAACTATGAAATACTTTTTAATACTATTATTTGGAACTTTTGTTTCGAATGCTCAAATTACCACCGAGCAATTAAACCTGATGCCTTGGCCGCAAAACATAAAGTTGTCCGCTGGTACTTTTGCTTTAAGCAAAAATTTTAAAGTGAATATTACTGGGAATCCAAATCCCAGAATTTTCATAGGCACAACCAATTTCCTAAGGCGATTGGATGGCAGAACGGGATTGTTTCTAGAACAAAGTTTTTTGACGAAAGTCAACGAAAGTCCAGAAGCCGAATTACAAATTAATTGTACTCGCAATGGAAAAATAGAAATTAATGAGGATGAAAGTTACCAACTGACAATTACATCCAATAAAATAATTATTAATGCCGCCAATGATTTAGGAGCGTTGCATGGCTTGGAAACTTTATTGCAATTGCTGCAAAACAATAATACATCTTATTACTTTCCGGTTGTTGAAATTTCGGATTCGTCACGTTTTACTTGGAGAGGTTTGATGATTGATGCCGCCCGACATTTCCAGCCCGTAGATGTTATTAAAAGAAATCTAGACGCTATGGCTTCGATGAAAATGAATGTTTTTCATTGGCATTTAGCCGATGATCAAGGTTGGAGAATTCAATTAAAAAATCATCCTAAATTAACTGAATTAGCGTCAGATGGATATTTTTATACTCAGGAAGAAATCAAAAACATTGTAAAATATGCTGATGAAAGAGGGATTCTCGTTATTCCCGAGATAGATGTTCCGGGACATGCTTCGGCATTGCTGACTGCTTATCCGGAAATAGGAAGTAAAGTAGGCGAGGGGAAAATTACATATGAAGTACAAAGAAATTCAGGAATTTTCAATGCGACTCTTGACCCAACAAATCCAAAAACCTATGAAATATTAAGCACAATTTTTGACGAAGTGTGTCCGTTATTTCCGGGGAGTTATTTTCACATTGGTGGTGATGAGAATAATGGAAAAGAGTGGAATGCAAATCCTGCAATTCAGCAATTTAAGAAGGAAAATAATTTAGTCAACAACCATGATTTGCAGACTTATTTTAATATGAAGTTAATTCCTATGCTCAAAAAACACAACAAAAAATTGATGGGTTGGGAAGAAATAATGACTGAAAACATGTCAAAAGATGCCATAATTCATGCTTGGAGAGGAACTAATGAAGGTGAAGAAGCCGGCGGAGCATTAATCAAAGCTGCAAAAAACGGTTACAATACTGTTTTGTCTAATGGATACTACATAGACCTAATGCTGGGTTTAGAAAGTCATTATTTGAATGATCCCTTGCCTAAAAAGATTATTCTCACTCCGGAAGAAAAAGCAAGGATTTTAGGAGGGGAAGCTGCAATGTGGAGCGAACTCGTAACGCCATTAAATATAGATTCCAGAATTTGGCCACGAACCGCCGCAATAGCCGAGCGATTATGGTCAAGTGCGGAAGTGAATGATATGAACAGCTTGCGCAAAAGGTTGAAAACAATCTCTTTTCGATTAGAAGAACTAGGAATTACACACATTAGAAACAAAGAAGTGATTTTGAGAAACATCAGCAACAATCAAGATACACGGGCATTGAATGATTTTTCGAACCTTTGTGAACCTCTGAAAAATTATAAACGCAACGGTGGCGGAAAGAAATACCGTATGCATTCTCCGCTAACCTTGTTTGCGGATGCTTGTAATGCGGATGCTTCTGAAGCGCTAGATTTTAATCTTGCAGTCAATGCGTATTTAGCGGATAAAAGCAAGGAGAATAAAGTTTTGGTAACCGATTTTTTCAAGAAGTGGATTGTTATGAATACCGATTTGATTGCTTTGAGTGCCAATGCTCCGTTGGTACAACCTCTTTTGCCTTTGTCTAAAAGTTTGAGTGATGTATCTGAGCAGCTATTGCTTTTAATGGATAAAAAACAAAAAGTTAATCAAGCGTTATTAGAGGATTTATTAGAAAAATGCAATACCAGAAGTCCGGCTGATGTAGAATTAGCAGTTTACGGGAGTTTGAAGAAGTTGCTTTAATAAAATAAAACATTGGTTTTTTCGATACTAAACTCTAGAATCCTGACTATTTAAGTCAGGATTTTTTATGTGTATTATTATCCTATTCCATAAATTTAAACCCTTGAAAACGGATTTTTCTGGAATTCAGTAAATCAGTATTTTTTTCGTATTTTTGCAAAAATTTTATAAAATAAACATTCATGTTAACAGTAAATAATTTATCAGTTCAGTTTGGCAAACGAATTTTGTTTGACGAAGTAAATACTACCTTCACACACGGTAATATCTATGGAGTTATCGGAGCCAATGGCGCTGGAAAATCTACTTTTCTTAAAATAATTGCAGGTGAAATGGACCCAACTTCGGGACATATTCATTTGGAGCCAGGAAAACGTATGTCGGTTTTAAACCAAAACCACAATATGTTTGACGAAAGCACCGTATTGGAGACCGTTATGATGGGGAATAAAACCTTGTATGCGATCAAAAAAGAAATGGATGCTTTGTACTTAGATTACAATGATTCAATTGCAGACAGAATAGGCGAGTTGCAAGTGCAATTTGAAGAAATGAACGGATGGAATGCTGATTCTGATGCTGCATCGATGTTGTCGAATCTTGGCATTACCGAGGAACATCATTATACTTTAATGGGAGATTTGGAAGGGAAAATAAAAGTTCGTGTCCTTTTGGCACAAGCACTTTTTGGAAATCCGGATTTACTTATTATGGATGAGCCTACAAATGATCTGGATTTTGAAACTATTGCTTGGTTAGAAAATTTCTTGGCCAACTATGAAAACACCGTAATCGTAGTTTCTCACGACAGACACTTTTTGGATTCCGTTTGTACACATATTTCGGATATTGACTTCAGTAAAATAAATCATTACTCAGGAAACTATACATTCTGGTATGAGTCAAGCCAATTAGCAGCGAAACAACGCGCGCAACAAAACAAAAAAGCAGAAGAAAAGAAACAGGAATTAGAAGAATTTATTCGTCGTTTTAGTGCGAATGTAGCCAAATCAAAACAAGCTACTTCGCGTAAAAAAATGATTAGCAAGTTGAATATTTCTGAGATAAAACCATCAAGTCGACGTTACCCGGCAATTATTTTTGACCAAGAGCGTGAAGCAGGAGATCAAATTTTGAATGTTCAAAATTTAAGCGCTTCCATAGATGGAGAAATTTTGTTTAAAGGAGTAGATTTGAATATGGCCAAAGGCGACAAAATCGTTCTTTTCTCTAAAGATTCCCGTGCAACAACTGCATTTTATGAAATATTAAACGCAAATCAAACCGCAGATTCTGGAACTTTTGATTGGGGAGTTACAACAAACCAAGCCTATTTGCCGGGTGATAATCATTCATTTTTCGAAAGTGATTATTCGCTTGTGGATTGGTTGCGACAATGGGTAAAAACTGAAGAGGAACGTGATGAGGTAAACATTCGTAGTTTTCTTGGGAAAATGATTTTCTCTGGTGAGGAAGCGTTGAAAACCTGTAGAGTATTATCAGGAGGAGAAAAAGTACGTTGTATGTTGTCTCGAATGATGATGGAAAGAGCCAATGTTTTAATGCTTGACGAACCTACAAATCACTTGGATTTAGAATCGATTACGGCTTTTAATAACTCATTAAAAAACTATAAGGGTTCCGTAATCTTTACTACACACGATCATGAATTTGCTCAAACCGTTGGAAATAGAGTTGTCGAATTGACACCAAATGGCGCTATTGATAGATATATGACTTTCGATGAATACTTGGATAACGAAGGTGTTCAGGAATTAAGAGCTAAAATGTACACCGTATAAAAAGTGATATATTAAATAGAAAATCTCCCGCAATAACGGGAGATTTTTTTGTTTAATGAATATTCATTAAAATTATTTTCGTCTACTTCCTACTGAAAATTTTACTCACAATAAACGCGATAATGGCTAGCACAGCAATCACAATAAAAATACCTACTCCAACTCCTGCTTTAAATATACCTTCTATAATTGAACAACTCGTAAACGATAGTAATACTACTAAAAGCATTAACAATCTGGTTAGTTTTTTTTGCATGATTTTTTTCTTTAATTAGAAATATAAAAATACTAAATAGGAGCGCTTATTTGTTATATAATTTCTACTGTTTATTGTAAAATTTTTCAATAGTTTCAAAAAAAATCACAAAATGCACCTTTATAAATATTTTTTAAACCACTATTTATGTAAAAAAATATATTTTTGAGTTTTATTATTTTTATTTAATCCAAGCTATTAATATGACCAACATTACTTTAAATTTAAAATCTCCTAGAATAGAAGTGGTAGATGCCTTACGTGGTTTTGCAATTATGTCTATTATGTTACTTCATAATGTAGAACATTTTGAATATTATCATTTGCCTGAAAATTTTCCAGCTTGGCTTGTCGCTATGGATAAAATAGTTTGGGACTCTATGTTTTTCATTTTTGGAGGAAAATCATATGCCATTTTTGCGCTTCTTTTTGGGTTTAGTTTTTACATTCAAAATGACAATCAAGCTAAAAAAGGAAATGATTTCCGAGGTCGTTTTTTTTGGCGTATGATGCTATTATTAGTTTTTGGACTAATAAATACTGCATTTTATCAAGGAGATATCCTAACCTTATATGCTTTTCTTGGGCTTTTATTGATACCGGTTGTCAACTGGAGTAACAAAGCCATTTTTATAACAGCTGTTGTTTTGATGCTGCAACCTTTAGAATGGGCAAGATGTATTTATTATATGTTGAATCCAGATTATGTTGCACCACCTAATTTGTCTAATGGTTATTATGAAAGTATTGCACTTTTTATGAAAAATGGTTCTTTTGTAGATTATGTAGTTGGTAACTTGACATTAGCAAAAATCGCTTCTTTATTATGGTCATGGGAAAATGGTAGGTTTTTTCAGGCTCCGGCTTTATTCTTATTTGGAATGTTACTGGGTCGAAAACAACTTTTTAACATAACCGATGCAAACCAACAGTTTTGGAAAAAAGTATTACTGTATTCAAGTATTTTATTTGTACCATTATTTGTTTTAAAAACTCATACGGTAGACGTAATAGCAAGAGTAACATTATCTAATAAACTCACCATTATATTTGCTTCTTGGTCAAACGTAGCATTTATGTTAGTTCTCGTTTCAGGATTTATTTTATTGTATCAAAAGGATTCTGTTAATAAAGTATTTTCTAAGCTGATTCCTTTTGGAAAAATGAGTTTGACTAATTACATCATGCAATCCATGATTGGTTCCTTTCTTTATTACCGATACGGATTGGGGCTTTTTGAATATACAGGAGCAACATATTGTTTATTGATAGGTATTGTGTTATTTTTTATACAATTAACATTTTGTACTTGGTGGCTTAAAACGCATAAACAAGGACCTTTAGAAACGATTTGGCATAAAGCTACATGGATTTCTTGGGGCAAATAATAAATGCCTCTATTTTCTCTCTTTATAATTATAAAATCATAAATCGGAATTCGTATATTTGCAAAACCAAACAACACACTTTACAATGAGTCAAAAAGTATTACTTACTGCAAAAGAAGTTACTATCATATTACATCGTTTGGCCTGTCAATTAATTGAAAAACACTTAGATTTTTCAGACACTATTTTAGTAGGTATTCAACCTAGAGGCGTTTTTTTAGCAGAACGTTTAAAAGAAATATTAGAAAAAGAATACCAAACGCCTGAAATTCAATTAGGCTATTTGGATATTACCTTTTTCAGAGATGATTTTCGAAGAACAGATAAGCCATTAGAAGCAAATAAAACCAAGATTAATTTTATCGTTGAAAACAAGAAAGTTATTTTCATTGATGATGTTTTATTTACCGGACGAAGTATTCGTTCCGCTTTGACAGCTATTCAATCTTTTGGCAGACCATCAGAAATTGAACTTCTAGTTTTGATTGACAGACGTTTTAGCCGCAATTTACCTATTCAACCGGATTATAGAGGAAGACAGGTAGATGCCATCAATAACGAAAAAGTCAAAGTGAGTTGGAAAGAAAATGATGGTGAAGATGGTGTCTATTTAATTACAAGTTAGATTATAATTTGTTTAAAAGTCTAACATTAAAAACTAATAATCGTAAAAAGAAATGAAAGAATTAAGCGTAAATCATTTATTAGGAATAAAATACATCAACAAGAATGATATTGACTTAATTTTTGAAACAGCCGATCATTTTAAAGAAGTTATCAATCGACCAATTAAGAAAGTACCTTCCTTACGAGATATTACCATTGCCAATATTTTTTTCGAAAATAGTACTAGAACAAAGCTCTCTTTTGAGTTAGCACAAAAACGTTTATCTGCCGATGTTATCAGTTTTTCGGCAGCACAATCTTCAGTCAAAAAAGGGGAAACTCTAATAGATACCGTTAATAATATACTTTCGATGAAAGTAGATATGGTAGTCATGCGACATGCAAATCCAGGTGCTGCTTATTTTCTTTCCAAAAACGTAAAAGCCAGTATTGTAAATGCGGGAGATGGCGCACATGAGCATCCTACACAAGCCTTATTAGACAGTTATTCGATTAGAGAAAAATTAGGCGAAGTGGCCGGAAAAAAAGTAGTGATTGTAGGTGATGTTTTGCATTCCAGAGTTGCCTTGTCCAATATTTATGCTTTGCAGATGCAAGGTGCTGAGGTGAAAGTTTGCGGGCCAAAAACACTTATTCCAAGACATATTGAATCGCTAGGTGTAACGGTAGAACCTGATTTAAGAAAAGCATTAGAATGGTGTGATGTTGCGAATATGTTACGCGTGCAAAATGAACGTATGGATGTCAATTATTTCCCGTCCACAAGGGAATATGCACAGCAATATGGAGTTGATAAAACTATTTTAGATTCTCTAAATAAAGAAATCATAATTATGCATCCGGGACCAATAAATCGCGGTGTCGAAATTACCAGTGAGGTGGCTGATTCGCAACAATCGGTGATTTTAAATCAAGTTGAAAATGGTGTGGCGATTAGAATGGCCGTAATTTATCTTTTGGCATCAAAAATCCAGTAGTTTAATATAAAACTTTGTAAATTAGCTGTTTATAAACTTCTCTACCTTGAGTAGACTTAGAAATTAAAAAGATGAAAGTAGATCAAAAAGGACACACAATTAGCATTAGAGATACGCAAGGTGATTTTACCTCTTTTTTAATGAAGGTTACTCATCAATATAAGACATTTGAAAAGCATAATTTAATCATAGATCTTTTGTTGTACAAAGATTTATCGGCAGGTAATATAAAATTATTTATGCCTTTATCAAAACTTCATAAAAAAGCTAAAAAATCATTTGTTATTGTTACTTCTGATTTTGATTACAATGCCGTTCCAGAGAAATTAACTGTTGTTCCTTCTTTATTAGAAGCACATGATATTATAGAAATGGAAGAGATTGAAAGAGATTTAGGCTTTTAGATAAGTTTATTCGGTTACTGGTTTAGCCGCCTGATTTATTTAACCATATAAGCATAACCGATTAAACAGTTAAACAAATAACCGAATAAATTAAACTTGAAACTAACAATCCTTGGTTGCTATGCCGCAACACCCCGAACTTTTACGAATCCAACCTCACAGATTCTAGAAATAAAAAACAGACTTTTTTTGATTGATTGCGCAGAAGGAACCCAAGTGCAATTGCGAAAAAATAAAATCCGATTTTCTAAGATTAATCATATCTTCATTTCTCATTTGCACGGAGATCATTTTTTTGGATTAATAGGTTTAGTTTCTACTTTTACTTTACTGAACAGAACAACTGATTTGCATATTTATGGTCCAAAGGGAATCCAAGAAATCATCAAGTTACAATTGAGATTATCTAATTCTTGGACTAATTATGGTTTGTTCTTTCATGAACTGGAATCCAATGATAGCGAGGTTATTTTTGAAGATGAAAAGGTTTTAGTAAAAACCATTCCTTTAAAGCATCGTGTTTACACAAATGGGTTTTTATTCCAAGAAAAAACAGGAGACCGCAAACTTAATCTCGATGCCGTCCAAAATTATGAAATTGATACGTGTTATTATCAAAAAATAAAAAACGGAAAAGATATTACTTTAGATGATGGGCGAGTTATTGAAAATGACAAATTAACATTTGATCCTATTCCTGCAAAAAATTATGCTTTTTGCTCAGATACCGCATATAATGAAGCAATAATTCCAATCATTGAAAACATTGATGTTTTATATCATGAATCTACTTTTCTGCAATCAGAAGAAAATTTAGCTAAAAAGACCTTGCATTCCACGGCAAAAGAAGCGGCTACAATTGCTTTGAAATCTAATGCAAAGCAATTAATTTTAGGGCATTATTCTACTCGATATGAAAATATTGATCTTTTTAAAGAAGAAGCAGCAACTATTTTTCCGGAAGTGCTTTTAGCTGATGATGGGAAAAGCTTTGAGTTTTAAATAAAAATAATTTATTTCATCTGAATTCACATTTGGATATTTGAATCTTCCTAAATTGGATCATTCAAATATCGAATAATCATAAATTAAAAAACATGAACGATTTAAGTAACTACAGAAAATCTTACGAAAAGAGCGAACTATTAGAATCAAATATCCCTGAAGACCCAATAAACCTTTTTAATAGATGGTTTCATGAGGTTGAGGATTTTGGTGGGGATAGCGAAGTTAATGCTATGACGGTATCTACAATAGGTTTAGATGGATTTCCAAAGGCCAGAGTTGTTCTGTTGAAAAAATTTAATGAGGAAGGGTTTATTTTTTACACTAATTATAATTCAGAAAAGGGTAGGGCTATCACAGCAAATCCGAATGTTTGCTTATCGTTTTTTTGGCATACTATGGAGCGTCAGGTTATTATTAAAGGTATAGCTCATAAAACTTCTGAAGTCATTTCAGATAGTTATTTCGAATCAAGACCTGATGGCAGTAAATTAGGAGCAATAGTTTCTAATCAAAGTGAAATTGTACCTTCACGTGAATATTTAGAAAATAATCTAAAACAGTTAGAAAAGGATTTTGATAGTATGGTAATTCCTAGACCGAAACATTGGGGAGGATTTCTTGTAACACCTTTAGAGGTAGAATTTTGGCAAGGAAGACCTAATAGATTGCATGATAGAATTAGATATAATAGTCAGGAAGATTTTTCTTGGAAAATAGATCGATTATCTCCTTAATGTAAGAAATATATATATTTAATTATTTTTATGATGTAGTTCGTCGATTTTTTTTGGTATTTTAACGATAAAATAAGTATGTTTGAATAAGAAATAAGAACATATTATTTATTTATTAAAGAAGTTTGCCCCACAATCTACTTTAAACTTAAACTACTATATTATGAAAATAAAATTACTTCGTGCATTATTCCTTGTTACTGTTATTTGTACATTGAATTCTTGTTCTTCAGATGATTCTGAGACACAAACTACTGAAGCAACTACACAAAAAGTAGTAAGCTATTCTTATAATTCTATTGAGCTAGAAACAATGGATTTAATTAATAAACACAGAATTAGTGTTGGATTAAAACCTTTGGAAAAAATCAATCACATGTCATTTAAGTCAGAAGAGCATGATAATTACATGATTGCAAATAATGTAGTTAATCATAATGATTTTGTAGCTCGTTCTGAAAATATTATTAAAACTTTAGGAGCTAAAACGGTAAGTGAAAATATAGCTTACAATTATAATACTCCTGAGGCTGTTTTAGATGCTTGGTTAGCTAGCCCTAGTCACAAAGCTAACATTGAAGGTGATCATACTCATTTTGGAATTGCAATTAAAGAAAATCCTGCAAATGGTAGAAAGTATTACACAAATATTTTCGCAAAAATATAGTTAGAGTTTGTTTTTTAAAACTAAAAGGCTGTCTTCTCCCCAAAAGGCAGCCTTTTATATTTAACAGAATCTAAAAGATAATTAATAACGTTTAGCTAATTTAGTGTGGTTGTTTGAATAAAAGTCCAATGAAATAATTTTCATTGGACTTTTTTGTTTTGAGTAATTATCTTATGGGTTTTAGTTAACTCTAAAAAGAGCTTATTTTAAGGTCTTAGAGCAAAAATAAATAGTACATAGTTTATATAGTGATTCCTTATTTCATAAAGAGGTATTAAAAAAAATAGGCTATCTAATTAAAGATAGCCTATTAAATTTTATGATAATAATTACAAAGCAGTAATAATAAATTCACTTCTTCTGTTAAGTTGGTGTTCTTCTTCGGAACAAATTACATCATCAGCGCAATTGTTTACCAGTTGAGTTTCACCGTATCCTTTACCTGTTAATCTGCTTGCATCAATTCCATTTTTAACTAACCAGTTAATGGTTGATTTAGCTCTTCTTTCAGATAATGCTTCATTGTATTTGAAGGTTTGTCTGCTGTCAGTATGCGAACGGATGTCAATTTTCATTGTTGGATTCTGATTTAAAACATCTAATATTTTTTCTAAATCCAGAGCTGCTTCTGATCTAATATTCGATTTGTCTAAATCAAAATAAATCATTTTGATACCAAAACATTTACCCAAATCATCACCAACGGCTACTTTACATATTTCTTTTTCTAATGCAATAGGTAAATATGTTTTTCCAGTTGTTGCAGCGATAGTGATTTTTTCTTCTTTGGTTGTGTATTCTGGTTTTTCAGCCCTTACACTGTAAGTCTTTCCACATTCAACCTTAAAGCTATATTTTCCTTTATCATCAGAAGTGGCAGTATTGACAACT
>NZ_JBLVPL010000006.1:0-210933 GCF_048286755.1 Flavobacterium labens | reverse complement strand
TTTCCAACTTTTTCAACAAGCCGTTGGGACGGAATTTTATACTCGAAAAATAACCAACATATAACCCTCTCAAAAGTTGTGAATAACTTTATGATGCTTTACATAGGAGTAGCTGTTGGTGGCTGGCTTTTAAAAGTTCAATAAGAAGCTATCAGACGAACAAGACAAGACCGATTGTTCAATATCCTTAAGAAATTTTTCTGCTTTCATGTTATCGAATATTAACAATGAATGTCTTCCAATAAAAAGTTTTATAATTTCATTGGTTTTTGAGAAATTTTCATTTTTGTTTAATATTAAATTTTTTCTGTCTGTTAATTTATATATTTTATTAGGAACTAATTTTAAAGTAATGTTTTTAGGATCAGTTTTAAAGCCTTTATATTCTAAAAAGTCATATTCTTTTTCATAAAGAAATTGCATCAAAATTTTATTAGGTTTTTCTATTGTAGGAACCTTAATACAACATATTTCCTTTTCATCCTTTACTACGTCTATTCCAATAGACATTCTTTTTAAATTAATAACTTTTCTAAATAATTTAAAAAGTTCTGATGGATGATTTTCCTTTGATTTTGGTTCGAATGGAAAATTAATTAGATAAATTTCATAGCAAAACTCTAGTTGTTGTCTTTCTAATTTATCAAGATTTGTGTAATCTTTATATGTGTTTTTTAAGAATAATAAATAATCAGAAATTAACTTTTTTATAATTATTTCTTTAAAACCTTTTGGGTCTATACTTTCGTACAAGTCAATTATATTGATATATATTTCGTTATTATTATGAAAGCAGATTTTTTTAAAAATTTCAGATTGTTTTTCTTTTGAATCTAAATATATAAATTGGGATGCAAAGTATTCTTGTAAAGATTTATGAGACCATTTATAATAAATACCATCAATAGAGAATAATGGAACTGTTACCAGTAAATCTTTAATAAATTTAGATGGTTGAACATTTATATTACCACAGTAGTTTAGAGACTTTTGAATAATCTCCTCTAATTGGTCTTTTGTAAATTCTATTTTGTTATTATTAACTAAACATAAATAACCAAATACTCTTAAAATTCTTAAAAACTCATCAATTCCTAATCCTGAATATTTTTCTCTTTCAAATGAATCTCCCTTGGATAAATCATGAGATTCGTATAGGGCGTCAAAAACTTGTCTATAAAAGATATGTTTCTTAAACGGAATGGTTTGTTTATGCTCAAATGCTGTAAATAATAAAGAGACTAATAGAGGCGTTGTTAAATATTCACTTATATTCTCAAAAATATTTTCTTCTTGTATTTTCTTTATAAGTAAGTTTGACAAAAGACCATTTCCATCATATTTTTTTAGTAATATATATGCTTCTTCAATTTCTAGCGGTTTAATTTGAAATTTTTTAAAATTGCCAAAAGAAGTTAATGAGTTTTCTGGTCTAGAAGTTAAAATAAATTTATTGTTATTTGCTTTAGTGATAAATTGTTGAATTTCAGTTGTAACTTTTGTTCTTTCATCTAATTGAATTTCATCATATCCATCTAGAAAAAATATAAAGTCACCTCTTTTTACTAAATCTAGAATAAATTGTTTATCTAATATTTCATTAATAGGATTTAATTGTTCTAAAATTTCTTCAATTATTCCTTTTGATTTTGACAGTCTTCTTAACTCAATTAAAACAGGTACACCGATATTATCCTCAATACAAGATAATAGTAGTTTTTTTGAAAGTGTTGACTTACCCATTCCAGCATTATCTGTAATCAATATTTTATTTGAAGTTTTGAAAATTTCCTCTTTAAATTTATCAATTAAATGAACTTCATTTGTTTCTGAACAATCTAATCGCAATGGAATGTAAACATCATTTAAAAAAACCTCTCTTTTTTTAAATGCTATCGTATTTAAAATTGAATTTTTTTCATAAGTTTCATTTAGATAATCAGTAAACTTATCTTCAAAAAAATGGTCAATAACAATATCCTCTCTTTTCCATTTTTTCTTTAATTCCTCAAATTTTGGCACTAAAAATGTTTCTAAAACAATTTTTGTTAATGGTGCAGTAATTGAGGTCAGATTTTTTATTGTTTCTATATCCATGTTTGCTGTTTTTTCTATTTCTACGGGCGCTTGCCACCAACTTGTTTCTTATTATTGATTTTCAAATATATTAAAATTTTCTTACAAATTTGTATAATAGCTTTTTATTTGATAGATGTTTTTGATAGGTGTGTGAATAGGTATTGCACTATTTTTTAGATTTTTAAAGTGCTTTTTTTTATAGAATTTAGGAAATCAAAAAGTTCTAATTTAGCCCCGATGGGAGCAAGTATCCTTTTTATAAATGTAACCCGAGAGGGTTGCGTTTATAAAAAGATACTGCGGACAGCGGGACAACTCGTGATGAAAAATTAGAAATGTTGTGCTCCTAAAAAAAGACATAAAAAAACACCAGCCTTTCGACTGATGTTCTCCTTGTTTTTTAATTATTTATGCGGCTAAAGTGTATTCAACTGTTGCTTACTTTTTGCCAATGATCTTTTTGAACAACGTAACAATTCCCAAAACAATTCCACCAAATACAAGTCCTATTAAAAATTCAGTTAGGATGGAAGGTAATTGGGGTAATACGCCATGTAAAAAACCGATGTTGTGTACAAATATGCCACCTGCTACTAACAGTAAGGCGATGGTACCTATAAAGGATAAACTTTTGATGACTTTTGGCAAGGCTTGTACCAGAATATTTCCGATAGTCTTTGAGAAGCTACGCTCTCTGGTGCTCATGCTTATCAGTTTTAAACCTGCTTCATCCATACGTACAATTAGGGCTACAATCCCGTAAACACCTACGGTTGCTATTATTGCAATGATGGAAACAACCATAATTTGAGATAAAATAGGTTTGCCAATAACGGTTCCCAATGCAATAATTACGATTTCTACTGATAAAATAAAATCAGTTACGATTGCTGATTTTATTTTTTCTTTTTCAAAGGCTAAAATTTGTTCTTCGGTCATTGGTTCCAACGAAATTTCGTGCTTTGCATGTTCGTGCGGAAAGAAGTATTCGTAAATTTTTTCGGCACCTTCGTAGGCTAAATAAAGTCCGCCAAGGACTAAGATTATAATAACGGCTATGGGCAAAAAGGCGCTCAACAGAAAAGCGATGGGTAAAATGATTACCTTATTGAGCAGAGAACCTTTTGCAATTGCCCATAATACCGGAAGCTCTCGCGATGAAACAAATCCGGAAGCTTTTTCGGCATTTACTGCCAAATCATCACCTAAAATACCCGCCGTTTTTTTGGCTGCAAATTTACTCATTACGGCAACATCATCCATAATTGCTGCGATATCATCTAATAGTGCGAAAAAACCTGATGCCATTTTGATTGTTTTAGAAACTGCATTGATTTTGGTATTGCTTTGCCAAAATTTAAACTGCGTGTTTTGTTTATTCCTGCGAAGCTAAAACTTTTTTTATTTACTCTATTTATAAAATGGGTGAATTTTTAGTTAATATTCACCCAAAATCTTTCTGCATTAGTAGTCTCGTTTTTATTTACTTTTGAAATAAAAAAAATTATGGGGTTCAAACATGTATTTAAAGCCAAATTAGATTGGTTTTTTTCTAAAAAGGAAGCGCCGACGTATACTAAAAGTCATACCATAGCGATTGACGGTAAAGCTGTTCTGCATGTTTCGGCTGCTAAAGCTTTTAAAGGAGATCCTGCTTTGTACAATCCTGAAGACCTGTTATTGAGTAGTGTGGTTTCCTGTCACATGATGTCTTACTTATATGTTTGTAAACAAAATGGTATCGACGTGGTTTCTTATACAGACGAAGCAGAGGCAACTCTGGAAGTTTTGGAAGACGGAAGCGGACGTTTTATTGCTATTAAACTGAATCCTAAAGTTTGTATTAGCAACAAAGAAAAAATAGAGGAGGCACTTAGCTTGCATAAAAAAGCAAACCAACTCTGTTTTATAGCGAATTCTTGTAATTTTCCAATTCTGCATTTTCCAACTTGTGAAATTAAAAATAGCAATTAAATCAATCGGTTTACTCCATAAAAACAGAATAGCATAAAAAAACACCAGCCTTTCGACTGATGTTTTCATAATTTTAAATGTTTCTAGATTCTTAAGAAACTAACTCGGTTTGATTTCTAAAAACCAATTTTCCATCAAACGCATCTATCAAAACAATGCTGTCTGTAGTTATTTTTCCGGACAGAATTTCTTTAGATAATTCATTAAGCACATCTCTTTGAATCACACGTTTTACCGGTCTGGCTCCAAATTGGGGATCATATCCTTTGTCAGCTAAATAGGCGACAGCTTCTGGAGTGGCGTCCATAGTGATGCCTTGAAGCGCTAACATTTTTGTCACGCTTTTTAGTTGTAAACCAACGATTTTTGTAATATTTTCATTGGTTAATGGTGTAAACATCACAATTTCGTCAATACGGTTAATGAATTCCGGACGCACCGTTTGTTTCAATAATCCCAATACTTCCACTTTTGCAGCTTCGGTTGCGGCTTCGACACTTCCTTTCAAATTATCAAATTTATCCTGAATAATTTGGCTTCCCATATTCGAAGTCATGATGATAATCGTGTTTTTAAAATCAGCTAAACGTCCTTTGTTATCTGTCAAACGTCCTTCATCCAAAACTTGTAACAAGATATTAAACGTGTCCGGATGTGCTTTTTCAATTTCATCCAATAAAATTACAGAGTACGGTTTTCTACGAACGGCCTCGGTCAATTGTCCGCCTTCATCATAACCTACATATCCCGGAGGCGCACCCACCAAGCGGCTTACGCTGTGGCGTTCTTGGTATTCGCTCATATCAATACGCGTCATAGCATTTTCATCATCAAATAAATATTCGGCTAAGGCTTTTGCTAATTCGGTTTTACCAACTCCTGTAGTTCCAAGGAATAGAAAGGTTCCCACTGGTTTTTTCATGTCCTGTAATCCCGCACGGCTTCTGCGCACGGCATCACTCACGGCTTGAATGGCTTCTTCCTGTCCTACGACTCTTTGATGCAATTCATCTTCCAGTTTCAATAGTTTTTCTCTTTCGCCTTGAAGCATTTTCATCACTGGGATTCCAGTCCATTTAGCCACGACTTCAGCAATATCTTCGCGGGTCACTTCTTCTTTTATAAGGGAAGTGCCTTCAGTTTGATCTTCGGCCAATTGTTTTTGAAATGCATCCAATCTTTCTTGAGCTTCTTTGATTTTCCCATAACGAATTTCGGCTACTTTTCCATAATCACCATCACGTTCCGCGCGTTCTGCTTCGTATTTGAAATCTTCAATCTCCGTTTTTACTGCTTGAATGTTATCGACTACATCTTTCTCTGATTTCCATTTGGCGTAGATTTCGTTTCGATCTTCTTTTAGGTTGGCTAAATCCATTCCTAAAACTTTGAGTTTACTTTCGTCTTTTTCTCTTTTAATGGCTTCAATTTCGATTTCTAACTGCATTACTTTTCGATCCAAAACGTCCAGTTCTTCTGGTTTTGAATTGATTTCCATGCGTATTTTTGATGCTGCCTCGTCCATTAAATCAATGGCTTTATCTGGAAGAAAACGATTGGTAATATAGCGTTGTGATAATTCGACAGCCGCAATAATAGCATCGTCTTTTATTTGAACTTTATGGTGTGTTTCGTATTTTTCCTTGATACCACGTAAAATCGAAATGGCACTTTCGGTATCCGGTTCTTCAATCATTATTTTTTGGAAACGTCTTTCTAGTGCTTTGTCTTTTTCAAAATATTTTTGATATTCGTCTAATGTGGTTGCACCAATTGCGCGCAGTTCTCCACGAGCTAAGGCAGGTTTCAAGATGTTTGCGGCATCCATAGCGCCTTCGCCACCTCCTGCACCCACAAGCGTGTGAATTTCGTCAATGAATAAAACAATATCCCCTTCGGCAGAAGTCACTTCTTTCACCACGGATTTCAAGCGTTCCTCAAATTCTCCTTTGTATTTGGCACCGGCAATCAATGCTCCCATATCAAGAGAATATACGATTTTATCTTTCAGGTTTTCAGGAACGTCTCCATCAACAATTCGGTGTGCCAATCCTTCGGCAATGGCAGTTTTTCCAACTCCGGGTTCTCCCACGAGCATTGGGTTATTTTTAGTTCTTCGGGTTAAAATTTGCAACACTCTGCGAATTTCCTCATCACGACCAATAACAGGATCGAGTTTTCCGGATCGAGCCAGTTCGTTGAGGTTTTTGGCGTATTTATTTAATGAATTATAGGTCTCTTCAGCAGAGGCAGAAGTTACTCTTTCGCCTTTTCGCAATTCTTCTATGGCGGCTTTCAATCCTTTTCCGGTTACGCCCTGATCTTTTAATATTTGGGCTGCTTTGGTTTTAGAATCAAAGATTGCCAAAATTAAATGCTCCACAGAAACGAATTCGTCATTCATTTTTTTAGCGATAATTTCAGCTTCATTAAGCGTCGTGTTTGCAGTTCTGGAAAGCATTATTTCGCCACCAGAAACCTTTGGAAAGCTCTGAATGGTACTGTCCAATATTTGAAGAAAAAGAGGAACATTCACATTGAGTTTTTTCAATATAAACGGCGCCACATTTTCATCGACTTCAAAAATAGCCTTGAAAATATGTTCGTTTTCTATTTGTTGCTGTCCTTGGCTTTGCGCCAATTGTTGCGAAAGCTGAATGGCTTCCTGGGATTTGATGGTAAATTTATTTATGTTCATGATGTTATATTGTTTTGTGGTTATTTGACTAACTTTGCGAATCAATATTCAATATATATTCCAATACAATAATACAGACAAATTGACAGAAATTTCATGATTTTTATCATGTTTTAAAGTCAAAATGTCTTAAAACAAGACAATTATGAGTTTTTTTAAAAATATGTTCAACAGTTCAGAAGAAAAAGATTCAAACGAAAACAAAATCAACTGGAATGAACTAACCCATTTAGGGCAACTAAATGATATTATCGAGATTTCAAATGAAAAACCGGTAGCCATTTTCAAACACAGTACACGTTGCAGTGTCAGTAGGATGGCGCTGAAACAGTTTGAAAATGAGTTTAATAGCTCAGATAAAGTTACGCCATATTTTTTAGATTTAATAGCACATCGCGATATTTCTAATGAAATTGCGAGTCGTTTCGGAGTGACGCATCAATCGCCACAATTGATATTAATTAAGGAAGGAAAAGCTGTTTATAACGTTTCGCATAGTGATATTGATGCGGAAGAGTTAGGTAAAAAGGTTTAATATCCAAAAGATTTAAGTTTGAAATATAAAAAAATCCATTCGTTGAAGCGAATGGATTTTTTTGTAATAATTATTTTGGTTTTGAATTAATAAGAATCATCCATTTTCTTTTTTATGGCATCCAAACAAAGATTGTTGATGCTTCCTTCGTGTGTATGTTTGGTTTCTTTCGGAGATTGAAAAGTACCATTTTCTAATTGTTCCGCAACCGCTTTATAGGCGTCTCTAAAAGGCATTCCAGCAACTACCATTTCGTTTAAGGTATCAACCGTAAATAAATAGTTGTATTTTGGATCTGCTAGAATGTTGTCTTTTACCTTAATGTCTTTAATTGCAAAAATTGCGATATCCAAACAGGCTTTCAGGTTTTGAATCGCTGGAAACAATCCTTCTTTCAATAATTGTAAATCCCTGTGGTAACCACTTGGAAGATTATTTGTAATTAAAGTGATTTCATAAGGTAACGCTTGAATCTTATTGCATTTCCCACGAATCAATTCAAAAACATCTGGGTTTTTCTTGTGCGGCATAATGCTCGAACCTGTTGTAAGATGCGAAGGCAAAGTGATAAAATCAAAATTCTGGCTCATGTATAAACAAACATCCATCGAGAACTTTGCCAAAGTAGCAGCAACGCTACTCATAGCAAAAGCGACTGTTTTTTCTGATTTTCCACGGCTCATTTGAGCGGCAACCGAATTAAATTTTAATGTTTCAAAACCTAATTCCTGTGTGGTGAATGTTCTGTTGATAGGAAATGAACTTCCGTAACCTGCGGCTGAGCCTAATGGGTTTTGGTCCACAATTTTCAAAGCAGCATTCAACATCGTTATATCATCAATCAAGGTTTCAGCATAAGCAGAAAACCACATTCCAAAAGAGGAAGGCATTGCAATTTGAAGGTGCGTGTATCCTGGTAACAATACATTCTGGTGCTTTTCTGCTGATTCCATCAGTAAGTCAAAAAGACTTTTTACTTGCTCTTTCAACTCTTTAACAACATCTTTCAAGTATAAATTAACATCTACCAAAACTTGGTCGTTGCGAGAACGGGCGGTATGAATTTTTTTACCAGCGTCCCCAAGTTTTACTGTCAGTAAATATTCGATTTTGGAATGCACGTCTTCAAAACTGTCTTCGATTTCGAAATTACCGTTTTCAGCATCTTTTATTATTTCTTCCAAAGCCAAAACCAAAGAAACGGTTTCGGAGTCTGTTAAAAGACCGATTTGACCTAGCATTTTTGCATGTGCAATAGAACCTAATGCATCATATTTTGCCAGAACTAAATCCAGTTCTCTGTCGTTTCCAACGGTGAAATGTTCGATTTGCTTATCGGTTGGTATTCCTTTTTCCCAAAGTTTCATAATTAGATTTTTAGATTTTTAGACAGTTGGATTTATAGACTTCTAAGGAGTCTAAAAATCTAAGAAGTCTGAATAAAGAAGTCTGAAAGTATTTTAATGTACAATTGAATTCCTTCTTCTATTTCGTTTATAAATATAAATTCGTCTGCCGAGTGTGACCGCAGGGTCTCGCCAGGTCCTAATTTTAAGGATTGACAACTCAAAACTGATTGATCCGAAAGGGTAGGCGAACCATACGTGGTTCTTCCCAATGCGATTCCGGCTTGCACTAATCCGTGAGCAACAGGAATCGATGACGCATTCAAATGCATCGAACGAGGATTGACTTCAGCAGTCAAATGCTTTCTTACGGTATCTAAAATTTCCTGATTGTTATAGCAATCATTCACCCTTATATCGACAACCAAATGACATTCTGCAGGAACTACGTTGTGTTGTTTTCCGGCTGTTACTTGTGTTACGGTCATTTTTACAGGACCTAAAACCTCCGATATTTTTTCGAATTGATAGCTGTTAAACCATTCGATCACGGGTATCGCATTGTAAATTGGATTGTCTGGATTGTTGTGTGCGGCGTGACTGGCTGTGCCTTTTACGATTACATCGAGTACTAATAAACCTTTTTCGGCTACGGCCAATTGCATTAATGTTGGTTCGCCGACAATAGCACATTCCAGTTCCGGTAAATGTTTCAAAACGCTGTTTAATCCATTTTTTCCGCTGCTTTCTTCTTCGGCTGAAGCGACCATCACAATATTGTAAGGCAGATTTTCATTCGAATAAAAATGTACAAAAGTGGCTAAAAGCGAAACCAAACAACCACCCGCATCATTGCTTCCTAATCCAAATAATTTACCATCTTTTACGATGGCTTCAAATGGATTATTAGTATAGCCTTGGTTTGGTTTTACTGTATCGTGGTGCGAATTCAGTAAAAGCGTTGGTTTGGACTTATCAAAATGTTTATTGAAAGCCCAAATATTATTATTCTCTCTTTCGAAAGGGATATTATTTTGTTTAAACCAATTTTCGATTAAAAGGGCTGTTTGGTCTTCTTCACTTGAAAAGGAAGGCGTTTCAATCAGCGATTTTAATAGCGCAATGGCTTCTTGTGTAAGGATTTCTATACTCTTCATAGTGTAATTGTAGTGTACAATGCGGTCTTGTCTTGCAACATGCGGTGATGACCAATTTTTATTTTTTGAACTCCTTTTGACAAACTATTGAAACAGTTGTCTAATTTAGGAATCATACCGGAATGTATCGCTTTTTCGGCTTTTAATTTGGAATATAATTCTTGATTGATGTTCTCAATTACGGAAGAATCATCTTCGGCATCAAATAAAACGCCAGGTTTTTCGAAGCAATAATTCAAAGTAACATCAAAAACTTCCGATAAAGCAATGGCTAATTCACTAGCGATGGTATCTGCATTCGTGTTTAATAATTGTCCCTTTCCATCGTGTGTTATAGCACAAAATACAGGAATTATACCAGTTGAAAGCAATGTTTCCAATAATTGTGTGTTTACTTTTTTTACATCGCCCACAAAACCATAATTGATTGTTGGGTGGTTTCTTTTATCAGATTGAATTAAATTCCCATCAGCACCTGAAAACCCCATCGCATTGGTATTTTTAGCTTGTAATTGGGCAACAATATTTTTATTGATTAGACCTGCATAAATCATCACAACTACATCAAGCATAGCGGCATCGGTGATGCGTCTTCCATCAATCATTTGAGGTGCTAAACCTATGCTTTCGGCCATTTTGGTAGCTGATTTTCCTCCGCCATGAACAAGTATTTTATACCCTTCAATCTTAGAAAAATCAGATAAAAATTGTGATAATTCTGTTGGATTATCAATAATGTTTCCACCAATTTTTATTAGTGTTACCGGTTTTTTATTTTCCATTTTCCAATATTTTTTGCAACACTAATTGTGCTGAATACGTTCTATTGTTGGCTTGTTCGATAACAATTGAATTTTCGCTGTCAATCACTTCATCAGTAACAATTACGTTACGTCTTACTGGCAAACAGTGCATGAATTTAGCATTGTTAGTCAGTTTCATTTTATCGGCAGTTACAGTCCAGTTTGGGTCAGAATTTGTAATCTGACCATATTCCTTGTAATTACTCCAGTTTTTGGCGTATATAAAATCAGCATTTTCGAAAGCTTTGTCTTGGTCGTATTCAATCTTAGAATCTTTCGTGATTTCAGGATTCAATTCGTAGCCCTCAGGATGCGTAATAACAAAATCAGCATCTTGTAACTGCATCATTTCCACAAAGGAATTAGCAACCGCTTGAGGTAACGCTTTAGGATGTGGTGCCCAAGTCAAAACTACTTTTGGTCGGTGTTTAGTTTTGTGTTCTGCCATAGTTATAGCATCGGCCAGCGATTGTAACGGGTGTCCGGTTGCACTTTCCATATTCACAACAGGCACAGTGGCGTATTTTAGGAAACCCATAAGAACGGTTTCCGCATTGTCTTTTTCTTTGTCTACCAATCCGGCAAAAGCTCTGATAGCAACAATATCGCAATATTGAGAAACTACCGCGGCGGCTTCTTTAATATGTTCAGAAGCACCGGAGTTCATGATGGCTCCATCTTCAAATTCCAACGTCCAACCTTCACTGGTAAAATTCATTACCATGACGTTCATTCCCAAATTCAAAGCCGCTTTTTGCGTGCTCAAACGCGTTCTCAAACTAGAATTAAAAAACAACATTCCTAAGGTTTTGTTTTTACCTAGTTTTTTATTTTTTAGCGGTTTTTTCTTGATTTTTAAGGCTTGTTTCACCCATTTATCGAGCGAGTCTATGTTTTGTATGGAGATGTAGTTCATGTCTTAATTTGTTTAATCGGTTATTTGTTTAATCGATTAACCGAATTAACGATTAACCGCATCAACATTTTATAGAATTTTCGTAAAAGGTATTTCGTTTTTTAAAGCTTTCAAAATAAAATTGTCTTCCAATCCATTGACAATCCAGGTTTCTATAGCTGCGTCTTTGGCAATCGCTGAGGCTTCTATTTTAGATTGCATTCCACCGGTTCCATGAGAGGATTTCGAATCGCCAATCTCTTTTTCCAATACTTTTAAATCAGTTACTAGAGAAATCGTTTCAGGAACGGCATCATGGATGGATGCTTTGGTGTAAATCCCGTTTGTATTGGTGGCAATAATCAGAATGTCAACATTTAATAAAACGGCCGTTAAAGCGGCCAATTTGTCATTGTCACCAAATCGAATCTCATCCGTAGCCACCGTATCATTTTCATTGATGATCGGAATGTAATTATTTTTGACCAACACATTGATAGTGTTCACGATATTTACTTTGGATTGTTCTTTTTCGAAATCAGAATACGAAAGCAAACACTGCGAAATCAGTAATCCTAAATCACTGAAATTTTCATGATAAATCCGCATTAAATGAGGCTGACCAATCGAAGCTAATGCTTGTTTTACAAAAACATCTTTATCTTGATTTTCCAATTTCACAAATTGTTTGGCTGCGGCGATCGCACCCGAACTCACAATGATGAACTCGTAATCGTCTTGTAAAGCGGCTATTTGCATCCCAATATCCTCAATCTTTCCTCTCGAAATGTGATTGGTTTCTTTGGTTAATGTATTGCTTCCTAACTTTAATAAAATTCTTTTTTTAGCCATTTTTAAAATTTAACCACAAAGGGCACAAAGTTTTTTTTTTATATAATGCTTTAAAAACACAAAGGTCACAAAGCTGTTTTTTTATGTTTAATAATTGAAATATTTAATAATTTGAAAATTTCGTTTCATAATTTTTTAATATTTCAATCTTTTAATTTTCAATTTATCTGATTTGTCCATTTCCGTAAATATACCACTTATTAGTAACTAAATGTTGCAAACCAATTGGTCCACGTTGGTGTAATTTGTCTGTGCTTATCGCCAATTCTCCTCCTAAACCAAATTGTCCTCCATCGGTAAATCGGGTAGAGGCATTTTGATAAACTGCTGCCGTATCCACGTTTTCCATGAATTCCTGGGCAATTGCATCATTTTTTGTGATTATGGATGCCGAATGTCCGCCACAATATTTATTTATTTTGTCAATTGCTTCTTGATCCGAATTGGTTGTTCCAATAACAATTTTATAATCTAGAAACTCTTCGTGCCAAATTAAATCCGATTCAATCTGAGGAACTTTTGCTATTTTTGAAATACTTTCATCTCCTAAAACGGTTACGTTTCTTTGTTTTAATTCGGCAATTGTTTTCTTTGCAAAAGCTTCCCAATTTTCAAGATTTGTATCAATTAATACTTTATCTAGAGCATTGCAAACAGATATATTTGAGGTCTTTCCGTTAATAATAATATCAAGCGCTTTTTTCAAATCGGCTTCCTTATTTACATAAACAAAATTATTTCCTCGACCACTTATAATCACCGGGCAGGTTGCGTGTTTTTTTACGAAAGCGATTAATTTCTCACCACCACGAGGAACGATTAAATCCACTTTTTGTGTTGGTTTTTCCAAAAAAGCCTGCGTTTCTTCTCGATTGTAATTCAGGTATTCTACCCATTCTGTCGCAATATTATTTTCTTGTAAAGCCTGATGCCACAATTCCACAATTTTTAAATTGGATAGTAAAGATTCTTTTCCGCCTTTCAATAAAATTTTATTTCCGGATTTAAAAGCGATTCCACCAGCTTCAACTGTAACGTCAGGTCTGGATTCATAAATAATCATTATGGTTCCAAAAGCCGCTGTTTTATTGATGATTTTCATTCCATTTTCGTGATCGAAATTAAAACGCTCCACACCAATAGGATCTTCTTGACTTGCTAATTGTTGCAGGGATAAAATCATCTCGTCAATTTTGGCATCATCAACCAATAAACGTTTTTCCATGGCCAAGTCATCTCCAGAATAATTATTGATATCCTGTTGATTTATAGTCTTAAGATTGGCTCTTTCTTGTTCAAGAAGTTCGGCCATATGGCTTAAAACTGCATTTCGTTTTTCTATTGGTAATAAGTGGTTCATTAGTTTTTGGTTTGCTATTTTAGAAAAAAATCATTTCAATTCTGCCAATGCTTCTTTTAAAGCTATGATAAAGGTATCGATTGCTTCCTTATTGATTGTCAAAGGAGGAAGGATTCTTAATAAGTTTTTGTTATTAGCGTTTCCGGTAAAAATATGTTTGTCAATAATCATTTTTTTACGAAGCGTACTTACGTCAAAATCAAATTCTACACCAAGCATTAATCCTCTTCCTTTGACTTGTATCACTTCAGGAACTTGTTTGATTGCTTCTAAAAAATAGGCGTAAACGTCATTTACGTTATCCATTAATTTTTCGCTTTCAATCACATCCAAAACTGCTATTCCGGCAGCACAAGCCAAATGGTTTCCACCAAAAGTAGTTCCCAATAATCCGTAACTTGCTGTAAATTTTGGAGAAATCAAGATTCCGCCAATAGGAAATCCGTTACCCATTCCTTTAGCTAAACAAATAATATCTGCTTTGATGTTATGATGTTGGTGGGCAAAAAACTTTCCGCTTCTTCCGTATCCTGATTGCACTTCGTCCAAAATCAATACAACATCATAAGCGGCACATAGTTTTTCTAATGCCTGAAAAAATTCAGTTGTTCCTTGGTCTAAACCCCCAACTCCTTGAATTCCTTCAATTATAACAGAAGAAACATCTCCTTTTTTTAGTTCGTTTTCTACCAACTCGATATTATTTAATGGCAAAAAAGTAACAATTTGCTGCGCATTAATTGGCGCAACAATTTTTTTGTTATCTGTAACCGCAACTGCCGCCGAAGTTCTTCCGTGAAAGGAATTGTCAAAAGCAATAACACGCGATTTATTATTGTGAAAAGAGGCTAATTTCAAAGCATTTTCATTGGCTTCAGCTCCAGAACTGCACAAGAATAAAGTATAGTCTTCCAATCCGGAAAGTTTTCCTAATTTTTCTGCTAATTCTACTTGCAATGGATTCTGAATCGCATTGGAATAAAAACCAATGTTATCCAATTGATTTTTTAATTTGGCAACATAATCCGGTTGGGTGTGTCCAATGGAAATTACTCCATGACCACCATATAAATCTAAATATTCCACTCCTTTTTCATCTGTAATCGTGCAATCCATTGCTTTTACGGGAGTGATGTTGTATAATGGGTAAACGTCAAATAAGTTCATTTTCTTTTTTTGTTTAAATGGTTTAAGGTTTCAAGTTTCAAGTTACATGTGCAACTTTAAACTTTAAACTTGAAACAAATTTTTAGAATCCAGATGGTTTCAAATGTAATCCTGTGGTTTCATCCAATCCAAACATTAAATTCATGTTCTGTATGGCTTGTCCTGAGGCTCCTTTTGTTAAATTATCAATTACTGAAGTAATCAATAACCGGTTTCCTTTTTTCATTAAACTAATAATACATTTGTTAGTTTGTACCACTTGCTTCATATTGATTCCAGTGGTCGTAATAGTTACGAAAGGTTGGTCTTTATAAAAAGCTTCATATTTCGCAACTACATCTTCCAGACTTTCTTCGATTGTTGTGTATAATGTTGCAAAAATCCCTCTGGCAAAATCCCCTCTGTTAGGTACAAAAATCAATTCGTTTGTATAATCTGCTTGCAATTGGTTTACGCTTTGGTTTATTTCGCCCAAATGTTGGTGTTCAAAAGCTTTGTAATGCGACATATTATTCGATCTCCAGCTAAAATGCGTCGTTTCTGAAGGTGAAACTCCAGCTCCTGTACTTCCGGTTGTCGCATTGATATGAACGTCAGTTGTAAGCATTTCGTTTTTAGCCAATGGCAATATTGCCAGTTGAATCGCTGTTGCAAAACAACCTGGATTTGCTATGAATTGAGCGTTTTTAATTGCTGCTTTATTCAATTCAGGTAAGCCATAAACGAAAGATTTGCTATCGAAGTCTTTGTCTTTGGTCAATCTGAAATCATTTCCTAAATCGATGATTTTGGTATGACTCGCAAATTGATTTTGCTCTAAAAATGATTTTGATTTACCATGACCTAAACACAAGAAAACAACATTCACATTTGGATTTACAGTATCGGTAAAATTCATTTCGATATCACCCATTAAATCATGATGCGCAACATGAAGTGGTTTTCCAGCATTTGTTGTGCTGTAAACAAAATCAAGTGTAGCATTGGGATGAAACATCAATATTCTGATGAGTTCCCCCGCTGTGTAACCCGAACCTCCAATTATTCCAATATTAATCATGTGTCAGTTTATTTACGGATGAGAATATGTTTTGGGCATTCCCTAGAATTTTGATGAATCCTTTGGCATCGTCAGATGTCCAGGCGTTGTTCATTTCTCCGTATTGTCCAAAACCGGTATTCATTAAATCATTTTCAGATTCAATTCCGTCCAAAGTAAAGTGATATGGTTTTAGCGAAACGATAACGGTTCCGTTTACAGTTGTTTGAGTGTCTTCCAGGAAAGCCTCGATGTTTCTCATTACAGGATCTAAGAATTGTCCTTCATGAAACAACATTCCGTACCAGTTTCCTAGTTGTTCTTTCCAGTATTGTTGCCATTTACCCAGCGTATGTTTCTCTAATAAATGGTGTGCTTTGATAATGATTAAAGGCGCAGCGGCTTCAAAACCAACTCTTCCTTTAATCCCGATTATCGTATCGCCTACGTGAATATCTCTACCAATTGCATACGCGCTGGCTAATTTTTCTAATGCAACGATGTTTTTTGTTGGTGTGTCCAAAGTCCCGTTGATGCCTACTAATTGTCCTTTTTCAAATTGTAGCGTCACTTTCTCTTCTCCAGTTTTTTGCAATTGAGAAGGATAGGCTTCACTTGGTAACGATTGATTTGAGGTCAATGTTTCTTTTCCACCAACACTGGTTCCCCACAATCCTTTATTAATAGAATATTGTGCTTTTTCCCAAGAATAATGAACGCCATTTTTAGATAAATAATCCACTTCTTCCTGTCTTGATAATTTCAAATCTCTGATAGGAGTGATGATTTCAATTTCGGGAGCAATGGTTTGGAAAATTAAATCAAAACGAATTTGGTCATTCCCAGCGCCAGTACTTCCGTGAGCAATTGCTTCAGCACCAACAGATTTTGCATATTTAATAGCTTCAATCGCTTGAAAAACACGCTCGGCACTTACGGATAATGGATAGGTGTTGTTTTTTAACACATTTCCATAAATCAAATATTTAATGGCTTTATCATAATATTTATCTACAATGGTAAGATTTGCATGTTGTGCACTTCCTAATTCGTAGGCTCTTTCTTCAATAGCGGCTAGTTCAGCTTCATCAAATCCGCCTGTATTTATAAGAACAGTGTGAACTTCGTATCCTTTTTCGTTTTTTAAATATTTTAGGCAATATGAGGTGTCTAATCCTCCACTGTATGCTAATACTACTTTTTTCATGATATTATTTTTTTAAGAACAAGGCTTCTTTAATTAATTTTAATCTGTTTAATACTCTGACATTAAATGGATGTTTAGGCGGATCTTTAGGTTTTTCTTTAGGATCATAAAGCATTCCGGTACACAAACACATTTTGTTGTCTTTACTTTTTAGGATTTCATAATTGGTACACGTTTGGCATCCTTTCCAAAAACTTGGATCACTGGTCAACTCTGAAAAAGGAACGGGCTTGTAGCCTAAATCGGAGTTGATTTTCATTACCGCAAGACCAGTTGTGATTCCAAAAACCTTAGCATCGGGATATTTTTCTAATGAATAGTCAAAAACAAATGATTTGATTTTTTTTGCTAAACCTAAATTTCTGTAATCAGGATGTACAATCAATCCAGAATGTGCCACAAATTTCCCATGCTGCCAACTTTCGATATAGCAAAAACCAGCAAATTTCCCATTGTCTAAAGCAATGACAGCATCTTTGCTTTCCATTTTTTTCTGGATATATTCAGGAGTTCTCTTAGCAATTCCCGTACCTCTCAATAGTGCGGACAATTCTATGGTATCGCATATTTCTTGCGAATACTTATAATGTTCTTCCTGTGTTGTTATAATAGAAATATTCATTTCAAAAGCTGAATTTTTGAGTTATAAAATGATTTGTAATTTTGTATTTGAAATGGCTCTCTGCTAAATTCAACTATAATACTAAACCAGTTGACTGTTGTGCAATAAATTGAACCACAATGCAATAGTAGTAAATAAGTATTAGTTTTTGGATATATTAATCCAATGGAAAATAGCGGTAATTTCAAAACGGAAAAAATGAAAAATGAATAAAGATACGAAACAGCTTTTGGTTACTATAGTTATAGCATCCGTACTTCGGGAGAAGTAGTAGGTCTGTTTGTCCGTGACAAAGAAGTTATATGTAAACTTGTTTTATTCATTGGTGCAAAAGTACACATATTTTTAAAACACAACACTAATTTTGTATTTTCTAACAAAATTTTAATGTATTGTTGATTTTTTTTAAATTAGAAAACTCCTTGACAGGTTTAATTATCAAGGAGTTTTGTGTAGTAGTATAGATTTATAGAATTAGTTTCTAAACCTGTTTCTACTGATAATATCTTTTATTTTAGCTTTTAAATCTTCTCCGGTGTCATAAACCATTTGTTCATTGCTAGGAAAAGCTACCGCTCTTTTGTCAAAATAAGAGTAATAATTATCATCAGAAGCGCGTCGGTCTCCCTTATAAGTGGCGTAAATATTTTCGAAAATAAACTCACTGGCTATAGGGAAAGATTGTAATAATTGATTGCTTCTAAAGTTTATGTAGTCAACTTTAGCTGTAATTTGACAAGATTTAAACTGTCTGAATTCATAAATGCGTACTGTTGCATTTCTCATATTATCTACCATTACGACTTTTCCTTTTTCGTCCAAAACTTCTCTTCCGTTAGCATCAATTAGTTTTTTGACACCATCTTTTATGATGCGATCTTTTATAAATTCTCTTTCTTTTATTTGCTCAGGCGAAATATAAATATGTCTAAAGTTGATAACCATTCCATAATCATAATCAATTCCTTTTTGTTTGTTACTGTGGTAAACGGTCCATTTATCATTTAAACCATAAGTACTGAAATCCAATAAATCATTCTGTAGGCGAACCGGAATAATCATATTCGTTTCATTTTTAGTGTAAACCGAAACATAATCAGAACCTTTAAATTTAGCTTCATCCATGAGTTGTAAAACGTTTTTATAATTTGGAGTTATTTGGTTTAAATATTCCATATCATCATACGCTTTTCGGTAATTCATTTTGTCTGAAGTGCCCATTAATTTTTTTGCATTCGCATACAAATAAGCTGATAAGGCATTTTTGCTATCAATGATTTGATCGTTATAATTGTCAAATGGAAAAATGGCATTCCTGCCTTCTTTAATTAGTTTCAAAGGAAGTAACGGTTTGATTTTTTCCTGACGGGAATTCAATTGTAAATACGTGTTGTACATTTTTTCCAATTGTGCCGGATTAGCATCTTTGGCTAACAAATTTATAGCATTTAAATCACGTTCTTTTGCTTTGGCGAAAGCCTCTTCTAGCAAGTAAACATAATCTTGTTTGCCTTTTTTATCTTTATTGGTTCGTAAATTTGAAACGGCATTATCAATTGCTTGATCATAATTTCCAGAGCTTAATAAATTTTGAGTTTGTTTTACGCCACAAGAGGAAATAAGGATAAACAAGGATAATAAAAGAGTAATTTTTTTCATAAGCGTTACTGTTAAGTAAATGATTTTTTGAAGCTATTTCTGCTGTTTTTAAGCAGATTTATTGGTTTTGATTTTTAAAATCCAAAAATAATGCCACAAAAAAACCTAACAAAAATAGAATAAATGTTAGGTTTTAAAAAGTGTATTTTTAATTTTTTATTGTCTCACAAAAGGAGGAAGTAACTTACTGGAAACTTCACCAAAACCAATTCTTACCTGACCATTTTGGCAAAAACCTTTCATGATTACGGTGTCATTGTCATTGATAAATTTACGCTCTGTTCCGTCGCTCATTTTTATTGGATTTTTTCCACCCCAAGTTAATTCTAACATGGAACCAAAACTATCTTCAGTAGGTCCGGAAATAGTTCCTGAACCCATCATATCGCCAGAATTCACGCGACATCCATTAGAAGTATGATGTGCTAATTGTTGACACATTGACCAATACAAATATTTGAAATTGGAGTTTGAAACAACAGTTGGTTTTGCATTTTCAGGCTGGATTGCGACTTCTAAATTGATGTCAAAAGAATGTTTTCCTTTTTGTTGCAAATAGGGAAGTGGAGTAGGTTCTTGTTTTGGTCCTTTGGTTCTAAAAGGTTCCAAAGCATCCATAGTAACTATCCAAGGTGAAATTGAAGATGCAAAGTTTTTTGCTAAGAATGGTCCTAATGGTACATATTCCCATTTTTGAATGTCGCGGGCACTCCAGTCATTCAATAAAACCATTCCAAAGATATAATCTTCAGCTTCGGTTACAGCAATGTTTTCGCCCATTATATTTACATCCGTAGTAATGAAAGCAGTTTCAAGTTCAAAATCGACTGAACGAGAAGGGCCAAAAACCGGAGTAGTTTCTCCATTTGGCAGTGTTTGTCCCATTGGTCTGTGAACCGGAATTCCTGATGGAACGATGGTAGAACTTCTTCCGTGATAGCCCACAGGGATGTGTAACCAGTTTGGTAACAATGCATTTTCGGGATCGCGGAACATTTTTCCTACGTTGGTTGCGTGCTCTTTACTAGAATAGAAGTCTGTGTAATCACCAATAAGCACTGGCAATTGCATTTCGACATCTTCCATCTTGAAAATTATGATGTCTCTATCTTTGGCGTTATTTTGTAGTTTCAAATTTGTCACATCAAAAAGCTCCGCAATTCGGTTTCGAACCAAACGCCATGTTTTTTGACCATCAGAAATAAAATCATTCAAAGTATCCTGCATGAACATATCATCCGTCAGTTCAATGCCTTCAAAATAATTTAATTGTTGTAAAGCTCCCAAATCGATTGCAAAATCACCAATTCTTGTCCCTACGGTTACTATGTTTTCTTTGGTAAGAAAAACTCCAAAAGGAATGTTTTGAATAGGGAAATCACTGTTGGCAGGTACTTCTAGCCATGATTTTCTATTGGTATCGTTAGCTGTTATTGGCATATTTTGTTAATTATTTTGTTAAAAAATTACTCATCAAATATATTATAATCTAACTATTAACCAAACGTTTTTTTGTATTTTTGCATCAAATTAACGAAAATCAAAAAAATGCAACGCGACGAACAAATTTTTGACCTTATTCTAGAAGAACAAGAAAGACAAATTCACGGATTAGAACTTATTGCTTCGGAAAACTTCGTAAGTGACGAAGTAATGGAAGCAGCTGGTTCTGTTTTAACTAACAAATATGCTGAAGGATATCCTGGCAAAAGATACTACGGCGGTTGTGAAGTAGTTGATGTTGTTGAACAAATTGCTATTGACAGAGCCAAAGAATTGTTTGGAGCTGCTTACGCAAATGTACAGCCACACTCCGGTTCACAAGCTAATACAGCGGTTTACCACGCATGTATCAAACCAGGTGATAAAATTTTAGGTTTTGATTTGTCTCATGGAGGACACTTAACTCATGGTTCACCAGTTAATTTTTCAGGACGTTTATATACACCTTCTTTTTACGGAGTGGATAAAGAAACTGGAAGATTAGATTATGATAAAATTCAAGAAATAGCTACTAAAGAACAACCAAAATTAATCATTGCAGGAGCTTCGGCTTATTCTCGTGATATGGATTTTGAGCGTTTTAGAGTAATTGCTGACAGTGTTGGTGCTATTTTATTGGCTGATATTTCTCACCCTGCAGGACTTATTGCTAAAGGCTTGATGAATGATCCATTGCCACATTGCCATATTGTAACTACTACAACTCACAAAACTTTGCGTGGTCCTCGTGGAGGATTAATCTTAATGGGTAAAGATTTTGAAAACCCGTTTGGTTTAACAACTCCAAAAGGAGAAATCAGAATGATGTCTTCTTTATTGGACTTGGCTGTTTTCCCTGGAAATCAAGGAGGTCCATTAATGCACATTATAGCTGCAAAAGCAGTAGCTTTTGGTGAAGCTTTAAAAGATGAATTTTTTACGTATGCTTTACAATTACAAAAAAATGCTAATGCTATGGCTGATGCTTTTGTAAAAAGAGGATATGAAATCATTTCTGGCGGAACGGATAATCACATGATGTTGATTGATTTAAGAAATAAGAATATTTCTGGAAAAGATGCTGAAAATGCATTAGTAAAAGCAGAAATTACCGTAAATAAAAATATGGTTCCATTTGATGATAAATCACCATTTGTAACTTCAGGTATTCGTGTAGGAACTGCAGCTATTACCACTCGTGGTCTTGTTGAAGAAGATATGGAAACTATTGTTGATCTTATTGACAGAGTATTGGTAGACCATACTAACGAAGATGTTATCGAGGCGGTAGCTAATGAAGTAAATGAAATGATGAGCGAAAGAGCAATTTTCGTATACTAAATAAAATACGTTTTAAAGTTTTAAAGTCGAAAGTCAAAAGTCTTTGAATAGAATTTAATATTCTGTCTTAGTTTTGGCTTTCGACTTTTGACTTTATGACTTTCGACTTTCTAACTTTAAGACTAAAATTATGTCTGTACTAAGATTAAAATTACCAACCGATCCAAGATGGGTCAATATTGTAGAAAAGAACATTGAGGAAATCTTGACTGATCACGCTTGGTGCGAACAAAAAGCAGCTACAAATGCCATTACAATTATTACCAACAATTCAGAGCATCAAGATTTAGTAAAGGATTTATTGGCTTTGGCCAAAGAAGAAATCGATCACTTTGAGCAAGTTCACAATATTATTATAAAGCGCGGCTTAAAATTGGGACGTGAACGGAAAGATGAATATGTAAACGAATTGTATTTGTACATGAAAAAAAGTAGCGATGGAAGCAGAGTTTCGAGTTTAGTGGAACGGTTGTTGTTTTCAGCAATGATAGAAGCCAGAAGTTGTGAGCGTTTCAAAGTACTTTCAGAAAATATTCAAGACGAAGAATTATCTGTTTTTTATAGAGATTTGATGGAGAGCGAAGCGGGACATTATACTACTTTTATTACTTATGCAAGAAAATACGGAGTAGGAATTGACGTTGAAAAGCGTTGGAGAGAATGGCTTGAATTTGAAGAAAATATTATAACAAATTATGGTAAAAACGAAACAATTCATGGGTAGTTTTTTATGATAGGTAATTTTAGTTCTAATTTTTAGTAAATTAATGAACGATTTAAGAACCTTAATAATCAGTTATTTATATTTATTGCGTTTTAAAGTAGATAATGTTTTGTATTTAATATAAATTATTTGTTATCAGATTAATATTTTTAATTTACATTTATCATTTAATTTTAACTTTAACACTTGTTTATTGATATGAAGCTCAATTTTAATTATGATGGAAATGTTGCTTGTAAGGCAATATTACAAGATCAATTAGAAAAATTTGATATTAAATATCAGCTGTTGGATTTAGGACAAATTGAAATTGGAGATAATGTTTCTGAGGATGTTTTAACAGAACTTCAGGTTTGTTTAACCAAGTATGGCATTCAGATTATTGACAATCCAAAAGGACAATTAATACAAAAAATTAAAGATGCTATAATTGAGATTGTCTATGAAAAAGATAAGTTTCCAAACATAACAATTTCACAATATTTATCGGATAAACTGAACTTTAGATACGGTTATATTACTAATGTTTTTTCGGAATATACATTTACATCTATTGAGAATTTTATTATTATTCAAAAGATTGAAAGAGCCAAAAAACTTATAATTGAAGAGAAACTCACGTTAACCGAAATTTCTCATGAATTAAACTACAGTAGTGTAGCTTACTTATCAACTCAATTTAAAAAAGTGACAGGATTAACACCTTCAATGTTTAAAAGAATAGTAAGTAAAAAGAGAGAGTTATCTAATAAAGATTAAATAAAATTTTAAAAATATACCCCATATTTTATGATTACACACCAAGATTCAATGCATATTCTTTTAGCTGACGATGATGAAGATGATCGTACTTTTTTTAGTGAAGCTATACAAGAGCTTAAAATGAATAATAAGTTGACTCTATTTAAAGATGGTAATGATCTAATGGATTATTTAGTGCATCCTGAAATTAAGTTGCCTCATGTTTTATTTCTTGATTTGAATATGCCCGGAAAAACAGGAATAGACTGTCTGAAAGAAATTAGATCGAACACTCGTTTTAAAGATGTTTCGATTGCCATATATTCGACCTCTTCATCAGAAAAAGATATTGAAGATACCTTTATTGAAGGAGCAAATATTTACATTAAAAAACCTAATGATTTTTCTAAACTAAAAAAAGTAATCAAGGAGGTTGTAAATATGAATTGGCAATTTCATACCTCAGGTTTAAATATTGAAACTTTTTTCTTTAGCATATAAAAAGGAATAGATGAAAATTCTTGGACTATATAAAAACTCACAAGTGTTTAAAATAGCTTTAGCTATTGCAATTGTTGTTGTTTGTTATATAGCCTCGATGTTTTATTCCCAAATGAAAAAGCTCGATTCAACGGTTGAATTAATAGCAAATTCTAATGAAACACAACTCGAATTAGAAAAACTGCTATCCGTAATGAGTAATTACGAAACGAGCTTGCGAAGTTATATTATTACAAAAGATGCAGCGTATATACAAGATCGTTTTTTGAGTAGGGGTAAAATTGAAGAAAGCATTACAAAGCTTAAGTTGTTAACTGCAAATGACTCCGCCAGATACAATGATATAGACCGATTAAAAAGGCTTATTGATCTTAGATTCAAATTGTTAAGAAGGACCTTACTTCTTGCACAAAGTAAAAATTCTGGTCCGGTAGCGATAAATGCGATGTTATTGCAGAACAGTAATGTTACCGAGAGGATGAAATCCTTTGTCACTAAAATAATATTTTCTGAAAGTACAAAAACAAAATTTGAAAACAATAATCATCAATTTGAATTACAAGATTCAATCATTACCGCTTTTTTATTAGTTATACTTTCGCTTCTTATATTACTGCTTTCGTTCCAAAAGATGAATGTTGACATTGATGAACTCAAAAAGGCAAATGATCAATTAAAGCTATTAAATGAGTCCTATAACTCTGCTGAAATGACAGCTAGTTTTGGACATTGGATGGTGAATTTAGAAAGTAATGCCTATACTTTTTCAGATAATTTATTCCGATTGATGGGTGTAGAACCTAATGCATTCGAACCAAATATTGAAAATTCAATTAAATATATTCATCCGGATGATTTAGAATATGTCACTAAAGTACACATTGATTCGTTGGTTAATCATCAATCCACTTCAATGATATTTCGATTTTTGACACCAAGTGGTGATATAAAATATATCATGGGAGTAGGTAGTTTTACTAAAAACGGTAATGGAGATTTGATTAAAATAGGCGTTAATTATGACATTACAAGCCAGTATAATAAAACACTCGAGCTGGAAAATAATAATAAAGAACTTAAATATATTAATACTGAACTAGAGGCTTTTAACAATATTGTAAGTCACGACTTGCAGGAACCGCTTCGTAAGATTCAAATGTTTATCTCCAGATTAGAAGGAAAGGAATCGGACTTGCTTTCGTCACAAGGGAAAGAATATTTCTCTAAAATTCGTGTAACTGCTAATAGAATGCAGACTTTATTAATTGATTTAGTGAATTATTCCAGAACAATAAAAGGCGATAAGGTTTTTGTGAAAACGGATTTAAATAAAGTTATTGAAGAAATACTTCAAGATTTATCCTCTAATATTGAAGATAAAAAAGCCATTATTACAATTGGAAATTTTCCTGCAATCAAAGCAATACCTTTTCAGGTGAAGCAGCTTTTTATAAATTTAATTTCAAATTCTCTTAAATACAGTAAAGAAGATACAGCTCCGGAAATCAGTATTACTTCTAAAAAAGTAACAGAAAAAGAAATGCATGATTATAAAATCGCCAATAAAAAGGATTATTATAAAATTGTGATTTCTGATAACGGAATTGGTTTCAAACAAGAGTATTCAGATAAAATATTCCTATTATTCAAGCGTTTAGAAACCGACCCAAAATATTCAGGAACTGGACTTGGACTGGCTATTTGTAGTAGAATTGTAGATAATCACAAAGGATTTATAAGAGTAAAAGCAAAACCGGGTGTAGGCGCTAAATTTTATATTTTTATTCCAAAAGGAGATTTGCTATAATTTCAATAATTTTACCAATAATTTACAATGTTACTACTAACCGAAGCTGCAATAGAAGACTTTAAAACTATTCGAGAGATTGCCTATAAATCCTGGCCAAATACTTACGGTTCAATTTTATCGAAAGAACAAATTGATTATATGCTCGATTTGTTTTACTCAGAGAAAACTCTTCTTGAAAATTTAAATGAGAAAGGACATCATTTCCTATTGGTAAATGAGGGAAAAGTCTGTCTAGGCTTTGCTTCGTATGAACATAATTATTTAAACCAAAAATGTACTCGCCTTCACAAAATTTATTTGCTTCCAGAAGCACAAGGAAAAGGAGCAGGGAAGTTGCTGATTGAAGCAGTAGAAAACTTAGCCAAGGAAAATCAATCGGTTGTAGTTTCATTAAATGTGAATAAATTCAATAAAGCCATTTCGTTTTATAAAAAAATAGGATTTGAAGTGGTTTCAGATGAAGAAATTCTATTAGAGCATGGCTACAAAATGGAAGATTACAAAATGGAAAAAAAACTTTAATTCTACTATTTTCCTTATTAACCATCGCTTTTTATCTCATAATTTTACAACAATGAATTTTAACTTCAAAATGGATATTGTCGTATATTTATAGGAAGAATTTACAACAACCTATACCGTTAAATACGAAGTGAAATGAGTTTGAAATTACGATTACTATTTTGTTTATCAGTTTTTAGTTTGCTTTCTTGTTCCAAAAATGAAACAGAAGAAATTAAACCCACAGTAGGAGAAGTTACGGAAAGTGTTTATGCGTCAGGAGTTATAAAAGCAGATGGACAATACACCGTTTATGCTACCGTAAATGGTACTTTACAAAAAGTCAATGTTATCGCCGGTCAATCCATTACTAAAGGGCAATCATTATTCGAATTGGAAAGTGATAAAGCAGAACTGAATACGGAGAATGCTCGATTAGCGTATCAATTGAGTTTGGAAAGCAGTCGTTATATTCAAGATAAAATTGCCGAAATGGAAATGAAAGTCCAATCAAGCAGAGACAAATTGACATTAGACGAATCCATTTACAACCGAAATAAAAACATCAGGAACCAGGGTGGAATTTCGGAAGTCGATTTTGAAAGAGTCGAATTAGCATTTAAAAGTTCCAAAATTAATTACGAATCTGCTAAAAAACAATTGGCACAACTCAAAGCCCAATTAAAAAATGATCAAAGCAGAAATAGTGTCAACCTAAAAATGAATCAGAAATCCCAAAGTGATTTTAGCGTCAAAAGCGCTTTTTCCGGAAAGCTGTTTGATGTCTTGGTGAAAGAAGGAACGTTAGTTACACCACAAACTCCTTTGGCAATAATTGGTCAGGAAAATTCATTTTTATTGGAACTGGAAGTCGACGAAAATGACATGGTTCGCGTAAGAACCGGACAAAAAGTATTGGTGACAATGGATAGTTATAAAGGACAGGTATTCGATGCTGTCATTGATAAAATTTACCCAATAATGAACGAACGTTCCCGTACTTTTAAAATTGAAGCACATTTTATAAAACCACCCGAAAAACTCTATCCAAATCTTACAGCCGAAGCTAATATTATCATTCAGATTAAGCAAAATACCATTACGATTCCAAAAACATATTTAATAGAAGGCAGATATGTTTTAGTAAATGAAGACGAAAAACGCGAAGTAAAAACGGGTTTAAGCGATTATCAAAAAGTGGAAATAGTATCGGGTTTAACGGCAGAAGAAACGATTTATAAACCCAAATAATGAACTTTAAACTCATTTTAAACATTGCCTTGCATTTGCTTCGGGCGCGATTGAAGCAAACGATTGTTGCTGCTATTGGCGTAACGTTCAGTATCGCCATGTTTATTGCTTTGGTTAGTTTTATGAATGGTTTGAATGACTTACTAGATGGTTTAATGCTCAATAGAACTCCTCATGTGTTGCTGTACAACGAAATTAAACCTTCAGAAAACCAACCTGTTTCTATATCAGACGAATTTCAAAAAAAGACCAATTTTGTTCGTTCCATTAAACCGAAAGACCGTGGAAAATCCATTTACAACAGTAAAACCATTCTGGCTTTTTTAAAACAAGACCCACGCGTTATTGATGTTGCGCCAAAAGTGACTTCACCGGTTTTTTTTAATTCGGGGACGATTGAAATTTCGGGGATAATTAATGGAATTGATGTTTTGTCTGAGGACAAGTTATTTAAAATCAGCGATTATATCATTGAGGGAAAAGTAGCTGATTTGCTTCAGAATAACAGTATTATTATAGGGAAAGGTTTGTCAGATAAAATGCTGCTTACCAAAGGAGATATCATCAAGATTACCACTTCTAAGGGAAATTTAGCTTCGCTTAAAATTGTGGGTATTTCCGAAATTGGAATTGCTGAAATCGATAATGTGATGAGTTATACCTCTTTGGCGACAGCCCAAAAAATATTGGGAGAGCCTACAAATTATATCACAGACATTCAGCTTAATTTGTACGATATGACTGCAGCGCCTGCTGTTGCAAAAGAGTTTCAGAACACCTTTAATCTAGATACAATTGACTATCAAACCGCAAATTCTCAGTTTGAAACCGGAAGCTCAGTACGAAGTATCATTTCCTATTCCGTTGGAGTGGTGTTGCTGATTGTTGCCGGTTTTGGAATTTATAATATTCTGAACATGATGATTTATGAAAAAATGGACAGTATTGCGATTTTGAAAGCCACCGGATTTTCCGGGAATGATGTGAAATGGATTTTTGTTTCGCTTTCTGTAATTATTGGACTTGCCGGAGGATTGTTTGGTTTGCTGTTTGGCTATGTTTTTTCTTCTATTATAGATGTGATTCCGTTTGAAACCGCTTCGTTACCCACAGTGAAAACCTATCCAATTAATTACAATCTGATTTATTATGTTATCGGAATTACTTTTGCATTGTTTACAACGACCATTGCCGGACTTTTTCCTGCTTTAAAAGCCAGTAAAGTAGATCCGGTAGAAATCATCAGAGGGAAATAAAAATGGAAAATAATGCTGTTTTAGAGACAATTGGACTAAGTAAATATTTTTACGACCCTGTAAAATTTCAGGTGTTGAAAGAAATTGAAATGCGTATTAATCACGGTGAGTTTGTTTCTATCGTAGGCAAATCCGGCTGTGGAAAATCGACGTTGTTGTATTTACTTTCTACGATGGACACAGATTATGACGGTCAGATATTGATTCACAACGAACTTGTTACTGGTAAAACCGATAAGCAATTAGCTTTAATCAGAAATGAAAAAATAGGTTTTGTGTTTCAGTTTCATTATTTACTGGCTGAATATAATGTGCTGAAAAATGTAATGCTTCCGGGAATGAAGTTAGCTAAATATTCGGATAAAGAATTAGAACATCGCGCCATGGAACATTTGAAGACACTGGACATGGAAGATCAGGCACTGAAAATGCCCAATCAATTGAGTGGCGGACAAAAACAGCGGGTCGCAATTGCGCGTGCTTTGATAAACGATCCGTTAATTATAATGGGGGATGAGCCTACAGGGAATTTAGATAAGAGAAATAGTGATTTGGTTTTTGATATTTTTAATAAATTGACACAGGAGAAAAATCAAACTTTGCTGGTGGTTACCCACGATACTGATTTTGCCCAAAAAACTAATAGAATCATTACTATGGAAGATGGGAAAATAATTTCTTAAAGCACTATTTTACTATGATTTCATGTTTGTATAGCAATCCTTTTATACCTTCTAAAGCAAATACCGCTTTCTTTAGTTTTGTTGTTTTGGGATCAATAGTATAGTTGTAGCTGGTTCTAAAATCAGCTTTGTTGGCAATTGCTTTTGCAAATTCAGAACGGTATAAATCGCAGTTTTCAAAAACGACTTCGGTCAAATCAGTATTCATAAAATCAACGGCAATAATACTGCAATTGGTAAATGATGTTCCTTTGATTTTTAATGTATAAAATTTGGAGAAATCCAAAATACAATCATTAAAAGAAATCTCGAAAATCAATTTATCGCACATGGCAAAATTGACATCTTTGATTTCACACCGGTTGAAAATCACGGTTCTAAAGGCGACATAATTTATTTTGGCATTGCTAAAAATGCAATCATTGAAAGTACAGTCAATAAAAGTAACTGCTACAAAGGCACATTGAGAAAAATTACAATTGGTAAACGTACAGCATTCGAATTCCTTAAAATTGACTTCTTCTTCGTTATACGTAATGTCTTTGTATTCAATATCTAGAAAGTATTCTGCCATTTATGGGGTTTAAATTCAGCTTTTAGTGTTTTTTTTCGGAACAAAGAAACAAAATTCTGAATCGTTATATTGGATAAATTACGCTTATTATTTTTAAACATTAAACTCTTTCATAGTCGCCTTTCCAGTGCTGAATCGCTTTTTTAATTTCCTTTCCCGAAAGATTTTCAAGCAGCGCTCTTTGTGTTAGTGCTGGAAATTCATCATCTGGGGCAAACCGTAAGGCAAATAGTTGGTCATCATTTAACTGATGTTCAAAATCCTCCAATCTTTTTCCTGTAATCGAAAAATAACGGTACCGAAGTTCCAGACGTACGATTCGGTTTTGTAAAGTTAATGCATAGTGTTGGCGTAGCATGAAAGCCAGACAAAACAGAACGACGAAAATTCCACTTATAAACGCCCAAATTAATGAATCTTCGGTAGTGCAACTAAAATAAATACTAAACGACAGAAATGTCAATATTATAGGATAGTAAACAAAATGATGGGGTGGGTAATAACGAATATGATTTTTATAGGATTGTGTTTCCATGATTTTCTTTTAGAGTTTTTTAAAGATACTCAAAACAACTTATTTTTAAGGCTACAGGTTTTTTAATTATTAAAATCCAAAAATTATATATGTTTTGGTAGTGTCTAATAATAAAAAACAAGACTTGATTTATATGAAAACAATTCAATGTAGGTTATCAATATCATATTATTAATGCTTTATCAAAACGTCTTCTTGTCACAAAAAAAGCCCTGTCATTTTATAATGGACAGGGCTTTTCAGTTTTTTAGGATTTAAATTCCAGTATATGAATGTATAAACATCAGTTCCTTTTATTTTTTTTCAATTGATCTTTCAAAAAACTCATACGTTCGTAGCATTTGATCTATTCGTTGGCGATTGTCACCATTTCGTGTAATTTCATGAGTTGCTCCCGGATGTACTACAAATTCAACAGGACGATCTAATACTTTTAGACTACGAAACATCATTTCGGCCTGAATAAAACCGGTACGACGATCGTTCCCACCATGAAAAATAATAAAAGGTGTAGTGATGTTTTGAACATAACTTATGGGTGATTCACGAGTTAGAATTTCTTTCACTTTTGGCTCCCATGGATATCCTCCAAAATAATTTGGAACTAATCGCCATGCATTTCCTTCGCCAAAAAATGTGTTAAGATCATAGACACCGCGTTGCGCGCAAGCCGCTTTGAAACGATTGTCATGACTTATGATCCAAGCTGTAAGATATCCAGCATATGAACCTCCAGTAATAAGCAACTTGGAGTTGTCAGCCCAACCTTCTTCAACGGTTTTATCTAATGCTGTCAATACATCACTTGCCGGACCTTTGCCCCAATCGTTGATGTTGCCTCTTAAAAAATCCAAACCATATCCACCCGAACCTCTTGGATTACTATAAACGATACCATATCCTTTACTGCAAAAATATTGATATTCGTGCCACATACTTTCTTCACCAGGACCCCACATTGCTGATGGACCGCCATGAATTTCTAACAGTAAGGGATATTTTTCTCCTTGCTTGTAGTTGGATGGTTTCATGATCCAATATTCTACAGTCATTCCTAAATCGTTTGTAAATGTTTTCTTTTCAGGAATGGATAATTTTTTAGTTGAAACCCAATCATTAAAATTGCTTACTTTTTTTTCATTTCTTAAATTGGCATCAGCAAAATATAATTCAGAAGGATTTGATACCTGAGTTTTTGAAAATACAATCGTATTATTTATAATGTCAAAACTTGAGACACCAGTATCAACGCTGGATAAAGCCTCTATTTTTTTTGTTAATCTGTTAATTCTATGCAATACATTACCACCATTCATCTGAGAGGTGAAGTACAGGTATTTATCATCTTTACTCCAGATAAGATTTGATTTATTTCGATCAAAAGGGATTGTTACCATATCTTTTTCGGTGCCATTCATGGGCATTATTGATAAGGAAGGAACACTAATAAAAGAAGTATTACTGGACAAGAAAGCCAGCCATTTACCTGATGGAGATATGGTGGCACTGTTGTATCTTTTTCCGTTTTCACCTAAAATCATTTTAAAATTTTCACCATTTGTGTCAACTGTAAAAATCTCACTTTCTAATGATCGATCTGCATTTTCTATAGTGTCTACGTCTCCTGATAGAATTATTTGTTTCCCATTTGGCGCGTAGTCCGCAGTAGCAAAACTATAAAACCCTTTAGTAAGTAATCGTGGTTCAGCATCTTTGGAGACATTTATTTCAAAAAAGTGATTGAAATTCATATCTGAAGAAATATTCGACTCACTTTGGAAGTTTAATTTGTTCAAGACAATTGCTTTTTTGTCTGTTGCATTTTTATCTAAATAGGCTCTTATTTCGGATAAACTTCCGTTAGGATTTGGTTTCTCTTTGTTCGTTAGTAAATGTTCATTTTTGTCAAAACCAGGCTTTTCCATTTTCCAAGTTGGAATCGAATTTGATTTGTTTAAAATAGAATCTTGAAGCAACTCACGTAAGGGGATACTTGATGAAAAAAGTATTTTTTTACCATCTGGCGACCACTTTGGATTGGTGGCACCGTATTTATGTTTTGTCAGTTGCATAGGTTCACCACCTTCCATAGATAATATAAAAATTTGCATTTTGTCCTCTACAGAACGCGTAAAAGCAATCTGTTTACCATCCGGGCTCCATGTTGGTCTTGTCGCTCCATCTTTATTTGTGGTAAGTTGTACAGGTACGGAATTGCTTAAAGTATTGGTAGTGAATATCTGTGTGCGGTATTTGTAATCTAATTTATTATTTTCATCGTGTTCAATAGAAGTCACCGTAAAAGCAGCTCGTTTTCCATCTTTAGTCAGCGTTATGTTACCAACAGTTTTAATTTTCAACATATCAGTAATGGTAACAGCTTCTGTTCCATTTTGTGCGATTGAAGATTGTAATTGTATTAAAAATAATAGTACTATTGAAAGTTTTCTCATAGATTCAATTTTAAAAGTGTTGGTTTGTTATCAAGTAAGCTCAATTGTGCTATTATAATGTTTATTTGATGGTATTATAAGCTAACTATTTAGTAAAATTATAAAATTAAAATTGTTATCTGTATAATTTACTATTCGAAAGTATCTATTGCTAAATGAACAAGTGATTATTTAATTTGTTCATTAGCCCAATCATCCATATAAGTTTCAAACACACTTAAAGGGACTGAACCAACCTGCAAAATGGCATCGTGAAACTTTTTGATTTCAAACTTTGTGCCCATGCTTTTTATATATTTAGCTTTTAATTCCATTATTTTCAATTCTCCAGTTTTATAGGAAAGTGCCTGTCCTGGCAGCGCCATATATCTTTCTGTTTCAGAAATAGAAGCATTTTCTTCTCTTCCTCCTTTTTCCATCATGTACTGGATGGAATCATCTCTTGTCATTATTCCGGTATGTAATCCAACGTCTGTTACTAATCGTATTGCTCTAAACAACTCTGATTTGTAGGCAGCTAATTTTTGATAAGGGTCAGTATACAATCCTAATTCTTCACCCAATGATTCTGCATACAAAGCCCAGCCTTCAGAAAAAACCGAATACGAGGCAAACTGTCTAATTTTTGGCAAGGCTGGATTTTCTTGTTGTAGAGACAATTGAAAATGATGGCCTGGAATGGCTTCATGTATAAAAAGGTTGTCCATTCCCAACTTATTGAATTTAGTAGCGTCAACGATTGGAACATTAAAATAACCCGGTCTGCTGCCATCCGTTGTACCTCTTTCATAGTTAGCTGCCGATGTAGCCGCTTTAAACTTTTCAATCGCCTTTACCTTGAATGCTGTTTTAGGTACAATATTGAATAATTTTTTCAGGTTGGGTTCTATGATTGGCAGAATGGCTCTATAACTTTCCAATATTTGTTCGTCAGTGGTGAAAGGAAAAAAGGAAGGATGGGTCAAGGCATGATTGAAAAATACAGTTCTGTCTCCCTGAAAACCAATTTTTATCTTGAGGTCATCAATTTCTTTGGTAATTCGTTCGACCTCCTTAAGTCCGGTTTGGTATATTTCTTCAGGTGTTTGATTGGTAGTGGTGCTCACGCCTACAAAATATTCATACATTGCTTTTCCGTTGGGCATATCATTATAGCCTGATGTGGTTCTGGCTTTTGGCAAATAAACATTTTTTAAATAATCGGCGAGTTTTCGATAAGTAGGGATGATTTTTGTATTGATTGCATTTTGATAGGCCAATTGAATCGCTTTTTTTTCTTTGGTTGAAAAGGAGCTTGGCATATTCCTAACGGGTTCATAAAAGATGTTTTTGAGTGTGTCTGTCGTAGTTTGAGCTTCTAGCTGCGGAATCATTTTAATTACTAAAGCCTTTGGAAGCACCATTTTCATTGCAATACCTTTGTTAAAATTCGCTATCGCAGTATCGGCCCATATAGAAAAGCCGTTAATTCGTTTGAGCCAATTTTCATAATCTTTCACTGTTTTAAAAGGTTGAAAACTTTTTCCTGAACCTAGAGAAGGTAACGTACTTGGATAGCCCCTAAACTGGGTAAAAGGAATATATTCTAAATTGAATCTTTCTCTTTCCAGTGCTTGCTTTATTTGAAGATTTACGATATCAAAAGAAATTTTATCAAAAGAATTGAGCTTTTTTCTATCAAAAGAGGCTAACTGTTTTTGATACATTATGGTATAGTCGTGTTGCTTTTTTAGATAGGGTTTAGCGATATCGTTCGGAAATAAATCGTTGTATCTGTTGTCGCCTCTTTGTGTCGCCGTCAATGGGTTTAATAGTAAGCCATCTTCGTAATAATTGTCCAAAAACTTGTTGAAATTTGAATTATCGGCTGGTTTTTGGGATAACATAATAGTACTGGTTAAAACAAACAGTGATACTGCTATGTCTCTAAAAAGGGATTTTGGTAAGTTCATATAATGATTGTTTAGAAAATAATTTAATACAATTTACTAGATAAGCCATTTTTTTTAAATGTCTAATATTGCGGTAGGTATGGTGAAAAAAAATACTTTTTGGATTATGCTAATGTATGTTTTATTTTTTAACTATTACAATTATTTATTTTATCTCAAAAGCGATATTATTTGTAGAATTGGTCTAATAAGACTTTCTTTATTTTATTAATGATTACTTCTGTTTAGCGATAGCAGTAGTAAATCAACAATTAAAAACTTGTTTATTATTTAAATTTCAGAAGTTAATTTGATGACTTTTTTGAACAACTTTTTCTAAACTTCCAAAATCATGCTTCTTATATTTTCAAGATGATTATTTATTGAACGTCTTCTTAAGAACTACCTTTCATTTTTGACGCTTCCGTGGACCATTTTGAAATTTATCTGTTTGTGCTCAATTCAATTCTTTGGCCATTGACAGTGATTCGTGTGTAGATATCTAATCAACTGTTTATACTGGCTTTTGCTCTCTTTACGTATAAGAGAAAAGATAGTTTAGGGTAGCCGAATTTATCCACTAAGGAAACGTATTATGAATATTTTGGAGGGGTATAAATGAAAAACCCTCTAAATCATACGATTTAAAGGGTTTTAATTCAATTTGCTTTCCAGCTGGCGGAGAAAGAGGGATTCGAACCCCCGGACCTGTTACAGTCAACAGTTTTCAAGACTGCCGCATTCGACCGCTCTGCCATTTCTCCAGTATGTCGCTTTCATTACCTGATTGCGAGTGCAAATATAAGAACCTTTTTTGGTTATGCAAATCTATTTTTAGAAAAAAAGCATCTATTTTCAGAGCTAATTTTTAAAGGTTTCATTTTCTTTACTTTAGATGAAACTTATTTTTGTAAAATAGTAATGAATAGGTTTAATACTTTACATATTCGGTTATTTCTAACCCATATCCAATCATTCCTACTCGTTTTGTTCCCTCAGTATTGGATACTAATCTAATTTTTGAGATGTCAATATCATGTAATATTTGTGCTCCAATACCAAAATCTTTGCTGTCTATAACAATTTTAGGAGCTTTCATTTCACCTTGAGCTTGTAATGATTTAAGTTCAGCGATTCGATTCAATAAATTTACGGATTGCATGTCTTGATTGATGAAAATAACGGCACCTTTTCCTTCCTCATTAATCACCTGGAACATATCGTCTAGTTGTTGGTCTGCGTTATTGGTCAATGTGCCTAACAAATCATTATTCACTTGTGACGAATTGATTCTTGTTAAAATCGATTCACCTAAATTCCAAGTTCCTTTGGTTAATGCGATATGGATTTGTTTATTAGTAGTCTGTTGGTATGCTCTTAGTCTAAATGTACCAAAACGGGTCTCAATGTCAAAATCTTCTTTTTTAACAATCAAACTATCGTGTTGCATTCTATAGGCCACTAATGCCTCAATAGAAACTAATTTCAAATCGAATTTTTTAGCTACTTCCACTAATTGCGGTAAACGCGCCATAGTACCATCTTCGTTCATGATTTCTACAATCACACCAGCTGATTTAAATCCGGCTAATCTTGCGAAATCTATAGCGGCTTCGGTGTGACCTGTTCTTCTTAATACGCCACCTTGTTTTGCAATAAGAGGGAATATATGTCCCGGACGTGCTAAATCATGTGGTTTAGTTTTTGAATCAACTAATGATAAAATAGTTTTTGCTCTGTCTCCGGCTGATATACCTGTAGTCACTCCGTTACCTCTTAAATCTACCGAAACCGTAAAAGCAGTTTCCATAGGATCTGTATTGTTGCTAACCATTACATGCAATCCCAATTCTTTACAACGGCTTTCTGTCAAAGGAGCACAAATTAATCCTCTACCGTGTGTAGCCATGAAATTAATCATTTCAGGTGTAACTTTTTCGGCTGCAGCCAAAAAATCCCCTTCATTTTCACGATCCTCATCGTCAACAACAATGATTATTTTTCCTTGGCGAATATCTTCAATCGCTTCTTCAATTGTGTTGAGTTGTATGTTATTTGTAACCATTTGTGTTGTTAATTTTGTGATGGTAGTATTTTTTTAATTATTTTTTGGAATGGAGCCAGAATTACGTCCATATTTATTAATCCAATATCGTTAGTGGCTCTGTATGTTAATAGAACCGCTAATGGAGTCAGGATAAAGGAGGATAACCAAGCTCCCATAAAAGGAGTCATTCCGTTTTCCTGTGCAATTCTTTTTCCAAAAGTATTTATAAAGTGAAATGTTATAAAGATTAAAATTGCAAAAACAATTGGAAGCCCTAAACCACCTTTTCTGATGATTGCTCCTAATGGTGCTCCAATGAAAAACATTAGAAAACAAGCAAATACAATTACAAATTTATCGTAAAACGCTAATAAATGTTTGTTGATATTCTTTTGTTTATTGTCTAATTCGGATTTAGTGGTATCGATGGAGTAGGTTGTGCTGGCAAGATTACTAACTGCTATTTTTAAAATATCTGATTTTTGTTGTACTGTATATAATGACAGAATATCTTTAGGAAGCGGTTTTCTTTTTGTTGCTTTCTCCAGTTTTTTATTTACAGGAATACCAACTCGCATATTGCTGTTTTCAGAAAATGAAATAATATCATTTTTCATGTTCTTGTTTAATGAATCCAAGGTATAGTTCAATTCATTAACAGTCAGCATTGTGTTCGTATTTGCTACACTTTCATCTGTTACATCGGTCTTGTTTAATTCAGATAAATCGATGTTGATGATTTGTTTTTTAAAGGAACTTTTAGCAAAAGGCATTTTACTGCGATCTTCATATTTTTTAGGAACAATATCCTCATAGTAATATCCGTCGTTTAATACTAATTGTAAAATACTGGATTGTTCACTACTGATTAATTCCCCATCTTTTGCTTTAATTACGGTTTTACTTCCGTCACCAATTTTAGATTTTTTGTGAATTGTCACACCGGTAAGAATATTGCCTTGTTCGCCGGATTTTTTATTTACCTTAATGTTGTAAAAACCCACATCATTAAACTGACCTTCGGCTATAGCCAATGCCGGTTTTACCTGTGCAATGTTTTTTCTGAAATTGATGAATTTGTATTCAGCATACGGAATCACATTATTCGAAAAGAAAAAAGCAACAATACTTAATAAAACGATGAATACTGTCAAACTTCTCATTGCTCTTTGCAATGATATCCCCGAAGATTTCATTGCTGCAAATTCATAATTCTCAGCCAAATTACCAAAAGTCATTATGGAGGCCAATAGTATAGAAAGCGGTAATACCAATGGTACAATTCGAGGCATAGAAAATGCCAAGAATTTAATAATCATTAATAAGTCTAAATCTTTACCCGCCAATTCAGATATGAATAACCAGACTGTTTGAAGTATAAAAATGAAAAATAGGATTACAAATACCGTAGCAAATGTAGTCAAGAATGTTTTTAATAAGTATTTGTCAAGAATTTTCACCTAATAAATTAATCTAATTTGTTGATGTAGTAATTTGGATATTTACTTTCCGCAAATGTAAATTGATTTTTTGACAAAGGTTGGTTGGTTTTGAAAGAATTAACCGTTAATGTTGTTTTTGTACCTTTTTTACCCAGTTCTATTAAGTTATAGATGTGTTTTGTTTGGATATCAATCCCAAGTAATACTTCTTTTCTCTGATCTTTTGAATTGGTAGGAACTAATTTTATATACTGAATTTTTCGGCCTTTTACGTTTTGTAAAATATCCATATTGTATTTATATCCCGTATTGAAAAAGGTTAACATTTTCGAAGGAGTAATCGCATTATCATCTTTTTCGTTAACTTTAGAAATAGTAATCTCCTCATCTTCTGGAACAATAGTATATGTCTTTTTACCATCAAAAATTTTAGTCACTCCCATAAAATTCAATACATATTGATTTCCTTTCATGGTTACATTTCCTTTACTGTCTTGATTGATGTTTTCTTTAGCGTTATTTAAAGAATACTTGAAATCGATTACGATTGTATTGTAACTTTTAACTTTAGCGGTAACTTGATCTAGAAGTTCTTTTGCTTTTTTGTCTTGTGCTTGTATTGAGAAACTAAAAAATAATAATGCTGCAATTAAAAGAAATTTTTTGCCCATACTTTCTGTATTGTTTTTTTTAGATTCTTGAATTTTTGATTTCATGGTATTAATTGTTTTGTTCATTGTTGAAAAATTGATCAAGAGAACTCATGTCCAGAATGTTTACACTTCGTGCTTTACTTCCTTCAAAAGGGCCTACAATTCCTGCAGCTTCGAGTTGATCAATCAATCGACCTGCTCTGTTGTAGCCTAATTTTAGTTTTCTTTGTAACAATGAAGCTGAACCTTGTTGTGCATTTACAATGATTTCGGCGGCTTCTCTAAACAAAGTATCTCTATCGGAGATATCCATATCAAGATTAATGCCACTTTCCTCCCCAACGAACTCAGGAAGTAAATAAGCTGTTGCATACGCTTTTTGAGAACCTATAAAATCAGTGATTTTCTCCACTTCGGGAGTATCGATAAAGGCACATTGTACACGCACGACATCATTACCGTTAGTATAAAGCATATCACCACGTCCTATCAATTGATCTGCACCCTGAGTATCCAGAATAGTTCTTGAATCAATTTTTGAGGTCACTCTAAAAGCTATTCTCGCAGGGAAATTGGCTTTTATTAAACCTGTAATTACATTTACCGATGGTCTTTGTGTGGCTATAATCAAGTGAATTCCAATGGCTCGTGCCAATTGTGCTAAACGGGCGATAGGAACTTCGACTTCTTTACCGGCAGTCATAATCAAATCGGCAAACTCATCGACAACAAGAACGATGTAAGGTAAAAATCGGTGTCCGTTTTCAGGATTTAACTTTCGAGCCTTAAATTTATCATTGTATTCTTTGATGTTACGCACCATCGCATCTTTCAATAAAGAATAACGATTGTCCATTTCCACACAAAGCGAATTCAAAGTGTTGACAACTTTTGCATTATCGGTAATAATAGCGTCATCCATATCTGGAAGTTTCGCTAAATAATGTCTTTCTATTTTGTTAAAAAGGGTCAATTCAACTTTCTTAGGGTCAACCAAAACAAACTTCACTTCGGCTGGATGTTTTTTGTACAAAAGAGAAGTCAGCACGGCGTTTAAACCAACAGATTTTCCTTGTCCTGTAGCTCCCGCCATCAATAAGTGAGGCATTTTAGCTAAATCCACGACAAATGTTTCGTTCGAAATTGTTTTTCCAAGAGCGATTGGTAATTCCATTTCAGCTTCCTGAAATTTGGCAGAGCCAATAACACTTTTCATCGAAACCATCGTTGGATTCTTATTCGGAACCTCGATTCCTATTGTTCCTTTTCCCGGAATAGGAGCGATGATACGAATTCCTAATGCCGAAAGTGACAATGCAATATCATCTTCTAAACTCTTGATTTTTGAAATACGAATTCCCGCTTCGGGTACAATTTCATATAACGTTACCGATGGTCCTACGGTCGCTTTTATTTGTGCAATTTCTATTTTGTAATTGCGAAGCGTATCAACAATTCGGTTTTTATTTTCTTCTAATTCTTCTTGATTGATTGTAATTCCGCCAGTCGAATATTCTTTTAATAAATCGATCGTAGGAAATTTATAATTGGATAAATCCAAAGTTGGGTCGAATAATCCAAAATCAGCGACTAATCTTGAAGCTAGATTTTCCTCTATAATATCTTCTTCCGGAGCTGTTTCTATTACAAAAGATTCATCAGCATTTGAAATAACTTCTGGAGTTGCAACCGGTGTAACCTGCATGGCAAGCGGTTTTGCAACAGGATCTCTATTGATGTCAGATGAATTACTGATGGTTGGCTTCAACGCTTCTTTGTTAATTTCGAATTGTGATCCATTTGTTTTTAAATGAATATCGTCCAGCTCGTCTTCAACAACAGCAAATTCTTCCAGATTATAACCACTTTTTCCATTATTAACTGGATTGGTGATTGGAACTGCTTTCATTTCTTTTTTAGTAGTATCAAAAAAGGACTGAATACTCTCTGGAGAAAGTTTGATTTTAAAAATTATATAAATGATTAGTCCGAATAGTAAAATCAATAATGTTCCTGTTTTTCCAATGTAGTCCTGCAGGAATAGATTCAATTCATATCCAACAGTTCCTCCTAATTCAGGCGCTGAAGTAGCAAAAAATCCAAATAAAACGGATAAGATAATGATTACGAATAAATCCCAAAACCAAATGTTCTTGAGCTTTGCTAAAGCAATACCAAGAACCATGTATATTCCGGTAAGGAAAAATAAGCGCACAAAAATAAATGCAGCAATTCCAAAACCTTTATAAATAAGTAAATCAGCTAAAAACGCACCAAATTTCCCCAACCAATTGTGAACTATTTCAGCTCTGTTAGTTAATTCTCTAACAGCGCTTTGATCTTGTTGTCCATAAATGAAAAAGGAAATAAACGCAAATAATAAAGCTATTGAAAACAATACCAAAAGAGAACCAAAAACAATTTTGTGTTGTTTAGTAATTTTTAATGGATTATTTCCCTCGGCTTTAGCGTCGTTCTTTTTATCTAAAGGAGCTGTTTTTTTTATTTTTGCCATTCTGGATTATAATAATATCTAAAGTAATATTGGGATATATATGATTAAACCGATTGCTATTGCTGTTAAAGCTGCAAAAAATACTGCCCCTGCTGCAATATCTTTGATGAATCCAATTCTTTCATGATAATTAGGATGAATAAAATCAGCTACTTTTTCAATTGCTGTATTTAAACCTTCAATACTCATGACCAAACCAATGGCTAAAGTTTGAAAAAGCCATTCTGTTTTAGAAATGCCAAAATAAAACCCAGCAATGGTAATCAATATTCCTATTGAAAATTGTACCATAATGCTGTGTTCTGTAGTAATTAATTTTACGGCACCTTTAAAAGCGTAAGAAACGCTTTTTAATCTTCCGGTAAAGAAAGTATTATCTTTTTGAAACTCCATCAAGATGTGATTAAAGTACCGCTAATGCAGCTTCGTAGTTTGGTTCATCTGCAATTTCAGCAACTTGTTCTGTATGCGTGATTATTCCGTTTTCATCAACAACAATAATAACTCTTGAATGTAATCCGGCCAACGGTCCGTCAGTAATTTCTAAACCATTTGCTTTACCAAAACTTCCTTCTAGAAAATCAGATAAATTGACAACATTTTCAAGTCCTTCAGCTCCACAAAAACGTTTTTGTGCAAAAGGTAAATCTCTTGAAACACATAAAACTGTTGTATTTTCTAAAGTACTGGCACTTTCATTAAATTTACGAACAGATGCTGCACACGTTCCGGTGTCAACACTTGGAAAAATATTTAAAACTAATTTTTTACCTGCAAAATCACTTAATGAAGCTACAGAAAGATCTGTTTTAACTAATTTAAAATCAGCAATTTTTGTACCTACTTTTGGTAATTCTCCTGAAGTGTGTATTGGATTTCCACCTAATGTAATTGAAGCCATAATGTTTGTTTTTTAATGAGGTTCAAAAGTATGAAAATTATTTAAGAATTTGTCCTCAAATGTCGTGATAAGTTTACCATTTTGGTTCAAATTATCAACCACAAGATTTCAATGTGTTTTTAGTTTGTTGAATAAAAAAACGCACTCGTTGCGGAGTGCGTTTTAGAAATATTGAATTATTTTTTTTTATTTATCGATGGAACCCATAACACGTTTCATGAATGTGTTTAAAGCTTCTTTTTTATCAGTTCCGGTTTTTACCAGCTTATTGACTTCTAAAGCGCCATACATATTAGAAATTAATTCCCCAATAACATCTAATTCTTCATCTTTCAATGATGAAATTTCAGTCATTGCTTCCAGAACTTCGATTGTTTCTATGATGTAATCTTCATCATTCTCTTCTATAAACTGCGTTAAATGCTTAATTACAGGTAATTTCATATTTTTTTAAAGTTTCAAGTTTAATGTTTTAAAAGTTTAAGGTTTTGAACTGCTGTTACCTTAAATTTATTTATAAAGTCAGGTAACTTTAAACTTTAAACTAAGAAATCATTAAACTATTTCGTTCACTAATTCAATTAACACTTCTTGTTTATTTGTTTGTGTTTCGTTTACCAGTTTTCCATTTACAAAAGTGGCAAAAGTTGGTAAATTACTAACATTTGCTAATTTTCTGGATTCCGGGAAATTCTCAGCATCAACAAGAGCAAAAGTGATTGTTTCGTTTTCTGAAGCTAATTTTTTGAATTTTGGCTTCATAATTCGGCAATTTCCGCACCATGATGCCGAAAATTGAACAACTACTTTTTCGTCTTTTGCAATTAAATCCTGTAACGTATCTTCGGTTAATTCGATTAACATATTTTTAAATTTAAAAATGCAATTGCAATGACAATATTCAATATTTTAATTGAAATTTGGTATTGCAATTGACATTGTTATTGAATTAGTTTAAGCTTAAGTATTCAGCAGTACTGATTCTGTCTGCACTCATAGCTTCTTTTCCAGCTTCCCAGTTTGCAGGACAAACTTCTCCTTTTTCTTGAATGTGTGTGTATGCATCAACCATACGTAAATACTCGTTTACGTTACGACCAAGTGGCATATCGTTAACACTTTCGTGGAAAATTTTTCCAGTTTCGTCAATTAGGTAAGTCGCTCTAAAAGTCACATTAGAACCTTCAATAATAATAGAATCAGTTTCTTCAGAATATTCAGTTGAATCGATATCAAGAATTCCTAAGATGTTAGATAAGTTTCTGTTAGTATCAGCAAGAATTGGGTAAGTAACACCTTCAATTCCACCGTTGTTTTTTGGCGTATTTAACCACGCAAAATGTACTTCGTTAGTATCACAAGAAGCACCTATAACAATTGTATTTCTTTTTTCGAATTCTGGTAAAGCAGCTTGAAAAGCATGCAATTCAGTTGGGCAAACGAATGTAAAATCTTTTGGGTACCAAAATAAAAGTACTTTTTTGTTATTATTTACAGCTTCTTCGAAAATGTTGATTTTTAAATTATCACCCATTTCAGAGATAGCGTCTACTGCAATACTTGGAAATTTTTTACCTACTAATGACATTTTATTTACTTTTTTAGTTATTTTTTTGATGGTGCAAAAGTAGGTATACAAAAGATTAATTTGAATAGTATTTGATTATAAATACTTATTTCAAAATAGGGAATTACTATGCTGTGATTTTTAAACGATTTAAACTATTAATTACAAGTAGTTAACCACTACAGGTAGAGTTCCTTCGCATTTTGTATTTTCCAAAAGTTGCTGTGCAGCGGCTTCTTGAAATTCTGGAAAATCTTGATAAATTTCTATAATTCCCAATGCATGCTCCAGATTTGGGATAACTTGTAGTGCATACGGATTTCCAAAAACATACAAAACACATTTTTTGGTGGTCAATACGTTGCCTAAAAATTGAAGTACGGAGTCTTCAATATCAAAATTATTTAAAGGTTTTGCCTTTGGAACAAATAAAGAAATGACTAGCGTGTCAAATCTATTTAAATTTTTTTCTAATTCATTCAGTACGGATTCACCGTCTGTTTCATAACTAAATTCAGGTGAAGTCAAAGCATGAGTCAAGCTTTTAAAAAATACATTATCAGTGTTTTTGTAAATACTGATTTTAGCAAGATCTTCTCTATTTTTTGCATCAAAAACGGTTACTGTATTGTGATTGTCTTTGATTTTTGTAATGCAGTTTTGAGCAATTTTCAGGTTTAATTTCGACGTAGTTTCAAAATCAAAATCATTTTCTGAGAGGTTTGGCAAGCTAAGATTTCCGTCTATGATTCTTGCTTTTTGTTTGCATTTCCAGATGCGTTGAAAACTGGCTTCAATTCGCTCTGGAGTTGCATTTTTTAGGATTTCCTGAATTCCTTCAGGAACATTTTTAGCAAAGCATAATACATCATTTCCAGCATTAAAAGCTTCCCATTCCAATTGTCCTTTTTGATCGTATAATTTAGAAACGCTATGCATGTTCAATGCATCCGAAATCACTAATCCATCATAACCTAATTGCTTTCGCAAAAGCGTTTCGATAACGGATTTTGACAAGGTTGCCGAAGTATCTTTTCCATCGTTCAGAGCAGGAACCGCCAAATGACCAATCATAATTGAATCGACATTATTCTCGATTCCTTTTATAAATGGAACTAATTCATTGGCTAGTAATTCTTCGAGAGTTTCTTTTAAAACGGGTAATCCTAAATGTGAATCGACATTTGTATTTCCGTGTCCGGGAAAATGTTTCAGACAACCCAAAATCCCGACATCATTCATTCCTTTGAGATATTCCAAGGCAAAATCAGCTACTTTTTCTTTGTTTTGACCAAATGAACGGTACCCAATTACAGGATTATTTGGGTTATTATTAATGTCCGCTAAGGGAGCTAAATTATAATGAATCCCAACGGATTTTAAGTCTAGACCTATTTGTTTCCCCACTTCGTACACCAAATGTTTTTCGCTGTCAGGCAAAGCACCAAGGGTAATTGCATATGGATATTGAGGTGTTTTTTCGACGCGCATTGCTAATCCCCATTCGGCATCAATACTCATTAATAATGGAGTTGTAGCACAATTTTGATACCTGATGATGAGTTCCTTTAAACGTTGAAAACTATCATCATTTAATACTATTTTTTTCTTGGTTTCATAATTGGTTGCTGCGCTGGCTCGACTATGAAAAAAAGTCAATCCGCCTATATTGTGCTCTTTGATTAATCGTTCTGTAGCCTGAATATTTTCTTCGGTATCATTGATGAAAACGGCAGGAAAGAAAAATTGTCCTATTTTTTGTTCTAATGTCATTAGTTAGAATTTTATGCTTTTATGGTACGCAGATAAAATGGATTCGCTATCACGAAAACGCAGATAAAAACGGATTTTTTAAAACTGTTTTTATTGGTTTAACCAAAGTGCTTTTTGTATTTGTTTAAATTTTAATCTTTAAGGATCTGTTTTTTATTCGTGTCTTTACGAAGTAAATCCGTGTTATCCGTGTGCTATTATATCATTTGGTTTTCTTACCAAAATCGGCTGGGAAAATCAAGAATCTGGATAAAATTAATCCTGGAATGGTTGCCAAAAACACCCAAATAAAGAAATTTCCATACCCAAGATATTCCTGAATATAACCACTCAGCATTCCCGGAAGCATCATTCCCAAAGCCATAAATCCGGTTGCGATAGAGTAGTGAGACGTTTTTGATTCGCCATCAGCCACATAAATTAAATACATCATGAAAGCGGCAAAACCAAAACCGTAACCAAATTGTTCCGCGATTACTGTTGCATAAATATAGAAAACGGAACCAGGGTGAAAATAGGACAGTAAAATGAATCCTATTATGGGTAAGTGCATCGCTAAAATCATGGGTAACATCCATTTTCCTAATCCATCTCTAGAAATGACAATACCGCCTAAAATTCCACCAATAGTAAGCGAAATCACACCAAAAGTCCCATAGATTACACCAACATCCTGTGTGGTTAAACCCATTCCGCCTGCTGTTATTGGATCTATTAAGAAAGGAGTCAGCATTTTTAATAATTGCGATTCCCCTAATCTGAATAACAGAATGAAAGCCAAAACTAAACCAATTTGTTTCTTTTGAAAAAAAGTAGCAAATACAGCTCCGAAACTCTTATTTGGAACTGATTCTTTTTTCGTTTCTGCTATTTTTCCTTCTATTTTTGGAGTAGAAAAATAATTGTAAATTGTAATTACAGTCATAATAATACCCACAACTACCATTGTATACGACCAAGCTTTTTGTTTATCGCCATATTCTTGCTCTAAATAACCGGCAATAACCACGATTAATCCATTTCCGGTGAGCATGGAAAGTCTATAAAAAGTACTTCTAATTCCAAGGAAAAAGGATTGTTGGTCTTTTTCTAAAGCTAACATATAAAATCCATCACTCGCCACATCATTAGAAGCGGAAGCAAATGCGGCAACCCAAAAAACAGCTAAACTGATAACGAAAAAATTACTCAATGGAATCGTTAAGCCCACAATCAAAAAAGCGAGGGAAATGAGCAATTGCATGCTTATAAACCACTTTCTCTTAGTCGAATAGAGATCAATAAATGGGCTCCACAACGGTTTAATTACCCAAGGTAAATACAGTAAACTTGTATAAATTCCAATGTCTTCATTGTTGATTCCGAGGTTTTTATACATGATTACTGATACCGAAATAATAATGGCATACGGTAAGCCGGAAGCAAAGTTTAAAACTGGAATCCAATACCAAGGTCTATTGTCTGTTTTCATGAAAGGCAAATTATATTCGATTAAATTTTATAGCGTAAAGTTCACTAAAGTTGGGTCACTTTCATTACCATAAAAATCAATGAATGTAATCGCGCAGGTTGTATTTTTGTCTAATTTGTAAGTTGGAATCACAACTTCAACAGTATCACTATCGTCTTTAAATGCTATTTTATCAATAATTTGACTTGGATCGTTGACATTAATTTTTGAATTGAATTTAGCGCCATAAACTATCACATAACGCACTTTACTGAACAAAGGATATGTAACATTAAATCTAGATGAAATTGGATCTATCAAAATATTATTTGCTGTAGGTACGATAGCCATTTTTTTTACGGAACTAGGTACTACAGTAGGAAGAGCAGGATATTTGTATTGGTTTTCTGTTAGTAATTTAGTCACACTTTGATTTTTATTCAAAAATGATTTGGCACTAAAAAAAGCATTTCCCTGAATGTTCTTGTAGGATCTGGTGATGTCTATTTGATTCGGAATTTCTTGTGGATTATTCCATCTTTTATCAGAATCCGCATTAATTTTATAGGTTCCGTTTCCAATGTAAACGGCCGTATTCGTTGAGTTTTCAGACCACCAACGCAATAATTTTGAATAAGAAGCCTTAGGGTGATCCATGCTCCAATACAATTGTGGAACTAGGTAATCAATCCATTTGTTTTGCATCCACGCTAACGGATCGGCAAATAAATCATCGTAATTTGTTTGTCCCGCTTCCGTTTCAGAACCTCTAGGATCCACTGATTTATTTCTCCATACTCCAAATGGGCTGATGCCAAATTGTACCCAAGGTTTTATGTTTTTTATCGAAAGGGAAACACATCGTACAAAATTATTCACATTTGAACGTCTCCAATCTTCAATACTTAGACCATTTCCATATTTATTAAACGAAGCAGTATCATTAAATAATTCTCCTTTTATTCTGTACGGATAAAAATAATCATCAAAATGTATCGCATCAATATCGTATTTTTCCACAACTTCCTCTACAATAGCTAGTAAATGGTTCTGAACTTCGGGTAATGCCGGATTGTAATAATATTTACCGCCATATTTAATCATCCAATCTGGATGCTTGAAAAAATCATGTTGCGGACTCAAAAGCGACGTGTTGTAATCCATTGTAGCTCTATACGGATTCATCCAAGCATGAAACTCAAAACCTCTGGCATGAGTTTCAGCAATCATCCAAGCTAATGTGTCAAAGTAAGGTTTTGGAGCCTGGCCTTCTTTTCCGGTCAAAAAACGAGACCATGGTGCTAATTCGGTTGGATAAAAAGCATCGCCAACGCTTCTAATTTGTACAATTACAGCGTTATAATTTAGTTTTTTATAAGCGTCTAAAATTTCAATATAATCTGCTTTTTGTTTGGCAACATTATCAGTACTGGTTTTTGGCCAGTCAATATTTACCACGGTAGCAATCCAAACGGCTCTAAATTCATTTTTTGGATTTGTAGCCAATGCTTGTGCATTACCATTCCAAAAAGAAAGTAAAAGGAACGTAATAAGCAAAAGGGTGTGCTTGTAATTTTTCATTATAGTCATGTTTATAAAGTATTCAAAAATAGTTTTTTTAGTGAAATTTACCAGTTAAAATGGTTTTAAAATTTGACTTATTTTAGCAGCGCAATTTCTTTGCCAATTTTTCAAGAAGTGGTTTGAATGCACTTTCTGACAAACAATAATGGATTTAAATATTTTAAATTTTTCTTATTTGATTTTTTAACTTATAATAAGGTATATATTTATATTTGTGAAAATAACAGCAATTTACTCCACTAAATGTCAATCACGCCTCAATTACAAGAATTATCTCAGTCATTAAAAGGAACACTTTTATATGATGATCTCCATAAAACATTGTATGCCACAGACGCTTCCGCGTATCGAATTATGCCAGTTGCTGTAGCGATTCCAAAAACCGAGGATGATATTGTCAAAATTATTCGCTTTGCAGCAAAAAATAAGATTTCAATTACGCCCAGAACTGCAGGAACTTCACTGGCAGGTCAAACAGTAGGTAACGGAATAATTGTAGATGTGTCGAAACATTTTATCAAGATTATCACTTTTGATTCCGTAAAAAAAACGGTTACCGTGCAGCCGGGAGTAATTCGGGACGAACTGAATTTATATTTAAAAGAACACGGATTATTTTTTGGACCCAATACTTCGACCTCAAATCGCTGTATGATAGGAGGAATGGTAGGTAATAATTCCTCGGGAACCACATCGATACGCTATGGAGTTACCCGAGATAAAATAGTGGAAATCAAAGCGGTTTTGAGTGATGGGACTTCGACAGTATTTAAAGAAATAACTTCTGCTGAATTCATTGAAAAAACAAAAGGAAACACGCTCGAAAGTTCGATTTACAAGACTATTTATGAGGAGCTTTCGAATATAGAAAACCAAAAAGAGATTATAAAAGAATTCCCGAAACCTGAAATTCATAGAAGAAATACCGGATACGCAATTGATTTATTATTGAAATCGGAACTTTTTGGAGGAACCGAAAACACTATAAATTTAGGAAAACTCCTTTGCGGAAGCGAAGGAACGTTAGCTTTTACCACCGAAATCACGTTGAAAGTGGATCATGTACCGCCAATATATAATGTGATGGTAGTGGCTCATTTTCATACCATTCAGGAAAGTTTGGAAGCTGTAGTTACTGCGATGAAACATCATTTGTACACCTGTGAAATGATGGATGACACGATATTGAATTGTACCAAAACCAACCGAGAGCAAGCCAAAAACAGATTTTTTATTCAAGGCGAACCAAAAGCAGTTATTATGCTCGAAGTGGCATCGCATAACAGTCTGGAAGATGCTGAATCACAAGCTAATGATTTGATTGCTGATTTGGAACGAAATAATTTTGGGTATGCTTTACCAAAAATTTATGGTGCAGATATTGATAAAATAAATGAGTTACGAAAAGCAGGTCTCGGACTTTTAGGAAGTATAGTCGGTGATGATAAAGCCGCTGATTCTATTGAGGACACCGCTGTTGAGTTGAGTGATTTGCCGAATTACATTGCCGAATTCTCCGCTATGATGGAGCGTCACGGACAAAGTGCCATATATTATGCACATGCCGGCGCCGGAGAAATTCACTTGCGACCAGTTTTAAACTTAAAAACAAAAGAAGGATTACATCAATTTAGAAACATCGCAACCGAAGTGGCTATTTTGGTGAAAAAGTATAGAGGTTCGCTGAGTGGGGAGCATGGAGACGGAATTGTACGAGGCGAGTTTTTGCCCTTTATGATAGGAGATAAGAATTATGAATTATTGAAAAGAATCAAACATGCTTTTGATCCCAACACCATTTTGAATGTAGGTAAAGTTGTAAACGCTTTCAAAATGGATGAGAATCTTCGGGTGGAAGCGGGTAGAGTGGAACCGGAAATACAAACGATTCAGGATTTCTCGGATAGCATGGGAATTTTGCGCGCTGCGGAAAAATGTAATGGTTCTGGAGATTGTAGAAAATTACCTTCGGCAGGCGGGACTTTGTGCCCAAGTTACCGCGCTACCCGAAATGAAAAAGACACCACTCGCGCCAGAGCCAATGCGCTGAGGGAATATCTGACGCATTCAGAGAAAGACAATAAGTTTGACCACGAAGAATTGTATAAAGTATTTGAATTGTGTGTAAGTTGTAAAGCTTGCGCCAGCGAATGTCCCAGTAATGTGGATGTGGCAGCTTTAAAATCAGAGTTTTTATACCAATACCAAAAAGCAAATGGGTTTTCATGGCGCAATAAAGTGTTTGCTTTTAATGCGAAACTTAATGGTCTGGGAAGTATCACTCCAAAGTTTACGAATTTTATGGTGAATTTGCCTTTGGTGAAAAAGAGCATGGGAATTGCTCCTAAAAGAGAAGTACCGCTTTTGGCTCCAAAGACATTTCGAAAATGGTACGAGAAAAATTGGAATCAGGCGCCAAGTGATTCTTTTGTAAACGGCAAAGTATGTTTGTTTTGTGATGAATTTACTAATTTCTATGATGTTTCAGTTGGAATTGATGCGTATGAGCTATTGACAGCATTAGGATATGAAGTGATTCTGGTGGATCATGAAGAAAGTGGAAGAGCTTTTATTTCGAAAGGTTTTCTCGAAGAAGCAAAAGCAATTGCGAATATAAATGTTGCTGTTTTTTCGAATTATATTACGGCTGATTTTCCTTTGATAGGAATAGAACCTTCGGCGATATTGACCTTTAGGGACGAATACATTCGATTGGCGGATGATACAGAAAGTGCTAAAAAATTAGCCAAAAATGTATTTACGATTGAAGAGTTTTTCAAAAATGAGATTACAAAAGGTAAAATTCATGCAGAACAATTTTCTGAGGAGGAAAAAACAATAAAAATTCACGGACATTGCCACCAAAAGTCATTGAGTACCATGGAGGCGACTTTTACAATGTTAAATGTACCGAAAAACAGTTCGGTTACTATTTACAATTCGGGTTGTTGTGGAATGGCAGGTTCTTTTGGATATGAAAAAGAACATTATGAAATCAGTATGCAAATGGGTGAAGACACTTTATTTCCAAAAATTAGAGCAACTGAACCGACGACGGCTATTGCAGCAGCCGGCACGAGTTGTCGCCACCAAATTTTTGACGGAACAAGTAGAAAGGCTTTGCATCCGGTGACAATTTTAAGAAGTTGTGTGAAATAATTTTCAGCTTGAAATGAATTCTAGAAGGAATAGTAGTTCTCTGTCCGTTTAAGTGATTTTTCTTTTATTGATTGAATTGTATTAGATTTGACTTTTTAAAATAATAAAAAAAATCATTTTGTCTTTTTTGAAAAATAATATAAAAAAAAAGCTCGAGAAACTTTATTAGTTCAATTTGTTTTATACTTTTGATTTTTCAAGATAATCTGCATTATTTTTAAGATAAGAGCATATAATTTACAGTATATTAATTTTTAATGATAAAATTTACAATATGGCATTAAAGGGTTTATTCAGAAAGAAAACAGTACAAGATATTTTAAAACAGGTTGAAAAAAGGGATGCAGATGGACATAATGCTTTAGGCAAACATTTGACAGCGCGAGATTTGACAGCCTTTGGTATTGCGGCAATTGTAGGAGCAGGTATTTTTAGTACCATTGGAAAAGCGAGTGCTGATGGAGGTCCTGCAGTTATCTTTCTTTTCTTGTTTACTGCTATAGCATGCAGTTTTGCTGCTTTTGCTTATGCTGAATTCGCCTCGATGGTTCCCGTTTCAGGAAGTGCTTATACGTACTCGTATGTTGCTTTTGGTGAAATTATAGCTTGGATTATTGGTTGGGCATTGATAATGGAATACTCTGTAGGTAATATAACAGTTGCTATATCTTGGAGTGATTATTTTACAGGTTTACTAGAGAGCGGTGGCCTTCATTTGCCTCAATGGGTTCAGATGGATTTCTTATCCGCTTCCAGAGGATTTGATGATGCCACAGCACTAATGCAAGGAGGAAAAGAGTATGCCAACTTAAGTCCTGCTTTGCAAGATGCTTACACGGCATGGACAACTTCACCAGTTATTGGTTCGTTTCATTTTGTAGCAGATCTTCCTGCATTATTAATTATCGTTTTAATCACGGCATTGATTTACCGTGGAATGAAAGAATCCCGAAATGCAAGTAATATCATGGTTGTGGTAAAATTATGTATCGTTCTTTTAGTAATTGCTGTAGGTGTTTTCTATGTAGATACCGCTAATTGGGATCCATTTGCACCTAATGGAGTTACAGGCGTTTTGAAAGGAGTTTCAGCAGTATTTTTTGCTTATATCGGTTTTGATGCTATTTCAACAACAGCTGAAGAATGTAAGGATCCGCAACGTGATTTACCAAGAGGAATGATGTGGGCTATCATTATATGTACTATTTTATATATTGCAATAGCGTTAGTGTTAACAGGAATGGTTAGTTATGACTTATTGAATGTAGGTGATCCATTAGCTTTTGTATTTGAAAAATTAGACCTAAAATGGATGTCGGGAATTATTGCAGTTAGTGCAGTAGTGGCTATGGCCAGTGTTTTACTGGTTTTTCAAATGGGACAACCGCGTATTTGGATGAGTATGAGTCGTGATGGATTGTTGCCAAAGCGTTTCTCAAAAGTACATCCAAAATATAAAACGCCTTCTTACGCGACTATTGTTACTGGTTTTGTGGTTGCTGTTCCAGCTTTGTTTTTGAACTTAACATTGGTTACGGATTTGTGTAGTATTGGAACTTTATTTGCTTTTGTATTGGTTTGTGCTGGAGTTTTGGCTTTGCAAAACAAGACTGATATTCCACGAGGAAAGTTCAAAACACCTTATGTGAATTCAAAATTTATTATGCCGGTTTTGCTTATTATCGGATTGGTATTTGCTTTTGGATACAATAAGAAAGCGACTATGGATTTCATTACCAATGAAACTCAAATCAATAATTCTGCGGATATAATCACATCGTTAAATAAAGAAGAAACTCAAAAAGTATACGACTATTTAGTAACTGTTGATGCTAAAAACAGTACGACTGAAACGCCGGATTTAGAAAATTTGTTAAGCCAATACCAACAAGATGATGCAAAATACGCTACAGTAATTGCTGGCTTGCCAATTGCAGATTCTGTTAAATATGAAAGTGGTTTTGGTTTATTTAAACACAAAATCCCAATGTGGATTTTCCTAATTGTTTTAGTTGGATTAACGGTTTGGTCATACAAAGAAAATTTATCTTTAATTCCATTATTAGGCTTAATTTGTTGTTTGTATATGATGGCAGAGCTTAGCGTTTGGAACTGGATTTATTTTGGGGTTTGGCTTTTAATTGGTTTAGTAATCTATTTTAGCTTTAGTCGTAAAAACAGTAAGTTAAATGGTGTAGAAATTTAAAAATATATATTTATACAATCAACCGTCTCGTTAAAAACGTGACGGTTTTTTTGTGCTTTTTAGTTAACTATTAAAAAGAGGTATTGCTTCCAAAATTAGTTCATTAAGCTCAAGACATATATTGGTTTACTGGCTGTTTGATAGGTTTGCAATATCCTAAAAGAAGATTGATGAATGTGATTTAAGCTTTGTAAATCTTGTTTTAATGTTGTGAGAGTACGATTAAAACAATTGCTATTAAAGCCAGAAACAGCCCTATAAAATTCATTCTACTCAGTTTTTCTTTAAAAATTAAAACACCTACAAGACTACCCATAATAATCACACCCATATTCATACCCGCAAAAACGGTTGAAGGACTTTTTGAAAATTCCTGATGTGCTTTAAGGTAGAAAAGAATATTTCCAAAATTAAAAATACCCACCAAACCCCCAAAAATAATGTTATGGATCTTTACTGTCACTTTTTTGAAAACTACTTCATAAGCAACCACAGTAATCATTATGGTCATCGCTATTCCTAAAATTACAAATAATGAAGTAGTGTAAGGCAAACTGGTATAAGTGGCAATTTGTTTGAAGAGAATATCTATAACTCCAAAGCCAATCAAAACTACCGCTGGATAACCCCATTTATTTTTAGTGTTTTCGGTATTTTTAGTAAGAATAAGCAACAGTGCCGGTATTGCCAATACGAAAGCAGAAATTTTCAGAATACTGAATTGTTCTTTGAAAAGTAGCCAAGCCGCTAGAATAGGAATGAATAAAGAGAGTCGTTGGGCAGTATCGGTTTTTACTATTCCCATGTGTTTAATGGATGCAGCTAAAAAAAGGAAAATAGAAGGTAATGAAATTCCAATAGTTATATAAAGCCACCATGGCGCTGTAGTTTCAACTGTATTTAAATCTGGACTGAATGACACATAGCAAAGCATACATGCAAACACATAATTCCAAGCGACTATTTGGGTGTGGCTAATGGTATATTTACGAGCGACTTTAAATATCACGCCCACGGTCACACTACAAATAATACTTAAGATTAGAAATAACATAGATTTATCTATTTATGCTGTAAAATTACTATTTATATGTTTGGATTGCGTATCTATCATCTGAAAAAGGAATCGTATTTGTTTTTTGACTTACTTTTTTTTAAATTGGCAGTACTAATGGAAATGTAGCAAGAATACTGGGATATAACCATAAAAAAACCCCAACTTTTGTTGGGGTTTTGTGACCTTGACTGGATTCAAACCAGTAACCTCTTGAGCCGTAATCAAGTGCGCTATTCAGTTGCGCCACAAGGCCTTTTTCGCTATTGAAGGGTTTTTTAAAGCGCCTTATTGCGGGTGCAAATATAGGTATAATTGTGTAATTTGCAAGTCTAAATTTATAAAAAAATAAAAAAATATGCTACTAAAGAATTATATACGTGATATTCAGGGATTTCCTAAAGAAGGAATTTTGTTTAAAGACATTACTCCCTTGTTAATTGACCCCGAAGCAAGGAAAAAATGCCTGAATATATTGGTTTCTTCGCTTGCTGATAAAAAAATTGACAAGGTAATAGGAGTGGAAAGTCGAGGGTTTTTCTTTGGAATGTTGATTGCACAAGAATTAAATGTTGGTTTTATTCCGGTTCGAAAACCAAATAAGTTGCCTTACGAAACCATTTCAGCGACGTATGATTTGGAATATGGAACAGATACTTTGGAAATTCATATCGATGCGATTCAAAAAGGAGACCGAATTCTGATTCACGATGATGTTTTGGCAACCGGAGGAACAGCTAAAGCTGTATGTGAATTGGTCGAAAGATTGGGTGGCGAAATCGTACAATGCAATTTCTTGATGGAATTAGCTTTCTTGAATGGAAGGGCGAAAATAAAAGGGAATGAAATTTTTGCAGCTATTACATATTAATCTAATGCACGTGTGGTTACGTAATATCTAAAACCAATAATTGCCATCTGCCATTTCTTGGCTTTAGCCAAATCCAATTGCTGTTTGGTGAAACTAGGTAAAATGACTTTGTTGATTTGTGCCAAGATTTTATACATACAGTTTTGTTTTGGACAAAGATATAAAAAAAGACGGTCTTGATTAGAACCGTCTTTTTTGGATATTTATGGGAGTTATTATTTTTCTTTTTTAGTGATTATTTTAATTGTATTTTTATACGTGTTGGATTTATTCACATCCATTCGTTCAATCATGTCTGGATTTATTTTATCTAATTCCGTTTTGTTTGATTTTATGCCATCAATATAAATTTCAGTTTCATCTGGTACGTCAATCTTTTTTTGGGTAACTATTTTAATAGTACTGGTTGTTTTGGAAGTTTGTTTATTATTGATATTTATGGGGTCAATTTTTTCTAAATTCAATTCGGTCATATTAACTCCGTGTATAAGCACTTTTGAATCATCAGGAATATCGGTTGTTTTATTTTTAACCCATATTGAAATAGTATTGTCGTCTTTTTTAACATCAACTCGCTCAATTACATTCACATCTAATGAATCTAAATCCGCCTGACTTCCTTTTTTACCATTGATGAAAATTTCTTTTTCAGTTACTGATGGTGCATTTGGGGCAATAAGAATATTTTTTTGATTACTAATTGTTTCTTGTGAACCAAAATTTACAGTAAGCATTCCATTATCATTTTTAGATACTATAATTCCAAATTCATTTATGGCCTGAGTTCCTTTTATTTCCATTTTCTGGGCAATTTCTTTTCCCTTTTTTAAATCAACTTTTATAGCGGTCAATTCGTTTTTGGAATTTCTTTTGATTCCGGAAAAAGTAACAATTATGGCATAGTTTTCTTTTAAATTGCTCGATTTTTCTTTTAGCTCCTCATCAGTAGTATTTTTATTTATTTTATATACATCTACTGAATTTTCATTTGTTTTTGAAGGTCCCGTATTAATTTGTTCTGATTTTTTTTCCTGTGCAAAGGTTTCAATTTGAAATAAAAACACAAATGCGACTAATGCCGGAAGAATTAAAATGTACTTCCAGGAATTCGATTTTTTTGATTGATTTTTGTTTAACATAGCGATTCGTTTTTTGATTAATGATTGATAAAAATGATTGGTAATGGCAACACAATTTTGATGTGTTGTTATTTTTAAAAGCGTGAACTGATACGCTTTTTTGTCAGATATTTTTTTGGTAGCTTCGCTGTCAGCAATGAATTCCAAGTTTTGTAAGATTGCTTTTTTATATAACCAAATAAATGGATTGAACCAAAAAAGGATGCAAAAGAGTCTTGAAAGCAATACGTCAACAGTATGATTTTGTTCACTGTGTACTTTTTCGTGTTCCAGAATATTTTCTAATTCGGAACTGCTGTACAAAGACGAATTGTAAACGATAGTATTAAAAAAAGAGAAAGGAGCGAGGTTGTCTTGTAAGTCTATAAATTTAAAATCCGCTTGACGTTTTATTATTTTTCCTTTAAATACTTTTTGTAAACTGTAAAAATCAATACCAAATTTAGTTAATAGATACAATACTCCCATACAATACAACACTGCTAATCCCAGATAAATATATTCTTCTGTATGATCTTCATTTACAGTTGTAGTTATGGGCAATGATGACCAATCATAATTTACAGGAGTAGGTTCAACCCATATTATTTTAGTAAAAATAACCAACGGCAAAAGAACCGAAGTAAATAAACCCATTAACAGAAACCAACGATTGCTGGCAAAAAAGGTTTCTTTTCGCAACATAAAATGGTAAGCCAAATAAAACAGCGCAATTAATCCACAGGATTTCATAAGATAAATATAGAATGCTTCCATAAATAGTGTTGTTACTATAAAGTTTATATTTCCTCTTTTTGATTTTCAATCATGGCTAAAATTTCCCGTAATTCAGCAGCAGAAATTTTTTCTTCTTTGGCAAAATGCGATACCATATTTTTATAGGAACTGTCAAAATAATTATCGATGGCTGTACTCATAAAACGCTTTCTATAATCTTCTAATCTCACGATAGGATAGTACTGGTGCGTGTTTCCAAAAGCATTGTGCGACACAAAACCTTTTTCTTCCAGATTCCGCACAATAGTCGAGAGTGTATTATAATGAGGTTGATCTTCTGTGATTTCTGCCAAGACTTCTTTTACGAATGCTTTTTTTAGCTTCCATAAAATGTGCATTATTTCTTCTTCTTTGTTGGTCAGTTTTTGCATGATTTTTTTATTTGAATCAAACTTACAACTATATTTTTAGTTACACAACTAAAAATATAGTTAATTAACTAAAAAAACAGGTTTAGTACTGATGTCAAACTTATTTTAACACAAAAACATTTTAATCAAGTAAGTAAATTGGGAAACTATTTATTTTCAAGTTTAATTAATTTTTGCAGCCAAATGCAACCAGCTACCGAGAGAATTCCTAAACTTCCCATGACAAACCAATTGGTTTGGTAGCCAAATGCAGCAATAATTTCCAGTCCGGTTTTAGAACTTGCAATGTGTGCTAAGCTGAAACTCATGGTAAACAAAGCCATATAGCGACCTTCATGGCCTTTTGGCGCTCTGCTTAAAGCAAAAGAATTAGAGAAAGGGAAGATGAACATTTCTCCAAAAGTGATAAAAAGAATACTGACAATTAGTATTCCCGCCCAAACATCAATCATTAAAACATAGAAACTAATAGACATTAACAGCGAACCCCAAAGAATAATTTTGAGTTTATCGATATTATTTCTTTGGCTGATACTTACAATTGGCATTTCCAAAAAGAAAATCAACAGTCCATTCAAGGATAACAAAAGTCCGCTTTGAAATTCAGTCAGCCCAAATTTTTCATTGTGGTATAAGGGTAAAGTGGTGAAAAGTTGAAAGAAAAGCATGGCCGTTACAAAGCAGATAAAGAGAAAAATCCAAAATATCTTGTCTTTAAAAACGGAAGCAGGTATTTCGGTTTCACTATTTGCAGAGTCTAAATCGGCTGGTTTTTTACGTTCTTTTACTAATAATGTAAAAATCAAAATAGATACAATGCAAGAACTTCCATCTACCCAAAATAATCCGCTGTAGCCTAAATTCATAATGATTAAACCTCCTAAAGCCGGTCCTGCAGTAAATCCTAAATTTACCGCTAGTCGAACTAAAGTCAATGCTCTGGTACGGTTTTCAGGTTTTGCATACGTGCCCAGAGATACGAACATGGCGGGACGAAACATGTCAGCTACAGTCATAATGACAAACATTCCAATACACAATCCCCAAAATGTTCGGATGTATTGCACTAAAAACAGTAATATTCCGCTGGTGAATAAACTGAAAACCATGATTCTGTAAAAACCTATTTTATCGGATAATTTTCCTCCAAGCCAAGACCCTAGCATAGAACCAAAACCAAAAGCAACCATAATCCATCCTACTTGAGCATAGGAAAAACTCAAATCTTCTTTTAAATATTTGGATAAAAAAGGCAAAACCATCGTACCGGCACGATTAATAAAAGTAATCAGCGTAAGAATCCAAATTTCTCTTGTAAATCCTCTGAAATTATTTATGTAGCGTTGAAAAGCAGTTTTGAGCATATCTAAAGTTATAATTTCACAAAGGTAGAAAACTTTGTACCGATGCGTCTTTGTGTCCTAGTAACTTTTAAACTATTTTTGCATAAAAATAATAATATGAGAACGCTATTCACTTTGTTTATTTTATTACACTTGAATTTAGGCTTTGGCCAAGAAAAATTTGATGTTTCGGCTGTAGCCAAATTCCAAACGGAATTGAACGAAGAATATGCGGATGCAAAGACAAGTCCTTTGACTGCAGAAGATTTAGCGGAATTCAAAACACTTGATTTTTATCCTATTGACGGGAAGTTTTTTGTGACAGCTGCATTTGTCAGAACAGAAAACGAGAAGCCTTTTGAAATGAAAACGTCAACAGACAGAAAACCATTGTATGTAAAATATGGGGAACTTGCTTTTACAATTGACGGTCAGGATTTAAAGCTGAATGTGTACAAGAATATTGAGCTTTCGAAAAAAGAAGAATATAAAGACTATTTATTTTTACCGTTTTCTGATTTAACTTCAGGCAAGGAAAGCTATATTGGCGGGAAATATATCGATTTAAAAATCCCAAAAGGAGATACGATTGTGATTGATTTCAATACATCGTACAATCCATATTGCGCTTATAATCACAAGTATTCTTGTCCAAAAGTTCCTTTGGAAAATGATTTGGATATCGAAATAAAAGCAGGAGTTAAAAAATTTCACGACTAATGGAATTCTTTAATCTGCATACGCATAAATGGACCAATCAGCCCAATGTGTTAGAATTAGTGAATCAATATCCACAGGAATTTGATGCAACAATTCCTTATTATTCCATCGGGATTCATCCGTGGTTTATCGTTGAAGGACGAATAGAATCTGACTTGGCTATAATCGAAAGTAAATTGCAAGAGGTAAATTGTCTCGCTGTTGGCGAATGTGGATTGGACAAGCGCATCGAAGTTCCAATGGAATTGCAACAAATGGTTTTTGACAGACAATTGCTTTTGGCACAAAAATATCAAAAACCGGTTGTGATACATTGTGTCGCGGCTTTTCAGGAATTGATTGCCATTAAGAAAAAATTGAATATTTCAGTTCCAATTTTGATTCATGGATTTTCGAAAAATATACAAGTCGCCAAGCAATTAGTGGACAATGGATTTTATATCTCATTTGGAAAATATTTATTGCTAAATCAGGAACTGGAATCGGTTTTTAAAAGCGTTCCCAATAATCGATTTTTTCTGGAAACAGATACGGTTCAAGAAGGAATTGAAGCAGTTTATGAATTGGCTGCAAAATACAAAGGAGTTTCTGTCAAAGAAATACAGGAAATAGTAAATGCAAATTTTAATGAAGTTTTTGATTTCAAAATTTTTCAAAAACATTAAACTTTAAACAAAAAAACAATGGCAGAGTGGACAGAAAGAGCCGAACTTTTATTCAAAAAAGAAGGTTTAGATAATTTGAAAAATGCAAATGTATTGGTTGTAGGATTGGGTGGTGTTGGTTCTTTTGCAGCCGAATTTTTGGCAAGAGCAGGAGTGGGATCTATGACTATTGTTGATGGTGACGTAGTTGATATTACTAATATAAACCGACAATTACCGGCTTTACATTCGACTGTGGGACAACCTAAGGTGACTGTTGTTGGAGATCGATTGATGGACATTAATCCAGAATTAAAATTGACTCGCGTACAGGAATTTCTTTCGCCGGAACGTGCTTTCGAAATTGTTTCAGAGGAATTTGATTATGTTTTAGATTGTATTGACAGCGTAACTCCAAAGCTAAATTTGATCATTGGTGCCAAACGAAAAAGAGTCAAAATCATAAGCAGTATGGGCGCTGGCGGGAAAATGGAAGCTTCTAAAGTGAAAGTAACGGATATTACCAATACCGTGAATTGTTATTTTGCTAAAACCATCCGAAGACGATTGAAAGAAGTGAAAATTGATAAATTGAAAGTGGTTTTTTCTTCTGAAATTCAGGACGAATCAAGTTTAAAAATGACCGATGGATCCAATTTTAAAAAATCATTTTACGGAACAAACAGTTATATGCCAGGATTATTTGGATTGTATGCTGCAGAAACCGTGATTCGTTATTTACTTAAAAAATAGTGGTCAGAATTAAGTTTCTAATATTCAGTTCTAAATATCTAAGAAGTCTTAAAATCTAAAAAGTCTAATAATCTAAAAAAAAATGATACAAACCGTAATTTTTGACATGGATGGTGTAATTGTCGATACTGAACCCGTACACCGTTATGCTTATTTCAAACAATTCGACGAATTAAATATTACTGTTACAGAAGATATGTATACTTCGTTTACCGGTTTTTCTACTCGAAATACGTTTCAGAAATTGAAAGAGGTTTTTGTGATAGAACAAGAAGTAGAAGATTTAATTCAAAGAAAACGAACTATTTTTAATGATGCTTTTGACAGTAAAGCAGATTTGGAATTATTGCAAGGTGTTGAAAATCTTATTAAAGAATTACACCAAAACGGAATGCAATTGATTCTGGCTTCTTCGGCTTCAAAAGTTACTATTGAACGCGTGTTTAGTAGGTTTAAGTTGCATGAGTATTTTACGCATGTGGTAAGCGGTGAAGATTTCCCTAAATCGAAACCACATCCTGCTATTTTTGAACATGCAGCAAGTTTATCAGTTGCGCCAAAAGAAAATTGTATTGTCATTGAAGACAGCACAAATGGGATAAAAGCGGCGAAAGCAGCTGGGATTTTATGCGTAGGGTATAACAGTGTTCATTCTGAGGCGCAAGATTTATCGGAAGCTGATGTTGTAATTAATCATTTTAACGAATTGGGTTTTGATGCGCTAAAGAATATTGATTCTAAATTAAGGAATAATTAACATTTGAAAGCCACTGAATTTGTAAATTTGGAAATCATAAAAATTTAAAACATGAAAAAAATAATCATTGTATTTGCCATTATTATAGCAAATTTCACCATTGAGGCGCAGGTAAAAACACCTCAATCCAGTCCAAAATCTACCATCATGCAAGCAGTAGGTTTGACAGATGTAGAAATTAATTATTCAAGACCAAGTGCCAGAGGAAGAGCCGTTTTTGGTAATTTGATCCCTTTTGGAAAAGTATGGAGAACTGGCGCTAATGAAAATACAACTGTATCTTTTAGCGACGATGTTGTTATTGATGGAAAAACGTTGAAAAAAGGAAAATATTCTTTGTATACTATTCCAAAAATAGAAAGCTGGGAAATAATTTTTTATAAAACTACTGATAACTGGGGTAATCCAGAAGAGTGGAAAGAAGAAAATGTAGCGCTTAGAGCTGCTGTTAAACCAGAAACTTTAAATAGAAGTGTGGAAACATTTACTATTGGAATCAGTGGTTTAGATAACAATTTTGCTTTTTTAGAAATATATTGGGAGAACTCGTATGCAGCTTTAAAATTTGAAGTGCCTACACAACAAAAAGCAACGGCTAATATCGAGAAAGCATTAGCAGGACCAACTGGTGCTGATTATTTTTCTGCTGCTCAATTTTTATTCCAATCGAATGGTGACAATGCAAAAGCATTGGTTTATGTAAATAAAGCGTTGGATATGTCTAAAGACAAACCATTTTGGTATAACAGATTGAAGTCATTGATTCAAGCTAAACTTGGAGATAAAAAAGGAGCAATCGAAACTGCAAAATTATCTCTTGCAGCAGCTGAAATTGCTAAAAACCAAGACTACGTAAAAATGAATAAAGATAGTATTGCAGAGTGGAGTAAGAACTAATACTCTATCTTTTTTATATAAGAAGATCCCGTCTCTATTTAGAGACGGGATTTTTTTTTGAAATTTTGGACTGGGTAATTTATTAAATGTTTGCATATAGATTATCCATGGGCTCATCATTACTTCGCCAGTTCGCTATTGCCAGTTTCTGCGGAAGAAGAGATTTTTAAATAAGAACTTCTGCAGGAAAAACATAACCGCATATTCACAGATTATCAATATCTAAATCTGTGAATATGCGGTTAATAATTTTTTATTTAGGCTGTTATCGCTCTCTGTTTTCTGAAAATGGTCCACTGCAATAATAACGAAATCACAATTGTAAGCATCGCTCCGATGAAATTTAGCCATAAATAACCCAGTTTTTCTTCTCCGCTTGGAAAGATGTAAATGGCGTAATAGTAAATGATAAAAATAGTAAGCTGACTAATAACGGCGCTGTAGAATATAGCTTTGGATTGGACTTTATGGATATAAAAACCAACTAAAAAGATTCCTAATACAGTTCCGTAAAAGATGGATCCAATGATATTTACCAACTGAATTAAATTTTCAAACAGCGTCCCGATGCAGGCAAAAAGGATCGCAATAATTCCCCATAATAAGGTAAAGAATTTAGTGGCATACAGATAATGACGTTCTGATTTTTCTTCTTTTACATTTCGTTTGTAAATATCAATTGCTGTAGTAGATGCTAATGCATTCAGCCCGGAAGCGGTCGATGACATGGCCGCTGAAATGATAACGGCTAACAATAATCCAATAAGTCCTCGAGGTAAATAATTTAATATAAAGTGAAAAAACACATAATCTTTGTCATTAGTTTCACTGTTACTGTCGGCTTTTAGGATTATTTCTTTGGCTCGATCTCTTAAATCTTTTTCTTTATTAGACAAAGCCACTAATTCTTTTCGAAGGATTGGATTGTCATAATCCTGATTCAGCTGATCGATGTACAACAAGTTAATTACTTTTTTATCTTCGGACAAATCGTCTAGTTTTTGCTCCAAAGCATGGTATTCGCCTTTGTAAGCCGATTTTTCAATCAAGGCTTTGTTGTTTGGATTAAAATTTAACGGAACAGGATTAAATTGAAAAAAAACAAAAACCATAACTCCGGTCAATAAAATAAAGAACTGCATAGGAACTTTTAAAAGTCCATTCATAATCAGTCCCATTTGGCTTTCACGAACTGATTTTCCTGATAAATAACGTCCTACCTGCGATTGGTCGGTTCCGAAATAGGCTAATGCAAGGAAAAAACCTCCTGTGATTCCGCTCCAAAATGTATATTTTTCTTCTGGGTCAAAAGAGAAATTAACAATATTCATTTTGTCATTTGCTCCAGCAATATGCAGCGCACTGGTAAATGTCATATCATTAGGAAGATAATGTAATATCAGAAAAAAGGTGATAAACATTCCCGACATGATCACAAACATCTGCTGTTTTTGAGTTACGTTCACCGCTTTTGTTCCACCTGAAAAGGTATAAATGATAACTAATACTCCAATAATAATATTCATGTAAGTAAGATTCCAACCCAATATTGCCGACAAAATAATCGCCGGAGCGTATATAGTCAATCCAGTTCCAAGACCTCTTTGAAACAAAAACAAAATAGCTGCAAGGGAACGCGTTTTTAAATCAAATCTTTTTTCGAGATACTCATAAGCGGTATATACTTTGTATTTGTGGTATAAAGGGATAAATGTGACACATATTACTACCATAGCAATTGGCAGTCCAAAGTAGAACTGTACAAAACCCATTCCGTCGTGATACGCTTGTCCGGGAGTAGAAAGAAATGTAATGGCACTCGCTTGAGTTGCCATCACGGAAAGCCCTACAACATGCCAAGGAGTTTCATTGCTTCCTAGAATAAAGTCTTCTACATTTTTACTTCCTTTGGTTTTCCACGCGCCATAAATTACAATGAAAAGTAATGTAAAAATGAGTATAATCCAGTCAAATAATTGCATAATTTAAGCGTATAATTTCATGATGAGACAAAAGATCAAGATGTAAATAGCGTTGGCTACAAGCACCCAAGTATAGTTTTTCTTCCAGGTTTTTATTTTTTTTGTTTCCATTTTAGACTGGTTTAGTTTTTGATTTTTTGTGGAGGAACGGTTTCGGATGATTTCAATGAGATGATATTTGAAATTAATTTATACGCACCAGTAACACCCTCAGGTAATTCTCTAAAAAAGCTTAATCCCGTATAAATATAGTGCCCTTTTCCGTAAGGAGCAATCAGCAAAGCGCCATTTTTAGGTGTTTCTCCTTTATCATTTGAAGATAGAATAGGAGTGAAGGCTTTGTCGTACTCACTTGGATAATACAACCCTTGTTCTTGTTTCCAACCTTGAAAATCTTTGCTTGTAATTTTGTTCGGATAATTCAAAACGGGATGGTTTGGTGCTAAAAATCGAACTTCGGCATCTTCTTCGGTTACACGGTCGCGGGACAATTTCAATGGATAAGGCGCGATATTTTCAGTTATAAGATCACCCGCAGTATTGTACTGAACGAGCATTGTTTTTCCGCCTTTTACAAAGTCAAAAAGTATCGTTTGTTTATTTGCTAACGCTGTAACGGTATTGTAAGCACGAACACCAGTCATTACTACATCAAAGTTTTCTAATTTCTCGGGTGTTATTTCTTCGGGTTTAAGCAGCGTAACAGTGTATCCCAATTGCGTCAGACTGCTTGGAACTTCATCTCCAGCACCCATAATATATGCAATCCTCTCTTCGTTGGTTTTTAAATCTGTTTTGATGCATTTTGCTTCAGCTGATTTTAAAACTTGCTGTTTAGTGATGTGGTCATAATTAATGATAATTTGTTCTTTGTCAAATCGTTTATTGTCAATTATCGCCACGCTTTTAGCTACAGCTTCTTCGGATTTATTTGGCGCAGTTACTTCAAAATAAACAATTTGTTCCGTTCCCTTTTTAAGTATATTGAAAGGAATGGATTTAGGTGAAACATTCCAACTTTGAGGCAGTTCCAGTTGTAGATTTCCTTTCACGGAATCTTTACCCGCTTTGATTTTTACGCCTACGTATTTTATTTTTGTATCTTTAAAAAGCAATACTTTGTCTACAATTGAAGTGGTAACCTCAGGAACGATGTCGAGATAATTATACACTTCTCCTTTTACATCATCATTGTATTTATAAACTATAGTTCGCTCAAACGGGATTTCGATTCCGTTGATTTGAACGTTAAAAACTACTTTAGCTTCTCGAATAATATCTGGAATTCCTATGTTTTGTTGTTGGTTTACGTCATACATACCAACAGTTCCATTTTCTCTTAACCAATAGGGTTGTGTGTAGTTAATTGATTCTGGTAATTTTAAATCTAAGTTGATATTATTAAGAATATTATTTTTTAACTCGCGATTTTGAAGTGTATTTGTTTTTTCTGGTAAAGTGGTCACGCTCATTAATTGTATTGGCGCTGAACTTCTGTTAATGGCTTCAAGTTTCAGTTTAACAGTGCTTCCGGGAGTTGCTTCCTGATTTTGGGCAACGGCCTCAAGATACAAACCGGAACAGGCTGCTATAATTTCTTTAATAGCTTCGGATTTTAGTGGTGCCCAATGATTTTCGTCCAATGCTTTCATCATAGTGTAGGCTTTTGCCAAATTTGGAATACTTGCCGAAGGATTATTATGGTCGAATTCATTGGCAATAACACTCAATAAATCTCCAATGGCTTTTCCTCCTTTTACACGGTTCCAAGAAGTATCAATTCCTTCAAAAAGAGATTTTTTTTCTTTTAAAGCACTTCCATTTATAAACTCTAAATATTCTGTTTCTTCGCCACGCGCACCAGTGCTTCCAAAACCTTGTGATTGATGACGGCTGCGACTTAATGCGGCTATTTCCTGATTTGATTTTCCTAATCCAGCATAATAAACTCCTGTTTGCAACGCAATTAAATTCGTTTTATCGGCAGCATTAAATTTTTCGATAGTTCCATAAAACCACCAAGAAGTATTAAAAAACTGGCGTTTGGCTTGCCAAGGTTTTACAAATTGCAATTGTTCCGGAAAAATAGTTGGGTTATTGGCTAGTTCAAAACTTTCTACGCTCAACATTGCCGATGATGTATGATGACCGTGTGTGGTTCCTGGAGATCGATGATCAAATCGGTTTACAATTACATCTGGTTGAAATTTTCTGATGGCCCAAATAACGTCAGCCAATACTTTTTCTTTATCCCAAATGGCTAATGTTTCTGTTGGATTTTTGGAAAATCCAAAATCATTGGCACGGGAAAAAAACTGTTCTCCGCCATCAATTTTTCTAGCTTCAATAAGTTCTTGCGTTCTTATGACTCCTAATAATTCGCGTAATTGTGTACCTATTAAGTTTTGACCACCATCACCGCGTGTCAAAGATAAATAGCCAGTTCTTGCTTTTTGTTCATTGGACAAGTAAGAAATTAATCGAGTATTTTCATCATCGGGATGTGCTGCTATATAAAGGACAGAACCTAGGAAATTAAGCTTTTGGATTTGATTGTAAATTTCAACAGAATTTGGTTTTTGGGGTTGTTGTGCATTTGTTATTTGGCAACATAAAAGAAATATTAGAATAGCTGATACGTATTTTTTTTGCATTTTTTAAAATTTGATTTGCAGTAACTTCAAATGTAGGAATTAAATAATTTCTTGTGAAATGTTTTGGGTTTTCTTTAATAATAAAAAAAAAGAGAGAAAACCAATTTAGGTTCTCTCTCTCTTTTTAAACAAACAGGTGATTAATCTCTATCTCGTCCGTTTCCATTTCCACGACCATTTCCATGTCCGTTGCCGTTATTTCTATTATCGTGTTTTCTGTATTCTCTGTGATTATCATTATCATATCTTCTATGATTGTCATTATCTCTTTGCTTTACATATACTCTACGGTTATTGTTATAGCCTATATTTCTTTGTTCTCTTCCATGATATCCTCTGTAATATTTTACTTTATGATTCTTAAAGTTGCTATATGGTCTCGAACCATGATAATCGTTTAATACTACTTTGTACCCACCATATAAATCATAGTTTCTATATTGATTTGGTAGGTATCTTGAACGTATCCATCTTCCTCCACCAAAATAAATGAACTGTGTTGCTCTTACATCATAATAAGCTTCTACATCCGGCAAATAGTAATATTCTGCTTCTGCATATCCTACTGGTCCCCATGATGGAGCTCTACCAATATTTACATTAACTGAAACTTGTGCTTGTATTGTGCTTGATGCAAAAAGTATAATTCCTAAGGCGATTAGTTTTAATGTTCTCATTTTTTCAAATATTTAATTAGTAATAATTTTTTTGTAATAGCTCGTTTTGCGTTGCTTTTTAATTAAAGCCAACAACTGTGCCAAAATTAAAATGTTAACATTTAAATAAGGTATAGGGCTAAAAAAAGAGAGCCTCATTGCTTAGACTCTCTTTATAAATTATATGAAATCAGTATTAATGTTTTCCATTTCCATTCCCATGGCCATTATTTCCTTTTCCACCTTTATTTCCATTTCCTTTATTTGCATTGCCATTATTGCCATTGCTTTTGTATACTTTGTTATTACTACTACGATTGGAACCTATTGATTTTTGAGGTTTACCTTTGTATCCTTTGTAATATTTTACTTTATGGGTATTAAAGTTATTGTATGGGCTTGAACCATGGTAATCGTTTAGGACTACTTTATAACCATTGTATAAGTTATAGTTTCTGTATTGATTAGGAAGGTTTCTTGAACGAATCCATTTTCCTCCACCAAAATAAATAAACTGTGTAGCTCTGATATCATAATAAGCTTGAATATCTGGTAAATAATAGTAATCTACAGAGGAGTAACCAACTGGACCCCATGCTGGTGGACTACCTATATTTACATTTACTGAAACCTGTGCTTGCATCGTATTTGCCGATGCAAAAAGTATAATTCCTGCGATGATTAATTTTAATGTTTTCATTTTTCAAAATTTTAATTAGTAATTAATACCTAGTAATTTTAGTTACTGTATTATCTCTTTTTATAATAAAGCCAACAACTGTGCCAATATCAAATAATTAACAATTAATTGTGTTATTTTACTTCATAAAAAAAGGAAACGAATTTTCGTTTCCTTTTTCTACAGTTATAAATTTATTTACAATAAAAGTATCAATAAAAGGATAACTATTATAATTGCACCTACAGATAGATATACACCATTTCCCGTAGATTTTAATTCTGCTTTAATAGCACGAACTTCTTTACGTAGTTCTTTTTTTTCTGAAGAATTCAAAGAAGATTTATCCATTGCTTTTATTTCGTCAAGACGATTAAGCAACACTTTAACTTCTGCAGGAACTTCTTTTGGGTTGTTTGAAACCGAAGTTGGGTTTTTTTCTGCAGCTAACATTTGGGTTGGAACAACACTTAATGACAATACCATCATCATTAAATAAAAGGTAACTTTTTTCATTTTTTTTAGGGTTTTAGTTATTAACTTAATTATACTATAAAAGTAAGCAATAGTAACAGATGTAATCTTATATAATTATAATATTAAATTATATAATTTACACTATTGGATTATGAATGCTGATGTAATGTTTTTAAAATTAGAGGTTTAAAATAGTTTTGATCGAAGCCGAGATTACTTAATGTAGCTTTATTACTTAAAAATCACAGTACGTGGCTTGCCTAGCTCAAAATCCTGAAAACCAAAATCAGTGGTTTCAAAAGAGTTGGTTTTGAAAATATTTTCGCCATTACCAGGTATGGATGGATAATAGGAAAGTGAAATTTGGAAAGAACTAAATACTAAAAAATCATTATTTATTATTAATCCAATCCCAATTTTAGAATATGCTTTATTTTCCAATAATCCTTTTTCAGGATTTCCCATCATCGCAACAGAATAGTTAAAATAAGGATTTAATCGAAATCCCCAAAGATTCCAAGGTGCATACGCTTGAGTTTGTAAAGTCAGTATTGCTTTTTCGGTACCATAATAAGCACTATTAAATCCTTTAATACCGTAATTTTCATTAATATTAAGTTGATCGCCAATAACGTTTACGCGATTAGAACCAATAATTAGTTGTGGTTTGATAAACTGTCGCAATTTCCATTTTCCAAGACTAATCAAGTTCGTAAAGTAATTGGCTTGAAAAGAAAAAGCATTCTGTTTCGTATTTGATTTTTCTAAAAAAGTACCCAACTCAAAATTGGCACTTAGAAATCCCCATTTATAAAAATTTCCAAATGATGCCTGTGCTCCTAAATAGTAGCGACCTTGATTGTTTTTATGTTGATAGCCAGAAGTTATTCCAAATATTTTTCCAATGGGTACATCTTCAATAATTCCGTTCTTGAAAATATAGCTGTCTTGAACGAACTTACGGGAGGTGATACCAATTCCTATAAGTGAAAATTTTTCATCAGAATAAAAATCATTGGGATCGTAATCAATTGTTGGACTTTCTAAGTATTTTACATTTAAAAACCGACCGGCAACGACTAAATTTGTAGTTCTGTCACTCTCAGTATTACTTTTAAAAATCCTAAAGGCACGACCAAACCATAAATCCTGTGAGTTGTATTTGAAATTTTGGTAAGCAAATGCTGCATTACTATCAGGAAGTGTATCTTTTCTAAACTGTTTGTCAAAATAGATTCCGCCAGCCCATTTTGTAAATGGAGAATAAAATAATCGTTCAATATTAATGCTTTTACCATAATAATCATCTAAGTCAATACGATAATTTACAGTAGTTTTAATAAATGTATTTTTGAAGTTGGGAATAGTGTACGCAACGCGATAAGCATTTTTACCATCACTGAATCTGTTTCTGAATTCATTATTAAATTCATGACCAGAACCCAAAATATTTCGATCATTCAGTTCAAAATTACTGCCAGAACCTGATATTGAACCTTTAGGAATAATACTCCACGAATCTAAAACCCGAATGTAAATATCTACGGAATCCTTATTGTTTTTAATCAATTGCGGAGATACATCAACGCGACTGATATAGCGCTGTGTTCTTATTAAACGTTCTGACTCTTTTACTAATAAGGAATCTAAAGGCTTGTTTTTTTTAATAAGCAATAAATTCTTAATTGCAAGTCTGTTCGTTTTAATGTGAATTCTGTTTCCGGTTCGTTCAGCCCAATTTCGAGCTTTTTTTGTAGTGTCAATTTCTGAATAACCAAATGGGTCTAAAGTAACAATATTGATGTTTCGGATAATTTTTCCTTCAAAATTTTTGAATTTTTTTAGAACTACTTTTTTCTTTTTTCTTTTTACGTTAACAGGTCTGAAAACTAATTTATGAAGGAGTTTGGTAAATTTGTTTTTCTTGGAATAGGTCTGGATTTGTTTATACACTTCTGAAGAATCTTTTCCCTTTTTGTCTACTTGAGAAAAAGAAATCTGATAACAGCAGAAAATCAAAATTAGTAGAACCAGTCTTTGTTTTTTAAACATGATAAAAAATAATAATTTTAAACATTGTTAACGAAACAAAAGAAAAATCTTTTAAGTATTAGTTCGAATTAACAAAATTCAGAATTTGAATAGTCGAAATATACTATTTTAAAAATTATTCATTGGTTCTAGTAGTGTCATTTTCAGTTGTAGTTTCAGTAAATACTGGAACTACAATATCAGTCTTGATAACTATTTTTTTTGGTGTTGATTCAGAATCAAACAACGGTAATTTAATATTGCGCCAAGTATATGTTTTGGGTAAATGATCACCCATTAGGTATCCCCAAGGTTCTAAAGACTCCACTCTATCAAAAATCACTTTGAGTATTGCCAAGATAGGAAGTGCTAAAAACATACCTGAAACTCCTGCAATTGCCCCACCTATGATAATTCCAATAATCGATACAAAGGCGTTTATTTCTACTTTAGAACTTACAATCAAAGGAACCAAAATGTTATTATCAATTAACTGAACAATTATAGTAATCACAATTACGCCAACAATTATCGATAAATCCGGAGAACCTGTAAGTGAAGCTACAATACTCAGCACTCCCGCAAAAAGGATTCCTATGTAAGGAATCAAATTTAAAATTCCCGTGATAATTCCCAATAAAATGGCATATTTTACACCAATGACCATAAACCCAAGTGTAGTCATTGTTGAGACTAAAATCATTTCAATGATTAAACCTACGATGTAACTGTTGATTGCTACTCTTATGTTTGTCAATATATCTTTTAACTGCTCATGATTCTCTTTTTTGAATAACTTGGATAAAAACAGTAAAAAATGGGTTCTGTATAAAAGAATTAAAAAAGTATAAATAGGTATTAATGTCAAATTTACCAAGGTATCCGTAAACGACATTAAAGTGGTACCAATCAATTCTTTTCCTTTTTCCATGGAATCCTCAGTAGCGGTATCAATATATTGTTTTTGTTCCCAAGAACTTAAATGAAAATTGTCTCTGACAAATCCTTGAATATTGCGGAGATGAATGTTGATGTTTTTTTCAATTTTATCAAAATCAGCTGCAAAATCACTAATTTGAAAAGATAGAAAAACAAAAAGTCCAATGAAGATTAACACGAATAAAATTACTGCTATCATCACCGCCAAAACATGCGGAAAATAGAGTTTTGATTTAAAAAACTGAACAATTGGATACAATAAAATAGCAAATAAAAACGACATCATTATGGGAACTAAAATATCCTGACCAATATAAAAAATAAAAATCAGAGCTATTAAACCCAATAAAACAAGGGTTAGTTTGGCATAAAATGGAAATTTTAAGATGTCATTCATATTCTATTATTTTTAAAATAACGTATTTACTATTCAATTATGAATCGTATTGTTTCTAATTGACAAATATGAAGAATTAAAGAAATTAAAGTATTATATATTTCTCATCAATAGTTGTAAAATTATCACTTTTAATCAACTGATTTGCAAAATAGAATCACTTGATAATTAAATTTTTATAAAATGCTGATTAATCCATGAATTCTTTATCATCAAAATGGTCTTTCAGTATCGAAATCCCTTTTTGCAAAAGCAGATTGTTTGGATAAATAATTTTTTCTCCGTCAATAGTTTTTAAATACACATGAAAAGCACCAATATCCTCAATCTCTGCTTCAATGGGAAAGTCTTTATCATGGATTTTTATAACATCTCCAATTTTAAACGGAAAAGAAAAGAACAAAATAACACCTGATGTGATGTTACTTAAAATAGACCATTGGGCAAACATAGCAACACCTACAACGGTTGTGATGGAAGAAAGTGCAATAAAAATATCTTTGGTCTGAACTCCCCAAATTATTATTAAGGCAATAGTTACCAAAATATTGATAAATAAGTGAATGTATTTAATCACTAAATTGGTTCGATGTTCCAGAGTTTGGTTTGATTTTGCATAACTTCGTACTAGTTTTGTAGAAATAATACGGAATAATACCAGCAAAATTCCCAGAATTCCAGTTGCAATCAGTTCTCTTGTGTATTCTTGAAAAAAGGCCATGTTCATGTTTAATTACGCTAATTTAATCAAATATTCATACACTTTGTCTGTAGGCATTCCCATCACATTCGCATACGAACCTTCAATTTTTGAAACACCTATAAAACCAATCCATTCCTGGATACCATAAGCTCCGGCTTTATCATAAGGTTTGTAGTTTTCTAAATAATAATGAATCGATTCGTCGCTTAATTCGTTAAAAGTAACTTTGGTAAACTCATGTATTACATCTGCTTTCTCATTGGTTTTAAAACAAACAGAAGTGATTACTTCGTGTGTTGTATTTGATAATGATTTCAGAATTTCAAAAGCATCTTGTTCGTCTTTTGGTTTACCCAAAGCCCTATTGTTATGCCAAACGATGGTGTCGCTGGTAACTAGGATTTCATTTGGTTTTAGCTCTCCTTCAAAAGCACTGGCTTTCAATACAGCCAAATAATTAGTGATTTCCTCTGCTTTCAATTCCGGAGGATAAACTTCTTCAATTTCTTTCAATCGAATTTCAAAATTCAAGTCTAAATCCTTGAAGAATTGCTGGCGTCTCGGTGAACCCGAGGCCAGAATTAAAGTGTATTTTTCTAATTTATTTCTAAGCATTATATTTTATATTTAAACTTATTACAATAATTGATAGAATTCCAAATAACAGAATCCATTTTAAAAGCATACTCAGCGTATGGAACTCTTTTTTAGATTTTGCGGTCCAAATTTTTACGGTAAAATAAAGCAATGGTCCTACAACAAAAAGCAATAAATATACAGTTGTAAATACTAAATCAAGAAGATATTTATTGATGTAATAAAGCATAAAAAGTATAGGAAGAAAGCTCAGTCCAAAAACTATTTTTGAAGTTCTCGATTTGCCTATTGCAATTGGCAAAGTATTAATTCCTTGGTTATAATCACCATCAACATCTTCAATATCTTTAACTATTTCCCTCATAAAATTAAGAAAAAAGGTAAACAGTGCGTAATCTAAAAGAATAGAAAAAACAATTCCCATTTGTTGTTGATTTCCTTCATGAATCGTTGGGAATAAATCAAAAATCCCAATGATAACAACGCTAAAAGAAAGCAATAATGCTACGATAATATTACCAATGATCATCATTTGTTTAAGGCTTGTCGCGTACAAATAAAGTGTTGCTGCAATCAAAATAAAAATAGATGCAAAGCCTGGTTTCAATATAACGTTTGACAAATAAAAGCCAATGGCTACACCAGTAACAGTAAGTCCAATGTATAGATTGTAAGCATTGGTTTCAGAAATGGTTTTGCCTACAATTACATTATTAGGTTTGTTTATAGTATCAGTATTTTGGTCAAAAACATTATTGATAACATATCCTCCAGCAGCAATTAGAATAGTTGATAGAACCAATAATACATATTGCCAATCAGCTAATGCCAAAGGAATATCTTGAAATTTAAAAAAAACATACCTGAAAATAAGTTGCATAAAAGCAAGCATCAGTAAGTTCTGGTATCTGATTAGTTTTAAAAATGGAAACATTGATGTTATTTATAATTTATAATTTAACATTTAAAATAGTACTAATCGTGTTTCCCATCAAAATAAGCCATCCATTTTCCTTGTGCTTTCATCACTTGTTCTATCACATCTCGTACAGCTCCTTTTCCTCCGTTTTTATGCGAAATATATCTGGAAATAGCTTTAATTTCAGGACTTGCATCTTGTGGACAAGCGGGTAATCCTACTAATTTCATCACGTGATAATCCGGAATATCATCGCCCATGTACAAAACGTGTTCTGGATTGATATTGTAAACATCAGTATATTCATCAAATGTTTCTACTTTATTTGGTGTGCCTAAATGAATATCTGTGATTCCCAGATTTCGTAATCTAATGCGAACACCTTCATTGCTTCCTCCCGAAATAATACAAACGTTATAACCGCTTTCTACCGCGGCTTTCATGGCATAACCATCACGAATATTCATGGTGCGCAAAATCTCTCCTTCATTGGTTACAAAAACAGAACTGTCAGTTAGTACGCCGTCTACGTCAAATATAAACGTAGTAATATCATTCATTATTTCTTTATAACTTTTTGCCATTATGCTGTATAGATTGTGTTAGTGTTTTATAAATTTTAAGGTGATTTTCATTGGATAAAAAAGCCTCATGTGCCTCAATTGTTGCAGTGTCATTGCGTTTAGCCGGTCCAGTTTGCGCTTCTGACGGCGAAAGTAACATTATTTTTTGAGCTGTTTCTGTAATTAAAGGAGTTAAAATTTCAAAAGGAACCTGATGCTCCTGACAAATTTCCTGACCTATTTGGTACAAATGATTCGTAAAATTATTGACGAAAACTGCCGCAACATGCAATGCTTTTCTCTGTTCGGAGTTAATAGCAAATATTTTGTCAGAAATTGATTTGCCCACTTTATCCAATAATTGAAAATCCGTTGCATTTTCGCTTTCTAAACAGATAGGAATACTTCTAAAATCAACTGCTTTGTTTTTAGTAAAAGTCTGTAAGGGATAGAAAACTCCTTTTCGGTTATTGTCATCCAAAGCATTCAAAGAAACACTTCCTGAGGTATGAACCACCAAGCGATTTTTGAAAGGAAGTTGCGAAGAAATAGCAGCAATCGCATCATCAGAAACGGCAATAATATACAAGTCAGCTTCAGTTAAAGCAACTAAATCATTTGTAATCTGACTTGAATCGAGTAGGTGAGAGACGCTTCCTATTTGTCTCGAAAAAACTTGAACCAATTCGATTTCAGCTCCCATATTTTGAGAATTTTGGAATGCTGCAATCAAATGTTGTGCTACATTTCCTGAACCAATAATAATAACTTTAGTCATGGGACAAAATTAGCAAAAAAATATTAAGAGTTTTATTCAATTTTGGATTGGCTAATAAACTGTAACTCCAATTAAAATATACTTTTATTCCAAAAAATGAAGCTACTTAATTTTGGATTAAATTAACAAATGTGCGAATATAGAAGTCAACATTTTTAAGTACTTTTGTGGCACTTTTATAAAAACATAATCCCTTAAAAATGGATAAAAAAATATTTTCTTTTTTGTTTTCTACTCGATTAATGGCTTTTTTATTTATTGTATATGCAGTTTCCATGGCTACTGGAACTTTTATCGAAAGCAAGTACAATACCGACACAGCAAAAATTTTAATTTACAATGCCTGGTGGTTTGAGGCCATACATGTATTTTTTATGATTAATTTCATTGGAAATATCAAGCGTTATCAGCTATTAAAGAAAGAAAAATGGGCTACTTTATTACTCCATTTGTCTTTTATCTTCATTATTGCCGGTGCATTTATAACCCGTTACATCAGTTACGAAGGAATGATGCCTATTCGCGAAGGCGCTGCTGAAAATCAAATTTTTTCAGATAAAACATTCCTGACTGTTTTTGTTGATGGCGAATATAAAGGGGAAATGAAACGCAGGGTTTTTGAAAAACAAGTGTTGCTTTCTCCGGCTGTAAATAATAATTTCCGTATTTCCGAAAAGTTTGCTGACACACCATTTGAAGTAGAATATGAAAATTTCATTATGGGAGCCAAAGAATATATAAAACCTGATCCAAAGGGAACAGTGTTTTTAAAAATTGTAGAAGCTGGAGATGGCGGTCGTCACGAGCATTTCTTGAAAGAGGGCGAAGTACAAAATATTCATAACGTTTTATTTTCTTTAAATAAATATACGGATGGTGCCATAAATATCAATACGACTGGAAGTGGCTATACGATTCAAACACCTTTTGAAGGTAATTTTATGCGAATGGCAGATAAATTACAGGGTAAAGTGACTAAAGATAACGCCCAACCCTTGATGATGCGTTCGTTATACAGCATAGGAGAGATGCGATTTGTATTTCCAGATCCTGCGGTAAAAGGAATTGTTGATTATGAATCGGATAATGATTTTAAAGCTAAAAATCATGAGGATGCGGTAACGGTAAAAGTTATTGCTGAAGGTCAAGAAAAAATAGTTACCGTTTTAGGTTCTAAAGGTAAAATAGGTGAGGCCAAAACTGTAAAAATTGGGAATATCGATTACTCTTTTTTCTATGGAAGTAAAGCGTATGTGTTGCCTTTCAAGATAAAATTGAATGATTTTATTGCCCAGAAATATCCAGGAACAGAGAAAAGTTATTCTTCATTTGAAAGTAAAGTAACCGTTGAAGATACGGAACCATTTGATGCCAGAATTTATATGAATAATGTATTGGACCACAAAGGATATCGCTTTTTTCAGTCTAGTTTTGATCCTGATGAAAAAGGAACTGTTTTGTCTGTAAACCATGATTTTTGGGGAACAGCGCTAACTTATGCCGGTTATTTTATGTTGTATTTTGCAATGATGGCAATTATGTTTACTAAATATTCTCGTTTTGCAGACATCAAACGCAAGCTAGAAGTGGTTAAAACTAAGAAAGCTAAATTGTTGACCATTTTAGTTTTTATGTTCAGTTTCAGCAGTTTTGCACAAGAACAGGAACACAATCACGCGGATCACGAAGGACATGCGCACACGGAAGCTGAAGCAGCACCGGCAACGCACGCTAATCATACCAAAAAAGTATTGAGCCAGGATGAACTGAATGATCTGATTAATAAGTATAAAGTTCCTGCAGAACATGCGGCAAAATTTGGTAGACTTGTAATTCAAGACGGAGGCGGTAGAATGAAACCGATTAATACGTTTTCATCTGAATTATTGCGTAAAGTAAGCCAGAGTGATTCATACAATGATATGAATTCAGACCAGGTTTTCTTGTCTATCACTCAGTATGCTAGCTATTGGATTGAGATTCCAATTATTCATTTAAGAAGAGGAAATGACAGTTTAAGAAAAATAATCGGGGTTGATAAGAAAGCTAAGTTTGCACCTTTTGTAGCTTTCTTTGATGCTAAAGGGAATTATAAACTTTCTAAATACTTAGAAGAATCATTTAAAGCGGCTAATCCCAATCAATTTGAAAAGGATTTTATCGAAACCGATAAAAGAGTAAACTTGATGGAATCGGCGTTAAGCGGTCGAATATTGAAAATTTTCCCTATTCCAGAAGATAAAAATAACAAGTGGGTTTCTTATTTAGAACTCAACGAAGCTGGCTTCAAAGGAATGGAAGCGACGTATACTAAAAATGTATTGCCTTTATATTTTGGTTCTTTGGCAAACGCTTCAACTTCTAATGATTACAAAACTGCCGATGAATTACTGGAAAGTATCAATGGTTTCCAAAAACGTTTTGGCAGTAAAGTGAGACCAAGTGAAGAAAGAATTACATCAGAAGTGTTGTATAATAAATATGATGTTTTCAATAAACTTTTTTATTGGTATGCTGTAGCGGCAATTTTGATGTTGTTTTTTACAATTATGCAAATCTTCAAAGAGCGAAAAGTATTAGCTATAACAGTAAATACAATGCATATTATTATAGGATTATTATTTGCATTGCATACTGTGGGCTTAATTGCCCGTTGGTATATTTCCGGTCACGCACCTTGGAGTAATGCGTATGAATCAATTATATATATTGCTTGGGCTACCATGTTTTTTGGTTTGGCTTTCGACAGAAAATCAAAACTTACTGTGGCTTCATCAGCTTTTGTAACCGCAATGATTCTTTGGGCTGCAAATCTAAACTGGATTGATCCGGAGATTGCAAATCTGCAACCAGTTTTAAATTCCTATTGGTTGATGATTCACGTTGCGGTAATTGTGGCTAGTTATGGCCCATTTGCATTAGGGTTTATTTTAGGAGCAGTTTCATTGTTGCTGATTTCATTTACAAATGAAAAAAACAAAGCCAAAATGGATTTGAATATTCAGGAAATCACTTACATCAACGAATTAGCATTAACGATAGGTTTGATAATGTTGACTATAGGAAACTTCCTTGGCGGACAATGGGCCAATGAAAGTTGGGGACGTTACTGGGGATGGGATCCAAAAGAGACTTGGGCTTTAATCAGTATTATGGTGTATGCATTTGTAATTCATGCTCGATTTGTGCCTTCTTTGCGTGGAAAATGGGTCTTTAATTTAATGAGTATGTTTGCTTTTATATCTATTTTGTTCACCTATTATGGTGTTAATTTTCACTTGGTAGGATTGCATTCTTATGCAAGTGGAGAAGCACATTCATTGAGTTGGATTTGGTATTCTCTTGGAGCAATTACTTTGTTTGGAGCAATTTCCTATCCAAAATATAAAAAGTATTATAAAAAATAAGATTTGTTTATTTTAGATACTAAAAAAGGTTCAACTTCACGGTTGAACCTTTTTTTATTCCTCAAATTCTGTTCTGTTCATTTTATAATATTCTAATGGAGATAAACCTACAATTTCTTTGAAACTAGTAAAAAAGGGGTTGTATGAAGTAAATCCAACCTTTTTCGATAATGAATCTAAAGTGTTGTTCTTTAAATAGTTTAGTTCGATTTGTTTGATGGCATCGTGTATTCGAATTACTTTTTTATATTCAGAAAAAGAAATTGCCGAGTGGTATTTAAATAAATACGAAATATGGCTTTTGGGAATTTGTAGGTTGTTAGCTAAATCAGTTATTGTCAAATTTGAATTTCTAAACAATTCAAATTTCAACGATATAGTTTCAATTTCCTTTATGTAGTCAATAATATTTTGATCTATTTTTTCTTTAAGAACTAAGTGCTGGCTATTATTCAATTCAATGTTAGGAGTAGTCTTCCAAATATCGTTCAAAACTAAAGTATTGTTTTTATTCTCATTGATCTTTTTGTGTAAGACATTATACCCATAAAGAATTTCAGGAGAAATTAATATTTTAAATAATATGGTTAACCAAATTATAGCTGATATCCATTGATAACTGTGTCCTTTAATGCTTTCTTCAAAGTATATTTCTACGATGATTGCTATAAAAAGTCTGGATATAGTAATTACAAGAGCAATAAATAGAAATAGTGTCCACTTCTTAATTAATTTATTTTGCTTTTGAATTACTTTGATTTCATCTTTTCTAGTCCAAATTTTAGTCTTTAACATTCGAAAGCATAAAATAAGATAGACTATAGCAAATATAAAAAATAGCCCATATAAAATCATTTCTATCCTTTCAGAATCAAAATAGAAATGATTGCGATTAATTATAAATAGGAAAAAAGATGTGGGAAAGATAAAATGCAATAGCTCCTTTGAATTGGTTTTATTTTTATTTTCAGACAAATTTTTAAAATACAGATAGCAAATAGGGATAACAACTAATGAGATGTTTGAATATTTAAAATAAGTATTTCTAAAGTCTGTATCGAAAATGAAATATGTTAAACCTGATAAGAAGAAACGGAATGAAATTATAAGTATTAATAGAATGATGTATAGGTTCATTATTCTATTGGATTTATAATTCGTAAAAATTAAAAAAGTAGTTATAAATCCGATAATTCCAGTTACAATGAAAAGTAAATTTGAAAGCATTTTTGTTTGATTTTTACACTTTAAAAGTACAATTTTTATCTTAAAGCGGGATGATTAGGTTACTAAAAACTAAAAAATAGCACGCTTCTAGTTAAGAGTTGCTTCCTGTTAAAAATCATTTTATGGAAAATAGCATGAGTTTATTGTCCTATTTAATGATTTTCTTTTGTTCTAAATACAATTTTAGAGTTACTAAAAACTGAAAAGTTCTTACTAATTATTTATATTTTCGTTTAAAGGCATTTTTTATCGATGAAATACATTAATTTAGTGTAATATTGTTTAAAATAAATTTTATGAGGTACTTACTTATATTTTTTACCGTCACCTTCCACGGACAAGTTTTACATCATCAAATACTATCTTCACAAGGTACATCTAAAAAATTACCCGATGGAATAGTGATAACTCAAACTATTGGACAACAAAGTCTCACCGGAACTTCTAATAATAGTTATGTTGTTATGCAGGGGTTTCAACAGAGTTTTTGGGGAAAATATATTGCTTCAAATACAACCGAAGTTATCAAGACAACAACATTCCCTAATCCATTTGTTCAAACGATAAATTTTGAATTTTCAAAAGACATTACCGAAGAAATAAATATCAACGTTTTTGATTTAAGCGGACGCTTGGTATTTGAACAAAAGAAAAAAGCAGACAACATGATTCTGACTATTGTACTTCCTTTATTACCAAGCTCAGAATATTTGGTTCGATTGAATACTTCAAGCTTTAGTTATTACACTAAAATTATTAAATTATGATAAAAAAATACTTTTTATTTATTACTCTTATTGCAGCATGTCAAGTCTTTTCTAAAGAAGTTTATCGCAGTATAGAAAAGGACTTTACTCTGTATGCTTATGAAACCAAATTTGGAAAATCAAATTTAAGTCCTTTTGACTTCTTCACCAATTCCTGTTATTTAAATTTTACTAGCTCATTTGATGATGTTAGCTGTTATTCCTTTTTTTCGTGTTGTAATAAGTCCTCAACGAACCTTGATTATTTAATTCGATCTGGATTCATAGGGTCTACCACATATTTAAGGAAAGGAAGAACTGCATAATAATTCTTTAGGTTAAGTATTGGTTTTAATTATTTGCAAATTAAACACCTTTAATACTGCCGAAAAAAATTATCATTTAATACTAATCGAATTTTGAATTCCTTCACCATAAATTAATTTAATCATGAAAAAAATAATTTTACTTTTTATATTTTTTTTATGCGCTAAGAGTTTTGCGCAAACCAATGGAATAACATATCAAGCAGTAATTTTAAACCCTAGTGGAGTTAAAACATCAAATTTAAACAATTCAAATTTGCCACTGGTTAGCAAGGATATTTGTATGCTATTTAAATTTGTTGATGAGTTTTCAAATATTGAATATCAAGAAGTTATTAAGACTAAAACAGATCCATATGGAATGGTTAATCTGATTATAGGAACAGGAACTCAAACTTCAGGATACGCCACTTCGTTTGATAAAATTTCATGGGATTCACTTAATAAGAGTTTAGTAGTTGGTATAAATATAAGTGGAGACTGTTCGTCATTTACAGAAATTAGTAACCAACCTTTCAATTACGTTCCTTTTGCTTATTCATCAATAAATGCGGTTAATGTTACTGGTGTAGTTGCTATAGAAAATGGAGGTACAAATGCAATTACAGTCCTTGGTGCTAAAACTAATTTAGGATTAGCGAATGTGGATAATACAACAGATTTGAATAAACCAATTAGTAATGCTTCAAAATTAGCACTAAATTTAAAAGAAGATGCTGTAAATAAAAGTACGAGTATTATTATTGATGGAAATTCAGACATTAAATTCCCGAGTGTAAAATCTGTTAAAACGTATGTAGACGCTACTTTGTCACCAAACTCAGCAGCTTTAGCGACTGAAGTTACCAGAGCTACAACAGCCGAAAATGCTATCGCTGCAAATTTGGTTACGGAAGCCAATAGAGCAAGTGTAGCGGAAACAACTTTAACAACGAATCTAGCCACTGAAGTCACCAGAGCAACAACTTCTGAAAATACTATTACAGCAAATTTGTTTACTGAAACCAATAGAGCGACTTTATCGGAAACAAATTTAGCCACAAATCTAGCCACTGAAGTTACCAGAGCAACAGCAGCAGAAGCGACTAAAGAAGCTACAGCAAATAAAAGTACAGATGGAACATTGGTAAGTAATTCAGATGTGAAATTTCCAACAGAGAAAGCGACAAAAACATATGTTGACGCAAGTACATCATCCAATTCAGCAGCTTTAGCCACTGAAGTTACCAGAGCAACAACTGCCGAAAATGCTATTGCTGCAAATTTGGTTACGGAAACCAATAGAGCAACTGTAGCGGAAACAACTTTAGCCACGAATCTAGCCACTGAAGTTACCAGAGCAACAACAGCAGAAGCGACTAAAGAAGCTACAGCAAATAAAAGTACTGATGGAACATTAACAAGTAATTCAGATGTGAAATTCCCAACAGAAAAAGCGACAAAAACATATGTTGACGCAAGTACTTCATCTAATTCTGCAGCTTTAGCCACTGAAGTTACTAGAGCTACAACTTCTGAAAATACTATTGCTGCAAATTTGGTTACTGAAACCAATAGAGCAAGCGTAGCGGAAACAACTTTAGCCACGAATCTAGCCACTGAAGTTACCAGAGCAACAGCAGCAGAAGCAACGAAAGAAGCTACAGCAAATAAAAGTACAGATGGAACATTGGCAAGTAATTCAGATGTGAAATTCCCAACAGAGAAAGCGACAAAAACATATGTTGACGCAAGTGCTTCATCTAATTCTGCAGCTTTAGCCACTGAAGTCACCAGAGCAACAACTGCCGAAAATGCTATTACAGCAAATTTGGTTACGGAAACCAATAGAGCAAGTGTAGCGGAAACAAATTTAGCCACAAATCTAGCCACTGAAGTTACCAGAGCAACAACAACAGAAGCGACTAAAGAAGATACAGCAAATAAAAGTACAGATGGAACATTGTTAAGTAATTCAGATGTGAAATTCCCAACAGAGAAAGCGACAAAAACATATGTTGACGCAAGTGCTTCATCTAATTCAGCAGCTTTAGCGACTGAAGTTACCAGAGCAACAACTTCTGAAAATACTATTGCGGCAAATTTGGTTACTGAAACCAATAGAGCAAGTGTAGCGGAAATAACTTTAGCCACAAATCTAGCCACTGAAGTTACCAGAGCAACAGCAGCTGAAGCGACTAAAGAAGCTACAGCAAATAAAAGTACAGATGGAACATTGGCAAGTAATTCAGATGTGAAATTCCCAACAGAGAAAGCTACAAAAATGTATGTTGACGCAAGTGCATCATCTAATTCAGTAGCATTAGCGACTGAAGTCACCAGAGCAACAACTGCCGAAAATGCTATTGCTGCAAATTTGGTTACGGAAACTAATAGAGCAACTTTAGCGGAAACAACTTTAGCCACGAATCTAGCAACTGAAGTTACCAGAGCCACAACAGCAGAAGCGACTAAAGAAGCTGCTGCAAATAAAAGTACTGATGGAACATTGGCAAGTAATTCAGATGTGAAATTCCCAACAGAGAAAGCGACAAAAACGTATGTTGACACAAGTGCTTCATCAAATTCAGCAGCTTTAGCCACTGAAGTTACCAGAGCAACAACTACCGAAAATGCTATCGCTTCAAATTTGGTTACTGAAACCAATAGAGCAACTGTAGCGGAAACGACTTTAACCACAAATCTAGCCACTGAAGTTACCAGAGCAACAACTTCTGAAAATACTATTGCTGCAAATTTGGTTACGGAAACCAATAGAGCAACTACAGCGGAAACAACTTTAGCCACGAACCTAGCCACTGAAGTTACCAGAGCAACAACAACAGAAGCGACGAAAGAAGATACAGCAAATAAGAGTACTGATGGAACACTGGCAAGTAATTCAGATGTGAAATTCCCAACAGAGAAAGCTACAAAAACATATGTTGACGCAAGTACTTCATCTAATTCATCAGCTTTAGCCACTGAAGCTACCAGAGCTATAACTGCCGAAAATACTATTGCTGTAAATTTGGTTACTGAAACTAATAGAGCAACTACAGCGGAAACAACTTTAACAACGGATCTAGCCACTGAAGTTACCAGAGCAACAGCAGCAGAAGCGACTAAAGAAGCTACAGCAAATAAAAGTACTGATGGAACATTAGCAAGTAATTCAGATGTGAAATTCCCAACAGAGAAAGCGACAAAAACATATGTTGACGCAAGTGCTTCATCTAATTCAGCAGCTTTAGCGACTGAAGTCACCAGATCAACAACTTCTGAAAATACTATTGCTGCAAATTTGGTTACTGAAACCAATAGAGCAACTACAGCGGAAACAACTTTAGCCACGAATCTAGCCACTGAAGTTACCAGAGCAACAACTTCTGAAAATACTATTGCTGCAAATTTGGTTACTGAAACCAATAGAGCAACAGTAGCGGAAACAACTTTAACAACGGATCTAGCCACTGAAGTTACCAGAGCAACAGCAGCAGAAGCGACTAAAGAAGCTACAGCAAATAAAAGTACTGATGGAACATTAGCAAGTAATTCAGATGTAAAATTCCCAACAGAAAAAGCGACTAAAACATATGTTGACGCAAGTACTTCATCTAATTCAGCAGCTTTAGCGACTGAAGTCACCAGAGCAACAATTACTGAAAATACTATTGCTGCAAATTTGGTTACTGAAAGCAATAGAGCAACTGTAGCGGAAACAACTTTAACAACGGATCTAGTCACTGAAGTTACCAGAGCAACAGTAGCAGAAGCAACTAAAGAAGCTACAGCAAATAAAAGTACTGATGGAACATTGGCAAGTAATTCAGATGTAAAATTCCCAACAGAAAAAGCGACTAAAACATATGTTGACGCAAGTACTTCATCTAATTCAGCAGCTTTAGCGACTGAAGTCACCAGAGCAACAATTACTGAAAATACTATTGCTGCAAATTTGGTTACTGAAAGCAATAGAGCAACTGTAGCGGAAACAACTTTAACAACGGATCTAGTCACTGAAGTTACCAGAGCAACAACAGCAGAAGCGACTAAAGAAGCTACAGCAAATAAAAGTACAGATGGAACATTGGCAAGTAATTCAGATGTGAAATTTCCTACAGAGAAAGCGACAAAAACATATGTTGATGCAAGTGCTTCATCTAATTCAGTAGCTTTAGCCACTGAAATTTCCAGAGCAACAACTGCCGAAAATGCTATTGCTGCAAATTTAACGACATCAATTTCTGTAACCCAAACTTTGTTAGATTTAAAAGCACCATTGGAATCACCAACATTTACAGGAACAGTTTCTGGAGTTACAGCTGCAATGGTTGGATTAGAAAATGTGAACAATACAAGTGATGCAAACAAACCCGTTTCTGCAGCGACACAAACGGCTTTAGATTTAAAAGCACCTTTAGAATCACCAACATTTACAGGAACAGTTTCTGGAGTTACAGCTGCAATGGTTGGATTAGAAAATGTAGACAATACAAGTGATGTTAACAAACCCGTTTCGGCAGCGACGCAAACGGTATTGGATGCAAAAGCTCCTTTAGCTTCACCAACGTTTTCGGGAATACCATTGGCACCAACTCCTACAGCCGGAATTTCTACTACACAAATTGCTACTACGGCTTTTGTAACTGATGCTATTACAACAGTAAGTACAAATACAAGTACTAATTTTGTTAATTTAACAACGAATCAAACTATTGCCGGAACTAAAAATTTCACATCAGATGCTACTATTAATGGAGTTACAGTCGGAAGAGGTAAGTTTAATGAAAATTCAAACACAGCAATTGGATTAGGAGCTTTGGAAGCTAATGCTGGTTACGCAAATACTGGAATAGGTAGCGGAGCTTTAGCATTGAATAATAGCGGAAATGGAAATACTGCACTTGGATATATAGCGCTATCAAATAATGTATCTGGTGGAAATAATGTCTCGATAGGAGGTTCAAGTTTAATAAATAATATTTCGGGTTCACAAAATACAGCTATTGGTACTAATGCAGATGTCGCTTTTGATGGAATTAGTAATTCAGTTGCCATTGGTGCAAATGCAATAGTAACAGCATCTAATACGATTCAATTGGGTTCTGACGGAACGGGTTCACATAGCGCCATTACCGATGTTAAAACAAGTGGTAGTTTAACGGCTGCAGGATACAAAATTCCAAGTGGTACTTCTACTCAATTTTTAATGGCTGATGGAAGTATTTCAACAAGAACTACTGAAGTTAGAGAAATGGCGGATGAATTTAGTGCTACAATTTCGCAAACGGAATTTACTTTAAACAAATCTCCATCAGCTAATAGTAAAGTAAAAATGTACGTAAATGGGATTCGAATTAGTAACGCGGCTTATAGTGTAAGTGGAAGTACATTAACATATATTCCTGCAAATAACGGTTCGTATTCATTATCGATAAACGATAGAATTCAATTTGATTATTTTTATTAATAAATAGCTTCTAATACAGTTATATCATGAAGTTTTATAAAAAAATATTTTTCTTTTTTTTGATTGTTGCTACTTTAGAAGGTTATGCTCAAAACACGCTAGACAATTTAGGGCTTACTAGTGCTACACCAGCGGCTGGAGCTTATAGTTTGAGGAAATTAAGCAGCTCTTACGCTGGTAGTGCCGTACAGGTAAGACGAAGTACAGACAATACCACTCAGGATATTGGTCTTGATGGTAATGGAGATTTAAACTCGGCTGCTTTATTGACTTTTGTTGGTGTAAATGATGCTTTTGTGACTATTTGGTACGATCAAAGTGGGAATGGAAGGAATTTGATCAAAACTGATAATAACGTTCAACCAAAAATCGTATTTAATGGTACTTTTAAATACATTGGAACAAGAGTAGCCATTGATTTTTCAGGAAATAAAGGGCTGGTTTATTCTGGATCATTAAGTTTAGCAAGTATTACTACAGTAGTACGCTCAGAAAGTACTATTTGGCCAAGCTATCATACCATTTTGGAGGGAAGTCCTAGAATTGGAGGAATATTAGAAAATGGAGGAACTACATTTCATTCTAATGTTTTTCCACTTGCTATTTGGAAAGATGGAATTTCAAAAACAACTGCCGAATCACTGGCTCCCGTTAATAATGCAATGGTTTTATCTATTAGCCCTCGAACGGATAACTTAAATCAAATTTTTATAGGTAACTACGATGGAGGTAATGGAGGAGGGTCGATATTACAAAGCGAGGCAATAGGATTCTCTCCTTTAATTGCACCTAATATTCGAATGTCAATAGAATGTAATCAAGGTAGTTATTATGAAATTGCCATGACTTCGTGCACTACAGCAATAGTGATAAATCCTTCGGGTTCCAATCATTTTGAATGTGTGGGAACAACTGCAACTCCTTTGACTGTTCAAGCTTCGGGACAAAATTTAACCTATCAATGGTACAGTAATTCTAGTTCCAGTAACAGTGGAGGAACTTTTATTGCCGATGCTACTGAAGCTACTTTTATTCCGCCAACTACACTTAGCGGAACTAAATATTATTATGTTATTGTTTCCGGTTTGTTAGGATCGCCAGTTACCAGCACTGTTTCTGGTGCTGTAACTGTTGAGACTTTATCTTCAGTTACAATTACTCCATCAGCAGCTACTATTAATTCAGGGGATTCTGTTACTCTTACTGCTTCAGGATGCAGTACTTACTTGTGGGGTGTCGGCTTGACTACACCTTTAGACCAAGTTCCAACCTGTAAGCTAGCTGTAGGCCTACGTTTACTAAGATCTGCTTATACTGGATTTGCAGTTCGTTTGAGACGAGAAAGCGATAATGCAGAAGCCGATTTTGGATTTATGAATACTGATTTAGATACAGAGTCAATTAGCACATGGTTGGGTATTTCTGCAGGTTACTGCGTTAAACTGTACGATCAATCTGGGAATGGAAATGATATGATTCCATCCTCTGTGAGTGCACAACCACTCTATGTTTACAATGGATTGAATAATAAACCTATTTTAAGATTTAATACGACTCAAAATATAAAAAACAACGTGAATTTTATACCACCATATACAGTAGTATATGCGGCAAAACAAACGGGTCCGAGTAGAGGTCGAGTTTTAAATGCAAACAATAACTGGTTGTTAGGTTGGTGGAATGGAAGTAAAAGTCAAGCTCATTTTGATGGTTGGGTTTCTCAACCTGGTGGAATATCAGCAGATAACAATCCATATATATATGCAGCAACAGGAACTGGTAGTGCTTCGACAATTTTTGAAAACGGGATTTCTAAAACTGTTAATACAAATGGGGGATTTAATGGGCCAAATGGTTTAAGGATTAACGAAAGTGAATCTTCGGATGCTGATGTTGCCGATATATTTGCGTTTGATTCTGTATTGTCAGATTCAAACAGAGAGGCTATTGAAAATAGTTCTGCTTCTTATTACGGTATTTATGGACAACCAATGGTAGCCGGCGAAACATTTACAATTAATCCAACAGAAACTACCACCTATGAAGTTACGGGTTATTCTGCTAATGAAGGCTGTTCTGTTTCTAATAGTGTGACTGTAACCGTACTGAACAATCCTAGTTTAAGCAATTTTAATTCACAAATAAAAACGTATTTTGATGGTACTTATATAATTTCACCACCAAGTAGCAGCAGTGTAGGCGCTATTACTTATGCAAGTAGTAATGCTGCTGTAGCAACTATCAGTGGTACAACTGTAACAATTGTAGGCGCGGGAAGTACCACAATTACGGCTACTCAAGCAGCTAATTCGACTCATTATGGTGATTCTATAAGTGCTACTTTGACAGTAAATGCGATTTCTATTTTAACAAAAAACGGCCAAATTTCGAATTCTGATTTTAATTATATCAATAAAAATGGAGCATTGAGTACAAGCAATTCATTAACTAAATTCGGTCAGTCTGTTTCTACTAAATCCAATGACGGATTATCTACAGCCTCGGCAGGAGCAAGTGCTTTGCAGATAAAAACGGATTACCCAAGCGCGACAGATGGTTTGTATTGGATCACAAATCCAAATATAAACGGAGGAACTCCTTTTCAGATTTATGCTGATATGACTACTGACGGTGGAGGTTGGACATTGATATTATGCAATAACAATAATTCCGGATGGGATGGGACTAATGCTATTCTAAGAAATGAAACAATTCCAACGATTAATGGACAATATTCTATTATTGCATATGCCGATTATCTTAAGAAGAGCAGTAGCGGATTTCAATATATGATGGAAGCAACATCTCGAGGGCGTTGGGGTGGAATTTGGACAGCTAATCAAGCGTACAGTTTTGTAAACACAAATAATACTCAAACAGATATTACATTAGATACAAAATTTGATTCTTGGTCTTATCAAGGAAGTGGAATTGAACAAATAATGCCTTGGTATTCGCCGGCATCTTGCGGTAAGATTACAACTAGTAATGATGCAAATGGAGATTGGTGGGGAACTTTAGTTTCAAGTTGTGCTTTTAGTCCCGCACCATGGTTAGGATGTTGTGGCAATTCAGATCCAGGAATTATTTGGTATTGGGTACGATAATACTAATTATTTATAATTCTTGTTTAGCAATAAAAAAGGTTCAACTGCAAAGTTGAACCTTTTTAAGATTATAGAAAAAAGAGTTTTTTTATACTTTTCCTAGTGTATATAACTGTTCCATTGTAGGAGTTAAACTTCCACCTTTTGGCTCTAGTGTAATTCCAAAAGCTTCTGCTTCATTAGCATTATTCACAGCAAATAATTTTTGATCATTTACATCAAAGTCTTCCAATAATCCAATGCTTGTAGGAGTCAACGGGCTTAATTTCAATGCCCAAACTTGATACACCATTCCTTCTGGTGGTTCCGGTAAACCGGCAGCATCAATATAGACCACCTTAGTATCTTGATTCCAATATACTTTTGCAAAAGATTCTGGAGCAACTGCTTGCCCACCTAATGCTACAACAGTGTTTTTAGTGTCTCTAACAACTGCTAAACTTGTTTCGTTAGCCGTGTTTTTTGATTTTAAGACATTAAATTCTTTTTCTAATTTAGCTTTCTCAATTTCAGTATTCGCTACTTGTGTAGTAGTTTCATCCAATTGATTGTATTGGTAACCAATTCCCACTAATAATAACACAGCTGCTGCCCAACCAATATATTGTGACCAATTGCTGGTAGGCTGTAACTCGATTACTTTAGCATGTTTAAGCTCTAGTTTTGCCTTTATTTTTTCATAATTAGCCACAGAATGAAACGGTGAAAAGCTTGATGATAAAGCAACAATGGCTTTTTCAATCGCTATGATTTCGTCGTTAATTTCTTGGTTATTTTTCGCCATGGTGCTTACCTCTTCGTTTTCGGGTTCACTTAGTAAACCGTAAACATAAAGCTCCAGGATTCCTGATTCGATATATTCTTTTGTTTCCATTATACTTTCAAATAATTTCTTAAGTCATTAATACAATTTCTATTTTGTGTTTTTACTGTTCCTAAAGGAATTGCCAATTCATCCGAAGCTTCCTGTTGGGTGTAGCCTTTAAAAAACAATAAATCAATTATTTGAATACATTTCGGTTTTAGTCTTTTTACAAACTCTTGCAATCCGATAGTATCCATTTTGTCAACCAGTTTAGAACTGTCTTCAAAGTGATTTACGAAATTATCAGTAGAAAGGTTTTTTTGACTGTTATTAAAATTTTTGGAACGCAGTTTATCTATAGAAGTGTTTCTGGCAATATTCAGAATCCAAGTGTAGAATCTTCCTTTGCTCTCATGGTACGAATCAATGTTCTTCCAAATTTTAACAAATACTTCCTGAAGCACGTCTTCTGCTTCTTCTCTGTTTTTTACGAGAACATTTATAACCGAAAATAAACTTTTGGAATACATATCATATAGATGTGTAAATGCTCTTTCGTCTTTCTTATAAATTAATACTAATAATTCTTCTTGACTCATATCTTACTATTTTACTTATACAAACTTATACAATCTTATTTAGAAATGATTGATTTAATGATTGTCAAGATAATAAAAAAATTAAAATAAAAATAATTGTATTTTATTTAAGTATTTAGTTAATTGATTTTCAGTTGTTTAATTATTTATTTGATTTTTTATTACCATTTTTAAAACCAAAAGAAACACTTTCCCGTAAATGACTTTATAACCTTTTAATTTATAACAAAATGAAAAAAACAAAAATGATTTTAGGTCTATCGCTAGTGGCGATTTCGGGCTTAATATTGGTAGCTGCGGATCACATAGATGCTCCGGCTACAATGTCTGGCGATGCAGGTGATATTACTGATGTGTACGCTTTTCAAGGTCAAAACACAAGTAATTTAGTATTTGCAGTAAACACACAAGGATTGTTAAGTCCTAATGCTACAGGTGCTGCTACATTTAAAGAAAATGTAATGGTTGAGATCAATATTGATAACACAGGTGACAATGTTGAAGATTTAGTGATTCAAGCCATTAAGAGAGATGACAAGATGTATTTCTTTGGACCAGTTGCTCCAGGAACAACAGGAACATCAAGTACTGTTAAAACGACTGCCGCTACAGGGAATGTTACAATTTCTTCTTATGGTGCAACAGCTTTAACTGCTGAGCAAAATGGAATGAAATTTTTTGCAGGACCAAGAGACGATCCTTTCTTCTTTGATTTAGGTCAGTTTAAAGCTATCCTTGGAGGAACAGCTACAGGATTTAATAATCCGGGTACAGATACATTTGCAGGAACTAATGTAATGTCAATTGTAGTAGAAGTTCCAAAAACAATGTTAGGTTCTTCAAGCACAATCAATGTTTGGGCTGAAACTAAGAAAAAACAATAATTATTTTATTTAAAAAAGTAACAACATGAAATCGAATATTTCCGATTTCCAAAAAACTTAAAATATAAAGATCATGAGTAAAACAAATAAATTCAAAATTATAACAATCGCGCTAGTAGCTGCAGTTGTTTCAGTAAATTGTGATAATGACGATTCAAACGGTGATTCTACTGTAAGCCTAGATTTTTCAGGAACTTATGTTCAGCAAGATCAAATGGCAAGACCGGCAATCAATACTGTATTCGTTGCTTCAGGGCAACCTAAAGATGATTTTAATGCTGCAATTCCTTCGGCAATGGGAGCTAAATACCAATCTATTTTCCAATCTAGATTATTAGCTTTGAATCCAGGATATACTACTAATGCTTTAGGACAAACGGCTGCTCAGCTAACTGGTCTTTTGGCTACAGATGTATTGGGAGTTTCTAAAACAGCTAAAACTACATTCTTTGACGGAACTAATATTTTGACAGGTAGAGCTTTGGCTGATGATGTAATTGATGTTGAATTGTTATTGATTTTTGGTGGATCAGCTGGTACTTCTAATCCAGGTCTTACTAAAGATAATGTGAATGCAAATGATAAAGCATTTGGAACAACTTTCCCTTACCTAGCTTCTGCTTGGTAATATTTTCTCTAAAAAAAAACAGAGCGCTTGCAACAATTTTCGCTCTGTTTTTTTTTATTAAAACAAACAAACAAACAAACAAAACAATTAGAGTATGAAAACTTTAAAAACAATATCATTTTTAGTTTTCACAATCCTATTTATATTCGGTTGCGAGACTAAATCAGAACAAATTACTAAAGCAGAAGACTATAATAAATATTTGACTTTAACAGAAAATAAATCATTGACTTTCGCGTACAAAGAAATTGATTTTTGGCAAAAAAAATATGATGCAGCTCCAAATCAAATTAGTTATTTAAGTCAATTAGCATCAAATTATAGCATGCTTTTCGAATATACAGGAAATATAAAAAACCTATATAAAACGGAAGAACTATTGACAAAATCAAACGAAGCTTACGATTATTCGAGAGTGTCAACTATCCGATCATTAGCAAGAAATTATATTTCGCAACACCGTTTCAAAGAAGCCTTGGAGTTAGCTAATAAAGCATTAACGATTGGAGAGGGTAAAAAAGAAACTCAAAAATTACTTTTTGACGTTCAAATGGAATTGGGAAATTATCCGGAAGCCGTTAAAAATTTGAATGCAATCAGAGACATGAATAGTTTTGATTATTTGATTCGTTTGGCAAAATGGAACGATCACAAAGGTGATTTGAATACTGCCATAACATTCATGGAAAAGGCAAGAGATATTGCTGAAAAAGATGATAATAAAGCACTTAAAATTTGGTCCTATTCTAACCTTGGAGATTTCTACGGTCACGCCGGAAGAATTAAGGATTCGTATGACAGTTTCCTAAAAACGTTAGCATTAGATCCTAATTATTCTTATGCTTTAAAAGGAATTGCTTGGATTGTTTTCTCTAAAGAAAGAAATATAAATGAGGCAAATAGAATTATTGATGCTATAGCCGTTACTCATAATACCCCCGATTTTTATTTATTGAAATCGCAGATTGCTCAATTTGAAGGTAATAAAAGCGAGGAAATAAAAAACAGAAACGCTTATTTTTCTATGATGGAGAAAAATAATTATGGCGCTATGTATAATAAATACAATGCTTTAATTTATGCCGATGACAAAAAAACCGCTTCAAAAGCATTAGAAATTGCTAAAATAGAAGTGGACCACAGACCTACAGCTGATTCTTACGATTTATTGGCTTGGGCGTACTTAAATGTAGGCGAAAATAAAAAAGCATTAGAAATTGCTCAGAATCATGTGGCTGGAAAAACCTTTGAACCTAAGGTACAATACCACTTAGCAATGATTTACAAATCAAATAATTTAGCGCTTAAAGCGAAACCTATTAAGGAAGAATTACTATCCAGTTTGTATGAATTGGGACCTAATTTCGAGAAAAAGGTAAATCAATTGTAGCGTATGAAAAGTATTATTTTAGTGATGATTACCCTTTTTGGGTTGTCTTCCTATGGCCAAATCCAAAAAGGAAAAGTGTTGGATAGTGATGGTAATCCTGTTGAAAACGCTTATTTGGTGAATACAAATTCTGAAAGTCATGCGCATACAAATGAATTCGGATTGTTTAGCTTAGATAAAACGGTTTTAGGAGATGTTATCAAAATAACCGCTTTAGGATATAAAAAGTCAAATTTCACCATTGTTTCTTCTGATGATATTATAATTCTGGAAGATGATATTTTTAGATTGAATGAGATAGTAATCCAACCGAAACTTTCCGCAATGAATGTTATTTCAAAAATAGATTTGCAAACGACTCCAGTAAATTCATCTCAGGAAATTCTTAGAAAAGTACCTGGATTATTCATCGGGCAACATGCCGGCGGAGGAAAAGCAGAGCAAATATTTTTGAGAGGATTTGATATCGATCACGGAACAGATATTGCCATTTCAGTAGATGGAATGCCAGTAAATATGGTATCTCACGCACATGGTCAAGGTTATGCCGATTTGCATTTTGTAATTCCGGAAACAGTAGAAAAAATAGATTTTGGAAAAGGAACGTATTATGCTAACAAAGGGGATTTTGCTACAGCAGGATACGTTGCTTTCCAAACTAAAGATAAAATAGAAAAAAGTAGCATTGGGGTAGAAGTAGGACAATTCAATACTTTGAGAACAGTAGGATTGTTTAATCTTTTGGGCAACCAAAAAACACAAAGCGCCTACATTGCCACAGAATATATTCTAACAGATGGTCCTTTTGATTCTCCCCAAAATTTTAATAGGGTCAATCTGTTAGGTAAATATTCAGCTATATTAAGTGACAATAGTAAGTTTTCAATCTTGGCTTCTCGCTTTTCCAGCAAATGGGACGCTTCGGGACAAATTCCGCAACGTTTGGTCGATAACGGAACGATTTCGAGATTTGGTGCTGTTGATGATACCGAAGGCGGAAATACATCGCGAACCAATTTTAATGCGAGTTTGAGCAAACCAATTGATGAAAATACATTTTTGAAAGCGAATGCTTTTTATTCGAATTACCAATTTGAATTGTACTCAAATTTTACGTTCTTTTTAGATGATCCAATTAATGGGGACCAAATTAAACAAAAAGAAAACCGCGATATATACGGAATGAATGCGGAGTTGAATAAGAAGACGAAAATAAATGATACAGATGTTTTGTTGCAATTTGGAGCTGGTTTTCGTGCCGATGCGACAACTGATACAGAGCTTTCACATACTTTAAACAGAAGAACGGTTCTTGAGAATATAAAATTAGGTGATATTGATGAATCTAATTTGTTTACGTATTTGAATTCCGAATTCAATTTTGGGAAACTGATGATTAATCCGACCATTAGATTGGATTATTTCAAATTCAATTATCAAGATAAATTAATGGAGAATTACAAAACACAATCGGAATCAAAAGTTAAGTTTTCTCCAAAACTGAATTTCATTTATTCGCAAAATAACAATTTGCAGTTTTTTGTAAAATCAGGAATGGGTTTCCATTCAAATGATGCTCGCGTTGTCGTTCAAAACAGTGGGAAACAAATTTTACCAACCGCAATAGGAACAGATATTGGTACCATTTGGAAACCATTTCCTAAGTTGATTGTGAATTCAGCTTTATGGTATTTGTTTTTAGAACAGGAGTTTGTTTACGTGGGAGATGCCGGAATTATTGAGCCAAGCGGAAAATCAAAACGTATGGGAGCAGAGCTTGGTTTACGTTATCAATTGAACGATTGGTTGTATTTTGATGCTGATGCAAATTATACGTACGCCAGAAGTATTGATGAACCAAAGGGGCAAGATTACATTCCGTTAGCGCCAGATTTCACTACTACTGGAGGATTAAGTTTCCAAAAGTTGAATGGTTTTTCAGGAGGAATTAGGTATCGTTATTTAAAAAATCGTCCGGCAAATGAAGATAATTCTATTGTTGCCAAAGGTTACTTTATTTCGGATTTAAATGTTAATTATCAATATAAGAATATCAATTTCGGAATTGCAGTAGAGAATATTTTTGATACAGAATGGAACGAGACACAATTTGCTACTGAATCCAGGCTTCAAAATGAACCAGAAAGTGTCGAAGAAATTCATTTTACTCCAGGAACGCCTTTCTTTATGAAAGGAAAAATAACCTATACGTTTTAAATACCACATTAAGGTTTGTTGTTTATTTGTTTGGAAGCCTGGCATTTTTATAGTGTCAGGTTTCTTTTTTATTTAACTACTGTTTAACTAAAAAATACTTTGATAAAACAAATTTTTATTTAATTTTATGAAAAATTTCAATTATGAAAAATCTAGTGTATATCGCAACTTGCGCTTTAATGTTATTAAGTTGTCAAAATCAGGCACAACCACAAAAATCCGAAAACAAAATGAGTACACCATTGGCTAAAGAGACAATTTATCAGTTCAAAGTAGAAGATTTATCAGGTAAAAGTTTTGATTTTGCTTCTTTGAAAGGTAAAAAAATTATGATTGTGAATACCGCTTCAAAATGTGGATTAACACCACAATACAAAGACCTTGAAGCAGTTTATAAAGAATACAAAGACAAAGGATTAGTAATTGTAGGTTTTCCAGCTAATAATTTTGCGTCACAAGAGCCAGGAACAAATGAAGAAATTGCTACTTTTTGCCAAATGAATTACGGAGTAACTTTCCCTATGATGGATAAAGTTTCTGTAAAAGGCGATGATATGGCTGCTATTTATCAGTTTTTGACTCAGAAATCTAAAAATGGATTACAAGATTCAACTGTAGAATGGAATTTTCAAAAATACCTAATCAACGAAAAAGGGGAATTGGAAAAAGTAATTTCTCCAAGAACATTAGTAACTGATCCAGAAGTATTGAATTGGATCAAAGCATAATTTTCTACCGCTAATTTGCTAATTTTTATTAAGTAACTAATCAAAAGAGATTTTCAGTCAAATGAAAATCTCTTTTTTTTTGCGGTTTGAGTACGTGTCGAATATTTTCTAAAATTTGAACCATTAAGGAATTAAGTTACATTAAGAATCAGAGCTTAATTTTTCTTAATTTCTTAATGGTTTAATTTTTCCGCTAGAATTTTTCGTTTTTGAAAATTTCAGCTACAGCAGCTTCATAATTTCGAATGCTTTGGGCTTTTTTTATTTTCTTTAAAACCTTATGCGGATTTGAAAACGTAGCAGAAAAGTATTCCCATAAATGGTACATCTTCAATAAAATATGGGTTGAACCAGAAAGAGATTCGCTATAAATAGCATACAAAGTATCATGAAACGTGGTGAACAATTCTATTTTGTTGGTAGGATATTCTGAAGTATTGTTTTTTATCATACTGGGTAAAAATGGATCCGAAATTAATCCTCGGCCAATCATCCAATGATCAATAGTTGGAAAGCGTTGCTGCATTTCATGAAATTTAGCAACGGTGGTTATATCACCATTGTAATACAATTTATGTTTGGTATTATCTACACATAACTGAAACGCATCTAAGTTTACACCACCTTTGTACAGTTGTTTCCCAATACGCGCATGAATCGCAATATTCTTAATAGGATAGGTATCTAAAATAGGTAAAACATCTAGAATTTCTTCGCTGTTTTCATATCCTAAACGCATTTTCATAGACACTATAATGTCAGATTCAGTATGGGCTCTGTGGAGGATATTATTGATTTTTTCGGGATTACTTATTAAGCCGGAACCCATGCCAGACTTGGTCACCATAGGATAAGGACAGCCTAAATTCCAGTTTAACTCTTTATACCCCAATTCCCGAACATATTTTGCTACAAATAAAAATTCATCGGCATCGTTTGTTATCACTTGTGGAATTACCTCTAAATCAAGATTGTTCTCCGGAAGCAGGTCACGTTCGTAAGACGGTTTGATAACCATTTTTCCGTTTAAGCGAATGTAAGGTGAGTAAAAAGTGTCAATTCCTCCAAATAATTTGTTTTGGGCATTTCTAAAACGAAAGTCGGTAAATCCCTGTAAAGGCGATGATAGTAAGGTATAATCCATGAAATTTTTAGTTGTGCAAATATACTATAAAGTCTCAAGTCAGACAGTTTTTATACTTGAACATGTTGAGAAAATGAATTTTATTCTTGTACAAATTCAATTATTCTAAAATCAATTGCATAAAAACGGAACTCAACCAACGATCAAATTTATAGCCTGATTCTTTAATAACGCCAACGGTTTCAAAACCATACTTTTGATGAAAAGCAATGCTGCCTTTGTTCTCGGAGTCAATAACACCAATCATAGTGTGGTATTTTTGTTTTTTTGCCAATTGGATAAGTTCAGCCAACAATAATTTTCCAACTCCTTTCCCTAAAAATTCTTCCGCAACATAAACAGAATGTTCTACTGTAAAACGATAGCCTATTTTATAACGAAAAGAGCCATAAGTAGCGTATCCAATCGTTCCATTTTCAGTTTCAGCAACAATAACAGGTAAGTCATGGGACATTTTGTCTTCAAACCACAATTTATGGGTTTCAAAATCACGTGGCTCATAATCATAAATCGAAGTGCTATTCAGTATTTGGTGATTGATGATTTCTAATATTGTATCTAAGTCGCTAAAAACAGCCGGTCTTATTTTGATTTCCATATAGAATTTATTTTCTTTCAAATTTAAGAAAACTATTTAAGATTAGAGAAAAACCTTTACATCTTTGTATCTTTGTTTCTTTGAAACTAAAACAATGATTTACCCCAAAATACCTTTAGCACAAAGCATTATTGAAATTTGTTTGGCCAAAGGAATCACCACCATAATTATTTCTCCGGGTTCTAGAAATGCCCCGCTTACAATTGGTTTTGTAAACAATCCCGCCTTTCAATGTTACAGCATTGCTGATGAGCGTTCGGCCGCTTTTTTTGCATTGGGAATAGCACAGAAAACCAAGCAGCCAGTGGTTTTGGTGTGTACTTCCGGTTCTGCATTATTGAATTATTACCCAGCTTATGCAGAAGCATTTTACAGCCAGATTCCTATGATTGTGATTTCGGCAGACAGACCGCAAAGTAAAATTGATATTGGCGACGGACAAACCATCCGACAGGAAAATGTATTCGAAAACCATTCGCTGTACAATGCTAATTTGCATGAGGATGTTTCAATCGAAAATGATTTAAAAATCAACGAGGCGATTAATACGGCTATTACTCAAAAAGGTCCCGTTCACATCAATGCTCCTTTTGAAGAACCTTTGTACGAAACTGTTTCGGAACTTTCAATCAAAGTAAATACTATCGCTTTCGCAAATGCTACTCAGACGATTTCCGTTGAAGATGTTTCAGAATATGCAACGATTTGGAACAATTCCACTAAAAAAATGATTCTGGTTGGTGTGAATGAACCGAATGCCATCAACGAAAAAATAATTGAGGCTTTCGCCAAAGACAAGTCGGTTGTAGTGTTGACCGAAACGACTTCTAACTTGCATCATGATACTTTTATCAATAATATTGACACGATAATTACACCTTTTACGAATGAAGATTTTGAAAATTTTCGTCCGGAAATTTTAGTCACTTTTGGTGGAATGGTCGTTTCAAAACGAATCAAGGCTTTTTTAAGAAAATACAAACCAAAACACCATTGGCATATTGATTCTTGGAGAGCGTATGATACGTTTGGCGCTTTGACTAAACATTTTGAAGTTGACCCAAATGTATTTTTTGACACTTTCTTGCCAATTACACACGCAATAGAAAGTAATTATTTCGAGCAATTAGACGCTGTGAAAGCATTGCGAAAGCTAAAAAGTGATATTTATTTAGACAAAATTCCTTTTTCGGATTTTAAAGTTTTTGAAAAAGTGATGCTGTGTTTGCCCATCAACAGTCAATTGCAAATCAGCAATAGTTCAGCGATTCGATATGCGCAATTAATAGATATTGATCCTTCCATTGAAGTGTATTGCAATCGCGGTACCAGTGGAATCGATGGAAGCACTTCTACGGCAATTGGTGCGGCTGTCTCGTCTTTAGGACGAGATAATAAACAAACTGTTTTTATAACAGGAGATATTGGGTTTTTATATGACAGTAATGCGTTGTGGAACAATTATATCCCTAAAAATTTCAAAATTATTTTAATCAATAATGGTGGTGGCGGAATTTTCAGGATTTTACCAGGACATGAAGAAAGCCCTGTTTTTAATACATTTTTTGAAACTTCTCATTGTTTAACTGCGGAACATTTAGCTAAAATGTATGGCTTTGAATATAGTATTGCCAGCGACGAAGCGAGTTTATCTAGAAGTTTGTCCGATTTGTATGCTCAAAATGAAAAACCAAGTATTTTGGAAGTTTTCACGCCCACTTTAAAAAATGACAGCATTTTACTGCAATATTTTAAAGAATTAGCCTAATATTTTTTTCTAATTCGTAAAATGAGATGAATTAATGTTTAAATTTGGTTATATAAAAACCTATTAATCAATAACAAAACCTTAATTTATGAGTGCAAGAGAAGAATTAATTGTAAAGTACGCCGCTGATTTAAAAGACAAATGTGGTGTAAATCCAGATATGGATTTGTTGACAAAAGTAACTATTGGTTGTGGACCGTCAATTTATAATGCTGATTCAGCAACGGTAGCCGGAAGTCAGCAATCCGAATTAGATACGGTAAAAAACAATTTCTTAATCAAGAAATTAGGACTTAGTGACGGACCGGAATTAGATGCTGCAATAGATGCCATTATGGAAAAATACGGTCGTTCTAACAGGAATAAATACAGAGTGGTAATTTATTATTTACTGGCTGTTCACTTCAAAAAAGAAAGTGTTTACAATTAATACTTAATTTGTAAATGGTACCCATAAAAAAAGCGTTTGCCTAAAGCAAACGCTTTTTTGTTTAATGTTTTATTGAACCATTCAGAAAATAGAATTCAGTAATTAAGACTTAATTTTCTAAAGGGCTGAATGGCTTAAAGTTTTCTAAAATTTAACGAATTGGTAATGGGAAAACCGGTAAACTAGAATGTCCTAATGCATCTACAGCTTGAACAGCAAAGAAAAAATTATCTTTAGAATAGGGGATTTCAGCTTTTGTATCTTTTACAAAAATTGTTTTTTCCCAATGTTGCGAGGATGTTTCTCTGATAAGAATGTTATAACCATAAACCGACTTTCCTTCTGGAGCGGTCCAAACTAAAGTAGAGAAATTAGTCAAGTCCTTTACTTCAATTCCTACGTTTGTAGGTGCTTTAGGTGACCAAGCCAAATTGCTGAACGTAGCCAAGTTAGAACACGTTACTTTCTTCATGTATTCAAAGTCCATAAACTCAGCAAGATCGCCGTACTGGATGTTATTTTCCTTACGTACATTTTGGTGTTGGTGATCATAGTTTTCGTTCATTTCACAAAAACGAATCGCTGTAAATCCATTTTGACTGAAAGGAGTGTGATCGCCTCCACGCAAGAAACGGTCAATGCGATACACTAAATTAATATCAAGTTGCTCTACATATTGATTGGTAACCGTTTTGATATATCGGGCTAATTGTCTCGATGGACTGTCATTATCACGATTGGTCGATTTACGCATTTTTGACTCCGCTTCCGTTTCTAAAAATGGAATTGTTTCACTGAAAACGCGAACTTTAGTATTATCACGCAATAAAGTACCGCTGGATAAACTGTTTCCAATCATGTCATTATTGATCATCGCAATTACATTCCATTTTCCATCTTTGGCAACATCCGCTAAATGTTTGGCTCCGTACAATCCTTGCTCTTCACCTACAACAGCGACAAAAATTAAGGTAAAAGGAAATTCTCTTTGGCTCATAATTCGGGCAAGTTCCATCATCGCTGCAACTCCGGAAGCATCATCATTTGCACCTGGTGCATCTGATTTAGCATCCATAACATCTGAAGCACGGGAATCTAAATGGCCGCTTATAATCATTACACGATCATCTGAAGGATCAGTTCCTTTTAAGGTTGCCATCACATTACCCAGTTGGCTGTCAGTGGCAATACGTCTTCCATCGGCTTTGATTGTAAAAAAATCAATAACTGAAGTCAGTCTTCCGCCAGATGCCACTGCATATTTATCAAATTCGGATTTTACCCAGCGTTGCGCTGCGCCAATTCCTCGGGTGTTGCTTTTTGTGTCACTTAATGTATGTCGGGTTCCAAAAGACACGAGTTTACGAACTGTAGCTTCCATGTTTTCCGATTTTACTTCGGCAACCATTTTTTTTATTTCGGGGTCATCGACTGTGGTTTGTGCGTAATTGGTATGAGAAATGAATAGTAGTAAGAACAAACAGAGAATTGAGGTTGGTTTCATTAATAGGTTTTTTTAGTTTTCTCAAAGTTAGTAAAAAAAAGAAAAACAAAGTATAAGTGAAATTGAGTTTTAAGATTTGTTTACTCTTGTACTATTCAAAATTTTGAAAAACAAAACGTCCTAATCTAGCCCCGATGGAAGTAAGTATCCCACGCTTTTGGGCGTGGATACTGCGGACAGCGGGACAACTCATGATGAAACAACGTAAATTTATGCTCCTAAAAAAGAAAATAATCGTCGGATTCTGGTTTTGTTTTTTTGTGGACAGTTTCTTAATTTACTATTTTCAAACTTCGTACCTTTGCGCTTTAGAAATTGAAAGAAAATGATTGAAATAGGAAAATACAATACGCTTACTATACTACGCGATACCAAAGTGGGTTTGTTTCTGGGAAATCCAGAAAAAGATCCTGAAGGAATTCATGACATTCTGTTGCCTAACAAATACGTGCCAAACGAATTTGAAATAGGCGAGGAGTTAATTGTTTTTGTATATCTAGACCACGAAGAAAGACCCGTTGCCACGACATTAGAGCCTTATATATTATTGAATGAATTTGCACTTTTGCGTGTGAATTATACCAATCAAATTGGTGCTTTTATGGATTGGGGAATGGAAAAAGATATTTTGGTTCCGTTTAAAGAGCAGGCACGTCCTATGGAAAAAGGGAAACGCTACTTGGTTTACCTTTATATGGATGAAAAAACCAATCGTTTAGTCGCTTCCAGTAAATTGAATCAGTTTTTAAAAAATGATCATCTAACGGTTGAAAAAGGGGAAGAAGTCGATTTAATAGTTTCCCATATTACTGAATTAGGAATTAATGTTATCATTAACGAAAAGTACAAAGGTTTGATGTACAAAGATGAAGTGTATGATGATGCGATTCGAACGGGAGACCGCATGCGAGGTTTTATAAAAACAATTCGTCCTGATAATAAAATTGATGTGGCACTGCAAGTTCAAGGCTATCAAAGTATCGAGCCGAATGCGGAGAAAATTCTAGACGAGTTAAGAGCCAGCAGAGGTTTCTTGCGTTTGACTGATAATTCACATCCGGAAGATATTAAAACGGTTTTGAAGATGAGTAAGAAAACCTTCAAGAAAGCGATTGGCGCTTTATACCGAGAGAAATTAATAGAAATCAAGGAAGACGGAATTTACTTGGTTAAGGAATAAAAAAAAAGAAAGACTAATCGTAACGGTTAGTCTTTCTCTTTTTAATGCTGTTTTAGAATATTAAATTCTGTAGCACTAAAATAAATTTGAAGTTTAAAGTATATTTATCCACCTATATGAACAATAGTATGCTCTATACTATTTTAAAAATATTAACTTAAGCGTAAATTACTTTAAAGAATAGTTTGTCTTTAAATGTACAATCACTTGCTTACGAGTTAAGAAAAAATTTCACAATAAGGCCGTTGGTTTTCTATATATTGGAAGATAATTTTCTAAAACAATTGTTTATTAATGTCTCACTTTTGCAAGGACAAGAAAAATAAATCTTTAATTTAACCGTAGGTGTTACTTTTTATTTTTTACTGCTGGGGCAAATGCTAGTATCATTAGCTCTTTTGTCGGGGCTTTGAAAATATTTTTATAAGTTATTACCGTAGAAAAAGGAGCGACAACATTTTTAATTGCATTCAATACATTCTTTTTTTAGGTTAATAAATCAGTGAAGAATCAATAATTAATCAAGATAAAGAATTTGTATTCATCTGATTAGCTTATTATAAAGTTATAAATAATTTGAATTGGCGACTGTTAAAGGGCTCAATTTTTATTGTTTTTTAACGTTTTAAAGCCTTTAATCAGAGAAGGATTACCATAAGCTTGTCTAAATAGAATAGATAAAATGTAAAAAATGATTTATTTTTACACTAAAATAATTTAAATCAATTGTAATGGATTGGATCACTGCTAAAGAATACGAAGATATCACTTATAAGAAATGCAATGGCGTTGCCAGAATTGCTTTTAACAGACCGGATGTGCGCAATGCTTTCCGTCCTAAAACGACTGCTGAATTGTTTAATGCCTTTTACGATGCGCAGGAAGATACGTCAATAGGAGTAGTTTTATTGTCTGCCGAGGGGCCTTCTTCTAAAGATGGCGTGTATTCTTTTTGTAGCGGTGGCGATCAAAACGCACGCGGGCATCAAGGATATGTGGGCGATGATGGACAGCATCGTTTGAACATTTTAGAAGTACAACGTTTAATCCGATTCATGCCAAAAGTAGTTATCGCTGTGGTTCCAGGTTGGGCTGTAGGTGGAGGACACAGTTTGCATGTGGTGTGCGATTTGACTTTGGCGAGTAAAGAACACGCTATTTTCAAACAAACGGATGCCGATGTAACGAGTTTTGACGGTGGATACGGTTCGGCTTATTTGGCTAAAATGGTTGGACAGAAAAAAGCACGCGAGATTTTCTTCTTGGGACGCAATTATTCCGCTCAGGATGCACTGGATATGGGAATGGTGAATGCTGTGATTCCGCATGCTGAATTAGAAGATACAGCTTACGAATGGGCTCAGGAAATTTTGCAAAAATCTCCAATGGCGATTAAAATGCTAAAATTTGCGATGAATCTTACTGATGATGGAATGGTAGGACAACAGGTTTTTGCCGGTGAAGCAACAAGACTTGCGTATATGACCGAAGAAGCTAAAGAAGGAAGAAACGCATTCCTTGAGAAAAGAAAACCGAATTTTGAAAAAAAATGGTTGCCATAAAAAGTTTAAAGTTAAACGTTTCAAGTATAGAACTTGAAACGTTTAACTTTAAACATGAAACAAAATAAAAAATGGAGAATTTCACAAACGAAACGATTGATACGCGCCAACTTCCAAAATTTGAAGAAGTCACTTTTACGAATTTGCATCCTAACTACATTTGGGTGTTATTGATTAATTTGGCGTTATTTATTGGCATACTTATTCTTGTTCCAATATTGTTTTCCATGTTTAAACCCGAATTATTTTCAGGAAGAGTATGGTTGATTATAGGCGCTATTATTCCTGTATTTTCGATTTTGTTGGTAGTATTTTCTATTATTGGATTCAAGAAAAAAGGATTTGCTTTTCGAGAACACGATGTGCTTTTTAGGTACGGAATTATTGCTACAAATACGATTGTAATTCCTTATAATAGAGTGCAACATGTGGCTTTGCATGAAGGATTAATTTCACGTTTTTTTGGTCTGGCCAAAATTGAAATTTTTACAGCCGGCGGAAGTTCCAGTGATATTGAAATTCCGGGAATCGAAAAAGAACAAGCTGAAAATATCAAACAATTGTTGATGGGCAAAATACAAAAGCAATTGTAATGAGAGCCGATTTTAGTCAGCCACAGAGGCAATCTTCAATAGGGATTTTGGTAATGTTTTTTTACACGCTTCAGCAATACGCCAGAGCGTTGTGGCCTATGATTGTGATTTGGATTTTCAAGTTTGACGAGGTTAATAAATTGTATTTTTTCCTTGGAATGCTTACCATTTTTGTAAGTATTGGGGTTGTTTCCTATTTGAAATACCTGAATTTTACTTTCTTTTTGGATGCCGAAAATGAAGAATTTATCATTACAGAGGGCGTTTTTAATAAAACCAAAACTGCGATTCAACTGCGTAAAATCCAACAAGTAAATATCAATCAGTCTTTTATTCAAAGGTTAGTTGGGGTTTATGAATTGGATGTAGATACTGCCGGAAGCAATAAAAAAGAAGGTGCTATCAAAGCGATTTCACATGAATTGGCTTTGGAGTTGAAATCCCGTTTGTTGGAAAATGAAGAACTAAAGACTACAATTGAAACTGAAACAACTTCATTGGAGGAAGCCGAGCAAAAACTATTTGAAGTTGCACATCCTTTTATTAAAATCAGTTTTTTGAGTTTGCTGAAAGTTGGAATTACGTCTAATTATGGCAGAAGTATTGCTTTATTGTTGATTTTCTTTAGTACGATATATGAGAATTTTCAAAATTTTGGAGACGAAAGCAATGTTTATAAAGAAAAAGTAGGCTCGTATATCGATAAAAATCTAGTATTGCAAACTATTTTAACATCTATAGTATTATTGTTTGGAGTGGTTTTGGTTGTGAATGTAATCCGTATTGTTTTCAAATATTATGATTATAGCATTGCCCGACAAAAAGGATCTTTGTTGTTGTCTTTTGGTTTGTTGAATACTAAAAGTACCATCATTAAGCCTGAAAAAGTTCAGATTACGACTGTTAAAAGGAATTATTTCCAAAAGAAAATGGGAATTTTAGAACTGAAAATCAAACAAGCGACTAGCGGTGAAAAAGAAGAAAGCAAGTCCGTAATAGAAATTCCTGGATGTAGCGAGACTGAACGAGATGCGATTTTGAAGTTGTTATTTCATCAAATTCCTGAAAAAGGATTGATGCTGCAGCCTAATTTTCGTAAACTTATTTTTTCTGTTTTTCTTTCAATAGGATTACCTTTGTTTGGATTTATGGCGGTTGGGTATTGGATTGAACCTATACTTTTTGAATATAATTATGTGGTGCCCATTTACGTTATTTTTATTGGATTAATCCAGTATTTTAAATTCAAAAATAGCCGATTGTTTATCCACGAGAATTTTATAATAAAACAAAGTGGTGCTTGGGATATCAGTAATGATGTTATTGAGCCCAGTAAAATACAAGCGATTACAACATCGCAGCTTTTCTGGCATAAAAAGTTAAATATAGGTTCCATAATATTGCATACTGCAGGAGGGAATATTGCTTTTCAGTTAGCGAATTATTCAATAGTAAAACAACAAGTCAATCTTTGGTTGTACGAAATAGAAACTTCCGATAGTAATTGGATGTAACAAAATGGTTTAAAGTGTAAGGTTTAAAGTTGTTTGCTCAACAAATCTTAAGTTTTAAACTGCAAATTTTTAAATAAAAAAATATGAAACATTGGATTGAAGCCGCACGATTACGAACCTTACCCTTATCGGTTTCTGGAATAATAGTTGGGAGTATGTATGCTTTGGCGCACCCAACAGATAGTATATTAACGCCAACCGAGGTCTTTAATTGGCGATTGTTTGGCTTTGCCATTTTAACAACATTAGGATTGCAAATACTGTCCAATTTTGCTAATGATTACGGTGACGGCATGAAAGGAACGGATAATGAGGATCGTATAGGTCCAAAACGCGCGATACAAAGCGGCGTGATTACTCCGCAAGCCATGAAACGCGCTATTATAATTACATCAGCCTTGACGTTGCTTTCGGCGATGTTATTGATTTATTATGCGTTTAGAGATACAAATTTATGGTATTCCTTGTTCTATTTAGTATTGGGGATTCTTTCTATTGTTTCTGCAATTCGCTACACGGTTGGAAATACGGCGTACGGCTACCGTGGATTTGGTGATGTATTTGTGTTTGTATTTTTTGGATTGGTGAGTACTTTAGGTGTGAATTTTTTATACTCCAAACAATTGGATTTCGAATTGGTTTTGCCTGCAATAGCCATCGGATTATTGAGTGTTGGTGTTTTGAATTTGAACAATATGCGTGATGAAGCATCCGATAGGAAATCAAATAAAAACACGATTGTTGTAAAAATTGGCGGAGCCAAAGCTAAAATATACCATTACATTTTGATTGTTACGGCGATGGTTTTGGTGTTGATTTTTGCAATTATTGATGATTTTCACTTTGATCAATACTTGTTTTTATTGGCCTATATACCTTTAACCAAACATTTAATTACCGTTTATAAAAATCAAAACGCTAGAGAATTAGATCCTGAATTAAAAAAACTGGCATTGAGCACTTTTGCACTTTCAGTTTTACTATCGTTAGGTATGATTTACTTTTTTTCGGATATAATTGTGAATACTTTTTTAGGAGGAAGATAAAATAATAATCAAATAATAAATCACTCAATTTTTAAATTTAAAAAGATGAAAATAACATTTTACGGCCACGCATCATTAGGAATTGAAGTTGGTGGAAAACACATTCTAGTAGATCCGTATATTTCTGCAAATCCAAATGCAGCGCACATTGACATTGACACTTTAAAAGCAGATTATATTTTGCTGACGCACGCTCACGGGGACCATATTCTCGATGTCGAGGCAATCGCCAAAAGAACGAATGCAGTAATTGTTTCCAATGCTGAAATTGCAGGTTATTATGGTGCAAAAGGCTTTCAATCGCATCCTATGAATCATGGCGGAAGTTGGAATTTTGATTTTGGGAAACTAAAATATGTAAATGCCATTCATTCCAGTTCTTTTCCTGACGGCAGTTACGGAGGAAATCCGGGCGGTTTTGTCATCGAGGGAGAACATAAAAACGTATATATTGCTGGTGATACAGCGCTGACAATAGATATGAAACTCATTCCGATGCGAACCAAACTGGACTTAGCGATTTTGCCGATAGGTGATAATTTTACCATGGATGTAGAGGATGCAATCATAGCTTCTGATTTCTTGGACTGCGATAAAATTCTGGGCTACCACTACGATACTTTCGGTTATATCGAAATCGACCATGAGGAATCCATTCGTAAATTTTTCAATAAAGGAAAAGATTTGATGTTGCTGGAAATAGGAAGTTCCATAGACTTGTAATGTCATTGCGAGTTTTTCGAAGCAATCTCCTGCTATTCGCTTGTATCTTTACTTGCTTAAAAAGCAAGTAAAGGATACCGCTGCTATCAGGGCTAGCGTAATCGTTGCTGTAACACTTTATCAACTTTGCTAAAACTTTGTGTTTAAATTTTAAAGAATTCCAAGTTAATCATGCATAAAAAGAATTTTATCGTTTTATTTCTGTTGCTAATTACTGCAAATACCGTTTTCTCTCAAAAAGACGGCTATTGGGATAAAACCCGCGCTACAACCGAAGAAATAACGGTTTCCGCTAGAGACAGAATCATCATAAAAACCCAAGATTTTCCGGAAGGTACCACCGAAGTCGTTTACAGAATAACACTTTTGGATAAAAATCAGCAAATGGCGGGCAGTTTAGTTTCGGTTTTAAAAGCTATTCCAGATCCTACAGGAATCAGTCAAGGTTCAGCAGGAGCGGTGTTTATCTTGTCTAAAATCTCAGGAGATGATAAATGTAAATATGCTGTTTTCTCTAGCGCTGAATTAGCTGCAAAATACAAAGAAAGCGGAAAAATAGATGATGCTTGTTTGTTTCAAAATACGCCAGTAAGCAAAGATGCTAAACGACTTTCATCGGAGAAATCTGCTTGTATGCAATCAAATTCAGGAAATTTATGGTTTGGTTTCGAAAGTAAAAACTGGATCATGAACCAAAAAATCATCTTGGAAGTCGTGCCGTGGGTCGATAATAAACTTAGTCGCGGTTGGACAATTGAAAACAGAAAAGCAATCATCGATCAATGCAAAACTTCTAATTTGGCTCAAAAAATGACGAATTCAGATGATTTTTGCGTTTGTATCCTCGATAAAATCCAATCCAAGTACAAGTATAAGGAATTCCAAAAATTATTGACTGTAGAGCGTGCTAAAGCGTTCAAGGATTTTGGAAACAGTTGTTTTGGCGAAAGCAGTCTTTCTAAAAGTGTTTATGATGATTTGCGTAAGCAAGCCGCTGCATTTGCAAAACAAGGAAAGCAAGGCGAAGCTATTCAGAAACTTACAACGATAATCAATGATGGAAAAGCAACTGCCTTGGATTACAACGCAATAGGAAGTTGTTATGTACTGACTAAGCAGTACGGAAAAGCGATTAAATTCCTGAAAGAAGGCGAAAAGCTTGATGATACGGAGTTGCTGATAAAGCTAAATTTGGCGCATGCTTATTTATTGAATGATAATTATGCCTCAGCAAAAGCCATTTACAAGGAGTATCAGTCTCAAAACGTAACGGATAGCTTGAGTTGGACTCAAAAAATAAAACAAGATTTTGCAGCTTTCAAAAAAGCGGGAATAGTTTCCAATGATTTTGAAAGAGTCTTGAAGCTGATGGACAGATAAATCTAGTTTTTATAAAATTTCGTCAGACATAAGCTCAAAATAACTCATACTTTATAACTTTTGAAAGCAACCTACCACAAATACATTTTAGATTTCAAACGACCATCAGGGACTTCCCGTGGCGTTATGACCGAAAAAGAAACTTGGTTTATTGTCTTGGAACAGGACGGTAAAAAAGGAATAGGAGAGTGCGGAATCCTTCGTGGATTGAGTATTGATGATCGTTCGGATTATGAAGAAAAATTGAAATGGACTTGCGATAATATTAACTTGGGAAAAGACCAACTTTGGGAAGTATTATTAGAGTTTCCTTCGATACAATTTGGAGTGGAAATGGCGTTCCAATCTTTAGTGAGTGAAACTCCTTTTTTGTTGTTTCCTTCGGACTTTACAAATGGCACAAAGTCTATCTTGATAAACGGTTTGGTTTGGATGGGCGAGGAGGCTTTTATGAAGCAACAAATCGAAGAAAAATTAGCAGATGGTTTTACATGTATCAAACTCAAAATAGGAGCGATTGATTTCGATAAAGAACTGCAATTATTGCGCTTTATTCGGGAACATTTCACTCCGGAACAAGTCGAAATTCGAGTAGATGCTAACGGCGCTTTTGATTCAACTTTGGCTTCACATAAATTAATTCAATTATCTGAATTTAAACTACATAGTATAGAGCAACCGATACAAAAAAATCATACTGACAGGATGGCAGAGCTGTGTAAAATCACTCCTTTTCCTATTGCTTTGGATGAAGAATTGATTGGTGTGTTTACTTTGGCAGAAAAAGAACAATTATTAGAGAAAATCAAGCCACAATATATCATTTTGAAGCCAAGTTTTGTAGGTGGTTTTCGAGGTACTCAAGAGTGGATTTCATTGGCTGAAAAGCATAAAATCGGATGGTGGATTACCTCAGCTTTGGAGAGTAATATTGGACTGAACGCCATCGCGCAATGGACATTTTTACAGCACAATTTAATGCCTCAGGGATTAGGAACCGGAGCTCTTTATACCAATAATTTTGACTGTCCGCTGGAAGTTTCACAAGGACAATTATGGTACAAAAAAGAGCTGGATTGGACGTTTGATTTTGCCTTTTTACAATAGATTATTACCTAGTTTTCTTTTGTTCGCCATCTCCTAGTAAAACGGATAACGTCTTTAAGCTTGGTGTACGGTCCGCAATTAACTTTACGATACTGATGAACGGAATGAATAATATCATTCCTGCAGCACCCCATAAAATGCCTCCCACGATTACTACAATAATGATGACGAGTGTGTTTATTTTTAAGCGGCTTCCTACTGCAAAAGGAAATATAATATATGCTTCGAGTACTTGAACAATAGAAAAAACTGCTATAACGGCTAATGGATACCAAATAGAATTGTATGTTATCCAGGAAACTGCAATGGGCAAAAGAGCGGATATCATGATGCCCACATAAGGAATAAAAGTGAGGATTGAGGCAATAAAACCAAATAGAAAGGGATTTGGCACTCCAATTATCCAAAGTCCAATGCTGTTTAATAATCCAACTATTAAATAAACTATCAACATTCCTTTGATGAAATTGTAATATTCATGTATGGTTTCAATAAGGATTTCATGAATAGTATTTTTTCGTTCAGGAGGAAAAAGTTCATATAAAGCATTCGATAACATCTGGCGATGGAAAAGTATTAATGCAGAGAAAACAGGAATCATTAATAAAAAAAAGACAGATTCAGACAGAGAATAAGCGGTGTTTCTAAGTATTGAAAAAGCTTGTGAACCAGAGTTGTTGAGTGTATTGTTGATGAAATCATTTTGTTTCTCAAGACTAATGTCAAAGCGTTCCGAAATAAAAATACTCAATTGATTTACTGTTTCGGCTAATTTCAATCGCAAAGATTGCCATTCTTGAAGGAATTCTGAAAATTGCGCTACTAGTAAGTAGATAATGCCTCCGACTAAAAGTGTTACTCCTAAAATACAAATAACAATAGCAATTCCTTTATTGATTCCTTTTGTTTCCATCCATTTGCAAACAGGATATAGAATAAAACCAATGAGTAACGAAAAGCTTAGCGGAATAAATAATGTTTTGCCAAAGTATAGAATCAAAGAGGCTAATACAGTAAACTGAAGAATTTCTAAAACAGAAAATCTCTTACTGGATTGAAAAGGAACCGGTGTTTTAGAAGATTCTAACATACAAATTTGTATTATAACCGTTATTTCTTACTCTTCTTTACTTTTATTTGCGATGAAAGTATAAATTTAAAACGTGTAATAAGGTACTAAATTGCTTGTTATTACAATGTTTTAAGATCCTAATAATCGCCTGTGGTAATTAATCTGACCTAAATGATAGGCTAGGTGTGTGGTCAAATGGATGAGCATAAACTCGGTTGAAGTTTTGTCTTTAAAAACTAAAAGTGGATATTCCTTCTTTAGTTCAACTTCTGTGATGTTATTAAGCACATTGTCAACGACAACAATAGTTTCTTCGATTTTTGATAACAATTCTACTCTAGGAATATCTTTCAGCGAAAATTCTAATGGTCTGTTTCTTATATATCCAGTTTTTCCATACTGTGCGCCAATGTAAGTGTTTAAGTTTCCAATTAAATGCAAACAAAGATTTCCGGCTGAATTAGCGATACCTTTTTGAATAGTCCAAATATTACTTTCATTTTGGTACGACTCAATTTCCGTTTTTAGCTGATTTAAATCTCGGTTGAATAGTGTCTTTAAGCTTTCAATTAGCATTTTTAGTTTCTTTGTATTTTTTTAATGATAGTAGTGCTTGTTGTTGTATTTTTTGTTGAAAAAAACCGGTCCAGCCTAATAAATAGCCTGTAATTCCAAAAGCTTGTTTGGACCATTTCAAGATGTCGAAATCATCAGTGTGTTTTTTTATTAATCCATCTTTAAACTGAAACTGAGCCTGAATAACATTTACTACTTTTCTATTTGTTTTACTGAAGTTATAGGTAGCAATCCATTGTGCGGAACCAACGTATTCATCTGCTTTTATATCTGAGAACTCAATTTTTATATTTCCTTTGCTTTTTTCAATGAGCATTTTCCACATTTGGCAAACATCTTTTTCTTTTAACAAACCAAAAGCAGGATCGCGAAACTCAATTTTAGAATGATAGCATTCACACATTGTTGAAGCATCGGCATTGGCAAAAGCGGTATAGAACTTAATGAGGGTTTTTTCGTTTGCGTTCATATTTGCATAAAGTGAATAGTAAAAATAATAATATTTTTTGTTAAAATTCAGGTTTTAAAAAAGGAATATAGAAAAACTGATAAGTATTACTCTTAATATGAAACCATTAAGAATAATTAAAGATTGATTATCATTAGATTACATTCTGATATATTTTCTCATTTTTAGGCAAAAAAAAGAGGATAGACTGTTAAGTGTCTATCCTCTTTTATAATTTATTAAATGGTATTCTTTTATTCTGGCTTATTTAACGGCAGGAATAATATCAATTATTACGGTACGATTGTAAAAACGTTCTTCGGGAGTTTTGTTATCAAACGGAGAATTATTTTCATTTTCACCATAACCTGACACATCAAATTTAACATCATTTCTACCCGCTTTAGCTAAACTGCTCTGAAGGATAGTTTTCACATCATTTGCACGAGCCAATGATAAGTCTTGATTGTAAACTTCTTCACCAATAATATCTGTATGACCTTTAATAATTACGGTTGCTCCTACAGGAATTTTAGGGGTAACTACCTCAGTAAGATATTTTTCATACAATGAAATTGCTTTAGAGTTATTGAATTCATAGATGATACTATATCTCATACCTTCTTCCATTTTTGCAGGAGTCCAAAGTACCATATGAACAGGAGTTTCCTTTTCTATAATTTTACCACTTTTAGTCTGGCCAATCATTTTTACTTTGTAATCTCCTTCTGGACGGCTACCTAAAATTGCTTTTCCAGGAATGCTAACCTCATCTTGAGTATAAGGTCCAAAAGACTGTATTTTTCCTTGCTCGTCAGTTATTTGCAATGACCAAGATGATAATGCTTCACCAGCTCCTTTATTATTGAAAGTAACATAGCTATCTAAAGGTGCTTCTTGTGAAGCTATAATTTGAACTGGTTTCAATGGCGCATCAGGACCACTTTGAAATTCCATCAACAAATCAGCAGAATTACTTTCGATAGAAACTCTACGATCTCCTTCACGTAGTAAAACTAATTCTAATGTTCCACCTGGTTGTTCTGATGGGATATTTGGTTTACTTTGGCCTTTAGTGGTAATTCTAGTTGGATTTATTGCAAATACATTTACCAAATAGGTTTTAACAGATTCAGCCATAGCAAGACCATCTGTATTGTCATTATTTGATGAACCTACCAAAGTAATTGTTGAAGAAGGATTTTTTTGCATACGATCTCCAAGGATGTTCAGCACATTATAATAAACAGTCATTTGACGTTTAGAACGATCTGATAAATTTTTAGGAGCAAATGTTTCTAATTGATCTTCTTTGAAGTCTTTTACTTGATTTGTTGTCAATAAAACATAACGATTTGGAATCTCTGTTGATCCTTCATTAAAGAAAACATAGTTTCTAAGAGGGAAAACTTCAGTCATTCTTCTTTCTCTGGGAACATTGCTAGGAGAATTTACGGAAAACTCAACCTCACGGTCTTTAACCATATCTGTAGCCTGTTGGATATTTTGTCCTTGACCAAATTTAAGTGCAACACCAGCTCTAATTGTAGTTATATTCCAAGTTTCTGTTGCACGAGGATTTTGACCAAAATATGGTTGGAAAGAAACAAAAGGAGACAATACAAATTGTGTTTTGTTGCTATCAGATGAAAGAGGAATATCATATCCTGCACCAATTTGCATTGACAGAATAGTTTTCTCAATCTCACTAAATTCACCAATTACTGCAGGGGAAGGAGCTTGATCAGGGAAAGCTGGATTAATACCCAGTTGATAAGTAAATGATTTGTCCAAATTGAAAGCCAATCTTGGACCTCCATAAAGGTAAAAATTAGATTTAAATGGAGCAAAACGTACGCTAGGTTCTACAGTAATGTAACTAAGATCAGTTTTTAAATCAGCAGGACAGTCACATGCAGTAAGCACTTGGTCAAAAGAACCTTTACGGCTATCAAACCCGGCTTGCAACATAACTCCCCATCTTGAAGTAGCAGGACGATATTCTAAAAGTGGTGCAATAAAAAGCCCTGTGCCATTTCCTTCATGAAAAGTAGCCGGAGGCGTAAAGCTTGCATTTAACTGATTAGTAGAACCTTCGTAAAAATTGAAATTGGCTCCACCAGCAACACCGAAGTACCAAGAAGGTTTAGCATATTTAACCACTTGAACTTCTTGTGCCTGAACAGTCGTTTGAGCACTTAACCATGTCAATGAGACTACTAAAAGACTTTTTAACGGTAAGTTATTTGGAGACCAAGCTAGGCGTAATCCTTTTTTGAAATTATTTATATTGTCCATGTTATTTTTTATTTGATTCATTTTAAATATATCCCGTCCTAAGACGGGATGAAAAGTTTGATTCTAAAATTTATTTTATCAAATACCTAGTTAGGTACGTTAATAACTGTATTCACCATGGTAACTGAAGCTACTAGAGAAATCGCTCTACCATTTAGTACTGTTAAAAAAGGATTTGTGCTATTGGCAGGAGAAGACAAAGTCACACCATTGTTTGCAATGATGTTTCCTACCATAACTCCACCACCTGCGTAGTTAATAACTGCTGCACTACCAACATACCAGTATACATTATTAGGATTACCTACGCCATTTAAAAATGTAACGCTACTTGGCGCTGAATCACCCACTGTTAAAGTAGAAGGAGCCTGAAAGTACCATTTGGCATTTGGATCACCATTAGCGTTTAAGGTAAGATTCCCGTTGGTTATTTTAAAAGAACTAGATGCAGTATATACACCAGGAGCTAATGTTAATCCACCTAATTCACCTGCTCCAGGGTTAACATTACCACCTGGCATTGAGGCAGGGGAGATGCTATTATAAAGATCTCTTGCGGCATTCAATCCTGCTAATGCAGTTGCTGCTTTTGTCGTATTTCCGGGTGCAGGAGCATCAGTAAAGATACCATCTGTTACAACTCCGTTATTTAATGGGGTTACGATATAAACATCACCATTGGTTCCATCTGTAAAACCGGTCACTAAAGATGACGCAGCGGTAGTACCTATTGTACCGTCTACTACAGATAATAATCCTTGGTTAGTTATTCCGGCATTACCTCCAAAAACTCCAAAAAACAGTCCGCTAGTAACTATAGGACCTGGTGTAACTGTATTTGCTGTAGTGAAATTCCACACAAAGTTATTTGCTAATGGAATACCTAAAGTACTTTTAGCGCCAGTTGTTAAGGTAGCGGTATAAGTAAGTCCTGGATTAAGTGAATTTACCGGGTTAAACGAAGCTGTATTTCCACCAGTGTAAGTAACAACACCTGGAATTACTGTTGTGCCTTGTCTCAAAGTAAAAGTAGTTGCATTTATAGTCAAAGGGTCCATAGGCACACTGAATGTTGCAGTAACTGTTTTACTTAAATTAACTCCTATAGCATTATTAAGTGGATCTGTTACAGTTACTGTAGGTGCTGCTGCTGTAGTGAAATTCCATACATAATTAGCAGCTAACGAAGCATCGGCCGTACTTTCAGCTCCAGTTGTTATAGTAACAGTATAAACAGTATTCGCAGTTAACAGATTTGTTGGGGTAAATGATACTGTTGAACCAGAATAAGTAATTACTCCTGCAACCGTATTAGTTCCTTGTTTCACAGTAAAAGTTGAACTATTTAATGTCAAAGGATTCATTGGTACACTAAAAGTGGCAGTGATTGTTTTATTCAGAGTAATGTTTATGGCATTGTTTAGCGGATCTGTATTACTCACCATTGGAATTATAAGCATTCCAGTACTGAATGTCCAAACATAATCAGCTTGAAGCGCATTACCCATTAAATCCTTAGCTCCTGTCTTAATTCTAGCACTATAGGTAGTATTAGGAGTAAGAGGAGTACTAGGAGTAAACAAAGCTGTAGTTCCACTGTATGTTACTGTACCTGTAATGTTAGTACCATCAGCTTTAGTGATGATAAAAGTGGATTGATTTATTGTTGCTGCATCCATCTCTTCATTGAATGTTGCAGAAATCACTTGTCTAAAAGGAACGGCTAAAGCTCCATTAACAGGAGTGGTAGATTGAACAACTGGGCATACGCCTTCGGTCTCTATAAAATCGTCTTCTGCACAACCTGAAATTAATGCAATAAAAAGTATTGCAAACGTTAATAGTAAATTTTTAGTTTTCATCATTATTGATTTAGGGGATTAAGTATTTTATACAACAAAGATTGTTTAGTTTAGGGCCAGTGCTGTTATATAATTAATAATGGAAGTTGTAAAATTCACTCATTTAAAATGTTAAATGATTAATTGTTAATCAGTATTTATGATTTTAAAGGTGTTGCATGTCAATTACTTTATTTAATTTTTATCTTTCTAAATTTAGAAATGGTTTAAAAAAATGATCATAAACAGATTATGGCAGAAACATTTTTGAAGAAAAACACTTTCATGGATTCGATAAAAAAAACATAAAAAAAAGGTCCAACTTTAATGAAAAAGTTGAACCTAGTTGTTTTAATTGACACAATTTTTAGATTGCGCATTATTAAAGTACTTTCTGAAATTTTTATTTAAATGCAATTTTCCCTTTTTCTCCCAGATTAAAAATGAATTCAGTAAGTTCTTTTGTAAAAGCATCAAGACTCAAAGCAGATTGTTTAATGTAATCTAAAGATTCTTCTAACTCATCGGGTGAATTGACAGATTGTTGATGTAGCAAATAAGATAAACCTAAAATATTAGCAATGGGTTGTCTTACTTTATGGGAAGTCATAAACATCATTTCCTCCAATCCTTTTATATATTCTATTTGGTATTCTTCGGCTTTTTTAAGTTCTTGATTCACAAGAATTAATTCAGCTGACCGCTTTTCTTTTTCGTCGTTCTGAAAAAGAAGTTCTCTGTTAGCAATAATCAATTCTGCAGCACGTTTTTCTTTTTCCTGATTTTGAAATGCAAGTTCTTTATTAGCAATAATCAATTCAGCGGCACGTTTTTCTTTTTCTAAGTTTTGAAAAACAAGTTCTTTATTAGCAATAATCAATTCAGCGGCACGTTTTTCTTTTTCTAAGTTTTGAAAAACAAGTTCTTTATTGGCAATAATCAATTCAGCGGCACGTTTTTCTTTTTCTAAGTTTTGAAAAATAAGTTCTTCATTGGCAATAATCAATTCAGCGGCACGTTTTTCTTTTTCTTGATTTTGAAACGCAAGCTCTTTATTGGCTATGATTAATTCAGCAGCACGTTTTTCCTTTTCTAAGTTTTGAAAAGCAAGTTCATTATTAGCAATAATTAGCTCTGCAGCTCGTTTTTCTTTTTCTAAGTTTTGAAAAGCAAGTTCTCTGTTTACTATTATTAACGCTTCTTTTTTTATTCTTTTTTCCATGCTCTTTCAAATTAGTTTTCTAAAGATATTATTCTAAGTATAATAAATGATCTAGTTAGATCTTTTCTTTTTGAGCTTATTTAAAAAAGAACAAATAAATAGTTTATATCTGATTTATGTAATTATTGTATTCGAATATATCAATTCGAAACAAAAAAAGTATAGGCGTAGTTATAATTTTGAAGCTTCTGAATGTTTTGTTGCAACATTAGTGATTACAAATTGTAACATCGTTCCTAATATTCTTTTGATGGGATTGTGAGTTGATCCTAATAACACTTTTTTAGTTAAGTACCCTGTTGTCATGCCAACAATATTATTTAGTATGTTCCCTTTAATTTCAGGAGAGGTTGCAATAAGGCCAAAAGCATTTTTTATAAGATTTAAAGGTTTAAAACTTTCAATGGTATAATGATACTGATCTTTTAGTTGAACTAATTCTTCAGCTTGTTTCATTTTCATTAATAAGATAGTTTCCTTAAGAATTTCTGTTTGGTTTATCTTTTCCATACTAACTTTTTTTTAGCATTTTAATAATAATAAAATTGCTGATTGGCATTTTAATCCATTCATCTTTAAATATGTAAAGAATGATTGTAATTAGTAAATAAAAACTCGATACTATAAAAAAACCATAATATACTTTTCCAACTAATTCACCAATCCATAAGGAAAGGCCAATATTTACTAAAAAAGCAAACATTGCAAAAACAACAGAAACTGTTAATCGAGAGAGTAAAGAAGACAAGACATCAGCAGTTTTATCTACTGCATTTAACTTCACCAATTCTACTGTTGTTCTAGTGTAATCCTCTGCTCTTTCAAAAAGCATTTCTATTGTTGTTGCGTTGTTTTCCATGATATAATTTGTAAACGTACTTTGTATTGAAATTTTAATAACTAAATATCGTATTAGATACTTGTATTTTTAATTTCGTTTTTTGCATCGTAAAATTTTGATTTTCCTTCAGAAAGTAATGATTCACCTTCATGTTTTGCATCATCAAATTTTGATTTTCCTTGAGCGATTAAACTTTCGCCTTCGCTCCAAATTTTCTCATACTTTTTATTTATTGTTCCCAATAAAGTATCTAATTTGTCTTTTAATTCATCAGCATAATCGTTGCTCTTATCCATAATTTTTTTTCTTGTTTTGTCCCCTTTTTCAGGTGCAAACAATACTCCTAATAATGCTCCAACGGCTACGCCACCTAAAACTCCTAATATTATTTTATCTGCTTTCATAATTATGTATTTTATTGTTTTATTATTTGATTTATATACTTCTACCTTGTATTAGTCTAAATAGTATTGCAATAACTGCAATAACAAGAAGTACGTGTATAATTGATCCTAAGCTGAATGCAAAGAATCCAATAGCCCAAAAAATGACTAAAATAACTGCGATTGTGTAAAGAAGGTTGCCCATGATTTCTAGTTTTTAATGATTTATATTTTGTTTGTTTTTTTTAATTAAATAGGAAGAAAAATTAGATTTTTCTTCCTTGTATAATTCTAAATATAACTGCAATAACTGCAATAACGAGAAGTATATGAATAATTGATCCTGCGCTGTATGCAAAGAATCCAATAGCCCAAAAAAGGACTAAAATTACTGCGATTGTGTAAAGTAAATTGCTCATAATTTTTAGGTTTTAATGATTAATTATTGTTTTTTAGTTTAATCTCAATCCTACGTAAACGTTAAAAACACTATTTTTTGCGTCTGACGAAGTAAAGCTATTGTCTTTCCCTATTTTAGTTAAACCATAATTGTAACGAACACCAAAGTTTACTACATCAAAATCGATTCCTAGACCACCAGAAATACCAGCGTCTAATTTGTTGAAATCATCAGTGTCTAATTCGCTTTCAGAAGATCCAAAATTCGAATCATTTTTTGTTTTTCCACTAACCATGTACGCTGCGTATGGACCAACATGCACATTAAAATTATCAGTTATATTTGCAACCAATAAAACTGGTACTTCAATATAATTGATATTGAATTTTGATCTTCCTTGAACTACTCCGTTATCGTATATTTGCTCAGAACCTTTTGTTGTGTAATTAATTTCAGGCTGAATTGCAATACTATTTGTAATTGGGAATTTAGCGTATAAACCAGCATTGAAACCTGTAAGCATGTTGCTGTCATCCACATTATCTACATAAAAATTAGAGAAGTTTAATCCACCTTTAAAACCATAAGATGGGGTTTTTTCTTGCGCTTGTGCGCTGGTAAAGCTCATGAAACTTAATACTAATGAAGCAAAAAATATTTTGTTTGAATTTTTCATTTTAATTGTTTTTGTTATTGAATTATTATACTACAAATATCCGCATCTTATGGACAAACTTTGTTACAATACTTTTTGTTAAGTTTACATTATTCACACCTTAAATGATTTATTATCAGATATTTTTTAAATCAAAAAAGAATCAGCCAAAAAAAAGACGAGTTGTATAACTCGTCTTTTTAATGTACTATTTGTTGTCTACTGTGAGGTTTCTAATAGCCTCTCCAAGTTCATCCATATCACGATTGTATTCTTGTTTAAAAGATTCCCAATCACTACTGGAATCATTTTTATACGTTTCAATCGTAGCTTTTATGTCATTGTTTTTTTGCTCTAAAGCGTCAATTTTTTTAGCATATTCTTCATCGATTGATTTTCCGGTTTTTTTCATACTGGCTTTCATCTCTGCGATTCTCATTTCATTTTCAGTAATCGTTGCATTAGTACTTGCTTTGAATGCATTCCATTCTTCTTCAGTTGCTACTTTTCGTGCATCTGATAATTCTTCTTTTGCATCATCAAGATTTTCTCTTGCATCCTCTACATTATCTTGAGCAGCTTCTTCTTTTTTTGAAGTATTTTGACAACCTGTTAAAACGGTTCCAGCCATGAAGGTTGTTATTGCAAGGGTAAAAAGTGTCTTTTTCATTTTATGTAGTTTAATATTAAATTTTTTGATGTGATTAGAAATTTTTGTTTACCCATTTTATAATTCAAATTAGTAGCAGTTAATGTTGCTACTTTGAATTATGCTACGGTTTTAAAAGTAAGTACCATAATTATAGGGGCAAACAACTTTTTTTTTGATATAAAATTATTATATGGACTTTATAATTTTTAGAATTTCTTCTTTGGTTTTACCCAATTTAATTTGGAGTTTTCCCAACATTTCTTCTTTTTTATCTTCTGTGAAAAATAAATCATTATCGGTCAAAGCTGCAAATTTTTGTTTTAATTTTTCTTTTTGCTCTTCCCAATTTCCTGTTAGTTCTATTGAATTCATTTTTTTGTGTGTATTGTATGCGAAATAATTTTCACTTTACAAAGTTGGCGCGTTTAAGGCCTAAATCAGTTATATAACTTTTGTGATTAGTTGTTATATTCACTGATTTTATAAAAAGATCAATAAAAATGGAGTGTACACTTATATCATTTTTGATTACTATAACAATAAACAGTTCTATTGGTTTGAATCGGGGTTATGATTTGGAATGTATTTTTTCAATATGTTTTCTAGTGATTCATAATAATCCGTTAGTGTTTTAATATTTATTTCAGGATTTGAAATATCAGGAATAGTTACGGGCATCTCTGATAAATATTTAGATAATTCGGGATAATAATTCCGAATTTTCATAGTAATTTCAAGAATAGCGTCATTAAGTTCTTTTTCTGTTTTCATGATGAATTAAATTTTAAGATTATTTGGTAAGGCACTGTTTATTTAAGTGTAAAAAATAAAATCATTAAAAACATCGCATTATGGAATGATGTTTTTAATGATTTTAAATGTATTAGGTTGTTAATAATGTTGCTTTTGTATTATAAAGCAACATTTATACAATCATCTTATAATATAATAAAAGCGCCTATATCAGTTGTTATACCGGCTGTAACTACGACATCAGTTTTTGTTACAGGCAATGACGGTAGAGCAGGAGTGATGGTAATGGTATAGGTCCCAGGAGGAAGTCCCATTACTAGGAAGTCCCCATTTTCATTTACATTACTTGTATAACTTACTGCTGTTGATGAGGTTGCTTCAACTACTGCCATAGTTCCTATTGGAGTAATTTTACCTTTTATAGAACCGCTAATAGCTTTTTCTATTGTTCTAATGACCGGTTTTAATTGGTATCCGCCATTTCCTAATTTAACCACTGATTTATTGGCATCAAAGTCCAAAAGGACAGTATACAATATCCCTTCTTGAAGTGTTTGGTTAACTTGAAGTTTTAATCCGCTTTGTTCGGCACTTGGTGTACTCAAAGGATAACTTACACCATTAAGAACTACTGTATTATCAGCACCTAGAATAAGTCTTATTTGTTTCACTGAAGAAATTTCCAGTGAATCAGTTGCAAGTAATGTATCGACACCATTAGAAAATTCTAGTAAGTTATAAATACCTTTTTCTACATTTAGTGCTACAGTTTTGCCATCTTCACCAATTACTTCTACACCTTGTATGTCTACATTCACTTCGTCGTATGGTCCAGGAGCATCAGTCAATCTTACTGCATACGGGTAACTCGCATTTGTATCATCATTGTTACAAGAATAAATTAATAATCCAAGCATGATGAAAGACAGAATAAATTTCATTTTTTTCATTTTCATTTTCATTTAAAAGTTCAAAATATTTATAGTTTTGTAAAGGTACTCCGTGCTTTAAAATCAAATGTTATATAACTTTATTAAAAAGTTGTAGGATTCTCACTTCTAGGTGTTTAAAAATAAGTCTTTTCTTAATTTAGTGCGCTTAAGGATAACTATTTCAAGATATTGCTATCCAGTGTTATGCTTCAAAAAACTATTTTATAGTATCAAATTTTGCACCTATATTTAATTCCTTTTTCATTTCTATTTCCTCTTGATTTTCAAGCTCATCCAGTTTTTTCTCTTCAGCTTTTTTCTTTTTATTGAAATAGCCTCTTAACAGGAAATTATGCTTTGCAGCTTCTATAACTTCATTAAGTCCTTCCGTTCCTGTTTTTACATTTGTTAAAGTAGAGTCAATCATTCGGCCCATTTTTTCATCACTTACTAATTTTGAAAGCGCGCCTTTCCCATCATTCATTTTGACAGTAAATTTTTTAAATTCATTAGAACTGTTCTCAAGATTTGTAACCATATTTTTTATACTGTTTCCAAATTCTTCATCGGAGACTAATTTAGATAAAGCGCCATTTCCATTGTTCATGCTATAACTGAACTGAGCAAGTTGAGCTGTAATTACACCGGCATTATCAACACTCTTTTTGACGCTGACCATTAAATCTTCCATTTCTATAGCTTGCTTTGAAGCAATATTATCATTGTCTTCTACAATTACTTTAGAGTTTTTTCCAGACGATATTACTAAGACTTTATCTCCCATTAAACCATCAGAACTGATACTTGCAATAGCATCTTTCTTGATATATTTACGAACTTCTTCTTTTATGACTAATTTAATCACCACAGAAGTATCCGTAAGAAATTCAATTTCTTCGACAGTACCTATGTTAATACCCGAAAAACGAACATTATTCCCTACTTCGAGTCCATTCACCGAATTAAATTTTGAATTCAATTCAAATGTAGAGCCAAATAAATTTTTCTGTTTTCCAACAAAATATATTGTTGTAACAAAAAGTGCCAACCCTATGATTACAAACATTCCTAATTTCCATTGATATCCAGATTCTTTATTCATTTTATATTTTTTTATTGGTTATAGGAAAAAAGAACGAACCCATTCGTCATCACTTTTTTCTAGTTCTTCGTAAGTTCCTTCGGTATGTATTACACCATCTTTTAGAATCACAAGCCGATCAGCAGTGTGTTTTGCACAAGCCATATCATGGGTAATAATAATCGAAGATGTTTTATGTTTTTTTTGGATTTCTAATAATAATTCGCTGATTTCTCTTGAAGTTATCGTGTCTAATCCAGTGGTAGGTTCATCATATAATATTATTTCAGGTTTGAGAATAAGAGTTCTCGCAAGTCCAATTCTTTTACGCATTCCTCCTGATAATTCCGATGGCATTTTATCGATTGCTTCACTTAAACCTACGCTTTCCAAAACGTCTTTTATTTGATTTTCTAATTCTTCAGCAGATAAATCTTTAGCATGTCGTTTCAGCGTAAATCCGAGATTTTCTCGAACACTCATGGAATCATACAACGCTGCATTTTGAAAAAGAAAACCTATGCGGACTCTTATTTCATTAAGCTCAGTGTTATCTATTTTTGTGATATCAGTGCCAAATACATTTATTTCACCTTCGTCAGCAACTACTAAACCAACTATACATTTTATAGTTATTGATTTTCCAGAACCTGATTTTCCCAATACCACTAAATTTTCTCCTTTATTTACAGAGAAAGTAACTCCTTTTAACACTTCATTACTCCCGAAGGATTTATAAAGTTCTTTTATTTCTATTACTGGATTATTAGTTTTAGAAATAGGAGTAGGAGCTGTTGTTGTTATTTCTTGTATCATTTTAGAAAAATAAATCAGTTATTTGTACAGCAAGCATATCAATAATAAATATTGTTAATGAAGCAGTAACTACGGCTGAGTTAGCCGCTTTTCCAACACTTTCAGTTCCATTAGCCGCATTAAATCCTTTATAACAGCCAATCATTCCAATAAAGAAACCAAAGAAAAAAGTTTTCATAGTCGCCGGAAAAATATCTAAAAAAGTAATTGATTCTAAAACTTGTGAGAGGTAACGATACATATTAACATCACTATGAATATTTATACCTACATATCCTCCTATAATCCCAATACCATCGGCATAAATCACTAAAAGCGGAATCATAAGCGTTGTGGCTAAAATCCTTGTAACAACTAGATATTTATACGGGTTTATTGCCGAAACTTCCATTGCATCTATTTGTTCTGTCACTTTCATAGAACCTAATTCAGCACCAATACCGGAAGAAACTTTACCAGCACAAATCAAAGCGGTAATTACGGGAGCAATTTCCCGGATTAATGAAAGTGCAACCATACTAGGCAACCAGGATTCTGCACCAAACTTGGCTAATGTTGGTCTTGATTGTAGCGTAAGTACTAAACCCATTATAAATCCCGTGATGGTAACTAGTGGCAAAGATTTATACCCAATAACGTAACATTGTTTTATGAATTCCTTGATTTCATAAGGAGGCCTAATTACTTCTTTGAAAAAACGCGATGCAAATAATGTAATTTTGCCTACGTCATTAAAAGTTTCTTTCAAATAGCTGATTATACTTTCTTTTTTGGCGGCTACTATACTATTCATTGGTTTTTGTGTTTTTTATGGATGCGAATTAAGTGTTGACTTAAAGGAAATTAGAAAAAAAATATTTGCTTTAAGACAACATTAAATCTCCTAACTTTTTTACCTTATCATGATGCGCAGTTAAAAGAATTTGCTGTGATTTAACGATGATAAGAAGCTCAGCGGTAAGATGATCAAAATTATCAGCCAAGGTTTCTTTATAGCTTTTTATAGCTACAAATTCTTTATATTCAAGAGTTTTCAAAATATTTTCTCTGTCTTTATTAATAAGACTTGCTTTGAGATTTATCCAAAGTCTCACAAAAAAGCTATTTTTTTTAATTATATCCACAGGAATTCCGCCCATTTTTTGAACTTCTTCTGCCAGTTCTGATTTAAAAATTTTACTTGTTTGTTGGAATTCACAAAACAAATCTTTTAAATCACTTTCTTCGGTAACTATTGCTGCAGTTTCATAAACTTGAATTCTATCATTATTGATTTCAATAAGATTATTTAGTACTACAATTGATTTCTCTTTATTCATCTTATTATACTTTAAGAATAACTAAACTTAGCTTCTATTTTACGAGGCTTTATTTAAGATAATCTGCTTTGCAAAATTCTTTATAATTGTAGCTAAATGTGTTATATAACTTTTATATAATGTTGCATTATTCACACATCCAATAAATTAAAACTCTAATTATCAGAATTAAGCTTCTTTTTTATTGCTTGCCACGATTAAAACGACACCACCTACTGCAAGTATAATTCCTATAATTGGAGACCAACTTATAGGATGATTAACTTCCTTGTTGATTTGAATAGGACCTATATCAACTACTTTTTCGGTTGTTACATAATTAAAACTGGTGTACAGTAACATAATTATTCCTAAAATAATCATGACGATTCCTATGGTTCTTATTTTCATTTTTAAAAGTTTTTAAGTTGATTTATAATTGTATAAAGTTTTGATTATGCTCTTGAAAAGTATTCTTTGACAAAATTATGTTGCTGATTTTCGTCCATTTTATCAGTGTCTTTAATCTCGAATTTAATTTTTAAAAAACGGGTGTCTTCACTCAAGAGATCAAAGAGTTCTATTTTTGCATCAGTTGGTCCAAAAAGAATTACACGTTTGTAATTTTTAATGGCTTCTCCAATTTTTTTATAGTATTCAAAAAGTTGTTTTTTCTCTTTACTAAAATTTGAATTTTCAGATTTCGCTAAACTTTCAATTTTTTCCTGATTGTCAAGTTCGGATTCAATGGTTTCTATTTCAAAATGCTTATTGGTAAATTCCATTAAATGAGCCATAGAATGATCCATCCAGATGCCTAATTTTTTTGTTGTTTTCATAGTTATTTTTTTAGTGTTGTATATAATAGAACTGTTATTATAATTAATGAATTACAATAGTTTAAAGTTCAGTCATTTAATCTAAAAAAATATTATATTACTATAGCTAAAGATTACATAATTTACATATTTGTAAATTATATTAATGAGTAAGATTCATTTTTATTGAAGGTAATTTTGCTAACTTATTTGGATTTCCAATGTGTACGGGAATAGTTTTCCCATCTATTCTTAATGATTTTTCTATTGTTAATCGTGCCATCAAATAGCTCACTGTTGACTCTGCACCTTGATTTAGATTTATATAATCCTCTTCTAATCCGTCATAACATCCTCCAGTACAAGGATTGTAAATAATCTGGTGCAAATGATTGTTTCCTAGAAACCAGTTAAAAGCAGTTTCCATTTTTTCGAGGTATTCCTCATTTTTATAAACAGTAGCAAATTTTCCTAATGCCAGAATAGTATATGCCACATCAATAGGTTGTTCGCCGCCTATAGGACTCGGAACCAATTGATTTTCTTTTTTCAGCCATCCTTTATTAGAAATTACCTGAATCCTGTTTTCTAGAAAAATTTTGGAAAGAAGAAAGTCAAAGGATGATTTTGCAACTTCTTTATAAATTAATTTGTCTGTGGCTAACCAAGCACAAAGCATTGCTTCCGGCAAAATGCTATTGCCATAAGTAAGATAACTTTCAAACCAATCCCATTCCTTATCTGCTTCATGTTTGTACATTTGCACTAACCTGTCAGCTAATTTATTAATTATAGCAATGTTTTGTTGTGACGCGCTTTTTGTATTGTAGTAATACACTCCTTTGATTATGAAACCCATTGTTCGTGTGGAGTGAAATTCAAAAACATTTTCTAATGCACTTTCCATGGTAAGAGCAGCATCTTTAGCTAATTCTTCGGGAAGAATGCCGCTAATGGAATTTAGATAGCCTAAAGCCCAAATAGCTCGTCCATTTGAGTCTTCTAAGTTTGTTTTGTAATTTTGTTTTGTGAAATTATATTCTTCATTTATATAATTTAGAAAATATCCATTATGTTGCAAACAATATTTTATAAAATCGAAATAGATCTGGATGTATTTTAAATCATTATAATCCTTTGTCAATTCATATTGTTGGCATAATGCTACCATGGCTCTCGCATTGTCATCTAATGTATATCCAGAATCAATATCCGGTTGATTAATCTTTGAAAATTGAATCATTCCAAAAGAAGTGGTAAGCTTTTTTATATGATCAAGATTAACTTTTGGAAGTTTATACTGTAAGTTGAAGTTTTTCTGTCCAATTTTTTCAAATAACATTGCATGAGCAATTGCCGCATTTTCCCAAGCGGTAGGAGCAATTCGATGTATCCCGTTTGAACCCATATTTTTTCTTAACGGCTCATCAAGCAATAGCATATTTGTTTTTTGAGCTAATTGTTTTGGATTGTCAAAATCAATAATAATTCCGACATCATTCTTCAATACTTCACATGCATGGGGAATAGGAGTTGAAATAATTGGGCAGCCACAACTGATAGCATACGAAAAAGTTCCACTTACTGCTTGATTTGGGTCTTTGGAAGTAAACAGGTAAATATCAGTAAGTTGTAAATATTCTAAAAGTTCAGCTAAAGGCAGAAAATGATTTATAAATTGAACATGCTCCTGAAGTTGTAAGTCTTCAATCTTAGCTTGAAGCATCAAACGGTATTTTTCGCCTTCTTCTTTTACCACTGAAGGATGGGTTTTTCCAATAATTAAAAAGACCACATCTTTATTCTTTTTTACTATTCTAGGTAATGCTTCTAAAGTAGTTTCAATGCCTTTTCCAGAGCTTAATAACCCAAAAGTTGAAAGAATTTTTTTCCCTTCTAATTGGTATTTTATTTTTAATTCCTCTTTGTCAGAATGAGGTACTAAATGAGTTCCGTGCTGAATTATTGTTATTTTATTTATTGCTATGCCATAATCTTTAACTAATAACTCCGCAGCTGAATTTGTCATTACAATTACTGAATGTGCTTCTTCTGCTATATCTTGAACATTTGTTTTTAATGATGGATTTGGTCTGGGGAGTACGGTATGGAAAACAATAATTACAGGTTTTTGAAGTGTTTTTGTAAACTGTTTTAAACTAGCTTCATTGTTTTTAAATAATCCAAATTCATGCTGAATCAGCACCATTTGTAAATTATTATTAATATTAATTTGATTTGCCAAATTGATAAAGGCATTCGGATGATCTGTATTGAGAATGTATTTTATAGCATCAGTATAATTATGTTGCTCATTATTCGATTCCAAAGGACAAATTTTTATTTTAAAAGAATTCTGAAATTTATTATTCAGCGCTTTAATCAAGTCTTGAGAATACGTTGCAATACCACATTCTCTTGGAGGATATGTTGTGATAAATAGTATTTCAGGCAACTCTTTTTTTGTGTCTTGATGCAGTGAATTATTTAACACATTTCCATAAGTTTTCTTTGAAATATTTATGGATTGTATATTTTGACGTTTAAGGATGATTTTATTAATCATGATCTATAGTGTTTAGCATTAATTCTTTTAGTAATTCAGATTGATTAAGAGAGGCACAGCCAATGCGCTTATCGGCCGCACCATAATAGATATAGAGCGTATCACCAAATAAAGCCGTGCCTGAAGGGAAGCATACATTATTTACATCTCCTTTTAATTCCCAACTTAGTTCAGGTTTAAATAGAGGATAGGGTAATCGCGCAATTTCTTTTTGAGGATTGTTTAAGTCAAGTAATGATGCACAGGCGGAATAAACAAAGCCTTTTATAGTATCTTCTACACCGTGATAGATTAATAACCAACCAAATTCCGTTTCAATAGGAGGGCAGCCTCCTCCGATGTAGCTTGATTCATGGTCGTATTTTGGTGCTAAAAGAATAGTATCTTCAAAATCCATAAAGTAATTTTTCCAAAATTCAGGTGTGAGTTCCGCTATTTCATTTACAGTAACAACAATTTGGATATCAGGCTTTATTCGATGTAAAAAGCAAAGCATTCCATTAATTCTTCTTGGGAAGAAAATTAAATTTTTATCCCAAAGGAGCACTTTTCCTCCGTCTTTTCTTCGCACGGCTCTCTGTCGATTATAGCGAAAGTATTTTTCACTTTTTGGTTTATGAGATTCAGAGAGCTCAACAAATTCCTGATAGGTTATTTGTGCCACGATTATGCCTTGTTTTTCCCATTTGATTAAATCTTTGGATAAAGCCAAAGCACCCAAAGCATTTATACCATCATAGGCAGTATAAGTTAGATAATATAAATCATCGATTTTTACAATGCGCGGATCTTCGACACCATGAGACTCATAATCAAATTCAGGGATAATAACTGGGGTCTCGTTTCGGTTGTCAATAGTAAGTGGTCCGTCTAATTTACAATAACCAATACTTGAAAAATTCCCATTGCTTACTGCCCTGTAAAAGAGATGGACATTATTTCCTTCTTTTATTGATGCAGGATTTAGCACAGCTTCATTTTCAAAATCGAGTGCCGTTTTTTGAATTATAATGCCTTCTTTTTTAACTGCTACCATAGTAATTGTTTGTGAAAAAGATTATTTGATAATCCTTAAGTGAAATTATGTTTTTGGATAATGCATGTACTTAACTAAGAATATAAAGGTCGATTTCTTATCCCTGAAATGTGTTATATAAATTTTTATATTACTTATACTATTCACTGTTTTAGACACTAGGACTGTTATGTTTTTTATCAAAAAAGAAGATTTTAATTATTGGAACCAAAAAGGGCTATTGTAAAAACAATAGCCCTTTAACAAACCCAAAAAAACCAACCTAACCTTACTATTTTTATAAATCTACTGTTGTTGTAGATTTATCTTCCTCAATTTTTTTAGGAGTTATTTTACCAACTCTACAATGACTTTTTGAAGCTGAATAAACTTCGTTTTCTGAATTTTCCATTTGTTTATGTTTTCTATTATTCTAAATATCTTCTTAGTGTCCAAGCCATTGTTTCGTGTGCTTCCATTAAACCAGTAAGGAAATCAGCAGTTCCTGCATCCTTATTTTCTTCGGCACTTATATCAACATCTTTTCTAAGATGAATAATAACTGTTTCATGATCTTCTAATAATTCTGTAACCATTTCTTTTTGAGATGGGTAATGATTAGGCGATTCTTTAATTATAGTTAAATCTGAAAACTCTTTCATTGTACCAATAGTTTTCCCCCCTAATTTGCCGATGCGCTCTGCTATTTCATCTATTGAAGCTTCCAGTTGTGTATATTGACCCTCAAATAATTTGTGAAATTCCATAAAACTTTCGCCAGAAACATTCCAATGAAATTTTCTTAATTTAACATATAGTGTCATTTCATTCGCTAAAACTGATGATAGGATAGAAATGCTATTTTTTAAATGTTCTTGTGTAATTCCAATTTGTGGTTTCATATTTTCTATATTTTATTATTTGATAGATGCTACTTTTTAAGTATTTGTACACGTTTTTTGAAATTATTTCAACTGTGCACAACAATTAGTAAAGTATTATAATATTACAAAGGTCATTTTATTCCTATCTAAAAGTATTATAAAATTGTAAAAATAAGTTACATGATTCACACTTTTTGGTGGTGTAAAAGCTATATAGTCAGCATTTTGGTTTGTTATTGAAGTTTTTGTTCCATTTATAAAAGCATGTTTTATGCAATAGAAACTTCTTTAGCAAGGTAAATTTCCTGAACAGCATTTATCAGTTTTACGCCTTCGCCAAAGGGACGCTGGAAAGCTTTCCGGCCCATAATCATTCCGGCACCGCCAGCTCGTTTGTTAATGACCGCAGTTTTTATGGCTTCAGCCAAATCAGTTTTGCCTTTAGATTCCCCTCCAGAATTAATCATACTGATTCGCCCAGAGAAACAGTTCATTACCTGATAGCGGCATAAGTCTATGGGATGATCGCTGGCTAATTTGGTATACATATCAGGATTTGTTTTGGCAAATTTTATTGCCGTAAAACCGCCGTTATTAGTAGGTAGCTTTTGTTTAATAATATCAGCCTGAATGGAAACACCTAAGTAATTAGCTTGACCGGTAATATCAGCAGCGGTATTATAATCGACACCGTCTTTTATGAACCCATCATTTCTCGAGTAACACCAGAGTATGGTTGCCATACCTAAATTATGAGCTTCTTCAAAAGCTTTTGCTAGTGCTATAATTTGTCTGTCTGATTCCGCTGAGCCAAAGTAAACAGTTGCGCCCACAGCTACAGCTCCCATATTCCAAGCGTCTCGAACACTTCCAAACATGATTTGATCGTATTTATTAGGATAGGTTAGGAGTTCATTGTGATTGATTTTTACCACAAACGGAATTTTATGCGCATATTTTCTGGATAACAGTGCAAGTCCTCCCATTGAAGAAGCCACTGCGTTGCAACCAGCTTCAATCGCTAATTTTACAATATTCTCAGGGTCAAAATAAATAGGGTTTGGAGAAAATGAACTTCCTGCTGTATGTTCAACTCCTTGGTCTACTGGCAAAATAGAAATATAGCCTGTACCTGAAAGTCGCCCATGTTGGTATAATTGTGTCAAACTTCGTATCGTTTGGCCGTTTCGATTACTGGATAAAAAAACGGTATCGATATGAGAGGGATTGGGCAAATGAATTTGATCCTTCGGAATTGTTTTACAGACATGATTCAATAAAGAGTCTTTTTCATCGCCTAATAAAGCTAATAATTGTGCTATATCTTTCATTTACCTTAGATTTAAAATGATTTGAAACAATGTTTAGCATTCAACATATTCTTTTATCAACCTTTATAAACGGGATAATCAGTATATCCTTTCTCATCAGCTGAATAAAACAAATCCATATTAAGGTCTTGTGATAAAGGCCAATTATTTTCAAATCGTTCCACTAAATCAGGATTATTTATAAAGGGACGACCAAAAGCGACCAAATCTGTAAGTCCGCTTTCAATAGCTTCTTCGGCGCTTTCTTTGGTATAACCGCCACAAAGGATTAGCGTATTTTTGAAATTATGACGAATCAATTTTTTGATTTCCAAAGGAACTTCTGGTGCTCCCATAGCGGAATGATCTACAAGATGAATGTATGCTATTTCCAGCTTGTTCAGTTCTTTAGATAAATAATCATAAGTAGCCTCTATTTCAGGATAATGCGGCATGTCACTTGCTACTCCATAAGGTGATAAACGAATCCCCGTTTTTTCTTTTCCAATAGCTAGTGCAACTGCAGTGGCAACTTCAATAACAAAACGGCATCTGTTTTCAATGCTTCCACCATAAACCTCTGTTCTGATATTACTTACGGGCGAAAGAAATTCTTCCAGTAAATATCCATTTGCTCCATGCAGTTCTACACCATCAAAACCCGCTGATAAAGCATTTTTTGCAGCGGTTACATATTCTTCTTTTGCATTCAAAATGTCTTGGACAGTCATTTCTTTTGGTACTGAAAAATCTTGAAGTCCTTGTGAATCAGTCCACATTTGCCCCGCTGCTTTTACTTGAGAAGGTGCTAATATCTCCGCTTCTTTAGACATATTAAGCGGATGGCTAATTCTTCCGGAATGCATTAATTGAATGATTATTTTACCTCCTTTTTCATGAACTGCGCTGGTGATTTTTTTCCAATCTTCAATTTGTGGAGTATTAAAAAGTCCAGGAATTCGAGCATATCCAAGACCGTTTGGTGACGGAGAAGTTCCTTCTGTTATGATCAATCCGGCACTTGCGCGCTGCTGATAATATTTTGCCATTAATTCATTAGGAATGTTTCCAATTGCTCTACATCGTGTCATGGGTGCCATAACAATTCGATTTTTTAAATCAATAGAACCTACTTTTTTTGGTGTGAATAATGGATTTGTTTTCATGTTTTAAAGCTTAAAAAGTTGATATAAAGATAATTATATTTAATGGTATCTTTATTGGAAAAAGAAATAAATTAATTACTAAAATGCCTTAAATGAGGTTGTTATAAGCTTAAAAACAATTCTATTCATGCAGTTTAAATTGCACAAATAAAATTGCTCTTAAAAATTAAGTTAGATACTATTGTCTTTTAAAATATTCTGATTAACAGGTATCAAGCTCGTGTACCACTTCGTTGGTCATAGGCGGAAGGTTGGAAAACCCCTATGTTCTTGATGCTGTTGCGCCAACCTGGCAAACCAGAAAACAGACTATCTGACAAAATGGCAGTATTGTTTTATGCCTCTGGACTATTACTGACTTATTTATCCTTTAGGTGTAATTGATCCATACATTGCATCATATTTTAGTATAATATCTGTTTCCCCAATTGAACAAAAAAAATCTTCTAATCGTTTTAGATGATCTAATGTAAATTGCAAATGTACTTTGAGTGCATCGACTAATTCATCAGTAGTTGCATTCTTAATCATTACAGGTATAGATAGCATCAGTGCTTTTTCACTAAAGTAAATTTCTTTTAACTCGTCTACAAAAATATTGCGACAATTTTCCTTTGTCTCAGGTATAGTATTTTCTGAATTTCCTTTACCTTCTTGCAACTTTATTTTTTTAATAGTTTTGGTGGCTGTACTTTTCATCAGTTTCTATTTAATTATTGTTTAGAGGTGTTTAGTAAAGTTCCGTTTTTAAATCTAAAATTCATTATATAATTTTTACAATGAGTTGTAAGATTCACTTATATACTATTATAAAAAAGGAGGATTTAATAAATAAAATGAGATATTTTGCACTGTAGAAATAACTTCTCTCGACTATTTTAAAAAGCGGAGAGAAGCTATTGTAGCTATAAATTGCAACGATTTAATTCTAAATTTATTTGAGGAATTTTTAATGCACCATTTGGAAAATAAAGATTAAAAGCTAATCTAAATTATTTTGTTCCCCAGTTTAAAGGTATTAAATATCAAAAATATTGGTAAAGACTATGTTGTAATTTATGATTCGTCTTTAGTTGTACGAACCAAGCTAATTCCTGAAACGAAGAAAATAATACCAAGTACGCCATAAATAATTAGTGATTTAACATCTGTCATGTCGCCAGATGTTCCAGCAAATAATATTGCGGTATAAATAAGTCCACCTATTCCAAGTGCCGTAAGTAATGCTCCAAAGATTCTTTTAAGATTCATAATTTTATTTTTTAAAGATTGATTTTGTAATTTATTTTCATGTTTAACTTTCGATGTCTACTTGATTAAAAGAGAAATGGTTTGAGTTATATTTTTTTCAAACATTTGTGCTTGAATTAATTACAAAGCAAATGTATTTCGGTTAGACACTAAAAGTGTTACATAATTGTCAATAAAAGTTATATCATTCACACACTTCAAAAAAGGGAATCTAATATTTAGGGATTAATGTTGCATTAAAAAAGAATTTGAGAACTGCTAAAGACCTTTTTAATTTATTTAATAGGATTTTATTTTGTCAGCTCAACAATTTTTGCAAATAGTAATTTTTCATCGATGGGTTTAGCAATATAATCATCCATTCCTACAGCTTTACATTTTTCTAAATCAACTGTTGTAACATCCGCAGTTAAGGCAATGATAGGGATTTTTAAATTCATAGTATTACGAATGTATTCTGTAGTTTCAAACCCATTCATTACGGGCATTTGTAAGTCCATTAGAACAATATTATATGATTTTTCCAGAAGTTTTTCAATAGCAATTTTTCCATTATCAGCTATATCGCGCTCAAATCCAAAATCATCCAAAATGGTTTTCATTAATAGTTGATTGAGCGGCATATCTTCTACAACCAATATTTTTATATTTTTCACTTCAGTATTTAATTCTTTTAGGGTAGTTTCTAATTCAGCATCTATTTTAGTTTTTTGAAAAGGCAAAGTAAAACTAAATGTAGAACCTTCATTGATTTGGCTTTTTACACGAATATTTCCTCCTTGTGATGTGACCAGCTGTTTAACAATGGCGAGTCCTAAACCTGTACCTCCATAAAGACTGGAAGTTCCGTTAGTAGCTTGTTGAAAGTTTTCAAATATTAAATCAATATTATCCTGTGGAATTCCAATTCCACTATCAGTGATTGCAAATTCAATAATTACTTTTTCTTCATCTTCAAATAATAAATTGATACTGACCTCAATTTTGCCTTTAGAAGTAAATTTCACGGCATTGCTGACTAAATTCAAAATAATCTGGTGTAATCGGATAGAATCTCCTAAAAGTACAGCAGGTATATTTTTGTCATAACTAGTAACTAATTTTAAATTTTTTTCTTTAATTTTTGTTTCAAATAATTGAAGCATTGAAGTTACAGAAACTTCCATTTTGAAAGGCTTTTGTTCAAAAGTCATTTTACCAGCATCGACTTTTGCTAAATCAAGTATGTCATTAATTAATGCAATTAATGTATCGCCACTCATTTTTATGGCATTTAGATATTCTTTTTGTTTTTCAGATAAATCTGTTTTTAATATCACTCTGGTAAATCCAATGATTGCATTCATAGGAGTACGGATTTCGTGACTCATATTGGACAAAAATTGTTGTTTTGATTTCATCGCATCTTCTGCAATTCGTGTTGCTTCTTCAGCTTTACTTTTAGCTTCTTCAGCTATTAAAGTTGCCAATTCTGCAAATACTTTTGATTCTATTAATTCGGTCTCAATTCTTTTTTGATCGGTTACATCTCGGGCAACAATAACTGCACCCAGAACATTTCCATTATCATCCTTGTAAACGGATCCGTTTAATAATACATCAGTGCGTTTTCCATTTTTGTGAATTAGCTTGAGTGGAGAGTTGTTAATAAAGCCTTTAGCAAATACATCTTGATAAATTGTGCGTGCTTTTTCAGGTTCAGTAAAATAGCCAAAGAAATCAGTTCCTTTTAATTTTTCACGAGATATACCTGTAATATTTACTGAAGCTCGATTCATATCTGTAATCTTTCCTTCATTACTAATTGTAATTAAAGGGTCAAGACTTGCTTCAATTAGATTAAGAAAATATTTTTCTTTTAGATAATAACGAGAACGGTCCGTAATATCTTCTATAGCAAGAAGAATCAATTGTTCGCTGTTTGTTTTTTGAATAATCAAATGAGCATTGAGGAGCATTATTCTTTCCCCAATTCCAGAAAAAGTGTGCGTTACTTCAAAATTTTCGAAACTACTATTTTTCGAAAGTATTTCATTTAAAACCTGACGCAGTTTTATTATGTTCCATTGCTTATTGCCCAGATCAAATAATAATTTACCTTCCGTTTCGTCTTTGTCGACCAGAAATTTTTTGTAAAAAGATTTATTAGCTGATATTACATGAAAATTTTTATTCAAAATAAGCATTGGTTCATGTATAGTAGCAATAATAGCTTCAGAATACTCATGTGATTCTATTAATAAATCATGTCGCATTTGTAATTCTTGATTGGTCGAAATAAGCTCTTCATTAGTGGCTTCAATTTCTTCTTTTGAGGTCTCTAGTTCTTCATTCAAGGTTTGAAATTCTTCATTTGACGAAACTATTTCTTCATTTGCAGACTGTAATTCCTCATAAATAGTTTCTTGCGATTCAATGATTGAAATCATTTCTGTACGGGTACTATTTAACTCTTCGGTCAGTTTTTTTATTTTTAAGTCTTTGAGTGTTGTATTATTTTTGTTGTCAGAATCACTATCGATAAATTTTTCTATCAATTCCTGAGGTTTAAAAACAATAAGCAGTAAGGGTTCATCCCACTCAATTTTAAGGGGACAAACTTCAAAAGACATCATTCTTAAAACGGAATCTATTTTTATTTCAATGCCTGATTTGTATACGGGTTGTTTAGTTTCTATTACTTTATTAATCGCATTGCGAAGTTCAAAAGCAAATTCAGGCCGTGCCATTTTTAAGATATTAAGACTGGCTTTGCCTGAAGCATGTTCTAGGTAGGAAGAAACGGGACCTCTAAACTGCAAGATTTCCATGTCCTTATTAACTACTGCACATGCAGGCATGTAATTAGAAAGAAGCGTAGTATCAATAGCGTTTTCTAAATTTTCTTGATTCACACTTGTGTTTTTAGAGGAAACATTTGCTTTTTTACTGGACATATTAGTACGCGTAAAACGAGGTGTTAATTCAAGTATCTTTCTCACTCCCAAATTATTTTTTCGCGAAAAAATTTTAAATTTATTATTTAATAGAGTGAAAAGTTGTGATGATGTTCCTATACTTTCTGCTTTGCCAAGCATTAAAAATCCTCCATCATTCAAGGCAAAGTGTAGGGATGTAAAGACTTTTTTTTGTGCAGCTGAATCAAAATAAATAAGAAGATTACAGCAACTCACAAAATCCATACGTGAAAAAGGAGGATCGCGCAAAATATTGTGAGGTGCAAATATGCACATTTCACGAAGTTCTTTTATAATACGATAATTATCCCCTTCTTTAGTAAAAAAGCGGGACAAATACTTTTTAGGAATACCATCGATATCACTTTGCGAATATTCTCCTATTCGAGCATCCCTTATTGCTTCCTCGCTTAAATCAGTTGCGAAAATTTGAACAGGTATCTTATTCGTTTTATTTTCCTGTAATTCGTTAATAATCATTGCGATAGAATAAGCTTCTTGTCCTTTTGAGCAGGCGGGAACCCATATTCTCAGCGTATCTTCTGAAGATTTACTATTTAAAAGCTTTGGAAAAAGATTCGTTTTTAAAAATTTGAAGGTTTCAGTTTCTCTAAAAAAACTGGTTACATTAATTAATAAGTCAGTATAAAGAATTTCAATTTCATTGTTTTTATTAAGTAAAAGTTTTACATATTCCTCTACTGTTTTTATTCCATATTGCTGCATTTTATGGTTTACCCGTCTCTTGATGGTGGGCATCTTATAATGACTAAAATCTACTCCGGTTTGTTTGAGTAAAAGTTCAAAAATGGTATTTAAATCATAGCTGTTATTTTTAACGGCAATTTCATCTTTTTTATCTTTTTGTTTAGCATCATTTTTAAGAATACCATTTTTAGCGATGCGAATTATTTCAGTGGCAATTTCTTCAGGAGATAAAATAAAGTCTACCGCACCTGCAGCGATAGCAGATTTAGGCATACTGCTGGCTTTTGCGGTTTCGTCTTGTGCAAAGGTTATTCCTCCAGCATCTTTAATCGCTTTGAGCCCAATCCTACCGTCACTGGCATAACCTGAAAGTACGACACCTATAACATTTGCTTTGTGAGTTTCAGCTAATGAGGAAAAAAGAAAGTCTATGGTGAGGTTAGGAGCATTTTTTTTAATACGTGGAAGCAATTGAATATGCCCATTTATTACCTCAATTACTTTATTAGGAGGAATTATATATACATTATTGGGTTCCATTTTTTCCATGTTATCAATTTCCTGTACTTTCATTTCAGTAATCTTAGAAAGAATTGTAGTCAGTAAACTTTTATGGTCAGGATTTAAGTGTTGGACATAAATATATGCCATACCGGTATCCGAAGGTAATTTTTTTAATAAAAGACTAAAAGCTTCCAGTCCTCCAGCTGAGGCGCCTATAGCTACAACAGTAAAAGATTTTTTTTTGATTTCTTTTTCTGATGTTAATTTTTTAGGAGTTGGCTTTTCGACTAATTTCATTTTTAGGTCTGTATTTTAAATATATAGTTTGGATTGCGAACTATATATTTTATTAAAATTATTTCTGTAACCTAATTGCTATTATGTTGTTCTAAATAAACATGCTAAACGACAAGAGTTTTTGATGTTGTAGATTTTGTTTATCACTCTCCAATGTAAAGATATGCTTTATCTTTTTGAAATCTTTTTATATAAATAGGTTTATTTAATTATTGAAACTTATATTAATTACGTGTGAGGTCAAGTTACTTTGTTCTTTTTAATTGTGTTAAGTTCTTCCTCTAATTCGATACAAGTTTGCAGACAAACTTCTTCAAGTTGCAACACTAAGTCGTGTATCCCTTCTAATTGTTCTTGTACTGTGGCTAATTCCTGAATTTTTTTTGCCATATTCTCAAAATTTGAACCTATTCCCATTATTGAAAAAGAAGGTATCATTTTATGTACGGCGGCACCTAACAATTGCCAATTTTGCTCGGCTAAACTTTGTTTCATTGTGCTTATTAATGGAGGAGTTTGTGCTAAATATAATGAGATCATTTCCATCATTAATATTGGATTTGATTTAGTCCTATGATGTAAATATTCTAAATTAGTGTATTTTATTTTTTCAATTTGAATAGTACTAATTTCTTCTTTTTTATCAAGTTTAGATTTTTTTAATGTCCCTATAATTTTATTATATAACTCGGTTTCATCTACTGGTTTAGCAATATAATCATTCATTCCCACAGCTTTACATTTATCCACGTCAACGGTTGTAACATCAGCGGTTAATGCAATAATAGGAATTATTGAATGCATTGTATTCCTTATATATTTTGTAGCTTCAAATCCATTCATTTCCGGCATTTGCAAGTCCATCAGTATGATATCAAAGTCTTTTTCTTGGAGTTTTTCAATCGCTATTTTACCATTTTCGGCAATGTCAAGCTCAAATCCAAAATCATCTAAAAGTGTTTTCATTAGCAATTGATTAAGAGCAATATCTTCTACTACTAATACTTTTATATTTTTCATTTCTGAATCTATTTCTGCTAACTCATTTTCCAATTCTACATCGGAATTTGTTTTTTGAAAAGGTAATGTGAAACTAAATGTTGACCCTTTATGAATAGTGCTATTTACACGAATAGTTCCGTTTTGTGGTTCTATTAATTGTTTTACAATAGCAAGACCCAGCCCAGTTCCACCATACAAACGGGAAGTTTCGCTGGTTGCCTGTTGGAAATTTTCAAATATTGTTCCTATTTTTTCCTCGGAGATGCCAATTCCTGTATCGGTAACAGCAAATTTGAGTATTACTTTATCATCATCTTCATGTAATAAATCAACGCTAACAGTAATTTTTCCTTTAGATGTAAATTTAACGGCATTACTAACTAAATTTAAAATGATTTGATGCAAACGAATGGGATCTCCCACCAGAACATCAGGGATTTTACTGTCGTATTCCTTAACCAATTTTAAGTTTTTTTCCTGAATTTTGGTTTCAAATAAATGAAGCATGGCAGCAATGGAAGATTTCATTTTGAAAGGTGTTTTCTCAAATGTCATCTTACCAGCATCTACTTTTGCCAAATCAAGGATGTCGTTGATAAGTACGATTAAAGCATCACCACTTATTTTTATTGCGTTTAAATATTCTTTTTGTTTATCTGTAATATCTGTTCTGAGTACCACTTTTGTAAATCCAATGATTGCATTCATTGGTGTACGGATTTCGTGACTCATATTCGACAAGAATTGCTGTTTGGCTTTTACTGCATTTTCAGCTATGATAGTGGAGTTTTCCGCAAAAACTTTAGCTTCAATCAATTCTGTTTCAATTATTTTTTGATTAGTCACATCTCGGGCTACAATCGCTGCTCCCAGAACGTTTCCTTTATCATCTTTATATACTGAACCATTGAATAATACATGAATCAATTTGCCATTTTTATGACGAAGGATTAGTGGAGAATCAGCAACAAATCCATTTTCAAACACTTTTTGATATACTTCACGTGCCATTTGCGGTTCAGTAAAATAATCAAAAAAATCGGTTCCAATTAATTTAGGACGCGTTATGCCGGTTACTTTTACCGATGCATTATTCATATCGGTTATTTTCCCTTCTGTGCTAATTGCAAATAAAGGGTCATGACTTGCTTCAATAAGACTAAGAGAATATTCAGAACGTAATTTTTGGTCTATAAGATCAGTATTAAGTTTTTTCAGTTGTTCTGCCTGAACTAATAATTCCTGATTTTTAGTATGTAAATCCACAAAAACAGTCACTTTTGCTTTTAATATTTCCGGCGAAAGCGGTTTAATCATATAATCAACAGCACCTGCCTGATACCCTTTGAAAATTTGCTGAGAATTATCCATGCTCGCCGTTAAAAAAATAATCGGAACATGTTTTAGTTTTTCGATTTGGCGAATTAATTCTACGGTTTCAAATCCATCCATCATCGGCATTTGCACATCGATTAGTATGATGGCAAAATCTTGTTGGTGCAACAGAATTTTTAAGGCTTCATTACCGGAATTTGCTTTAACACATAAATAATTTTCATTAGAAAGTATTACTTCTAAAGCAAACAAATTTTCGGGCAAATCATCGACCAATAAAATTTTAACTGGGCTATTTATTTTCATTTCTAATTGTAAAAAAAAGTTTGAATGTTGAGTATCTACTAATGTTAAATACCAACAAAAAAATGTAACCTAAATGACATAGGGGATATACCGCCTTTGTGATGTTATTATTTACTTAACCATACGCGCATCAATGATAACAATCGTTCTACATCAATGGGCTTAGTGATATAATCGTTTGCACCAGCATCAATACATTTTTGTTTATCGTCTTTCATGGCTTTTGCGGTAAGGGCAATTATTGGTAAGTTTCTGAATTTTATCTGAGATCGTATTCGTTTCATTGCTTCATAACCGTCCATTTCCGGCATCATGATATCCATTAATACCAGATCAATATCAGTATGTGCATCCAGCTTATTCAATGCATTCTTACCATCTTCTGATTTTATGACTTCCATACCACGTTCTTGTAATATTTTGGATAATGCAAAAACATTTCGCATGTCATCATCAACCAATAATATTTTTTTGGAATGAAATATTGCTTCTTTATCATGCAAATTATTAATCATCATTTGTTTTGATTTTGGTAAATTGCTAATCGTTCGATGAAGGAAAAGAGCAGTTTCATCCAGTAATCTTTCTTCGGATTTTATACCTTTTATAATGATACTCTCTGCATATTTGTGAAGAAGATTGTTTTCTTCTTTTGTAAGTTCTTTTCCGGTATAAACAATAATTGGGGGTAGGTTGTGTGCTTTTACATCTCCCAGTTTATGAATAAGCTCAAAGCCTGTCATATCAGGTAATCCAATGTCAAGAATGATGCAATCAATATGATTGTGCTCAAACAATTCTAAAGCCTCTTTTCCTGTTCCTGCTTCATAACATTTAACATCACCATTACCAATGAGTACTTTCATTGCTTTTCTGGAATTTTCACTGTCTTCAATAATCAATAGGTTTTTTATTTTTCTATTGACAAAATTTTCAATCCTTATGAAAGCTTCTTCCAGACCATCTTTAGATATCGGTTTCATTAAATATTCTACTGCACCTTCTCTGATTGGTTCCAGCGAACGGTCATTTGCCGATATGATATGCACCGGTATATGTCTTACGGAAGGATTTTCTTTTAGTTCATGCAATACTTGTTTTCCTTTGATTCCTGGTAAACCCATATCGAGAATTATTGCTTGAGGTTTGTATTTTACAGCAAGCAATAAACCATCTTCTCCAGAAGAAGCTGACAAGCATTTGAATCCTTTTTTATTAGCTTGTTTTAAAAGTATAGCTGCAAAATTTTTATCATCTTCAATAATGAGCACTATTTTATCATCTGTGTTTATGGTATCTCTATCGTCTTTTATAGTTGGATAATCTAGATAGTTGATGTCATTTTCGGACCGTGGTGCATACGAAATAGGTTTTATTGGAATTTCATTGATAGACTCTTGTGTAGGGTGTATTTCCAGTGGAATAATGAGTGAAAAAGTAGATCCTTTGTCTAAATTACTTTTTACTTTTATTTCTCCTTCCAGTAATTTTGCTAGTTCCCGTGAAATAGAAAGTCCTAATCCTGTACCGCCATATTTTCTGGAAGTACCGCCTTCGGCTTGCTGAAAAGCTTCAAATATGGCAGTTTGCTTGTCTTCTGATATACCGATTCCTGTATCAGTAACAGAAATGTTCAAAGTAGTCACCGTATTTGGGTCAATACTTATAGTTACACTTCCTTTTTCGGTAAATTTTACAGCATTAGATAAAAGATTTTTCAGTATTTGATTTAAACGTTGTGAATCAGTGTGGATAAATTCGGGTATTCCTGCAGCTAATTTGCAAACTATCTTTAATCCTTTTTGCTCTGCCTGATGTTTAAAATCACGAAGAAGATTATCTGTAAAGTTTTTCAGTGCTACTTTTTCAATATTTATAGCCATTTTTCCGGCTTCAATCTTGGATAGGTCTAATACTTCATTAATTAGCACTAGAAGGTCATGACCACTTTTATAAATTATTTCCGCACTTTCAACCTGAACATCATCTAGGTTTTTCTTCCTGTTTTCGGATAAATCTTTAGATAGAATAAGCAAACTGTTAAGTGGTGTTCTTAATTCATGCGACATGTTTGCTAGAAATTCCGATTTATATTTGCTGCTAATTTCCAGTTGCTTGGTTTTTTTTTCAATATCATTTTTGGAAGCCTGAACTTCTTTGTTTTTTTCTTCTAATGATTGAGTCTGCTCTTCCAATTCTTCATTGGTCATTTGAAGTTCTTCCTGCTGTTGTTTAAGATTTTGTGCTTGTTGTTCTAATTCTTCATTCAGCTGTCTAAGTTCTTCCTGCTGTATTTGAAGTTCTTCTGCTTGATTTGAAAGCTCTTTGTTTGCAAAACTTAACTCTGCAGCTCGTTTTTCTTTTTCCTCATTTTGATAAGCAAGTTCTTTATTTGCAATGCCTAATTCTGCAGCTCGTTTTTCTTTTTCCTCATTTTGATAAGCAAGTTCTTCGTTGGCTATTCCTAATTCTGCGGCTCTTTTTTCTTTCTCTTCATTTTGAAAGGCAAGCTCTTTGTTAGCAATGGCTAGTTCTGCTGTTCTTTTTTCTTTTTCTTCAGCTTGTTGAATAGTATAAACGCTGATAGCAATACTGTTCATAGAAACATTGATAAATTCTTTTTCGGTTTCATTAAAATCAGTAAGCTTGCCTATTTCTATTACGCCTATGGTTTTTCCGTCAAGTAAAAAAGGGGTAATCAGCAAATGTTTTGGTTTTGCGTTTAATACGGACGAAGTAATCCGTATTTGATCATCAGATATATCTGCTAATGAAATTTGCTTTTGTTCCCAAGCAGACTGACCAATTAATCCTTCATTTAATTTAAAATTAACAGTAGTGTCATTACCAGACGAAAAAGCAAATTTGCCACTAAGCAGTAGCGTATTTTCGTTTTCGTTAAACAGGTAAACAGCGCCAATATTTGCTTTCAAATACGTACAAAGAAAACTTATCGTATTGTTTGCTAATTGCTCTATACTTTGATCTCCTATTAATTTTTCATTAAGTGCTGAGTTACCGGTAAGCAACCAGTTTTTGCTTGCAGTTTCCGACTCAGAATTTTTAAGCGCTTTTAAATTTTTAGTAACAATAGTATATACAACGATAAGAATCATAATAATAACTAGCAATAGAACAGCAAAAACAATATTAAATTTGCTGGCATCGTCTTGACTATCTTGTATCCTTTGAGCAAGTAAAGTGCCTTCTAATTCCTGCGACTCATCAACTATTTTTCTTATTTCATCTTGAATTTGTTTTCCTTCGCCCGAAGCAACAAATGCTCTGGCTTTTTCATAATTGTCTTTACGAAGGGTTATGCAAGTGTTTAAATTGTCAAACCGCATTTTTAGTTGTTTCGCAAGTTCCTCAATATTGTTTTGCTGATTGGGATTGTCTTTTGTTAATTCCTTTACTTTTTCAAGTTTCTCAATTGCTTTAATATTGGCAGTTGTAAAAGGTTTCAAAAAATTATCATCGCCCGTAATGACATAACCTCGTACACCTGTTTCTGCATCAACAGAAGACATGAGTATTTGTTCAAATTCATATAATACCTGATTGGAAACATTTACCAGAGTATTTGAAGCAACAAATTTTTCAGTGTTTTTAAAAGAGAAAATAGCAACTCCTAAAAGTACTAAAGCACAAGCAATAAATCCTATTACTATTTTTCTTCCTAGAGTCATTTTCATTTTGTTATTTGTAAAGTTGATGCTGATTATTTTTGTTGTTGATTTATTTTTATTAGTAACGTAACCATATTCTCCAATGACTCGATATAATCAGGTACAATAGCAGCAATTGCTGACTTTGGCATGTATTCAGAGTCTGCTGTTTTTGGATCTTCAATAATAGCCAGACCTCCGCAATCCTTTATTCGTTTAATTCCTTTTGTCCCATCACTATTAGATCCTGTGAGCACGATTCCAATTAATTTATTGCTGTAGGTTTCGGCTGCTGATTCAAATAATACATCGATAGATGGCCTTGCAAAATTTACACGTTCGTCTATGGTAAGGGAAAAGGTTTTATCTTTTTCAATCAGCAAATGATAATTAGGAGGAGCAATATAAATAGTACCTTTTTCAATTTTCTCTTTTTCATCCGCTTCTTTTACATGCAGATGACTTTTTTTATTTAAAAGGTTTATCCAATGACTATCGGAATGAGCGCTTAAATGCTGTACTACGATGATTGGTATATTGAAATTTAACGGTAAGGCTGAACTTATAATTTTCAGAGCATTCATACCTCCGGAAGAAACGCCTATTACAATTGCTTCATAATGCATTTTCAATATTTCTTTTTAAATATTCGTTGTTTTGTGTCTAACTCAATATATTGCTCATACAAATCGGAAAAACGTAAACTTTCTTTAGATCCTAAACATAAAACACCACCATTGATGAGGCTATTATAAAAAAGAGTCTGGACTTTATTTTGTAAATTTTTATCAAAATAAATCAGTACATTTCGACATAAAATCAAGTTTACTTCTGCAAATACACTATCAGTTACCAAGTTATGATTAGCCCAAACAATATTTTTTTTCAAGGATTGATTCATGATGACGTTATCATAATTAGAAGTATAATAACTTGAAAATGATTCTTTTCCACCAGCTAATTGATAATTAGAAGTGTATTCTTTTATCATTTTATTCGAAAAAATCCCATCTTTTGCACGGTTCAAAGCCATTTGGTTAAAATCAGTAGCATAAATGGTTGTTCTGTCATACAAGCCTTCTTCTTGCAAAAGAATAGCCATGGAATAGGCTTCTTCTCCTGTAGCACAGCCTGCATGCCATATTTTTATAAAGGGGTAAGTCTTTAAAACTGGGATAACATTTTCTCGTAAAGACCTATAAAAAATAGGGTCACGAAACATTTCGGTTACTGTAATTGATAAATCCTGTAAGAGTTCAGAAGCGAATGTTTCATCATTTAAAACCTTAGATTGCATTTGAGAAACATCTTCGAATCCAGATACCGACATTCTGTTCGTAATTCTCCGCCTAATATGGGCTTGGGAATATTCTCTGAAATCATAACCGTATTTCCTATAAATAGCTTCCAATAACAATGAAATTTCCAAATCTGAGGTGTCTTTATACCGCATTTTTTTTAAACAATTTTAGTTTTAATTTTTGACCAAATCAGAAATGATTAATCTAAATCTATTATTAATTTTATACAAAACTATGCTGTAAAATACCTTACATCCTGTCCATATACCAATTTAATTCCTTTTCCATTTTTTGATATTTAAAAACAGAAGTAATAATTTTTTGCAGGCGAACAAATGCAGTTTCGCTTTTCACCACATAGTCTACAGCTTTATGGTGCATACAGTTTATGGCAACTTCAATTTTATCTTGAGAGGACAGCATTATAACTGGAATTTCTGGATTAAAATCTTTTATTTTATCTAATGTTTCAATTCCGTTCATGGCATTTTCTACGATACCATCAAGTTGATAATCTAAAATTACTACATCGGGATTGTTATTTATATTAGCAATGCATAACTCTCCTGTAGAATAAGTCTCTACTATAAAATCAGCATTTTCTAAAAATTCAATTTCTAAAGATTTTAAAAATAATGCATCATCATCTACTAGGAAAATCTTTATTTTAGTATCATTTTTCATTATATGGTATTTTTGATTATATTAAATTCTTCTTGTAATTCTTGGCATGCTTGTAAACAAATTTCTTCAAGTTGCATAACTAAGTCCTCTATTCCTTCTGATTTTTCTTGTGCAATTGCAAATTCCTGAATTTTTTTTGCAATATTTTCAAAATTAGTACTGATACCCATTATTGAAAAGGATGGAATCATTTTATGTGCGGCAGCTCCTAATAAGTCCCAATTTTTCTCCTCTAAACTTTGTTTTATTGTATTGATTAAAGGAGGTGTTTGATCTAAATAAAGTGATATCATTTCCATCATTAATTTTGGATTCGATTTTGTTCTTTGATTTAAATAAACTAAATCAATACATTTTATTTTTTTATCCTCTAAATTCTCATTCAACTTTGCAGTAAGTTTTGTGAGTTTAGGTTTCTTTAATATTCCAACAATTTTACTGTATAAGAGCCTTTCGTCAATTGGTTTTGCTATATAATCATTCATTCCTACTGCTTTACATTTAGCTAAGTCTACAGTGGTGACATCAGCAGTTAAAGCAATAATTGGAATTTTTGATTTCATTGTATTACGAATGTATTCTGTAGCTTCAAATCCATTCATTTCTGGCATTTGTAAGTCCATCAAAATAATATCATAATCGTTTTCTTTTAGTTTTTCGATTGCTATTTTGCCATTTTCGGCAATGTCTCTGGCAAATCCAAAATCATCTAATAATGTTTTCATTAGCAATTGATTAAGAGGAATATCCTCGACAACCAATACTTTAATATTTTTTAATTCAGTATCTAATTCCATGATTTCATTTTCTAATTCAGCTTCTGCATTAGTTTTTTGAAAACTCAATGTAAAACTAAATGTAGATCCTTCATTAACGGTACTTCTAACCCGAATACTACCTCCTTGCGGTTCCACTAATTGTTTTACTATGGCAAGACCTAATCCTGTTCCTCCATATAATCTTGAAGTACCACTAGATGCTTGTTGAAAATTTTCAAATATCTTCCCTGTTTTTTCTTTTGGGATACCAATTCCTGTATCTGTTACGGCAAATTCAATAATCACTTTATCTTCATCCTCATGTAATAAATGAACACTTACTATAATTTTTCCTTTTGAGGTAAATTTTACAGCATTACTAACTAGGTTTAAGATAATTTGATGCAAACGAATCGGATCTCCTACTAGAACATCAGGAATTTTATTATCATATTCCTTAATTAATTTTAAATTTTTCTCTTGAATTTTTGTTTCAAACAAGTGAAGCATAGCAGCTATGGAAGATTTCATTTTGAAAGGTCTTTTTTCAAATGTCATTTTTCCGGCATCAACTTTTGCTAAATCAAGTATGTCATTTATGAGTACGATTAATGCATCTCCACTCATTTTAATTGCGTTTAAATATTCTTTTTGTTTGGTTGTCAATTCTGTTTTTAAAACCACTTTAGTAAATCCGATAATTGCATTCATCGGCGTACGAATTTCATGGCTCATATTAGACAAAAATTGTTGTTTTGCTTTTACTGCATTTTCAGCTATAATGGTAGCACTTTCTGCATTTATTTTAGCTTCTTCGGCAATTTCTGTGGCTAATTCAGCAAATATTCTGGCTTCGATCAACTCCGAAGCAATTCTCTTTTGCTCTGTTACATCTCGAGCAACAATTACAACTCCAACTACGTTTCCTTTATCATCTTTATAAACGGAACCATTAAATAACACATCCGTTAGTTTACCTTCTTTGTGGCGAAGTGTAAGCGGAGAATCAGCAACAGAACCTTTTTCGAATACTTCTTGATATACTTCACGAGCTTTTTGTTGCTCAGTAAAATAATCAAAAAAATCAGAATCTGTAAGTTCGTTACGCGTCATACCCGTAATGTTTACCAATGCCTCATTCATATCAGTAATCTTACCGTTGGTGTTTATTGTGACCAATGGATCCCGACTTGCTTCAATTAGACTAAGAGAATATTGGGAAGCTAATTTTGCTGCGTAACTAAGTTCTTCCAGTTCTTTAGTAGCAATTTGCTGTTTTGCCTTTTCTTTGTTTTGAAATTGAAGTTCCTTGTTAGCAATGATTAATTCATCAGCTCGTTTTTCTTTTTCATTATTTTGATACGCTAATTCTTCGTTAGCAATGACTAATTCTGCCGCTCGTTTTTCTTTCACTTTATTTTGAAAAGCAAGCTCTTCATTAGCTACAACTAATTCAGCCGCTCGTTTTTCCTTTTCATCATTTTGAAAAGCAAGTTCTTTATTGGCAACAACTAATTCAGCTGCGCGTTTTTCTTTTTCATCATTTTGAAATAGAAGCTCTTTATTGGCAATGATTAATTCATCAGCTCTTTTTTCTTTTTCATCGTTTTGAAAAGCAAGTTCTTTATTAGCAATTACTAATTCAGCTGCCCGTTTTTCTTTTTCATCGTTTTGATGCGCTAATTCTTTATTGGCAACTCCTAAATTTAATGCCCATTTTTGCTCAGCAATATCTCTGGCAACAATTACGACTCCTAATACACATCCTAAATCATTTTTGTAAACAGAACCGTTGAACAATACATCTGTCAATTTACCATCTTTATGCTTCAGTGTAAGTGGAGAATCTGAAACAGATCCTTTTTCAAATACTTTCTGATACACTTCACGTGCTTTTTGTTTTTCGGTAAAATAATTGAAAAAATCAGAATTTATTAAGCCATCTCGATTCAGCCCAGTAATATTTACTGTAGCTTCATTTACATCCGTAATTTTTCCTTCAGGATTTATTGTAATTAAAGGATCCAAACTAGCTTCAATAAGACTTCTGGCGTATTGTGATTCTTGATTTTTTATGCTTTCTAGGTGTATTTACAAAATTGATATTACTTCTTTTTATTTTGAATTACCAATTTCTTCAATTGGATTACGCCTTTTGTCTTTCAATTGTTTAAAATGCGAAGGAGAAAGACCAGTAACTTTTTTAAATTGACTGGATAGATGGGCAACACTGCTGTAATTCATTTTCCAGGCAATTTCAGTGATATTTAACTCACCATAAATAATCAATTCCTTAATACGTTCTGTTTTATGAGAAATTATAAATTGTTCAATTGTAGTCCCTTGCACTTCCGAAAACAAGTTTGATAGGTACGTATAATCGTGATTTAATTGTTGACTCAGATAATCAGAAAAATTAATTTTTATATTTTCTGTTGAATGGTGAACCATCTGGATAATTACATTTTTTATTTTTTCGATTAGCATGGATTTTTTATCATCCATTAATTCGAGTCCGGAGTCTAAAAGCGCTGTTTTTAATCGTTGTCTCTGATCCATAGAAATGTTTTCCATGATTTCAACTTCGCCTAAATCTACAACCATGAAGTGTAGTCCAAGTTTTTTCAATTCCTCTTTTACCGCCATTTTACAGCGATTACTGACCATGTATTTTATGTATAGTTTCAAATTATTTTTTTTAACAGATTATGTAAAAATCGAATAAAATTTAGCAACAAAACTTATATAACTAAAAAAAAAAATTATATAATTCACACATTATTAATTTTAATAATATAGGGTTTTAAGAAAAAAAAGCAATTAGAAAAGAACCGTTTTTAAAGCAGATTCATTAGTTACTAATTTTAATAATCTATAAATTTACGAATAAACAGTTAGAAAGATTATGAATTGAGTTATAATAAAAATAGTAGTACTCTGTAATTGTATTAATCTTGAAATATGGATAATAAATTACTATATTCAAAACAGTATTTAGACGAGTTGTTTGAATACAATATTTCACAAGAAACATTCAGGGAATAGGTTTTCCTTTGAATTATTATTTGGTAATCAGATAGGCTTAATACCCTTTAAAGTTTAGGACTTTTCCGGATTCATTCCTCAAATAGTTATGATAAACTGTGAAAAAACTTTTTGAGGAATGAATTTAATTGTATCATTTTAAATTATTTCATCGAGAAAGGATTGACCCAATCTAATGATTTAATCGATGAAACTTTGTTTTCTTGGTTCATTGAAACCCGAAGTTCCTTATTAGCTACTTTCTTTGTATACAATGCTTTGTAGCGAAAAATGATTGTTCCGTCAAAATTGTTTTTATAAATTTCAGTTAATTGAAGATCAATAAAAGTCCCGTAATATTGGCGAAATTTGGTACAGGTTTTTGTTAATCTTTCCTCAGTAGTGTTCTGAATTACTGATGCAGTTGCTTCACTTTGATTGAAAGGTTTGAATTTAGAGGTATTACAAGTCATTAAAACTCTCTTTCCTAATTCATACGCTTTATTCTTTTGACTTTCGTTAACTTCGGTCATACCAAGTTTTTCAATTTTAGCTTTTTCCGGTTCAGTAGTTGTAACAACATTTTTTGATTTGCATCCAATGAGCAGCAAAATGCTGAAGACAATAATTATTTTTTTCATATTTATATAATTTTTAATAAAATATTCGGATCAGGACAGTTCTTCAAATAGTGCTTTAAGTCATTTTCACTACAAACTCCCGGGTAATCACCAAATGTTTGTGAAATTTTTTCTATAATCTGAAAATGTAAATGTGGTGCATAATCTCCATTCACAGAAGCATCTCCTAAAGTTGCTATTTGTTGTCCTTTTTCGAAAATATCACCAATTGCAATATCACTGATACTTTCTAACGAAAGATGCCCGTATAAAGTATAGAATCGCTTATTTTCTATTTTATGTTCTAAGATAATAGTTGGGCCATAATCACCTACGCCCGTATTGTAATTAAAACTGTGTACAAATCCATCAAGTGCTGCTAATACTGGAGTCCCAGCTTTAATCCATAAATCTAAACCAATATGGATATTTCGCTCCTCAGTTTTAGAATCGTTAAAAATATCACTTCGTTTATACAGATTTCTAATTTCATTATAACCACCAAAAGCTACTTTAGCATTGTTTTCGTCTAAATAGTTTTCGATATATTGTTCAAAATCAGTTGCATTGTCAATAGCATGTTTTGTAAAATTTTCATTTTTTATCGATAAATCCAATGGGATGTATTGGTTGTAATCAATTGATTTCTCTATCACTTTTACATTTTGGATGTCTTTTAAGATAGTTTCCAGTTCGGTCATAATTTGTATTAATTTTTATAATTCCTAAATTTAAAATAAAAAATGGCAACATAAAAATTTAGGTAGCATTATAACTTTTAATTGTGAAAAATGTTTAAAAAAAAATAAAAGAGCAAATGCCAATATGAAATTTCATATTGGCATTCTAATTCTTGGTTGAGATAAGAATCAGTTATTATTTTTTGATCTCAACTTTTGCTTCTCCACCGGAAAGTTCCACACTAGTTTTAGTTTTCCCATCTTTTGTAGTAACGCTTACACCATCGGTAGCTACTTTTATAGAGGTGCTATCTTTCGCTTCAGCGGTAACAGTTGTAGTTGTAGTTGTTTCACTTGAAGTTTCAGTTTGTGTTGCTGGAACTGGAGTTTCTTCTTTTTTCTTGCAGGATACAATCGCAAGTAGTGATAGCATTCCTAAAAATAATGATACTTTTTTCATATTTATGTTTTATAGTTATTAGCCAATTAATTGATTTACAATTTACTGTTTTAAATCTTTAAAAGAGAATATTGGTTTATTATTTTAAAAAAAATCCCAATCGTAAAGATTGGGATTTCAATTTATAGATTTAATTCTTAATACAAATTTGGATATTTCGAAGGATTTACTTCATTCATCATTGCATATACTTTTTCAAAAATATCTTCTGCAGAAGGTTTTGAGAAGTAGTCACCGTCCGTTCCATAAGCTGGTCTGTGTGCTTTTGCAGTTAAGGTTTGCGGTTTACTGTCTAAATAGTTGTAAGCGTCTTGTTGCTCAATTATTTGTTGTAAAATATAAGCTGAAGCTCCACCCGGAAGATCTTCGTCAATAACTAACAGGCGATTTGTTTTTGCAATACTTTTCACTACATCTTGATTTACATCAAATGGGAGTAAAGATTGTAAATCGATAATCTCACAATCAATTCCTACTTCAAGAAGCTCATTTGCCGCTTGTTGAACTAATCGCAATGTTGAACCGTATGAAACAAGAGTAATATCAGTTCCTTCTTTCAACGTTTCCACAACCCCAATTGGAGTTTTGAAGTCGCCATAATTCAAAGGCATTTTTTCTTTCAATCGGTAACCATTCAAGCATTCGATTACTAAAGCAGGTTCATCACATTCTAACAAGCTGTTATAAAATCCGGCTGCTTGAGTCATGTTTCTTGGAACTAATACATGAATTCCACGTATGGCATTTATAATCATTCCCATAGGAGAACCGGAATGCCAGATTCCTTCTAAGCGATGTCCACGTGTTCGTATAATTAACGGTGCTTTTTGTTTTCCAACTGTACGGTATCTTAACGTAGCTAAATCATCACTCATGATTTGAATAGCGTACAGTAAATAATCTAAATATTGAATTTCAGCAATAGGGCGTAAGCCTCTTAATGCCATTCCTATACCTTGACCTAATATGGTTGCTTCACGAATTCCCACATCGGCAACACGTAATTCTCCATATTTTTCCTGCATTCCTTCTAAACCTTGGTTTACGTCACCAATGGCTCCAGCATCTTCTCCAAAAATTAATGTTTCAGGATATTTTGTAAAAATGGCATCAAAGTTATCGCGTAGAATCATGCGGCCATCCGTGTCTTCTTTAGCATCTTCAGGATATACCGGTAAAACTTTTTCTACAGAAAATACGTTTAAATCTGTTTCTGAAAATAAGTTGCTGCTAAAATTCTTTTGAGTTTTATTAGTATAAGAGCTGATCCATTGTGATAATTCTTCTTTGCCGTTTTCGTTTAGGATTAAGCGTAAAACTTTACGTGCTGTAACTAGAATTTCTTTTTTCAAAGGTGATTTAATACTATTTAAATCAGATGTGAATTGTAAAATTCTATCTTTATTTTTACTGGTCTCCGCTATTTTTTCTAATAATCCAATCAGTTGTTTTTGTTCTTCAACAATAGGTTCAATAAATGCATTCCAAGCTGCTTTTTTACCTTCTAAAACATCTTTTTTTGCTTGAGCATCAATAGCATCGATTTCTTCAGGTGAAGCAACGTTGATTGCAATCATCCATAATTTCATTTGACGAATACAATCAAAATCTCTTTCCCATGCTAATCGGTCTGCGTTTTTGTATCTTTCATGAGAACCTGAACTGGAATGTCCTTGAGGTTGCGTCAATTCATTTACGTGAATCAAAACTGGAGTATGATTTTCTCGGGCAATATCAGCAGCTTTTTCATACGTAGCAACTAAGTCGGCATAATCCCAACCTTTTACTTTTAGTATTTCATAGCCATTGCTTCCCTTTTCTCTTTGGTATCCTTTTAAAATCTCCGAAATATTTTCTTTAGTCGTTTGGTGTTTTGCATGTACCGAAATCCCATACTCATCGTCCCAAACACTCATAACCATAGGAACTTGTAATACTCCTGCAGCATTTATGGTTTCAAAAAATAACCCTTCAGATGTACTTGCATTTCCTATTGTTCCCCATGCAATCTCATTTCCTTCATTAGAAAAATTAGCTGCATTTGGTATTCCAGTAACTTGTCTGTATATTTTAGAAGCTTGAGCTAGTCCCAATAAACGTGGCATTTGCCCTGCCGTTGGGGAAATATCAGCACTTGAGTTTTTTTGTTTTGTTAAGTTTTTCCAACTTCCATCTTCATTTAAACTATGAGTGGCAAAGTGACCACCCATTTGTCTTCCTGCTGACATTGGTTCTTGTTCAATATCGGTATGGCCATATAAACCCGCAAAAAATTGTTGCACGGTTAATTCGCCAATAGCCATCATAAAAGTTTGATCACGATAATATCCTGAACGGAAGTCACCATTTTTGAAGGCTTTTGCCATAGCTAGTTGTGGTACTTCTTTTCCATCACCAAAAATGCCAAATTTAGCTTTTCCAGTCAATACTTCTTTACGTCCTAAAAGACTGCATTCTCTACTGATTATGGCTAATTTATAGTCATTCAGCACCTCGATTTTGAAATCTTCAAATGTCAATGTAGTATTGGTTTTTTCTTTTATCATAATTGAAAAGTATAACTTTGTGAGGCAAATTTACTTAAAAACTAGCTATTTTCATAATTCATTAAAAAAAATATAATTTAATTATTGCAATTTATTCTAATAAAAAGAACTTTATTTTTTTGTTATATGTAATTTTAAATTCGTTTTAATGAGAATAGTTTAATGATTAATGAAAATTATATTGGATTAGAACCATTTTCGATTAAAAAGATTGATTAATGTTTTAGGCGAAAATGTTACTATAAATCGTACTTTCTCATTATAATTATTTTGCGCTATTTCCCATCCATTATTAGAATATACCGGAAAATACAACTCAAAGTAATCTGTAACTAGATTGAGACGAATACCGCTGTCGTATAAAAACTTTGCATTTTGGTTTTTATTTTTGATGAAACCAATATCTCCATAAATTTCTATCCAGTTCCATACACTAACACTAGCATTTAAGCTGGTAATCCATCTATTAGCATATGGCGTATCCATTTTTGATTTAAACCCGCCTTCTCCCATTATGAATTGTTGGCTATAAAAACCAGTGCTTTCTGAACGACCAAAGTAGTTGTAATCAAACAAATAATCAGTAGGTCTGTCTGATGCGAAACTAAAAAAATCAGATTCAGTTTTGTTGTATAAAAAACTTCCTGCATAGAATCGCAAATTAATTTGGCGATTGTTTTCAAAAAGCTTTCTATATTCTATTTCGCCGTTTATTTTTCCAAATTTTCCTGAGATTTGAATATCTGAACTAAAATTGAAATGATTTGTTACTTCTGTTTTTGTATTCACATAGCGTGCATTAAAAATGGAATAATTGGATGGAGCATTGTCCATTGCAAAAGCGCTTTTTTCCCTGTTTACAATAACTTGGCGTAAAAGGATGAGTTGTTTTCTGTTGTCTCTGAAATTTGGTTCCCGAATTCGCAATTGCACCATAGGATTTAATCTCAGGTATGAAGCGTCTTGCGCATAATGAAAGTAAGAGCCGCTAACAGAATATTTTACATTGTAAAGTGTGCTGTTTCGATAATTTTGATTGACTACAAATGAAGCTGATCCAGATAAATTATTGGATCTAGTGGAGTAGGATGGATTGATGTCAAAAGTAAAAGGCTTGTCTAAAATAGTTTTATTGTGCAATCGCAATCCAGGAGTTATTCCGTCGTATAAATTATAATATATAGAAGGAACATATAAAACCTGATTGTAATAAGGGTCTTCTAAATCTTTCATGAATACAAATTTAACAGGACGATTATTGGGAAAAAAACCTTCTATTTTCTTCCAATTATTTCTTAAATTGTATTCTGGTACTTCGTTTTTTAGATTTAATACGATCTTATCAATATTATTTCGTGGAATCGTAAAAGTGCTGTCACATTCTTCGATATCCAGCCATTGTTTAAAAACAACGGCGCCTTTTTTTGTGCCATAAACTGGAATTGGAATAGGAGTTCCAGTTCTATTTATTACTGAAAAAGTGATACTGTCATTGGTTTTCTTTACACTGGAAAATTTATAATCAATAATAGCTCTGGAATTAATAATGGTATTAAAAAACCAGTTAATGTCTTTTTCAGTATTTGATTTTAGGATGGTTTCAAAATCAGTTCTGGAAACTTGTTGTTTCTTATTTTGATTGTAAAATTGTTTTATACTGGAAGGTACGGCATCATTTTGTAAATAATTATCCAAAAATCGAATACTTAATCCGGAACGATATTTACTGGCTATTTGTTCATTGAATTTTATTAAAGTGTTTTTAGGATCGCCAAGCGGTTGGTCTAGATTTTTTCGTGCCATTAACATATAGAAATAACTATACTGTTCATTAAAACTTATATTGGCAATATTAAAACTTTTCAATAGTCTAATATTAGAGGCAGTTCCCATCATTTTAGTGTTGGGGTGATTTTCATCCATATATTTCATCATGGCATAAACCTGTAATCCATCGTATATCCAGTTGTCTTTTCTAGGATCTAATTGTAAACTTGTTTTTAGATATTCATTCAGATAGGTTTTTAGAAATTTAATTTCAAAAAGAAATTCATCCGAAAACGGGCTTATAAAAGAAGGAAGTTGATTTAACCCATAAAAAGGATTTCTCTCGTAATCCGTTTGAGAAACAATAATCTTTTCATGTGGATATTTTCCAATTAAATCGTTTGCAAAATTCACAACTCGATCTATTACAATTGCTTTTTGAATATTATCTAATTTGTTGTCTCTTAAATCGGTAAGTACTTCGACGGAGCTGTTTCTGTAACTTTCAAAATTGGATTTGGGTTCAATAATCAAACTGAAATCAGTTCTTTTGTTTCCCGATAATCTATAATATATAAAGTCATCATTTCCAGTTGTTTTCTCGCTATTTAAATCGGAAGTGGCGTCTAAAGTTTTAGGAATTTTAAGGTCAATTTCAAAATCAGAAACGGCATTGGCAATATCATCCAGATTGTTATTACTATTTTTTACAAAAGAATGATTTTCATATCGGGCAGGAGTAAGGTACCAGTTTTTGAGGTTAAAACTCCCACTGTTAGCATAGCCATATTTTGTAAACTTTTCGCTGGGAATTTTGGTGATATAGGAAAGACGTAAAGCTACTTTCTGATTTGGAAGTAACGGATTTTTAAGTTCAACAACAATATAATCAGGGTTTTTCTCTGTTCTTTGCCAAGATAAAAACTGCTGAGTGGCATCAATAACAATCAAATTTATTGTACTGCCGCGTTCCTCTTCTTTGGCTAAATGGAAACCTCTGTAAAATTCATCCGAAAACCGTTTCGCAAGTGGTGTATTTTTATTGGAAAATGCATGATTCCAGTCATTCAAAACAATAGAGTTCAAAGTATCATCCGACTGATTTACAAAAATAATTTCCTGCTTGATAGTCAATATTTTATTAGCGGCATTAAGCTCAACTTTGATCTTAGATTTATGCTGAGCATACTGATTAAATGAGGTTAATAAAATAAGGAAGTGGAATGTTATTTTAAGATATGCTTTCAAATTTGGGTATTATTTATTAAAAAAATAAATATACTTTTTTTTAGAATAAAACACTATAAAAATAGTCTTATTAACATAAAAAAAGCTGTTGATTAGACAGCTTTTTTGTTAAAAATTCGGAGTTAAATCATATTTTTTATAGAACTTATCTAACACGTCAACGACTTCGTCTTCGGTATCAACGATTTTAAATAAATTCAAATCTTCGGCACTTACTGTTCGCTCTTTCTCTACTAAAACTGTTTTAATCCAATCAATTAATCCGGACCAAAAGCTGGTTCCAACAAGTATAATAGGAAATTTTGCTATTTTTTTTGTCTGAATCAAAGTCATCGCTTCAAACAATTCATCCATGGTTCCAAAACCTCCTGGCATCACCACAAATCCTTGGGAATATTTAACAAACATCACTTTTCGAACAAAGAAATAATCAAAATTCAGGTTTTTATCGCTGTCAATATACGGGTTGAAATGTTGCTCAAAAGGCAGCTCAATATTCAATCCCACTGATGTTCCTCCACCCAGATGTGCACCTTTATTTCCGGCTTCCATGATTCCAGGACCGCCGCCAGTAATTACGCCATACCCAGCTTTACTGATTTTATAGGCAATTTTTTCTGCTAATAAATAATAAGCATCTTCGGGTTTTGTTCTTGCAGAACCAAAAATGGTTACACATGGACCAATGCGTCCCATACTTTCATAACCGTTTACAAATTCGGCCATAATTTTAAAAATAGCCCAACTGTCATTGGTTCTAATCTCGTTCCAAGTCTTTCTTTTTAGGCGGTCTTGGATTACTTTATCCTCGTCATTATCAAAATCTTCTAATCTCATATTCTCTATTTTAAATCTTATTTTTTTGGAGCTACTTCCAGCTATTAGTTTCAATCTTAATCGCCGAACTCCGGCTCATAAGGATTTCCACTGCTATCTGGGCTAGGGCTCCCAAATACTAAAGTAATTCTTTTTTCAAAAACTGCGCCGTATAACTCTTCTTAATTTTTATAATTTCTTCAGGCGTTCCTTTGGCGATAAGCTGTCCGCCGCCTTTTCCTCCTTCAGGGCCAATGTCAATTATGTAATCTGCTAATTTGATAACATCCATATTATGTTCAATAATCAAAATCGTATTTCCTTTGTCAACCAGTTTATTAATTACTTCCATCAATACTCTGATGTCTTCAAAATGCAATCCAGTTGTGGGTTCGTCCAGAATATAAAAAGTATTTCCAGTGTCTTTTTTAGATAATTCTCCCGCCAGTTTGATTCGTTGCGCTTCACCACCAGATAGTGTTGTGCTTTGTTGCCCAAGTGTAATATAACCCAAACCAACATCCTGAATGGTTTTTACTTTTCTGTAAATCTTCGGAATCATTTCAAAAAATGGAACCGCTTCATCCACCGTCATATTCAACACATCCGAAATGGATTTCCCTTTGTATCGAATTTCCAATGTTTCTCTGTTAAAACGTTTGCCTTGACAGGTTTCACATTCTACATAGACGTCTGGCAGAAAGTTCATTTCAATCGTTCGCACACCAGAGCCTTCGCAGGTTTCGCAACGACCGCCTTTTACATTAAAACTAAATCGTCCCGCTTTATATCCCCGAATCATACTTTCGGATGTCATTGTAAACAGATTTCTGATTTCGGTAAAAACTTCGGTATATGTTGCAGGATTACTTCTTGGCGTTCTGCCAATAGGACTTTGGTCAATATCAATCACTTTATCGATATGCTCTAATCCTTCAATTTTTTTATACGGTTGTGGTTTTTTGACACCATTGAAATAATACGCGTTCAAAATAGGGTAGAGCGTTTCATTAATCAAAGTAGATTTTCCACTTCCCGAAACTCCGGTCACGCAAATCATTTTACCCAAAGGCAATTCTATCGAAACATTTTTTAAGTTATTTCCTGTTGCTCCGGTCAGTGTTAGGAATTTACCATTTCCTTCTCTACGCTTTGCAGGGACTTCAATTTTCATTTCGCCATTCATGTACATCGCTGTGATAGTGTGATGTTTCAAGATTTCGGCTGGAGTTCCTTTACTGATAATTTCGCCTCCGTATTTTCCTGCTTTTGGTCCAATATCAATCACATAATCAGCACGTTCAATCATGTCTTTATCGTGTTCCACCACAATCACAGAGTTTCCAATATCGCGTAATTGTTCGAGGGAATGAATCAGTTTATCATTATCTCTTTGGTGTAAACCAATACTTGGCTCATCCAAAATATACAAAACACCAACCAGTTGCGAACCAATTTGTGTTGCCAAACGAATACGTTGTGCTTCACCGCCTGACAGTGATTTTGAACTTCGGCTTAAAGCTAAATAATCTAAACCTACATTCATCAAAAAGTTCAATCGATCCTTAATCTCTTTGATTACTTCAGTAGCGATACGCTTTTGTTTGTCAGATAAATGGCTGTCTAAATCATTAAACCAAGCGGTCAAATCCGAAATGTCCATATCACACAATTCGGTAATATTTTTTTCATTGATTTTAAAGAACTGAGCTTCTTTTTTCAAGCGGGAACCTTCGCAAACCGGACATTTTATTTCGTCCATAAATTCCTTGGCCCAACGCTTTATGCTTGTTGAACCGCTTTCGTCATGTTGGTTTTTGATGAAATGCGAAATCCCTTCAAAATCAATTTTGTATTCTCGGGCAACACCTAAATCTTTTGAATTGATGGTGAACTTTTCTTTTCCACCATTCAAAATCATTTCCATCGCTTCATCAGGAATGGTGTTAACTGCATCTGTCAATTTGAAGCCATATTTTTCACCAATAATTTCCAATTGCTTAAAAATCCAAGACGATTTGTATTCGCCTAATGGAGCAAATCCACCCGCTTTTATCGATAATTTTGGATTTGGAATAATCTTCTTTGGATTAATTTCATTTACCGTTCCTAATCCGTTGCAATGGTCGCAAGCCCCTTTTGGGGAATTGAAAGAGAATAAATTCGGCTCTGGATTCTGGTAGGAAATTCCGGTAGTTGGACACATCAAATTCCTACTGAAAAAACGAATTTCATTTGAATCTTGATCCAAAACCATCAATACATTTTCGCCATGATGCATGGCGGTATTAATGCTTTCTGTCAAACGTTTTTCATTATCAGCAGTATCTTCAATAACCATTCGGTCAACAACAATTTCGATGTCATGTGTTTTGTAACGGTCTAATTTCATTCCCAAAGTAATATCCAGCACATCACCGTTTACACGAACTTTAAGGAAACCTTGCTTGGCAATTTGTTGGAAAAGTTCCGCATAATGTCCTTTTCTAGCCCGAATAACTGGAGCCAAAATATTAATTCGTTTTCCAGTAAAATCCTGAATGATCAAATCCTTAATTTGCTCATCAGAATAGGAAACCATTTTTTCGCCGGTGTTGTAGCTATAGGCATCAGCACCACGAGCGTATAACAAACGCAGGAAATCGTAAATTTCTGTAATCGTTCCTACGGTCGAACGCGGACTTTTACTGGTCGTTTTTTGTTCAATAGCAATTACAGGAGAGAGTCCGTCAATTTTATCTACATCAGGACGTTCTAATCCACCCAGAAATTGACGCGCATAAGCAGAAAATGTTTCTACATAACGGCGTTGCCCTTCGGCATAAATGGTATCAAAAGCTAAGGAGGATTTTCCAGATCCCGAAAGGCCGGTAATTACAACCAGTTTCTCACGAGGAATGGAAACATCTATATTTTTTAAGTTGTGCACACGAGCGCCTTGAACTTCAATGGTATTGTCTTTGTCTAGCATAATTTTTGCAAAAAAGCAAAGTTACCATTTTGATTTATTCTTTCGATACAACAGTTTAGAAGTTTATGTTAAAAGAAAGATTAAAATTTTATTCAATCGTCATTGATTTTAGTTTTGTTCTATAGGCTTCAAGTGCAACAGATTTGGAAATAAAACCGTAATATTTCCCTTCTTTGAGAACGGGTAAGAATGCTTTTTTTGATTTTTCAAACTTATTCATGACCATTTCCATGCTGTCATCAGGAGAAATGATTTCTGTAGGCTCTATCATTATTTCTCTAACCAAAGTGTATTTAACTCGGTAATTATTGAATATTATTTCTCGAATATCATTAAAATGAACAATACCTAATAAGTTTTGTTCTGTATCAACTACCGCAAATATCACTTGGTTGGAGTGAGAAATGAGATCAACGAGTCTTTCTAAATTTTCATTAGGGGAAACCGTTAAATAGTCGGTTTGTATAATAGAAGTGGTCTCTAAAGTCGAAAGGATATTAGTGTCTTTATTGCTGGTAAATGCATGGCCTTTTTTGGCTAAATTCTTAACATCCATCGAATGTTTTTCAAATCGTTTTGAAATTGCAAAACTAATGGAAGCCACAATCATCAAAGGAATCATCAAGTTATATCCACCTGTAATCTCTGCAATTAAGAATATGGCAGTCAAAGGCGCATGAAACAAACCACTTAAAATCCCCGCCATTCCAACCAATGTAAAATTACTAACAGGCAATTTAGTTAGTCCTGTGAGATTTATAAATTTGGAAAAAAAGAAACCAACATAAGATCCCAGAAATAGGGAAGGAGCAAAATTTCCTCCGTTTCCACCACTGCCTAAAGTGATTCCTGTTGCAAAAACTTTCAGCATCATAGTCAATCCTACAAATACCAATAAAGCCCAACTATTGTCTCGAAAACCACTGAATAATGTGTTTTCCAATAATTTCCCCGGATCATTGTCAGATAATGTTTTGATGCTTTCGTAACCCTCTCCAAAAAGCGTTGGAAAAATAAAAATAAGAATGGCTAAAATCGAAGAACCAAACAACGCTTTTTTATAAGGTGATAATTTTAGTCGTGCAAAAAAATGCTCTACTCTCTGAAAATTACGGGAATAATAAACAGAAATAAACCCGGTAAACAAACCTAAAAGGATATAAAAAACAATGTTATGATAATCAAAACTTTGTTGCTGTTTGAACGAAAGCAAAATTTCTTCATCCAATGCGATTACAGAAACCAAAGCACCAGTTGCAGCAGCAATCATAATGGGAGTAAATGCTGCAATACTCACATCCACCAACAGTACTTCGATAGCAAATAAAACCCCGGCAATAGGCGCATTAAAAGCAGCGGCAATTCCTGCAGCAACACCACAACCTATGAGAAGCGTTCGGTCTTTATAACTTAATTTATATTTTTGTGCATAGTTTGAACCAAACGCGGCTCCTGTAATGACAATAGGACTTTCTAAACCTGCAGAACCACCTAAACCAACAGTTAACGAACTGGTTACGATTTGGGCATACATTTGTTTTTTAGGAATTATACTCGCTTTTTTGGCAACAGCATATAAAATTTGTGAAGTCCCTTTTTGGATTGTTCCTCCCAAAACTTTCTTGACTACCAGTACGGTCAATAAAATACCAATTATGGGCAGAATACTATTGATGAAGCCCAATTTTAAAATTCCACTTACATACGTAGCAAAAGAAAATACCCAATGCGCAAAAGTTTTCAGAACTATTACAGCAAAAGCGGAAGAAATACCAACCAAAACCGCCGATAAAAATATAAATTGCTTTGACGTCAACATGGATTGCGCAAAAGCTATTATGGTTTCTAATTTCGAAATATATTTTTTGAACATGATACTTTTTAAAAGGGGTGCAAAACTACTATTATTTTAATTTCAACAAATATTTTTCAACGCTTCTTTTGTGCTTAATGGTTTTAAATTACTCTTCTCTACAAATTCTTTCACTATTTTGGGATTTGATTTTGCATATTCTCTTAATGCCCAGCCAATTGCTTTTTGAATAAAAAATTTCTTAGAATGAGCTTGTTTTAAGCATTCGGAGAATAAAAAATCAGCATTCGTTTTTTGTTTGTAACCCAATTGAAATAAAATAACACTTCGGTTCAACCACATATTTTCTGAATTTGAAAATCGTGCTATTACATTTTTGGTTTCTAATGGAAATTCCAAAAGATATTCACCTAAAATGTACTTTGCAATTGTATCGACGCTGTCCCACCAAGAGTTATTCAGTATCAGTTTTTCAATCAGTTGAATGTCTTGTTTTTTATAATTACCCTTGAGTTCTTTTATCAAAATTTCAATCGCACAATAATGAAATTCCCGTTCTGGTTTTGAATATAAATCTAATGCAATTCCCCTTACGTTTGCTGAAACCTCTGGTTTGTTTTCTTTCCAAATTTCCTTAAAAATGCATCTTCGTTCCTCGGTTTTTATTCCAAAAAATGGAAAGTTGTTCTTCATGTATTTTGCCATTGCAAAAGCATTTTCAGGATTTTGATTTACTTCAAAAGCGTTTTCTAAGGCAAGTATAAAGTTCATAAATTGTTATTTCTTAAAATCCAACTGCTTTATCGTCTCCTCTAAAATCAGCACCACCTTCGAGTTTTTTATTTGGTAAAACCAAAATCGCATCCACTTTTCCTATTACGGGAGTCGTTTTTTCGTTGATTAAATATCCTTTCGATTTCAAGGTTTCAAAGGTTTTAGTGTCGAAAGTATTAGGCTCAAAAGTGATTAAATCCGGCAACCATTGGTGGTGAAAACGAGGTGCGTTTACGGCTTCCTGCATGCTCAAATTATACTCGTAAACATTTAGTATCGTTTGTAATACTGATGTAATAATCGTAGAACCACCGGGAGAACCCACAACCATAAATAATTTTCCGTTTTTCTCAACAATTGTTGGAGTCATGGAACTTAACATTCGTTTTTGGGGTGCAATGCTATTGGCTTCATTTCCCACTAATCCAAACATATTCGGTTCACCTGGTTTAGCACTGAAATCATCCATTTCGTTGTTGAGGAAAAAACCCAGTTCATCACAATAATATTTAGAACCATAACCGTCATTTAATGTAGTAGTAGACGAAACCGCATTACCAAACTGATCTACAATTGAATAATGGGTAGTCTCCGTACTTTCATTATAAGTTACTTTTCCTTCTTTTATTTCCGATGATAAAGTGGCTTTTTCAAAACTAAAATTCGACATTCTTTGTTTCAAATAATCATCTGCCATTAAAGCTTTCAAAGGAATTTTTACAAAATCAGGATCACCCAGATAATAGCTTCTGTCGGCATACGCTCTTCTTTCAGCTTCAACAATAACTTGAATGGCTTCGGTTGAATTATGGCCCTTTTTAGCTAGGTCAAAAGGGGCAATCATTTTGAATATTTCAGCCAAGCATATTCCGCCACTGCTAGGTGGAGGCATTGAAATAACCTTTAAATCTTTATAATCAAAAGTGAGTGGCGTTCTCCATTTGGCTTCGTATTTATTCAAATCTTCCAAAGTAATTATGGCTCCTTTTTCCTGAAGATATTTGACTAATGTTTTGGCTGTTTCCCCTTTATAAAACTCATCCCTTCCATTTTTTGAAATCCTTTTCAATGTAGTTGCCAGCGCAGGATATTTTATAACATCATTTTCTTTGAAAGCAGTTGCAAATAATGTTTTGTTGCCATTTACTTTTATGATTTTGTCTCTATACGCAGCTAATCTATCTTCTTGTTTTTTGGTAACAATAACCCCTTTTTCGGCTAATGCAATTACGGGTTTCAGAATTTCTTCAATCGGTAAGGAACCCAATTTTTCATGAACTGCAAAAACACCGGCAATTGTTCCGGGAACCCCAATAGCAAGAGGAGATTCGGTGCTTTTTCCTTTTATTACATTTCCTTTTTCGTCAAGAAACATATCTTTAGTTGCAGCTAATGGCGCTTTTTCTCGATAATCTAAAGAACCAATTTCTCCGTTTGCTTTTCGATATACCATAAAACCGCCTCCGCCAAGATTTCCTGCAAACGGATAGGCTACAGCCAAAGCCAATTCGGTAGCAACCATCGCATCAAAAGCATTTCCGCCTTTTTTCATGATTTCAACTCCAATTTTGGAAGCTTCTTCACGTGCCGAAACAACCATTGCTTCATTAGCAACAAGTTCTGTGGGTTGAACCACTACATTTTGGGTTTTGCAACCAATAGAAAGAACACTCAATAGAATAATAATTTTTTTCATTTGAATACTATAAATTTAAAAACCAACGGCTTTGTTATCGCCTCTTTTGTCAGCACCACCCTCCAATTTCCCATTTGGCAACATCAAAATCGCGTCTACTTCACCAATAATTTCTTTATTTTTTTCATTGATGAAATATCCTTTTTTCTTTAAACCATTCAATAATTCTTTATCGAAAGAATTGGGTTCAAATGTAATTTCATCCGGCAGCCATTGATGGTGAAAACGGGGTGCATTTACGGCTTCTTGCATGCTCATATCAAATTCAAACACATTTAATATCGTTTGTAAAACCGATGTGATAATAGTGGAACCTCCCGGCGTTCCTACAACCATGAAAAGTTTGTTGTCTTTTTCTACAATCGTCGGTGTCATTGAACTCAACATTCTTTTTCCGGGAGCAATGCTGTTGGCTTCGCTTCCAGTCAGTCCGTATAAGTTAGGAACTCCAGGTTTGGCGCTGAAATCATCCATTTGATTATTCAGAAAGAAACCCAATTCGTCGCAATATATTTTGGAACCATAATTATCATTCAAAGTAGTCGTTGCCGAAACTGAATTTCCTTTTGAATCCACAATTGAATAATGCGTGGTTTGGTTGCTTTCATATCCTTTAATTTCCCCATGGGCAATATCCGAAGATTTAGAAGCTTGATCGAATGAAAAATCACTCATTCTTTTTTCTAAATAGGATGGACTTAGTAATTCTTTTACAGGAAGTTTTACAAAATCAGGATCACCCAAGAAATAATTCCTGTCGGCATACGCTCTTCGTTCTGCTTCTGTAATTACTTGAATCGTTTTTACGCTGTTGTGTCCCATTTGCGATAGGTTGAACGGCTCAATCATTTTCATGATTTGATTCAGACAAATTCCCCCACTACTTGGTGGAGACATCGAAGTGATTTTTAAATTTTTATATTGAAACGTAATTGGAGTTCGCCATTTGGCATTATAACTGTTTAAATCTTTAATTGTTGCATTTCCGCCTTTTTTAGCCAGAAAAGCAACCAACTTTTGAGCTGTTTCTCCTTTGTAAAATTCATCCCGACCGTTTTTCGCAATCCTTTTTAATGTTGCTGCTAATGCGGTATATTTTATTGTGTCATTTTCTTTATATACTTTCGAAAATAAACTATTCTCACCATTACTTTTTATAAAGGAAGCTCTGTAATAAGCCAAGCTTTCGGCTTGAAATTTAGTGACAACAACACCTCTTTCTGCCAAGGCAATTACGGGTTTCAGAATTTCACTTATGGGTAAAGAACCATATTTTTTGTGGACTTCAAATATTCCTGCAATCGTACCTGGAATTCCCGAGGCTAAAGCCGTTGCGGTACTTTTTCCTTCGATTACATTTCCTTTTGTGTCTAAGTACATGTCTTTTGTGGCTGCTAAAGGTGCTTTTTCTCTATAATCGATAGCACCTGTTTCACCATTTGCTTTTCTGAAAACCATGAAGCCGCCACCACCTATATTTCCAGCTTGTGGATGTGAAACTGCCAAAGCTAATTCTGTGGCAACCATCGCGTCAAAAGCATTCCCGCCTTTTTTCATGATTTCCACTCCAATCTGTGAAGCTTCTTCACGAGCGGAGACAACCATAGCTTTTGAAGTTACTAAGCCTGTTGGTTCTACCGTTTTTTCATTCGATTTGCATCCTAAAATGGCAAAGGCAAGTAGGAAAATTATTTTTTTCATAAAGTGGTTATTTTAGTATTCGTAAATAGTATTAATTCTTGAAAGAAATTGGTGAATTCATTTTCAAATTCGAGATAAAATTCAGAAAGTTCATTGGTAGCAAACCGCATTTTAGATTCATTTTTGGTTCGTTGATCCATTTGCGTCAAAATTCGATTAATTCCGTCCACCGTTTGATAACTAACCAGCCAATTGTGTTCAATCATGTAAGGCATCATTCCCTTAGTTCTTTCCGAAAGAATGCTGTGATTATTGTGCAAGGATTGGTAAAAACGGGCTACAAATTCTTCCAATTTTTCATCGGAATACGTATTCCAGTTTTTAGCTAAAAAATGATCGTAAAAAACATCTACAATTACACCTGCATAGTGATGGTATTTTTCATGCAGTTTTTTGGTGCTTTGTCTAAAAATGGGATGCGCATCAGTAAAAGTGTCAATGGCACGATGTAAAATGATTCCTTTTTGAATTTCTATAGGATAACTTTCAAAATGTTTTCCACGAATTCCATCGGCCATGAAATTGCCAATTTTGATTAAATCATTATCACCGGAAAGATAGATGTGTGCTAAAAAATTCATTCGCCTAATTTAGGAATTTAAATGATGAATTTTGAATTCTAAATGACTTTTATAAACCGTCAATTATTATATTTGTGAGCAATTTAAAATTTATAATTCAAAAATTAAAATAATAATCAATGACATTAATAAAATCAATATCGGGAATTCGTGGAACAATAGGAGGTAAAGTAGGTGATAATCTGACACCTGTTGATGCAGTTAAATTTGCTTCGGCTTACGGAACTTGGTTGAAAAAATATATTGGTAAAGAAAAAATTACTGTTGTTGTAGGTCGTGATGCCCGCATTTCGGGACCAATGATTCACAATTTGGTAGTAAATACTTTAATTGGTTTAGGAATTGACGTGATTGATTTGGGGCTTTCGACAACGCCAACTGTTGAAGTGGCTGTTCCTTTAGAAAAAGCCGAAGGAGGAATTATCCTTACCGCATCTCACAATCCAAAACAATGGAATGCCTTGAAACTATTGAATGAAAAAGGAGAATTCTTAAACGGAGAAGAAGGCTTAAAAATTCTCGAAATTGCAGAAGCGGAAGCTTTCGATTTCTCGGATGTGGATGATTTGGGAGCCATTATGATTAACGATGCGTACATGGATATCCATATTGATGAAGTATTGAATTTACCTTTGGTAGATGTTGATGCCGTAAAAGCTGCTAAATTTAAAGTGGTTGTTGATGGTGTAAATTCTTCGGGAGGAATTATTATTCCTAGATTATTAGAGTTAATGGGTGTTGAAGTAGTTGAATTATACTGTGAACCTAATGGCCATTTTCCTCATAATCCAGAACCGTTGAAAGAACATTTGACTGATATATCCGAATTGGTTGTCAAAGAAAAAGCCGATTTAGGAATCGTTGTGGATCCTGATGTAGATCGTTTGGCTTTCATTTGTGAAGACGGAGAAATGTTTGGTGAAGAATATACTTTGGTGGCTTGCGCCGATTATGTATTGAGTAAAACACCAGGAAATACGGTGTCGAATATGTCTTCTTCTCGTGCGTTGCGTGACGTGACTAATTTGCATAACGGAAGCTATGAAGCTAGTGCCGTGGGTGAGGTGAATGTAGTCGAGCTGATGAAAAAGAATAATGCTGTAATAGGAGGAGAAGGAAACGGCGGAATCATTTATCCGGAGCTTCATTACGGTCGTGATAGTTTGGTAGGAGTAGCTTTATTCTTAACACATTTGGCCAACAAAAAAATGACAGTTTCTGCTTTGCGTGCTTCGTATCCGGAATATTATATGAGCAAAAATAAAATTGAATTGACACCACAAATTGATGTGGATGCGATTCTTGTTGCGATGACCGAGAAATATAAAAATGAAGATATTACCACTATTGACGGTGTGAAAATTGATTTTGCAGAAAATTGGGTTCACTTGAGAAAATCGAATACTGAACCAATTATCCGTATTTATACGGAAGCGGCTTCACAAGAAAAAGCAGATGCTTTGGCGCTTAGAATCATTGACGAAATAAAAGCAGTGGCTGGAATATAATCCCGCATTTTTATATAAAACGAACCCTTTCAAAATAGTATTTGAAAGGGTTTTTTCGTTTGAGATATGATGGTCTGACTTTTCGTTTAAATTATTGAAGACAATAATTTTAATCCAAAAGACGTTAGTTTTCGTAAATGATTAAGAACATATAATTTATGTTCAATTAAGATAGTATCAATAATACTAATTCATAAAAATTTTGAAAAAAATATTTACATTACTGACTATCGGTTTGTTCCTCTCAGTAGCATCCTGTTCAAAAGAAGATGATCCCATAGATAATCCAGTTGCAATAAATCCTAATACGAATAAACAGCAAACAGGAAGTTCTTCCAACGATTTATTGTCTGATAAAAAGTTCAAGAGCATGGTTATTGAAGTAGTCTATGTAGCCGGTTTTGAACCAAGTACTACAGCTATTAATAATTTTGTAAACTTTCTTACAGCAAGAACATACAAGCCAAACGGAATTCGTGTTATAAAACGTTCTATACCATCTCCGGGGAATTCACCTTATACTAATGAGGAGATTACAAGTATTGAAGATGTAAACAGAACTAAATACAATAATACTGATGAAATAGCGGTTTGGGCATTTTTTGCAGATGGAAAATCTTCAAAAGACACTGATACGTCAGTTATTCTGGGAACGGCTTACAGAAACACTTCTTTTGTTATTTATGAACAAACGCTTCAAGCTTTAAGCGACAGTCCATTTGAACCTAACAGAAGTTTATTAGAAACAACAGTAATTACCCATGAATTCGGACATATTCTTGGATTGACAAACCTTGGTACAGCATTGCAAAGCAATCACGAAGATGCTGAACATCCAAAACATTGTATTGAAAAAACGTGTTTAATGTATTGGTCTTCAGAAACTGGCGGTGGTATTTCAAATATGGTTTCAAATGGTTCAGCTCCACAATTAGATGCGCAATGTATTGCAGATCTTCGTGCCAATGGAGGGAAATAAAAGTAATATTATAATTGATTTGTTTTTTAATAAGAATGCCCAAGAAATTTTCTTGGGCATTTTTTATATTTTCCAAAGGATATAAGCTAATTTTTTTAGAAAGATACTTTGTAAATTATTCCAGCGGTGAATTCTCTGGTTAATCCGTCTGGGCGAACTTCTCGGACTACAAATGGTGTGGCTAGAGATAATTCGATGCTGTTTTTAGCATTAATTGCATAGGCGCCAATTATATTTCCATTTATGGTCAATCCATCAGAGTTTTTTATCGTTTCTCTTTGTCCAAAAGCATTCTCAAAACTATCTTCCCCTAAATGATAAATGAATAATACATTGGGTTTAAAAGTGAATTTTTTATTAGAAGTTTGGAAAGTATATGTTGTTCGAAATAAAGCATCTGATTTTCTTTCGAATAAATTAGTGGAAGGAAAATCATCTGTATTAGAGAATTCCTTGAAATACGAATTTTTATTGTTATTGAAAACAGGAATCTGAACAGCCGTATTAAAATCCCATTTTTTATAATTAAGATTAAGGCCTGCAATGAAATCAAAAGTTCCCAAACTAGATTGATATTCTAAAGGAAGTGAAAACTCATTTATTTTAAGATTTGAACTCGTAAAAGGTATTTTAAAACCCACAAGTGAACTCCATTGCATATTCATTTTTGGTTTCCAATTGTAATTTCCTATCAAATAGGCATCACCAAAAGCGCCTCGTTTACCAAAACTGCCACTTGCAACAGAATACGTAATTTTAGAACTTAGCGAAAATCGTTCGTTTATAGTTCTGGTGTAGGTGATGTAAGGTGAAATATAAGTGACATCAGCTTCGCCTGCACCAAAAATACTTCCTATTGTAATCCCGTTTTTTAATTCTTTATCTGTAGTTTGAAAACCGTTTCCAATAGAACAAATTCCGGCATCGCTGCATCCTTGCGCAAAGGAGTTAGAGAATATCCCAATGGCGATGATTAGCATTAGTTTTTTCATAAATCAGGTTTTAATTTTGAGATAATTGTGCTACAGCAAAAAGATGACTGTATTGTTGGCAGTGAATTAGGACATATTTATAAGCAGAAACATTAATCTGGGTTGGAATTGCATATACTGTAGAAGATGTTAAATTGCCAAGGTTTACAAAGTCTGTAGGCGTAGCATTTTTTGACAGGTATAGTTTCAAATCGGGACCACTGGAAACACTGAAATTTTCTAAGCGAATTTCATTCTGATTTCCATTCAAATAAATTTTAGCCGAACCGGTAACTTTAATTCCTGAGGTTGGCATGAAATTACCCGTAGCAACAGGAGCAGTATTTTCAGGAATTGGAGTGCTTAACTCAGTATCACGGGTCAAATCGCCTTCAACTTCACATGAAAGTATTAAGAAGAAAACAGGTAGTGTAAAAACAATTTTTTTCATGATGAAAATGTTTTTTGATTTGTTAATCAAATGTAAAACGAATCAAAATCACACTTTGTCAGCTACTTTACATTTGCGTCATGTTTATAATTTTTTTTTAAAATCAGTATTAACAAAATTTGAAAAAGACTATTTAGTAAAAATCAATATCTTTGAAATCAAATTAGACATACAATGATTACCAAAGAAGCGCCAACACTATTAGAGCAATACTTTCAACAGTTTCGCGATAACATAATCGGAATAGATCAAGGTTTTGAATCTCCTTACGGACAAAAACAAATTATTTATACGGATTGGACAGCCAGTGGTCGTTTGTATCGTCCTATTGAAGAAAAACTAATGAATCAATTTGGTCCTTTTGTTGCCAATACACATACAGAAACTACGGTTTCAGGAACAGCAATGACCAAAGCGTATCATCAGGCGCGTCATATTATCAAACATCATGTGAATGCAAGTGCTGATGATGTTTTGATTACTGATGGTACAGGAATGACAGGCGTTGTCAATAAATTCCAACGAATTTTGGGTTTAAAAGTACCTGAAAATTTAAAAAATTTCATCACTATTCCAGCCGAAAAGAAACCAATTGTTTTTATTTCGCACATGGAACACCATTCGAATCAAACGTCTTGGTTAGAAACTATTGCCGATGTTGAAGTTATTCCTTCTTCAGAAGATGGTTTGTTTAGTATAGAAAATCTTGAACTTTTATTAGAAAAATATAAAGAAAGACCTTTTAAAATAGCGTCTATCACATCTTGTTCGAATGTTACGGGAATCAGAACTCCGTATCATGAAGTGGCAAAAATAATGCATCAAAATAACGGACTTTGTTTTGTTGATTTTGCTTGTTCAGGACCTTACGTGAAAATTGATATGCATCCTGAAGATACTGAAAGTTATTTGGATGCCATTTTCTTTTCGCCACATAAATTCCTCGGCGGACCTGGAACTTGTGGAGTTTTGGTTTTTAATAAAAAATTATATCAAAATTTAGTTCCTGATAATCCGGGTGGTGGTACCGTAAGTTGGACAAATCCTTGGGGAGAACACAAATACATCGATAATATCGAAGATAGGGAAGATGGTGGTACTCCGGGTTTTCTTCAGGTGATAAAAACCGCATTGGCAGTTCAGTTGAAAGAGCAAATGGGAATTGAAAATATTTTAAAAAGAGAGCACGAAATAGTAGATTATATTTTCTCGGAATTAGGGAATGTTTCCAATATAAAAATCCTTGCAGGACAGCATCAGGATAGGTTAGGAGTAATTTCTTTCTTTGTGGAAGACTTGCATTTTAACTTGGGCGTAAAATTGCTGAATGATAAATTCGGAATTCAAACTCGTGGTGGTTGCAGTTGTGCTGGAACTTACGGACACTTTTTATTACATGTTGACCAAGAAACCTCCCATAAATTAATTGACGAAATTACGCTTGGAGATTTAATTAGAAAACCGGGCTGGATTAGAATGTCTATTCATCCTACAACTACAAATGCCGAAATTGAATTTGTTTGTAACGGAATAAAAGCATTAGCTGAAAACCATAAAACTTGGGCTTTGGATTATGATTATAATTCAGCTACTAATGAGTTTATAAATAAGAATGCACAACCTTTAGAAGATGAATTGGTAAAAAACTGGTTCTCCTTATAAAAAGTTGAAGTTTTAATAAACTAAAAAAAATCACATATTATAAACAATAGCGTTTATAATATGTGATTTTTTTACGAAACACTGTTTCTGATTACTGTAAACTGAATACTGAACACTATCTTCTGTGTTTCCATCTTTTATGTGTCCAGAAATAATATTCAGGAGCTTCCAGAATTTGTTTTTCAACTTCTCGTAAAAAGGTATTGGTAATTTCAAAATCAGGAATTGATGTGGGATTATCTGTAATGGGTACAAAAGTAGCTTCATAAAAACCTCTTTTTACTTTTTTTACTTTTACAAAAAGAACATTCAAATCATATTTTTTGGCTAGCATTTCGGCACCGGTATGAACTGGAACTTCAACGCCCATGAATTTATCCCAATGAAAAGCTCTGTTTAATTTTGGAGATTGATCACTGGCAAGTCCGTACATACTAAGAATTCCATTTTTTTGGTTTTCTGCCATCAACGGAATCGCTTTTTTAGTTTCTACTAGTTCAGCATTGTATTTGGATCGAATGTCTCGTATTAGTTTATCAAAATATTTATTGGCAATTTTTTTATAAACGCCTATTCCTTTAAATTTTGTTTTCTGGTTAATAGACAATAACCACTCCCAACTCGCATAATGAGAGGCTAGTAAAACAGTGCTTTTGCCTTTGTTTTCGTATTCTTTTACCAATTCAATATTGGTGACAACGAATCTTCTGTTCATTTCTGCAGATGAAATCGTCATAGTTTTAATCATTTCCAAAAACATATCACATAAATGGTGGTACGATTTCTTTTCAATTACAAGACGTTCCTTGTCACTAAGATGAGGTAATGCCAAAGCTAAATTTTCCTTTACGGTTTTTTTGCGGTAGCCAATAATATAATAAACTATTAAATAGATGAAATCAGAAAACCAATAGAAAATCCTAAATGGAAGAATGGAAATAATCCATAAAAACGGAAAAGTTAAGATAAAAACAAGAAATTGCATGCCGTTATTTTTCTTGCAAATATAAGCCAAAAATGTAGACTGATATAAATTTTGACTGCTTACTGTATCCGTATTTGAGAATGACTATCTTTACAATTCACAATAAATATACTTTATGAATACCGTTTTAATAGCAATAATTGTAGTAAATGTTTTAATTAGTTACAAAGGGTTTAATGACCTTTCTTTTTTTAGAAAATATGAGTTCCATGTTGGAAGTATTCGTTCCGGAGAACAAATTAGGATGTTGTCTTCTGGTTTTCTGCATGCTGACATGACCCATTTGATTTTTAATATGTTGACACTTTGGTTTTTTGCGCCTGTAGTCATTAGTTATTTGGGTGATTTTTCCTTTATATTGGTTTATTTTGGAAGTTTAATTTTTGGAAGTTTATTGACAATGGTTTTTCATAAAAATGATTATGGTTACAGAGCTGTAGGTGCATCAGGAGCGGTAACTGGAGTTTTATATTCGGCAATATTATTACAGCCGGACATGATGTTGGGAATCTTTTTTGTTATTCCAATGCCCGCTTACATTTTTGGAATCCTTTATTTGTTGTATTCTATTTACGGTATGAAGGCTAAGAATGATAACATTGGTCATACGGCCCATTTTGGAGGCGCTGTAGGTGGTTATTTGATTACATTGCTCAAAGAACCTACATTGTTAGTAGATCATACATTAATGGTGATATTATTAGCTATTCCAATAGTCATTCTTTTTGTAATGGAAAAATTGGGAAAACTATAATGGCACAACTTTTGAAAAGGAATTAGTACAAACAATTAAATTATATAAAAATGAAAAAAGCACTATTAATTCTGTCAGTTCTATTTATTTCGATGTCTTACGGACAAGAAGTTAAGCAAGTTCCTCAAATAAATGTAAGTGGAGAAGGAAAAGTAAAAGTTATTCCGGATCAGGCTACTATAGCAGTAACTGTTGAAACTAAAGGGAATAATGCCAAAGATGTAAAAAAACAAAATGATGAAAAGATAGAGGCAGTTTTAAAGTTTATCAAAAAAATGAACTTAGCACTGGCAGATTATAAAACGCAACGTGTTTCATTGAATCCACAATACGATTATGAAAAAAAGAAACACAGTTATAATGCTACGCAGACTATCGAAATTCTATTGAGAGATTTATCAAAATATGATGAATTGATGGAAGGCTTAGTAGACCAAGGAATTAATAGAATTGATGCGGTAACATTCCAATCTTCTAAATTAGCGCAATATCAATCTGAAGCTAGAAAATTAGCGATGAAAGAGGCAAAATTGAAAGCCGAAGATTATGTTTCTGTTTTAGGACAAAAAGTAGGGCGTGCCATGACTATTTCGGATAATTCACAAACCTATTATCCGCAGCCAATGTATGCTGCCATGAAAACAATGGAAAGAAGTGATGCTGAAGCACCAAGAGAAACTCTTGCGGTAGGAGAAATCAATATTTCAGCTAATGTTACTGTAAGTTTTATTTTAGAATAAAGAAGCTAAAAATTATAGTTAAGAAAATCCCATCTCAGATAAAAAATGAGATGGGATTTTTTTTGAATACCCTAAATACAAAATGATGAAAGTATCAATTAGGCTAAATAAAAAAACTCTTCAATTGCTTTAAAAGTTTTAGTGGGGAGAACCTGCTAAATTGTTTGGAAAAAAAACGTTCCAATTGCTTGAAGAGTTTTAGTGGGGAGAGCAGTCCCGAAGCTTCGGGAGAACCTGCTAAATTGTTCGCAAAAAAAAACGTTCCAATTGCTTGAAACGTTTAAGTGGGGAGAGCAGGATTCGAACCTGCGAAGTTTACACAGCAGATTTACAGTCTGCCCTCGTTGGCCGCTTGAGTATCTCCCCGAAGCCTTTGAGTACAACACTTATTTGTTGTAAGCGGTTGCAAATATAGAAACAGTTTTGGTTTCTGCAAACTAATTTTACACTTAATTTTACTATTATTTTTAATGCATTGGTATTGAATAAAATAAAAAAATCTCCACTAGGGAGATTTTTTGTTTTATACGGATAAATGCAATTATTTTGCTAGAAGTTCAATAACTTTTGCTCTAAGCGCATCACCTCTTAAATCTTTTGCGACTACATTTCCAGATGCATCCAGAATGAAAGTAGCCGGTATTGATTCTACTTTATATTGAGCAGCTATTGGTTCGTCCCAAAATTTTAAATTTGAAACATGATTCCAAGTTAGCTTATCTTTTGCAATGGCATCTTTCCAAGCTTTAGCATCTTTATCTAAAGAGACGCCGATTATGTTTAGACCTTTGCTGTGTAACTCTTTGTATATTGCTACAACATTTGGATTTTCTTGTCGGCAAGGTCCACACCATGAAGCCCAAAAGTCAACGATTGTAACCTTTCCTAAATTTTCTTTTAGAGAAATTACTTTCCCTTGAGGATTAGGACCTGAAAAATCTGTTCTTCATTTAGCTTCAGCAGCTGGTGCTGGAGCAACAGGAGCAGCTCCTACAGCTGGCATTTTCAATTCAGCAAGTTTAGCTTTGATAGCAATACCTGGTTTTGTTTTTTTCAATGACTCTTCTAAACTATTGTATAATTTTTCAGATTTTGCTACATCAGCAGTTGGATCATTTAACATACCTTGAATAATCAAAGCGGAAATGAATGCTTTAGGATGTGTTTCAGCATAAGTTACGTATTTAGCTTTTGAAGCTACACCAACTTCTTCTTGAATTTTAGAAAATTCTTGCATCAACTTATTGATAACAACTGTATCTTTAGTTTGTTGAGCAGTTTCCATAGCTTTCATGTTTTTGTTTTGGAAATCCATAAGTTTCTTTTGAACTTTAGTGATTTCTTCATTAAATGCTACGTATTCGTCATTATTATAAGTTCCTGAAACTTTAGATTTTGGGATACTGTCTTTGTTAATGGCGATAGTTACTTCCGCATTTTCTAATATAAAAGGTATTTTAGCTTGTGCTCCTTCTAATTGAATCGTGTAGAAAGCAGGTTCTGTTATGGTTCCTTTCATTTCGAATTTACCATTTTCAACTTTTACAGTATCTTTAGCAATCAATCCCATACCATTCGCATCTTGCGTTTCCAAGATAATTGTTTTACCATTTTCAATTCCTGTTGCAGTCCCCGAAATGATGTATTCATCTTTGCCAACTTTGCTACAAGAAATTAAAACAACAGCAGCCGAAAGTAATAAAATTATTTTTTTCATTATTAATTAGTTAATTAAGTTAAGGTTGCAAAAGTATTTAAAAAATATAAAATACAAATTATTTTGCAACCTAAATTTTTGTTATAATTTTTCATTCTTAATTAGAAGGTATCGTGTACTTTATTTGCATATGTTTTGGAATGTAAATGATTGATATTTTTATTTTAAATTTTGATTCAAAATTTATTTTTCTTCTGTCGTAATTACTTGTTTAAAAGTCAGTTATTGTGAAATAACCTGAAATTATGAAATAAAAAAAGCATCCTGATGAAGGATGCTTAATTATTTTTTGATTTTATAAAAAACTAGTCTTGGTTGATTGTTTTTCTCCAAGTAAAAGAATTTAGAATATGTCTTTTTGCAAATCTTCCAGGAGAATCAGCATTTACCATTTTTACATACGTTGCTTTAGGCACGCTAATGTATTCGTAAACACTACCATTTGAAAAGTTGATAATCAATCTACCTTCAACAAATTTATAATCTGTAATGGTAGAAGTTGAGATCGTCTCAGTATATTCTGGTAAATTTTGTTTAATCGTTTCAGGATTGATACTTACCAAGAAATGGTATGCTTCAATGATTTTTTTACTGTTTTCTTCTGCAGCTTTCAATCCATCTTCATCGCCCTGAAATTTGTCAGGATGCGCTTCTTTCATAGCGTTGCGATAAATCGTTTTCAAATCTTTCAGCTCTGCAGTTTTATCTACATTTAGCAGTTTGCGGTATTCAACTATTTTTTTCATAAATAAGGTAACTACTTGTCTTTTACTATTAAATCAATGTAATTTGATTTCAAAATCGACAAATTTTTTGCAAAGGTACACTTTTTTTTAAATTTTTAGTTTGTGACAAAAAAATATTCAAAAAAAAGAATTTGAATTCTATTTTTTGCTTAAAAAAATTGGATGCAAAAATATTATTGCTGTGGTTTATTATTAGCTTTATCGAAGTTTTTTGATTTTTTTGGATACTTATTATAACTGATATCGCTTGGATTTTCAATTATTGATTTTATTGTAATCCAATCACCAACAGTATGTTTTTGGGCCATTTTATAGTCTAAAAGATATTCACCACAAAAAAAGTTGTTGTTTTCATCTTTTTCCATAATTCCGGTGTAAACACCTTTTTGTAACATTCTTTCTTCAGAAGCTTTAGTCATAATCAATTTATTTTTTACTAATTCTAGTTGGCAAAGTTAATCAAAATATTACTTGTCTTACTATGTTTTAGACTTTCTGATTACCTTTGTTTAATGGAAAAAATATATCGTCCAAGCCCAAATTCCTTCAAAAATACTTTTTGTGTCTTTCATGAAGCGTCTTTGGACAGTATAAATGGATTAGAACTTCAATACGACAGTAAATCAGGAAGTAAGTATTATTATACTAAAGTAGGGATGTATCGCTTATCAAATCATTGGGGACGATTGGCTAACAGTAAATGGCGTTTAGAGCCATTAGAACCGGAAACAAATTCTAAAATAAAATTAGGTTTTGCGCCTTGGACCAGTTTTTACCCTGACAATGCTCTTGAAGAATTGTATTATTTAGAGGCAAATTATGTAAAGAAAACGGTTAATTATCAACATAAAAAGAATCCAAATTATGATAATAAAGCCATACTTAGAACCAGTTTTGAAACCACAAAAAGAATCAAGCAAGTCCGTAACTTATTTTCTCTGACTTCTTGGGCTAAGTATTTTGAGTATGATGATTTAGATATTTTGAGAAAAAAAATCATTGACGAATTAATCTTTACCAATAAAACATTGGAAGAAATAAAAAGAGAAGTGATGTCAATCTAAAGGATGATTTATTCAAAATTTTATCTTTTAATCATCCGAAGCAATCAATTCTAAATCATTTATAGTAACTGGTTTAGATAAATAACCTAAAATATCTGAATATGTTTTTGATTTGTTTTTGTCCTCAGAGGCAATAGAAGAACTTACAATATATACGGTGATGTTTTTGCTGAATTTAGATTTTAGCAACCCCATTTTTTCCATAAATTCCCAACCATCCATAACTGGCATATTAATATCTAACAGGATTAAATCTGGAAGTATTTCGATATTATCTGTTGTACTATTTACGGTTTCGTGCAATGCATCTATTGCTTCTTTTCCGTTTTTGAAAGAAGTAATAGTTGAAAACATTTCAGATCGTTGAATGATCTTATTTATTATGATTTGATAAATAGGATCATCATCGATTACCCAGATTGCTTTTTTTGTCATTGGATATAGATTTTAAATGTAGTTCCTACATTGGGTTCACTTTCCACAGTGATATTTCCGCCCATAGCATCAATTTGATTTTTTGTAATAAATAATCCAATTCCTTTTGAATCAGCATTATTAGTGAATGTTTTATACATTCCAAAAATTTTATCAGCGTTCTTAACAAGATCAATCCCAACACCATTGTCTGAAATTTGAAGAATTTTGTTATCATCATCATTTATCCATTTAATAATGATAATAGGTTTACGCTCCGGATGGCTATATCTGATGGAGTTCGAAATAATGTTGTAAAGAATACTCTCAAGGTAAGCTGGATTATAATTTATCATCACATTATCAGGCATGATAGTGGAAATAGAAACGCCTTTTGAGTTTATTTGTTCAGAAAGCACTCTTTGAACGGTTTCTAAATAGTGTTGTAGGTTTAATGATTCTGATACAAGACCAATGTTGGTCCTTATATTGATGACTTCGTTTAAGTGAATCATTGTTTCGTTTAAGGAATTCGAAACCGATTTTAATAATTGGATCATTTCATCTTTCTCTTCCTCAGATTCAGAAGATTCTATTAAAGACATAATAGATGCGATGTTACTAGTGTGTGATCTTAAATTGTGTGAAACTATATAGGAAAAGTTAAGTAGTCTTTTGTTTTGTTCGGTTACTAAATTGAAAGAGTCATTTAAATCTTTCTCAGCTTCTTTGGTTGTTGTGATATCGATCATTATACCACGTAAACTTAAAGCTTGGTCATTTTTGGAAATTACATTTACAATATCTCTTAACCAAACAACAGCTCCATTTTTAGCAATCATTCGATATTCAAAATCATGATTTAAATTTTCTTTAGTTTTTAAAGTGCAATAATCGGTTGTCCATTTTCTGTCTTCCGGATGAATATGATCTACCCAAAAAGTTTTGCTCTCCAACCATTCCTCTGCGGTATATCCCAATATTTTTTCTACTTTTTGACTTATAAAATTAAAAGCAAAAGTTTTAGCATCACATTCCCAAACAATTCCATCAATAGTATTAATTAAAGACTCAATTCTTTGTTGTGATTGAAGAATTATATTTTCGGATATTTTTCGTTCCGTAATATCTTCAGTGGAAACAATGATTCTTTCCAGTGATTTTTCATACCCCCGAATTACATTCCATCTTAAATTTACGTTACGATATTCGTCGTCTTTATTTTTTATTTTAGTATCAACAATTAATTGTTTGTCACCTTGAGTTATAGCAATTAGTTGTTTTGTAAAATCGTTAATTGAATCTTTATCGATGATTTGCGAAAGATCAGAAATTAATTCTTTTTTAGTTTTGACTTTATGTAAGTTCAAACACATTGTATTCACATCAATAATTTTAACTAAAGCAATACATTCACGAACCACATCAGGATGCATTTTTAAATAAAGAGAAACGGTTTCCGGACTTTCATTGATAAGATTTAATTTTTGAAGATACTTTTTAACTTCAGAGAAATCTTCTTCCCACAAAGGTATTGGTGAATCTTCAAATAGGCTTTGGAAACGGGTTTCACTTTTTTTGATTTGTTTTTCAGCTTCTTTCTTTAAAGATATATCTTCAACAATCGAGATAAGCGAAGTCAGTTTTTCACCTTTTTTAAAGAGAGGTGATACTGATAGGTTTACCCAAACAATGGCTCCAGATTTATTGTAATATCGTTTTTCTATGTTGTATTCTTTTATTTTTCCGGAGAGTAATTGGTTTAAATTTAATAAATCAGCTTCTAAATCATCAGGATGTGTTATAGCTTGAAAATTTTTTTCTTTCATTTCTTGTTCGGAATAGCCAAGTAATTTGCAAAATTGATTGTTTATTTCTATAAAATGACCTGTAGATGAATCTACGTGAGCTATTCCTACAGCTGCCTGATCAAAAATCGCTTCAAATTTTATTTCAGAATTAAAAAGTTTTGTGGCTTGAATGTTTACCAGAGATTGCAATTCTACTGGGATTTTTAATAAAGTATAAATCAAAACACCAAAAAGAGCAGCTAGAATTAGACCTATAATTCCAGGAATCAGAATTTGGGCATAAAAATAATTCTGATGTTTCGATATTAGGTATAATTTCCAATCGCCATCAGGAATAATTGTAGAGATGTTGTATTTTTTAGAAAAATCACTTTTGTTGGGCAAGTAAAAAATTTCCTTTTTGGTAGTTATATTTTTCTTTGAAAATTGAAAATAATATTTTGAATCATCTACAGTATTGATTCCGGAAGATCTCAATAAATCATTTAATTTAATAATAACAGCAGAAAATCCCCAAAATTTATTGTTCCTATAAACTGGAAATCTTCCCACAATTCCCATACCGCCTTGTTTTAGTTTTAAAGGACCGGCAAAATACATTTTTTGAGTGGCAACTGATTTCAATGCTTCCTCTTTAAGATGAGGAGTAGTTAAGATATTCAAATTCATTGCTGCTTCATTACCCTTTATAGGATAAATATATTTTATCACTCCGTTTGGAACCAATTGAACGGCACTGATACTATTATTTGATTCCATTAGTTTTTTCCCTACATAATCAAAGTTTTCAGGTACACCTTTATCATTAAGGGTTAATGCTAATGTTAAGGTTGTTGTGTAACAATTTTTTAGAGATTGCTCTAAATTCTGATTAACAATATGCAGTATATTGTTCATTTCCCGTTGTTCATCTTCTTTTATAAGTTGATACTGCTGATAAACTAGAAATCCCACAACATAGCTGAGGAATATGAACGTGATGAAGCCCGTAGTTTTTGGTTTATTTAAGAACCAACTGATAAATTTAGGGTATTTTTTATTGTTCATTTGTGCTAATTGGAGGGATAGAAAAAGCTTAATTTTTTAAAAAATAAATATATTAAAAAAAAAATAGAACACAACAATAATTTAGTACTATAGTTAAATTATCAGTTTTTAGCCTTTTAAAATATTTTATATGATTAATCATATTCATTGTGGCCTTCAAAATTATACAAAAACTAAAATTTTCGAAAAAAAGTATAATGTATTAAAAAAAAACAGAAATGATAACAGTAAATATTAAAAGGAATTAAAGCTACTATTTTGAAAATGCTAAACTCTCCAATTAAAAACAATTTAAATTTGAATAATTAACACGAACTTTGCAAGAGTTCTCAGATTTGATAGTTTAAAAAAAATGACATGGGTAGAAATAACGAAAGAAATATAAAAAAGCACAATGACAAGTTGCACAAAGCTCAGGACAAAGTAAAACAAGCGGAAATGTTGCGTAAAGAAAAACTAAAGCAAATCGCCAAAAAGTTTAACGAGACTAAGGATTTAGAAAATAATTAAAGATGGAAAACAATAAATTCGCGGATCTAAAAAAAGGGGTTCAGGAAATAATTGATTTGATTGCTAGTAGAAATGGTAGAGAGGCTAACAACAAATTAGTTGAAGTCAGTGAAGATTTAGATGAACTGCTAGACTTTGCAGAAGAAGATGAAGATCTAATAGAAATTAGTAAGTATCAGGTACTATTGAATCAATTGCAGCAAAAAATAATTGCACTTGACGGACAATTGTAAGCTGTAGCTCTTAATAGTTTTTGATATAAAATGACAAAAATAAAATGCCATTGTGGTTCCCTAAAAACCTTTGATGAATGTTGTGAACCATTTATTAATGGAACTGAAAAGGCAACAACAGCTTTAGAGCTAATGCGTTCCCGTTATTCGGCTTACGCTACCCATGCTGCAGAATACTTATTGGCAACAACTCATATTTCAGAGCGAAAACAGTATTCTAAATCTGAAATTCTAAAATGGGCAACTTCAAATCAATGGCTTCAACTAGAAATTATTGAGGCTACAGAAAATACAGTAACATTCAAAGCTTATTTTTTGGACAACAAACTACAAAAACAAATTCATCACGAATTTTCTACTTTCAAACTCGAAAATGGAAGTTGGTTTTATGTTGACGGACAATTTTTTAATTAGTTTCAGGATCTGTTTTTCTCTACTGGTTTTAACTAAAAATTAATAAACGTTTGTATAGAGGACATTTTTTATTAATGTAATTTTATTGTCTATGAAAAATGATAATAAAAAAGGATTTTATTTCAAGCAATACGAAGCCCCATTTCAATCTCCGTTTGATAAACTCTTTGGTATTTTCAAAGAATTAATCACGCATACTTCAGGAGACTTTGATGAAGCTATCGACTGGTTGAGAGAATTGGATAAAGAATATAAACTCACCGATGAACACTACACCATTGATGATTTTATTGAAGATTTAAAGAAAAAAGGCTACATCCGCGATGAACTCAAAGACGATGGAACTTCGGGAATTGGTATAACAGCTAAAACCGAACGCGCTATTCGGCAACAAGCTTTAGACAACATTTTCGGCAACTTAAAACGTTCTGGAAGTGGCAATCACAAAACAAAACATTCCGGAAACGGTGACGAACATACCGGCGAATTTCGAGAGTTTCATTTTGGTGATGGACTCGAACGAATTTCGTTGACCGAAAGTTTACGGAACGCTCAAATCAATAATGGAGTAGCAGATTTTATGTTGACCGAAAATGATTTGGTTGTCGAAGAAACACAGTACAAATCCCAAATGAGTACGGTTTTGATGATTGACATTAGCCACAGCATGATTTTGTATGGTGAAGATAGAATTACACCGGCCAAAAAAGTAGCAATGGCTTTGGCTGAGTTGATTACGACACGTTATCCAAAAGATACGTTAGACATCTTGGTTTTTGGAAATGATGCTTGGACGATTGCAATCCGAGATTTACCGTATTTGAAAGTCGGTCCGTTTCACACTAATACGGTCGCGGGTTTGCAGTTGGCGATGGATTTACTCCGCCGAAAACGAAACACTAACAAACAAATTTTCATGATTACTGATGGAAAGCCAAGTTGTGTGCGCGAAAAAGATGGTTCCTATTATATGAACAGTAATGGACTTGACGAATATATTGTGGATAAATGCTACACTCAAGCGCAACAAGCCCGCAAATTGCACATTCCAATAACGACTTTTATGATTGCTAGTGATCAGTATTTGCAGCAATTTGTCAACCGTTTTACCGAAGCTAATCAAGGAAAAGCGTTTTACACTGGATTGAAAGGTTTGGGCGAAATGATTTTTCAAGATTACGAAGCAAATCGTAAAAAAAGGATAAAATAGCAGTCAATTTATTGTCTCAGCGGAGACCAGAATAAATAATAATTTCAATAGCAATTATAATAGTAATATGAAAATAGAAAATATAAAAACACTCGGAGAATTAAAAAAATCAGGTTACGAAAGTAAAAGCATTAAAGATGAATTGCGTTCCAACCTTAGAGAAAAAATAAAATCGGGAAAACCAACATTTGAAGGTGTTCACGGTTTTGAGAATACCGTAATTCCTGAATTGGAACGTGCTATTTTGTCGCGTCACAACATCAATTTATTAGGACTTCGCGGTCAAGCCAAAACCAGACTGGCGCGTAAAATGATTGAATTATTGGACGAATACATTCCGTTTGTGACTGGTTCAGAAATTAATGATGATCCTTTAAAACCCATTTCGCGTTTTGCTAAAGATATAATTGAAACTAAAGGCGATGAAACTCCAATTTCCTGGTTGCACAGAAGCGATCGTTTTTTTGAAAAATTAGCCACGCCAGATGTTACCGTTGCGGATTTGATAGGTGATGTAGATCCTATAAAGGCCGCAAATTTGAAGCTGTCTTATGCGGATGATCGTGTGATTCATTTTGGGATGATTCCAAGAGCAAATCGTTGTATTTTTGTCATTAATGAATTACCGGATTTACAGGCTAGAATCCAAGTAGCATTATTTAATATTCTACAAGAAGGTGATATACAGATTCGTGGATTCAAGTTGAGAATGCCACTCGATATGCAATTTGTTTTCACTGCAAATCCAGAGGATTATACGAATCGTGGTAGTATTGTAACACCATTAAAAGACAGAATAGGGTCTCAAATATTAACGCATTATCCGGATACGATAAAAATTGCGAGAACAATTACAGAACAGGAAGCTAAACTGGATGCGACACAAAACGATATGGTTTATGTTCCTTCGTTAGCTCGGGATTTATTGGAACAAATTAGTTTTGAGGCAAGAGAAAGCGAATATATTGATAACAAAAGTGGTGTAAGTGCCAGATTGAGTATCACTGCTTTTGAAAATTTATTAAGCACCGCAGAAAGAAGAGCGTTGAAATCTGGACAAGATAAAACTACTTTGCGTTTGTCTGATTTTATGGGAATTATTCCAGCAATTACCGGAAAAGTCGAATTGGTTTATGAAGGAGAGCAGGAGGGAGCCGCCGCTGTAGCGCAACATTTATTAGGAGATGCGATTCATACTTTTTTCCCAGCTTATTTTCCAAAAATTGAAAAGCTGGAAAAACAAGATGAAAAAACGCCTTACACGGATATCATCGAATGGTTTTTTGCTGAAAGTGGATTCGAATTATTAGACGATTGTTCTGATGAGGAATATGAAAGAATACTTGGAAGTATTGTGCCGCTTGAAGTTTTAATCAAGAAATACCAACCACAATTGGAAAAAGAAGACAAGTTTTTCATGAAAGAATTTATTCTTTGGGGATTGGTAGAATACAAGAAACTGAGTAAAGACAGGTTCTCGGAAGGTTACCAGTTCAAGGATATTTATGGAAGTTTTATCAGTAAATTATAAATAACAAAAGGGTTTAGATTGATTTCTAAACCCTTTTTTCTTGTTTTTTATAGCTTTTAAAATAAGAAATTATGAACTAATAATTTTATTTATTTCATAATCAGTCTCTAACGGTTTTTATTAGTCTACCTTGTCCCGTTGGCCGTCTAAGCAGTCAACAAAAACTGACATGGAAAATAGCTTTGAGGCTTTGATTGCTACTTATATTGAAAATAAGGTAGGTATATCCGAACATTTTTTGAGTACCAATTTGGCCAATAATCTAAAACAAAATTTGATTGCTTTAAACCAACAGAGTTTGTTGACAGAAGCGGGAACAGGTAACTCAGAAGCTATTTCTTACGATAGTGCTGTGCGAAGTGATTCTATTTATTGGTTGGATAAAAAACACAACAACGCATTCGAAAATGAATTTTTTGCTCAAATTGAAGCCTTTATTATCTATTTGAATCAAAGTTGTTATGCCGGAATAACTGGTTATGAATTTCATTATTCTTTGTATGAATCGGGTGATTTTTATTTAAAGCATTTGGATCAGTTCAAGAATAATCCCAGCCGAAAATACTCTATGATTAGTTATTTGAACAGCAATTGGCAAGAAAGTGACGGTGGCGAATTGTTGATTCATCAAGCAGATAATAATCAGAAAATTGCTCCTACACAAGGGAAAACTGTTTTCTTTAAAAGTGACGAGTTGGTTCACGAGGTTTTGGTAACACAGAATACCAGAATGAGCATTACAGGATGGTTGAAGAGTGATTAATTTTACTGCCTTTAAAAATTAATAAAAAAGAAGTCTATTTAATGTTTATAAATATTTGATTTTAGGTTAATATCAAAAAGAGTATCGCTAGAATCGAAGTGTTAATTATTCAGTTACACACTCTACAGCTGAGAATTTAAACTTTACACTTTCAAAATCTATAGGTGAGTCTTTGACAAAATAAGTGGCTCCCATGGTTGTTTGCATTTTTCCATTGCCTAAAATAAGTTGGTCACCTCGCTTTAAAAATGCCATTGGGTTTTTAAATGTTACTTTTTTATTATCGCCCTGAATGAAGGTGTAGCTGGCAAATAATGTATCTCCACTGAATTCTCCTGCGATTTTACCTACTTTTTTTTCTGTATTGAAAAATTTCATTACCATATCCCCGGTTATTTTTCCATTTTTTAAAGTATTCATTTTTAATTCAATAGTATCTTGCTCATACAGCGCTTTAAAGCATTGGACACTTATTGGTTTTTCAGCTTGGATTTGTTTAGCCTTATCGACTTCTTCGTTTTGATTTTTTTTACAACTTTGGAATCCTATACAAGCAAATAATAGACTAAAAAGAAGAGAAGTTTTCATAATATAAATTTTATAGTTATTAACTATCACTAATATAGTCAAAATAATGCTTTATATTTAAAATATTGACAGTTAATATATTAAAATTATTTTTTGAATTTACTTTCCGATGCAGAAATTAGCGAAAATATTCCCTAACAATTCGTCGTTAGTTACCTGTCCTGTAATCATCCCAAACTGATACAAAGCTTCTTTAATATCTAATGCCATCAAATCTGATGATAAGTTTGTTTCAAGACCAAATTTCACTTTTTGTATTTCATCTAAAGCTTTTAGTAATGAATCATAATGTCTTGTATTAGTTACGATTGTTTCATTATTTCGTAAAGCACCAGTATTAACAAATGAAAGTAATTGATTCTTCAACTCCTCAACGCCTAGTTTTTCTTTTGCTGAAATAAGTAAGATTTCCGGAATTTCAGATTTGATATTTTGGATTTCACTTTCTTCTAATTTGTCAGCTTTATTACCAATAATTACAAGTGGCTTTAATGGAAATTGATTTTTAATTTTTTCAAGTTCCACTTTCAACTTTATACCAGAAACTTTAAACTCAGAACTGTCAAAAAGAAAAACGACTACTTGTGCTTGTTCTATTTTTTCGAATGTTTTTTTGATTCCAATGCTTTCTACAACATCTTCAGTTTCCCTAATTCCAGCCGTATCGATGAATCTAAATCCGATTCCGCCAATCACTAATTCGTCTTCAATAGTATCACGCGTTGTTCCAGCAATTTCCGAAACTATCGCGCGTTCTTCATTCAATAAAGCGTTCAAAAGTGTCGATTTCCCTACATTGGGTTCACCCACAATAGCCACAGGAATTCCGTTTTTAATCACATTTCCTACTGCAAATGAATCGATTAATCGTTTTAGGACAAATTCAATTCGATTCAATAATTCATGAAATTGGGTTCGGTCAGCAAATTCTACATCTTCTTCTGCAAAGTCTAATTCGAGTTCGATAAGTGAAGCGAAATTCAAGAGTTCTTCTCTTAGTTTAGCTATTTCATTAGAAAAACCACCACGCATTTGCTGCATCGCAATTTGATGTGAAGCTTCATTATCAGAAGAAATTAAATCGGCAACAGCTTCTGCTTGTGACAAATCGAGTTTTCCATTTAAGAATGCGCGTAATGTAAATTCACCGGCATCGGCCATTCGACAGCCTTTTCGAAGTAATAATTGAATAATTTGCTGTTGGATATAAGTAGAACCATGACACGAAATTTCTATCGTATTTTCGCCAGTATAGGAATTTGGTCCTTTAAAAATAGACACTAGGACTTCATCCAAAGTTTTGGAGTCGTCCATAATATGTCCTAAATGTAAGGTATGCGTTTTTTGGGTCGTTAATTCTTTGTTTTTGATGGATTTAAAAACAGAATTTCCAATAGTAATGGCATCTTGGCCGGAAATTCGAATTATGGCTATAGCACCCGCTCCCGAAGGAGTTGCCAGTGCCACTATGGAATCGTGAGGTATCATATTAAAATTCAATTTAATGCAAAAGTAAGTAAAATTGATAACGCAACAAGACCTGCTTGTTAAACCAGTAACTTTATTTTTGTTAAAAATTCGCCAAACTGATAATTATCATATTAATTTATTTTTTCTTTCGTAATTTTATATAGATTATTGATTTGTAGTAAATTACTATATGTTATGAGAAAAATTTTATTTCCAACAGACTTTTCAGAGGTATCCAAAAATGCATTTATTTACACATTAAAATTGGCAGATTCCATAGATGCTGAAATCATTACTATGCATGTTTATCAACTGCCACAGGCAAACTATGTAAATGTTTCGGAATACTTGCATGAAATTTATGATGTTACGGAGTTGAGTAATTTTGATAACTACAAAGATGAAGTTCCCATTTTAAGACATATTGCCGAAGAAAATAATTTAGATAAGGTAAAAATAAGTCATGTTTTAATTTTGGGTAATTTGATTGAGGAAATCCAAAAAATTACTAAACATGAAAATATAGATTTTATAGTAATGGGAACTAAAGGTGCGACCGGTTTAAAAGAAACCTTTTTAGGAACTGTTGCAACAAAAGTAATGAATTATGTAAAAGCAGTTGTTTTAGCTATTCCTGAGCACTGTAAATACCAACCTATAAAAAATTTACTTTATATTACAGAATATAATTCTACAGATATTGAATCTTTTATGCGCGTTATGGCTTTGGCCAAAGTGTTTCAGGCACATATTGATTGTTTGCACGTAGAACCGCTACATCATAAAAATAAGAAAAACGATATGGAAGATTGGAATGAATTAATTAAAAATCATAATATTGCTTTACATGCTATTTCAGGGGATGATATTGAAGGTGTTATTTTGAATTTCATTGATTTGTATAAAATTAATATGATTGCGATGCGTGTATATCATAAAAATTTCTTTGAAAAATTATTTGAAATCAGTCTTTCAAAAAAATTAGCATTTCATGTCAATGTACCTATTTTGGCGATCCACGAATGAATTTAATTTCGATATTTATTTAAATAATCGAAAAAAATAATTCAGCAATTTATTTTAATAAACGAACTATTTTAATACTTAATAAAATGAAAAAAATTCTATTTCCAACAGATTTTTCTGAAGTGGCTGCAAATGCATTTGTCCATGCTTTAGAATTCGCAAAAATAGTTCAGGGTGAACTCGTTTTATTGCACACATTTCAACTGCCAATATATGACAATCAGTTTTTTCCTGAAAATTATGCTGTCATTTATGATTCTTTAGAGTTGTCTCAGTTTGATATGTTTAAGGACGAAATCCCAAAATTGCGCGCTATAGCCGAAGAACGCCATTTGGATAAAATTAAAATGTCACATAGGCTTATGGATGGAGATTTACTTTTTAACATCAAAAGATCGATTAAAGAAGACAAAATAGATTTTGTAATAATGGGTACTTCTGGAGCTACAGGTTGGGATGCTTTTTTTGTAGGGACTAATGCAGGAGCTGTAATCTCTGGAATAGAAGTTCCAATGTTATGTGTACCTGCTGAAGCAAAATTCAAAAAAACAGAAATTATAGGATTTACAACCCGTTTTAGAACCAAAGATAAAAAGGCACTAAAGATGGTTTTGGATATAGCAAAAAAAACAAAGGCCAAAGTGAAATGTCTTTACGTAAAAACCAGTGATTCTGATGTCTCTAAAGATACAGTTTCTAAATGGGAAGACGAATTTATTAATGAACCCATTGAATTTTTTGTCATCAACAGCGACGAAGTCAAAGAAACAATTCTGGATTTTATAATGTATAAAGAAGTAGATGTCTTGACAATGCTGACGTATAAAAGAGGTTTTTTTGAAGGGATTTTCAAACCTAGTTTAACAAAAAAAATAGCTACAAATTTTGATATCCCAATTTTAGCTATTCACATTGATTGATTCCGTGTTGATTCAATTGAAATCTTGATTTCTATGTAGTTTGGCATCGCCATTGCCTTTTAATTTAGACCTCAAAGTAATCTATTTCGTTATATTTGCAATTCATCAAATTGAATTATGGAAATATACAAAGCAAAAAAGATTCGCTTTTCAACGGCATTAACTACAATCAATAAAAAGTACAATAGTATAAGTATTTTAAGACTTTTTACTATTGTACTTTTTTTGGTTTCTATTTATAATTACATCAAAAACAGCCAAATTATTTTTGTAGTTGCCACTATTTTTCTTTTTGGATTATTTGTTTTCTTGATGCGCATTCACACCAAATTACTTTTCGAAAAGCAAGTTAATCAAGCCTTATTCGATATTAATGAAAATGAAATTTCGTACTTAGAAAGAAATAAAATCCCTTTTGAAAACGGACAGGAATTCAATGATTTTCATCATCCGTATGCGTATGATTTAGATGTTTTTGGCGAGCATTCCTTGTTCCAAAACTTGAATAGAACCGCTACTTTTATTGGTAAAAAAACATTTGCAAACCAATTGTTATCCATTTTACCAAATGATGAAATTACCAGAAATCATCAAGCAGTAAAAGAATTAACCGAAAAATTAGATTGGCGTCAGGAATTTTTGGCTTTCGCCAAAGTTAGCAATGACACTCAATCAAATTATGAGACGCTACTCAAGTGGAGTACATTCAATAGTACGCCTTTGTCTAAAATGAGTATTTTTATTTCCTATTTTTCACCACTTCTTTTTCTAGGAGTTCTGATTGCTTATGTAGTGACTTCTAATACTTTTTTTGCTTCTGTTTTGTCGTATTTGTTTGTTATTAATTTAATGATTTTAGGACGTTTTATAAAGCGAATCCAAGCTGAAGTAGCTAATTCTACCAACATTGATAAAACTATTCATCAATATAGTTTGCTGTTGCGAAAAATTGAAAACGAATCTTTTCAATCACAAAAATTAATCGATTTACAGCAAAAACTAATGTTCAAAAAAGAAAATGCCAGCATTCATTTGAAACAATTAGCAGGTTTGTTTTCGAATATGGACAGCATCAGTAATTTCGTTACGGCTATCGTATTCAATGGAACGTTTCTTTTTAATTTACATGTTTTAAAATCATTAATTCAATGGAAAAAAGACCATGCTGAAGCATTAGAAAATTGGCTGGAAGTTATTGGAGAATTCGAAATGCTGAACAGTTTAGCCAATTTTTCGTATAACAATCCCGAGTTTGTGTATCCAACCTTGAACACCAATTTTGAAATAGATTTCAAGGATTTAAGTCATCCTTTATTAAATGAAAAAACCAGAATAGGAAATGATGTGCGTTTTCATCCCGAATCGTTTATGATTTTAACAGGTTCAAATATGTCCGGTAAAAGTACTTTTCTAAGAAGTTTAGGAATCAATATGGTTTTGTCAGGAATGGGTTCGCCAGTTTGTGCCAGTCAGGCTAATGTGCATCCGTTACCCGTTTTAGTTTCCATGCGATTATCCGATTCGTTGTCCGATAGTGAATCGTATTTTTTTGCCGAAATCAAGCGCTTAAAGCAAATCATGGACGAATTGGAAAACAGACCAGCATTTGTTTTATTGGACGAAATATTGCGCGGAACCAATTCAGATGATAAACGCAATGGAACAATAGAAGTAGTCAAAAAAGTGATTGGTAAAAAAGCCGTTGGAGCCATAGCTACACATGACATTGAAGTTTGCTTGACAACAAATGAGTATCCAAATATACTAACCAATAAATGTTTTGAAGTGGAGATTATCAATAATGAACTTCATTTTGATTACAAACTGCGCGATGGAATTTGTAAAAATAGAAGTGCTACATTCTTGATGAAGAAAATGGGAGTAATTTAAATTAGTAATTAATAGTCATGTTCAAACTTTTTTTGCGAGGAAGAAATCAAACCCACCAAAAAGAATATTTATAGTTAATCAGTGAGACTGGAAATACGAGGTGAGATTCTTCCTTTGTTGGCATGACAAAAGAGAAATGAATAAAAGCAAAAAACCGTCCCGATTTATCGGGACGGTTTCTTAAATATAAAAATGGTTTGGTTAATAGCGTATTTTTAAACTGAATTAACTGTTTAGCATTACAGGCATTACAAGCATCGTAACAGTTTCACCTTCTTCTAATCCATCAACAGGAGTAAGGATTCCTGCTCTGTTTGGTAATGACATTTCAAGCATAATCATATCGGATTGCAAGTTAGTCAACATTTCAGTCAAGAAACGAGAATTGTAGCCTATTTGCATATCATCCCCTTGATAATCACATGTCAATCTTTCTTCTGCCTTGTTTGAATAGTCAATGTCTTCAGCAGAAACATTCAATTCAGCACCAGCGATTTTTAAACGAATTTGGTGTGTTGTTTTATTCGAAAAGATGGCAACACGACGCACAGAACTCAAAAATTGAGAACGGTCAATCATCAATTTATTTGGATTCTCTTTTGGAATTACCGCTTCGTAATTTGGATATTTTCCATCAATTAAACGACACATTAAAACATAATTGTCAAAAGAAAAAGTAGCATTCGAATCGTTATATTCAATTTTCACTTCAGCATCTGAAGTTCCAAGAATATTTTTTAAGATGTTCAAAGGTTTCTTTGGCATAATGAAATCAGCCACTTGAGAAGCCGTTACATCCGTACGGGCATATTTTACTAATTTGTGAGCATCAGTGGCAACAAAAGTCAATCCTTGTGGCGAAAACTGGAAGAATACACCTGACATTACCGGACGTAAATCATCGTTTCCGGCAGCAAATATAGTTTTGCTAATGGCTGTTGCCAAAACATCAGCAGGAACAAGTGTTACAGATGGATCGTCTAAGTTAACCGATTTTGGGAATTCATTTCCAGGAGCATAAGCTAAAGCGTATTTTCCAGAATTAGAACTGATTTCTATCGTACTGTTTTCTTCAACTGTAAAAGTTAAGGGTTGTTCCGGGAATGTTTTAAGGATTTCCAAAAGTAATTTTGCAGGGACAGCAACGCTTCCTTTACTTTCTGAATCAATTCCTAAAGTAGCAGACATTGTTGTCTCTAAATCAGAAGCGGAAACCGTTAGTACATTATGGTCTAAATCAAATAAAAAGTTATCTAAAATAGGCAAAGTATTACTGCTGTTGATAACGTTACCTAAAACTTGTAATTGTTTCAATAAGTACGAACTCGATACTATAAATTTCATCTGTTTTGTTTTATTTTTTAAGGTATTTCTTTAATATCCGAAATACGATACATTTTACAAATATATCGTAAACTATTCTAGTTTGGAAACTTTTTTATTAACATCTATTTGCTGTATTTTCTTTTTCGAAGGAAAGTAAATACGACTCCAAAAAGCACCAAAATAAGAATTGGAAGCCCGATAGTTAGGATTTGTGTTCGGGTATAGTTTTCATAAACTTTTTCTTTATCCAATAAAGGTAAATCAAGATCTTTGCTTCGAATGTTAATAAGTCCCGTGTCATCCAATAGATAATTGACACAATTTATGAGGAAATCTTTATTATCATACAAATTCCCAGACCTTTGGTCATAACCTAATTCTACCGGTTGAAAGTTTTTATCCAATTGGTTTTTTATCAAATCCCCGTCCGAAACCACAATCATTTTGTTCTCTTTTCCTGCCGTTTGAAATGTTTTTTGTTCAAATGGCAACACGCGGTTCTCGAACATCGAACGAAAAGAGCCTTCCAATAAAACCGATAATGGAATCTTTCCTTTGTTCAGGTAATCGTTTGGTGAAGTTTCTTCGGCAACAATGTTTAAATTTATCTCTGTTGGAGTTCCTATTTTCTTGGAATATTGAGACGATTGCAATAAAATGGTTTTCTTAATTCCGTTTTTCAAGGTATCGATTGGATTCGCAAAATTAAATTTGATTCCACCTAAATTTTTCACAATCGGATGCAAACTGTTTGGATACACTTGTGGTGCAAACTTCCAATTGAATTCCTGAAATTGAGTCGCACTTCCTTGTTCACCTGTTGCCAGTTTTATGGGACTTCCTTGTTCGTCTTTTACTAAATCAGGATTGATTCGGATTCCGTATTTAAAGAACATATCATTCAAATTCAGATCTTTTGGATAGGCCAAAGTGGCTCCAGATGAATCGTATAAACTATCCATTTCCGCCGTAACTTGGTCAATCAACCACAAAGTTTTTCCACCGTTGATGATAAATTGATCTAAAACTTGTTTCTCCGCATCGGAAAAGGTTTCAGTTGGTTTAGCGATAACAGCCAAGTCATATTTTTCTAAAGCTTCTAAACTTCCAATAGGATTTTTGGCAACCGAATCTAGAGTAAAAGGTCCGATATGGTAGCTTTCGCGCACTTGCAAAAGAAATTTAGCCATCAAAATATCTTGTAATTCACCGTTTCCTTTGATAACAGCAATTTTCTTTTGTTTGGCTTTGGTAATCTTATTCAACGCTTCGGCAATTGAGTATTCCAAATGCTGAACGGAACCAATTACTTTTTGGGTAGTTGACGCACCCATAATGTTTTTCAGCAATGGAATATTTACTTCCTTGTTGTCATAAACGGCAATCGCCCAGGGAAAAACCATAGCTTGTGATTGCTTTCCTTTGTCGTCAACGGTTATGTTTATTGGCGTAAGCCCTTTTCGATACAAGTCTTTAATATTGTCCATACTGGTATCTTCGTTTTCCAAAGGATCTACGAATTCAAAAACAATATTGGAGTTGTACGCCTGAAATTCTTCCAGTAATTGTTTTGTTTCTTGTTGTAAACGTTTGAATTCGGCAGGTAAATCGCCTTGCATATACACTTTTATGGACAGCGGATTTTGAACTTGCTTAATGATGTTCAAAGAGGTCTGGGAAAGGGTGTATCTTTTATCTTTTGTTAAATCAAAACGATGAAAAAAGGAACTTCCTATCACATTCGCAAGCACTACAATAGCAATGATAATCAATACTGATTTTAGGTTATTTTTCTTAGAAGTATTCATTACGATTTGAAAGATTTTAGATTATAAACAGTAAGTGAAAGAAAGACAACAGTTATGCTTGTAAAATAAAGGATATCTCTTGTGTCTAATACGCCTCGGCTCATGCTTTTGAAATGATCTTGCATTCCTAATGATGAGATTATAGAAGATACATTTGGAACAACTGAAGCTAAACCTTCAAATCCAAAATAGAAGAAGAAACATAAAAATACTGCAACAATAAAAGCCACAATTTGATTATCTGAGAGTGTTGATGTGAATATTCCGATGGCTGAATAGGAAGCAATCAGGAACAAAAATCCAAAATAAGAACCAATTGTGCTTCCCATATCGATATTGCCTTCAGGCATTCCTAAGCTTGAAATAACGGCTACATAAACAAATGTTGGAATTATTGCCATGACAATTAAAAGTAAAGCTCCAAGAAATTTTCCGTTTACAATTTGCCAAATACTCAATGGTTTGGTCAACAATAATTCTAACGTTCCCTGTTTTTTTTCATCCGAAAAACTACGCATGGTTACTGCTGGAATCAAGAATATCAAAATCCAAGGCGCCAAAGTAAAAAATGGAGTCAAATCAGAAAAACCGGTATTCAGAATGTTATAATCTCCTTCGAAAACCCAAAGAAACAGTCCATTGATAATTAGAAAAATAGCAATAACTAAATAACCTATGGGCGAACCGAAAAAGGATTTTATTTCTCGTAATACTATTGATTTCATTTATTTTTTTGTTTAAACTTTAAACTATTTTTTATTCTAAAGTAACTAATTTATCAACGCTCCACGCTTCTGGTTTGTCGTTGAATAATTTCTTGGTGAATGTCCAAACATCATAAAAAAGTTCGGAATTTCTGTAATTTTCTAAATCGGCTTCGGCTTCCCAATAACTGTAAGTAAAGAAAATACTTTTGTTATTTTTATCCTGATACAGTTCTAAGAAACGATTTCCGGGCGCATTTCGTATTTTATCTTTCATTAACTCGAAGTTTTCTAAAAATGCAGGAATGTGCTCCTCGTGAAAACTCAATTTTACTATACGTACAAACATTAGATTTTTTTTTGTTTAAAGTTCAAAGTTCAATACGTTTAAAGTTGCTCCACTTTAGACCTTAAACTTTAAACGAATTTTATAATGATAATATCTCTATAATTCAATCCTAATAAACTATTCGCAGAACCTACTTTGGAAGGATTACTTCTAAAAATGGCAATCTCCAGAAAACCGGCTTCGTTGAAAATTGCTAATTTTTCGCCTTCATACGATTTTATCGGATATTTATCGGAACTGGCTATTGCGGAATAGTTGGGCAAAATGGTTTTGATATTTTTGGTTTTCAAAACAATTTCATAAGGTCTTCCTTTGGCAACTTCGATAAAATATTTTTTAGAAATATTGGTAATTACATTTCCAAAATGGTCAATGTAAATCACATGACCTTTTAATGAATTTCCATCATCTGAAATAGTGGCTTGCAGATTTGTAACTTGCTTAATCGTATTTATTTCTTTACCAATGACATTCATCAAACCACCTTTGGCTAAATGGCAGACCACTTTTACAAATACATCGAGATCAGTAGCTTCGCTTGGCAAACGATCATGAATATTAATCGCTACCATTTTTTGTGGAACAATTTTTTGCGAAAGCATACTTAAAATGCCATTATCGGCGGCAATAAAATAATGATCGTTCCATTGCATCACAATATGTTGATTCTCTTTATTTGATTCCATATCGACTCCTACAAGGTGAACAGTACCTTTTGGAAAACTCGCATACGATGCTCCAATAATGTAACTTGCTTCTAATGTGTTGAATGGGTCAATGTCATGTGAAATATCAATAATTATAGCCTCGGAATACTCAGATAAGATTTTCCCTTTCAACGCACCTACAAAGTGATCTTTCAAGCCGTAATCGGTAGTTAGGGTAATTATTGACATAAATTTGTTTATAACTATTGGTGTTATGTAAACCTAATTTTATTAAATTTGAGAAGTGCAAAGCTAATAATAGTAAACTCAAAAAACGAAAAACAAAAAACAAATTCTATTTAAATAAAAGAAATATACCCGACAGCCAATTGATTTATAAAAAAATTAATTCTAATTTAAAACTACCTCATTTGAACGAAAGAATAATCGAGCTCATAGACATCGCTCCAAAAGACTTTTGGGGCGCTCAAGACACTCATCTTGAAACAATTAAAAAATACTACCCAAAATTAAAAATTGTCGCTCGGGGAACAACCATAAAAGCTTTTGGAGAAAAAGAGGTTTTAGACGAGTTTGAAAAACGTTTTCAACGTTTAATGCTTCATTTTACACGTTATAACACTATTGATAACAATGTTATTGAACGAGTGATTTTAAGTGATGGGAAACAGATTGAGAGAATGGGCGATCACGATAAGATTTTAGTACATGGAGTAGGTGGGAAGATCATCAAACCGATGACACCCAACCAGCAATTACTGGTTGATACTATGGAAAAAAATGATATGGTTTTTGCTGTAGGGCCAGCCGGTACTGGAAAAACGTATACTGGGGTAGCCATGGCAGTGAAAGCACTGAAAGAAAAGCAAGTGAAACGAATCATACTCACGCGTCCAGCAGTAGAAGCAGGGGAAAATCTTGGTTTTCTGCCAGGTGATATGAAGGAAAAATTAGATCCTTATATGCAACCTCTTTACGATGCTTTACGTGATATGTTACCCAACGAAAAATTAGAAGATTATATTCTAAAGGGAATTATTCAAATTGCCCCTTTGGCTTTCATGCGCGGTAGAACGCTGGACAACGCTTTTGTAATTTTGGATGAAGCACAAAACACTACACATTCCCAAATGAAAATGTTCTTAACACGTATGGGTAAAAGTGCTAAATTTATGATTACAGGAGATCCTGGTCAAGTCGATTTACCACGAAGAACCATTTCCGGACTTAAAGAAGCTTTATTGGTTTTGAAAGATATTGATGGAATTGGAATTATTTATTTGGATGATAAAGACATTGTACGACACCGATTAGTTAAAAAAGTGATTGATGCGTATAAGATGATTGAAAATAACGATTAGGAAATAAGTAAAATTTTTTGGAGCGGAAAGCAAGTTCATTTTCAGTAGAGAATGGATTTGCTTTCTGCTTCATTATTTTAAAGTAAAAATGGATTTTCGTGAACTACTTAAAATAAAAATCAATCGATTCCTTTTGTATCTCTTGAAAATGCAATAAATTTGGAATTAATTAAATTTCAGTTAAAAAGAAATGATTTTAAAAGAAAAAATTAAAGTAGTTATTAGTGATTTAGACGGAACTTTACTCAATTCAGATCACAAAATATCCCAATATACCAAAACTGTTTTTCAAGAACTCCACAATCAAAATTATTTAATAATTGTAGCAACTGGCCGCCATCACTTGGATGCAATGCCTATTGTGGCAGGATTGGATGTTCCTCTTTATTTAGTAACTTCAAATGGGGCACGGATACATTCTCCTGAAAAAGAACTTCTTTTTTCTTTTAATATGGAAAGCGAAGCTGTTAAATCAGTCTTGTCTTTAGATATTGATCCTGAAATAACAACCGTATTGTTCAGAGAAAATGTTTGGCAAACAAATAAGCACAATGAAAAATTAAACGAATTTCAACCAGAAGTAAATTATCATCCTGAACTGGTAGATTTTTCCAGTTTGGAGGATTTGAGTGCAATAAAAGTATTCTTCACACACGATAAACATTCAAAATTAATTGAATTACGGGATCAAATTTTAGAAAATCATACTGGGCTTTTTAGTCATGCTTTTAGTCTTCCGCTTTGTTTGGAATTTATGGACAAATCAGTAGACAAAAGTGTTGCGATTGCCAAAATTTTAGAAAAAGAAAATTTTGTTTTTCAGGAAGCACTATCTTTTGGTGATGGATATAATGATGAAAATATGCTTACATCTTCCGGTAAAGGTTTAGTTATGGGGAATGCACCAAATAGTTTGAAAGATAGACTTTCTCATTTAGAAGTGATTTTAACTAATGATAATGAAGGAGTTGCAAAATATATAGCACAGCAACTATTAAATAGTTAAAAGTCTTTAAATAAGCACTTTTTAAAATAATTTTAGAATCCATTTTTTATAAAAATAGTAAAATGAATAAAAAAATAATCCTTGTTATCTGTATTTTGTTTTCCATAACAATGCAAAGTCAAATGCTAAAACTGGAAGAAATCATGAAAGGAAACGCTTTCATTGGTGCGCAACCAGAAAATGAAAGATGGTCTTTAGATGGACAAAAAGTTTATTTTGATTGGAATCCAAATAATGAATTGGGTACAAGTACTTATTTTTGGAAAAACGGAATGTCAAAACCTGAATTGGCATCACCAAATGAAGCTGCTTTTTCAAAATTAGATTTCAAAAAAACTACCAATCCGGATTTGTATTATTACATTGATAAAGGAAGACTATTTTCGTATTCCTTGAAAAGTAAAACTTCGAAAAAACTCTACCAACAAAGCAGTCCGATTGCTAATTTACAAATGGGTTCAGTGCCAGGAGTGCTTTATTTTAGACAAAATGAAAACCTTTTTCAGGTCAATACCAATGAAGGTTCGATTATTCAAATCACGAACTTTCGTAAAGGAAAATCGGACGAGAAAGTCGCTGATAAAGAATCTTTTTTGAAAAGTCAACAAGAGGAATTGTTTCAATTCGTAAGAGATCAAGAAGCATTGAAAAAATGGAATTTGGCAAAGTCAAAAACCACAAAATCTGATTTTCCAAAACCTTATTATTATGGAAAAAATACCTTTGGAAGTTTAAAAGTAGATCCAAAAGGAAATTTTGCCACCTTCAGGTTAATAGAAGATTCGGAACGAAAAAGTGAAAAAATGGAACTTTTTATAACAGCCGATGGTTACAACCAAATTGAAGACACGAAGGAAAAAGTTTCTGTAGATAATTTGTTGGCAACCAAATTCGGGATTTACAACATCGCCAAAGATTCTGTTTATTTTATGAATTTTTCATCATTGAGTCACATTCAGGATGTTCCTAAATATTTTGAGTACTATGAAAAATCAAAAACTGCAGCAAATAAGGACAAACTAATTGTAGTTCAGGAACCTGTTTACAATGAAAATGGTTCATATGCAATTAGTGAAATAAGAAGTCAAGACAACAAAGACCGATGGATTGTCAGTTTGAATTTAGAAAATGGAACTTTTCAGGAATTAGATCATCAACATGATGAAGCTTGGATTGGCGGGCCCGGAATTCCTTCTAATTCTTATGGAAGAGGAACGCTTGGATTTTTGGGAGATAATGAAACAGTTTATTTTCAATCCGAAGAAACCGGTTATTCTCATTTATACACTTATAATTTAAAGTCAAAAAAGAAAACACAGCTTACCAAAGGAAATTGGGAAGTGCGCAACGTGACTTTGGCAAAAGATAAAAACTCTTTTTATTTAACCACAACAACGACACACCCGGGAAACAGAAACTTTTATAAAGTAGACGTTGCAAATGCCGTTTTACAACCTATTTTAACTAAAGATGGCGCTCATGAAGTGAGTTTGTCTCCAGATGAAAGTATGGTATTGGTTAGATATTCGTATAAAAATAAACCTTGGGAATTGTATGTAGCGCCTAATAAAAAGAATACAAATTTAATTCAGATAACGTCTTCAACATCGGAAAGTTTCAAAGGATATTCTTGGCGTGAACCGGAAGTAATTACTTTCAAAGCTCAGGATGGAACTTCGGTGAATGCCAGGTTGTACAAACCGCAAACTGCCAATGCGAACAAAGCAGCAATCTTGTTTGTACATGGAGCTGGTTATTTGCAAAATGCGCATAATTATTGGAGTACGTACCACAGAGAATACATGTTTCATAATTTATTGGTCGATTTAGGCTATACCGTTTTGGATATTGATTATAGAGGAAGTGATGGATACGGACGTGATTTTAGAACAGGAATTTACCGTTTTATGGGCGGAAAAGATTTAACAGATCAAATTGACGGCAAGAAATATCTAGTCGAAAATTACGGAATTGATACTTCAAAAGTTGGGATTTATGGTGGTTCTTATGGAGGTTTCATCACGTTGATGGGAATGCTGACGACTCCAAAAGAGTTTGCTTCGGGTGCAGCTTTACGTTCTGTTACTGATTGGGCACATTACAATCATGGCTACACTGGAAACATACTTAATTTCCCTGAAACGGATCCGGATGCTTACAAAAAAAGTTCTCCAATCTATTTTGCGGATAATTTACAAGGGGATTTATTGATGCTTCACGGAATGGTTGATGACAATGTAGAATACAAAGATATTGTTCGTTTGTCTCAGCGTTTTATCGAATTAGGTAAGAAAAAATGGAGTTTAGCAAGTTTCCCGGTGGAAGCACATGGATTTAAAGAAACCTATTCTTGGGTAGATGAGTACAGCCGAATCTTAAATTTATTCAATGAAACGTTGCTTAATAAATAACTTTAAGTATAAAAATGAAATTTAAGAGTTCTGTTCTTTGGGAAACTCTATGAAATAGTTTTAAATTTGCAGAACAAAAAATAAACACACACACACAACTAATATAATGAGCAATACCATCACAACTACTGATTTTAATTTTCCAAACCAGAAATCTGTTTACCGCGGTAAAGTAAGAGAAGTGTATAATATCAATGATGAACTTTTGGTTATGGTAGCTACAGACAGGCTTTCAGCTTTTGATGTAGTTCTGCCAAAAGGAATTCCATATAAAGGTCAAATTCTAAACCAGATTGCTACTAAATTCATGGAATTGACAGAGGATATTGTTCCTAACTGGTTAATTGCAACTCCTGATCCTAATGTAGCTGTTGGTCATTTATGCGAGCCTTTCAAAGTAGAAATGGTGATTCGTGGATATCTTTCAGGTCATGCTGCTCGTGAATACGCTCTTGGCAAAAGAGAAATTTGCGGAGTTTCAATGCCAGACTATTTGAAAGAAAATGATAAATTTCCAGAACCTATTATAACGCCGACAACCAAAGCGGATAATGGAGAACATGATGCTGATATTTCTCGTGAGGATATTTTGTCGAAAGGAATCGTTTCTGAAGAAGATTATGTTGTTTTAGAAAAATTCACAAGAGATTTGTTTCAAAGAGGAACTGAAATTGCTGCTAGTCGTGGTTTGATTTTGGTGGATACCAAATATGAATTTGGTAAAACTAAAGAAGGTGTAATTGTTTTGATTGACGAAATTCACACACCGGATTCTTCTCGTTATTTTTACGCAGAAGGATACCAGGAACGTCAAAACAGCGGAGAAGAACAAAAACAATTATCGAAAGAGTTTGTTCGTCGTTGGTTAATCGAAAATGGTTTTCAAGGTTTGGAAGGACAACAAATTCCTAATATGACGGACGAATATATTGAAACAGTTTCTGAAAGATATATTGAGTTATACGAAAACATCTTAGGAGAGAAATTTGTAAAAGCAGACATCACTAATATAGATGAAAGAATTGAGAAAAATGTTTTGGAATATTTAGCGAACAGATAGAACCATTTCTATAAAAAAATAAAAAAAACCGCAATTCATAATTTTGAATTGCGGTTTTTTTTATTTTTTAAATGATGATTCATAACAAGTAATCCATTCATCTATTGACATTTTTTGCACGAGTTCAGCAATTAAATCAAAAGGGATTTGGTCCATCTTCTTAAATCGGATGCAACTTTTTCCAATGTCTAATTTTTGTTTGCTGTGTTTTGGGTATTCGGAGACAAACCAATTCAGTAATTCGGGTTTAGCATAAATTCCCATGTGGTAAAGCGCAATGAAATTTTTTTGAGAAGCGATGTTAACAAAGGGTAACGGGAGTTTTGGTTCGCAATGATAGCCGCCAGGATAAATAGAATGTGGCACTACATAACCAATCATGCCGTAGGACATTTGTTCAACAAATCCTTTTGGAATATTTTCTAGAATAGTTTCTCGAAGTTTTGTAAAAGCATCTTTTCTATCTTCTGGAATTTCTTCTAAATAGGCTTCTATTGATGTGGCGGTTGATTTCATTTTTATGAATTGTATGAGTAAAGTTAACAAAAAAACCGCAATTCATAATTTGAACTGCGGTTTTTTAGCCCCGATTACTTCACTTTGTTTCTACTTTCAGCGGAGTTCAGTGAACTTCGTTTGAAGAGGAAATCCTTTCCCTTTTTGCTACCAAAAAGGGAAAGATTGCAATCTCGTTTTTAGAACGAGACGCGATTAGCTCCTAAAACTATTTGAAATAAGAGAATGTTTCTTCGTTTTCTAATTTCAATAGGGTCTCGTAAATTAATTTAATCACGTTTTCAACATCTTCACGATGCACCATTTCGACCGTGGTATGCATATAACGCAACGGCAAGGATATCAAAGCCGAAGCCACACCGCCATTACTGTACGCAAAAGCATCGGTATCTGTTCCGGTAACGCGAGAAGAAGCCAATCTTTGGAACGGAATTTCTTTTGCTATAGCCGTTTCAAGAATCAATTCTCTCAAATTATTCTGAACTGCAGGCGCATAGGTTACTACTGGACCTTTACCAATTTTTGTATCTCCTTCAATCTTTTTATCGATCATTGGAGTAGTGGAGTCATGGCAAACATCGGTAACAATTGCTACATTTGGTTTGATGGTTTTGGTAATCATTTCTGCACCACGAAGACCTACTTCCTCTTGAACGGAATTAGTGATATACAATCCAAAAGGAAGTTTTATTTTGTTTTCGTGTAACAAACGAGCCACTTCGGCAATCATAAACCCACCCATACGGTTATCAATGGCCCGACAAACAAATTTGTTTTCGTTCAAAATCATGAATTCATCAGGATACGTAATCACGCAACCTACATGCACTCCCATTTTATCAACTTGTTCTTTGGTTTCACAACCAATGTCAATGAATAGATTGTCAACTTTTGCCACTTCTTCTTTTCCTCTATTACGGGTATGAATAGCTGGCCAGCCAAAAACACCTTTTACAATTCCTGCTTTAGTATGAATATTGACACGTTTTGAAGGTGCAATTTGGTGATCTGAACCACCATTTCTAATCACGTAGATTAATCCATCATCGGTAATATAATTGACGTACCATGAAATTTCGTCAGCATGCCCTTCGATCACTACCTTATAAGGTGCATCTGGATTTATAATTCCAACAGCAGAACCATAAGTGTCCGTTATAAAAGTATCAACATAAGGTTTTAGGTATTCCATCCATAATTTCTGCCCGCCACTTTCATAACCTGTGGGTGATGCATTATTAAGGTAGTTTTCTAAAAACTCAAGTGATGACTTGTTTAATATTGATTTAGTGCTCATAAAATTATTTTTTTGCTAAATTATAAATTTGGCATTACACTTGTGTATATAATGTATAATTTTGGCAATTAAATTTCCCTATATGAAGCTAATTAAACTTTTGTTGTTTTGTTTATTTATCACTCTGTCTGTTAATGCACAGGTAATACCTCAGGATACCACAAAGATGGGGTATGAGTTAGAAGATGACGAATCTATACTGAATGATACTATTCAATTACCCGAAGTGTTAATATATAAGGGAAAAATGGATCCCGATGCAAGAAAGCAATTTTTACTGCTACAAAGTCGTGTTTATAAAACCTATCCTTATGCAAAACTAGCATCTGAGAGATTGTCGAACTTAAATAAAGGAATGGCAAACCTTAAAACAAACAAGGAGAAAAAAAGATACTTTAAGATAGTAGAGAATTATTTGAGTAACGAGTTTGAAGCTAAACTCAAAAAACTTTCTCGTAAACAAGGCCAAATATTAGTCAAATTGATTCATCGTCAAACAGGCACCACAACTTATGAATTGGTTAAAAACCTCAAAAGTGGTTGGAAAGCATTTTGGTCTAATGCGGCGGCAAGTATGTTTGACATTAATTTGAAAACAAAGTATGTGCCTTTCGATGTTAATGAAGACTATCTGATAGAAACTATATTAGTGCGAGCATTTGATTCCGGAAGATTACAAAATCAAAATCCGGCTAAACCAGTTGATTATGATAATTTAACTGATTCTTGGGAATCCAGAGCTGAAAAGCTTAAAAAATAAAATTCATTTGTGCGTTCCTCCTTATATATAGAAAGGCAATTATCTTTTTTAGATAATTGCCTTTCTATATATAATGAGTCGGGCTATCCGCTGCAAGTCCTCGTTAAGTTCCGTTACACTCCACTTATCTGTGGGCTTTCCACTGCTATCCCTAACGTGAACTATAGTAATCCAGAGTTTTTTGGTTATTCGACTAATTCAAAATGACATCTACACGACAAATTTTTGTTACCTTATATATAGGAGAGGCTATATATAGGAGCGATTAAAAAAAGGGAAGTTGTTATCGTATAACGTCATTTCACTGATTCAGCCGATTTTTTGGTTAGTGGGCAGAGAGCGGGAGCTTTTTTCAGGAGTAAGATGGACAAAGTGGCTGTAAAAAAGGGAATAAAGGTAAAGTGCAATAAGTTTGTATAGGTAAAGAAAGGTGTGATCAGGTTGTCTATAGGTAATATGATTCACAGTTTTCTGGGGATAAAGCCACCCTTTGCTTTGGATAGGGTGTTGTAGCGGAAAAAACTTTTAC
>NZ_JBLVPL010000005.1:0-211946 GCF_048286755.1 Flavobacterium labens | reverse complement strand
AAGGTGGTTATTGCGGCGGGGCTCACCTCTTCCCATCCCGAACAGAGTAGTTAAGCCCGCCTGCGCAGATGGTACTGCAGTTATGTGGGAGAGTATGTCGTCGCCTTTCTTTGAAAAGCCTATCTGAAAAGATGGGCTTTTTTATTCATACTTCTTCATTATTGAAAAGTATAATGGTACCTTAGCTCAGATGGTAGAGCAATGGACTGAAAATCCATGTGTCCCTGGTTCGATCCCTGGAGGTACCACAAAAATGCTCGGATGGTGAAATTGGTAGACACGCTGGACTTAAAATCCAGTGAACAGCAATGTTCGTGCGGGTTCAAGTCCCGCTCTGAGTACAATAAGCTTCATCAGTTTAATGCTGGTGAAGTTTTTTTTTACACATTTTTAACTGAAGAATTACTATAAATTTTTTATTGTAGCGAATTCTACAATTTATTTCTTTTAAGAATCATATCGATTCAGTTAAATAGTTTTTTTTGTTTATAAATGTTTTTAATGTTCGAAATAGGTAGGTTTCTTCTTTAATATGTAGTATTTTTAGCTTAAATATTCCATTTAATGAAACTAAAAGCAATAATAGTTGACGATGAATCACATGCACGTAGTTTTTTGAAAAAATTATGTAACCATTTATACAATAATAAAATTGAAATTGTTGATGAATGTGACTCTGTTAAAAAAGCAGTTACTTCAATTAAAAAACACAATCCAGATATTGTTTTTTTAGATATTCAAATGCCAGAGGAAAATGGTTTTGAACTTTTAAAAAATTTTGAATCTATTCCATTTGAAATAATTTTCACGACAGCTCATAAGGAATATGCTATAGATGCTATTAAAAATAGCGCTATAGATTATCTCATTAAACCCATTGATATTGAAGGTTTTAAATCGGCTATTACTCGCGTTAAGAGAGTAAAATCAGAGAAAAATAATTTTGATCGTTATAAATTATTAGCTGAAAATATTGCCAATCAAAATACAGGTAAAGAGAGAATTGTTTTTCCCTCAAAAACGGGTTTTGAAGTAGTTCAAGCTAATACAATTGTCTTTTGTAAATCTGATGGGGCTTATACTACAGTCCATACTTTGGATAAAAATTATTTTACTTCGAAATCGTTTAAAGAGACCTGTGAACTGCTTCATTCCGCTAATTTTTTAAGAGTTCACAGAAGTTTTCTAATTAACATCAATTTTGTAGTTAGTTTCAGGTCTGATGAGTTTATCTTAGAAATGATTACTGGTGATAAAATTCCTGTATCGGATAAATCATTTACCAAAAAAGAATTAATTGATGCGATTTCTAAATAAGTTAATCCTTTTTTTCGGCCTTCTATTTTTTCCAAGTCTTATTTTGGGACAGTATTATCCTTCAAAGAACTATTCTACTACAGATGGATTACCTAATAATGCTGTTCGTTCTTTATTTTTGGATTCAAAAAATATTTTATGGATTGGAGCTGAAAATGGTGTTTCCAGGATGGAGAATGGTTCATTTTCTAATCTAGATGAAACTGATGGTTTGGGTCACAACAGCTGTTGGGATATTAATCAAGATGGAAATGGAAACATGTGGTTTGCCAGTTATGGTGGAGGAATCAGTAAATTTGATGGTAAAAAATTCACTATTTTTACAACAAAAAATGGTTTATTAGCTGATAAAACCCGAAAAGTATTTCCTTATAAAAATAAAATGTATGTAGGTACAGAACAAGGGGTTTCGATTATTGATATTAATACTAATAAATTAGTCAATCCAAAAGTACCGCCTCACAAAGAAGATTTTATTAGTATATCCTTTTTTGAATACGGTAATGAAGTATATTTTGCTACTATTTTTGATGGTTTGTTTAAAATTGACGAATCTGGTTCATTTCCAATAATTATTCCTGTTCTTTTGCATAAAAATACTTATGGATTAGGACTTTATGGATCAACTCTTTATAGTAGCAATGAGGGTTCTATAGATAAATTTGGTATTGATGAAGTTTTAAAAGGCAAAAGGTCCTCAATAAAATTTGGAAAATCTTTTGTTTGGCAATATGCGAAAGACAAACGCAATACCATTTTTGCTGCGGCTTGGGGAGTTTACAAGCCAGATGGCGGACTTTATAAAGTTGAGAATGACAAAATGCTTGATGTTTCGGAATTTTATGGAATAGATTCTAAAATTTTGCTAAATGTAGTGTATGATAAATCCAAGGATATATTATATGTAGGTTCCAATGATAAAGGAATTTATGAAGTTCGCTTAGACAAAATAATTGATTACAATTTATTTGATACTAAATCAGTAATAGATTTTGAAAATCTAGGAAAGCAGAGATTGATTTTGCACAATAAGGGTTTAACTATTTTAGATTCAAATAGTAGAATTGCAAAAACTATTTCTTTATTTGATTTTAAAAATTTTCAATCAAATTTTTTAAAAAAAGGACATAAAGTTACCAATAAGCAAGGAATTGAGTCGAGAGATTTTGAATTGGATTTTGCTATTCCAGCCAGTGGCATCGAATTTTATGAAATCGTTAAAAACAATAATTCTTTTTGGATAGGAAGTAATATAGGGATATTTGAAATTAACAGTTTAGGAAATATTATAAATTATTTACCTAAACACAGCTTGAAAATTGGTTTTACATATGATGGTAAATTCATAGAAACCATAACTTATGCAGGTACCAGGCTATATGACAATATTCACAGCGTAGTTAATAAACATTTTTCAAAGTTTGAAAAAAACACTCCTCAGTATATTGTTAAGATTCTTACTAACAAAGATAAAACGTATTTGCTATCCGTTTTTAACGGATTGTATGTCTATAAAAATAATGACTTTCATTCTTATTTATCGGAAGGCATCTGGAAAGAGAATAAGTTCAAGCATATTACAACTAACAGTAAAGGGCAACTTATTTTAGCTGCCGAATTTGGAAATGTTTTTATTGTCGATGATTCAAAGGCTTTTAAAATTTTAAAAACTATTTATAAAAAAGAGATAGTAGGTAACACTATTCTATTTCTAGAATCGTATAAAGATTTTATTCTTATTGGTACTGAAAAAGGAATTAACCTCTATAAGGGAGGTATAGCCCGATTGATTGATAAGGAACAAGGATTAAAAGATGCAGCAGTTACCACTTCGCAAATTTTTGATAAGCAATTGTGGTTAGGAACTAAAAAAGGATATTATACAATTGATTTAGAGCGATTAACAGCACCGCAAATGACAGTGTCAGAGATGGTAATTTCAGCAATCGCAATCAATAATATTCCCATAAATTCCTCTAATTATAAATGGTTTCGCTTTAAATCAAAAGAATTAATTTGTGACTATAAAGACAATTCCTTTTCTATTGATTTTATTCCAAAAGGACATGCTTTTCCTAATAAATTAAAATTTCGATATCGTCTAAAGAGTTCAAATAGATGGAGTCCATATAGCGAAAAAACAAACCTATTTTTGCCTTATTTGTCTTATGGTAATTATAATTTAGAGGTTGAAGTTTTTGATTCGAATGCAGGAAAAGCAACTGTTTTTAAATTATTAAAAATTCAGATTGAGCCTCCATTTTGGATGACTTGGTGGTTTATTGCTCTTGTTGTATTGGTTCTTTTTAATATTTTAGTCTATTTGATTTTTAAATCTAAAAAGAAATCAAGAGAAAAAGCAGTTATTCAAAAGCGTATTGCAGAAACCAAACTGGAGGCATTGTTAAGTCAAATGAATCCTCATTTTACCTTTAACGCCATGAATGCTATACAAGATTATATTATCAGTAATGACATAGATAATTCGTTAAAATACATCGGTGGGTTTGCTAAGTTAATTCGTAAAACACTAGAAAATTCCTCTAAACAAACAATAACTATTGAAGAGGAAATTGATTATTTGAAGTCTTATATTATTATTGAAAATATGCGTTTTGATAACCGAATTGAAACTGAATTTAACATCGGTAATGAAGTTGACCTTTATCATTCCAAAATTCCAACGATGTTGCTGCAGCCTTTTATTGAAAATGTTTTTGTTCACGCTTTTAATGCTTCTCATCCTGCTCCAAAATTGACTATTTCTTTTGAGATGTTGTCTAAAAATATTTTAGAATGTAAAATTATTGACAATGGAATGAGCTTAAAAGCTTCTAAAAAAATAAAAATTCATCAGTCAAAAGGCATTCAGTTGATTAAAGAAAGACTTTCTCTTTTACAAAATTCGAATGTGAATCCTGTTGACATTCAGTTAACAGAAAATAACGGAACGACAGTTACAATAAGGTTGAAGGTTTAAATTTTTAAATGAATAATTTTAAAAGGCTCTTGTCCAATTTTGGATAGGAGCCTTTTACGTTTACGAACCAATATTACTCTTTCATAACCTAAAAAGTACCTTTCATAAGATGTTTTAATTTTGCCTGCTGTAATCTTATATTTTTGATATAAAGTAGATAAATTAAAGTCCAAATCGCATGGAAAAGTATTACTGTGAAAATTGTGGTTCCAAAAGCAATAACATTTTGAGTTTAACAAGCTTTTTATGTCCGTTTCATCCTAAAGGGAATTGTCAGGGAAAGCATTTCCCGTTCTTTCAAAATATCACATTATTATAAATTGAATAATACAGTGTTAATTATGGATTCTATTTTTTTGCATCTGCAAAATTTTAATGTTGTTTCTTACAGCGCTTTTGGTATCGTTTTGATAAGTTTCATTATTGAAGCTAAATCAAATTCACCCTACAAGTCGCTTTTCCTTTCTAATATTGGCTTTGGAATATACCATTTTAATTTATTGACTGGTTCAGAATTTGATTTTCCAATATATTTTATTCTACTCAGTTTTTTGATTTGCTCCTGGTTCTTTGTGTTAAAGAATATTGAAGAGGAAGAAGATCAGGATAGAGGATTTTTAAGAAATTATTATAATGATAGTATTATTGGGTTTAATGAAACTGCAGATAAAAATAATAAGCAAAATTTCTCACTAGAAAAAGACACTCAATTAACCGCCATACATGTTTTAAACAATAATTTATCAAAACTATTTGAAAGCGAATTTATGTTGATCGTTAGAATTTTTTTAAAAAATGATATTATTTATTACAAACATCCTCAACGAAAGTTTGTGCATGCGTTTACGTACCTAATTTTGACTTCCATTTTAGTTTCGTTTTTTCTTGTGTAGGAATATAGTTTCTGGAGTTTGGATTTAATGTGTTTAAATACCATAAAGTACTATATAGCCCAAAATGATACTTTCATCGCTATAAAAGTACCTTTCATAAGATGAATAATTGTAGCAGAAAAGAAATTCTATTTTTGGAAAAAAGTATAATTAACTAACCAAAAATCATAAACAATGTCAAATTTTTATTGTGAATACTGTGGTACTAAAAGTTCCAGCATTTCGAGTTTAACCTCAAGTTCTTGTTCTCGTCACCCACTTGGGAATGGAAAAGGTAAACACAAATTATATGAAGGCAGTGAGAAAGCTAAATACAGTTGTAAATATTGTGGCACTTCCTCTTCTAGTATTTCAAGTTTGACAGGAAGCTCATGTAGCCGTCATCCAGATGGGAATGGAAAAGGTAAACACGCTCCGGCTTTATAGTTCTGTTTTTTAATTAATTTTATAAATAATTATGAATACTGTAGAAAACTTAATTTTAGAAGAAATTGTTAATATAATTTCAAGTGATAAAGTATATATTTTTATTAATTCTGGCAAAGGGTTGGATGGTATCCCAAAAGAGATTCTCTATAAAATTAGAGAGATTAATAATATTGATAAGGATATAGAAATACTATTAGCACTCTATGATCAAGATTTTGTTCCCGGGGGCTTTTTCGAATCAGCCAGAACATATATTTGGTGTGCTATTTTTTTAGAGGATAGATTTTGTGTTAGGAACATTGAAGAGACTACTGGTTGGGATAAAAAAAACGATTTTGTAAGCGATTTTTATTGGAATGATATTGAAGAAGTAAAGGCGATATATTTTGAAGGAAAAGACGCCAATGATAAGATTGTTCAAAATTTCCATGTTAGAGTATTTTCTAACTCTAATAATAATTTTATAGATATTCCAATAGAATATTTTGGTTTACTCTCAGGAGAATATGACTGTAATAATATTGTAAGTTTAATAAATAATATTATTGAAAAGCTCAATAATCAAAATAACGAAAATAATAATAATTTAAATCTAATTCTAGAAGATATAATATCAAACGAAGATAATGGAGAATTTGAAACAGCATTATACCTCATAAAAAATAATTTTGACTTAACTTCAATTATCGATACAGACTTATCGTTATATTATTTTTTAGTGTTTTTAATGCACTATGTCTTCAAGGGTTAGGATTACATAAGGAAGCTTTAAAGTTTTTAAATGAAATAAATTTGATTAAAGATTATACAGATGTTTATTGTGTATCAATTTTTGATTTAAGAGCTGAATTAAATGAAAATGAAGGAAATTATTATTCTTCAATGCAGGATTATCACACCTCTTGTGAAAATTCGAATGATATAGAGTTTAAAAATACGATTAAAGAGAAATTAAATTCTACATATTCAAAATTTATAGGAATTTTTCCGGAATTAAACTATGATAAGAGAAAAACGATATTGATTAACGATGGTGTTAAACCTAGTTTATCAAATGAATTTGTTGTCCTAAATAGGCATAATTTACCGGATAATATATCCTTTCCTTTTAATCATCCAAAAAAAGAAGAATTATATATGGCTCATCCATATATAAAAGAGGTTTACTTGCCTTTTGCTAGTTATGAAGCTTTATTATTTAATGATCGATTTGAAGAATTTTCTTATTTTATTCAATGTTTAGGTGCTAAATCGATGACGATTGGAGTTGTTAGAGGAAATAAAACAAATAATACTAATAGCTCAACAAATAATTTAAGTTCTAATGTTAATTTTGGAAAAAGTATAATTAAAAATGAGTTATGTGCGTCTGCAGAGAATAATAAAATTAAAAATGAACAAGAAGATGCATTTGCATCTAGAGTAAGAAAGCAAAAATTTAATCCTATAAAAAAACCGTACATACCAGAAAATTTATTGTGGTACCCTCATGAAACATCTTGGCATAGACTTTATCAACAAAGAATCAATGGTAATATACTTCAACATCATGACGTTTTGAGTTCTAAAAATTCTCATTCAATCAATGAAAAGGAAAAATCAGATTTGAAAGTAGCATTTAAAAACTTTTTTGTTGATGCGAAAGTTAATGTTGATACATGAATAGAACATACATTTACCCAAAATGAAACAATTGAATGGGAAATTGAAATTGAGTTTGAATCTATAGAAAATCTACAAGATGTAAACAAAGAAATTGAACAAAAAAACAGCATTGTTTTATTATCTAATGACTATGAAAAAGAGTATATTGAAGAAATAAAATTCATGTTAGAAGATGATGGAATTATTGACCAGAAAGAAAGATCAATTCTTGAAAGATTTAGAGAAAAAAAAGGAATTTCAAATGACAGGGCTGCTGAATTAGAAAATATATTAACTTCTATTAGTAATTTTACAGAAAATGAAAAAGAATATTTAGAAGAGTATAAAGAGATGTTGAAAGATGGTGAAATTGCTGAAAAAGAAAGAAAAATATTAAATAGATTTGCCAATAGATTAGGTTTGCTGGAGGAAAGGGTCAGTGAACTAGAGCAAATTTATATTAAAAATTGAGTTTAAATCTTTCCTAATATTTTTTTTAAAACTATATTATGAAATAACTTTAATATCTCTAGAATTCACCTCTTACCCTATTCCTTAACCAGAATAGGGTTTTCTATTCCCACTTCAATTATAATCTAAACTTTAACTTTTGTTCAATTTGATTATTTATTGTAATTGGTAAAAATAAAGTACTTTAGTAGATTACTTAATATATAGTTATCCAAATAAATGATTAATCTATGAAAAGAAGATCTTTTTTAACTACTGCAACTTTAGCGTCTGCAGGTCTTACCACACTTTTAATTGCAGGTTGCACGTCTAATACAAAAAAGGATGAAGATTTAGCATCAGTTGAAGATTCTGTAGTCTTTGAACTGGATGAAGAAACCATCGGCAGTTTAAGGGAGAAATTAGCTTCTGGAAAATATACTTCGGAACAATTAGTACAATTATATTTAAAACGCATAGAAGCTATTGATGCAACTGGACCTCAATTGCATTCTGTTATCGAAGTCAATCCTGATGCAGTGGCTATTGCTGTTGCAATGGATAAAGAGCTGAAAGCGGGTAAAAACAGAGGCCCTTTACATGGAATTCCCGTTTTAATAAAAGATAATATAGATACAGCAGATAAAATGCAAACCACTGCAGGATCTTTGGCAATGGAAGGAAATATTGCTTCAAAAGATGCTTTTATAGTTAAAAAACTGAGAGAGGCCGGAGCAATAATCATTGGAAAAACAAATTTAAGCGAATGGGCAAATTTTCGTTCAACTCAATCATGTTCCGGATGGAGCAGCAAAGGCGGTCAAACTAAAAATCCATATATTTTAGATCATAATCCATGTGGTTCAAGTGCGGGTTCTGGAGCGGCAGTTTCAGCTAATCTTTGTGTAGTTGCTGTTGGAACTGAAACGGATGGTTCTATTGTTTGTCCAGCTTCGGTAAACGGAATTGTAGGGATTAAGCCAACAGTTGGTTTGGTTAGTCGATCTGGAATTATTCCAATTTCAAAAACACAAGATACAGCTGGTCCAATGGCGAGAACCGTTACTGATGCTGCCATTTTATTAGGTGCAATAACGGCGATTGACGAAGATGATTCTGTAACTCTTGAAAGTAAAGGAAAAGCGCAGAAAGATTATACTACGTTTCTAGATATAAATGCTTTGAAAGGTAAACGTATTGGTATTGAAAAAAAGCCACAGGGAAATAATAAATACATTAATGCACTTTTAGCAGATGCCATCAACCTTCTAAAAAAACAAGGTGCTATTATTATCGAAATTGACTATTTGGAGAAAATTAATGCTTTGGGTCAAGCTGAATTTGAAGTTTTGCAATATGAATTTAAAGACGGATTGAACAGCTATTTGGCTACTGCCAATGCAAAAGTAAAAAATCTGAAAGAGGTCATTGATTTTAATGCTGCTAATGAAGATAAAGCAATGCCGTATTTTAAACAAGAAACACTAGAGAGTTCAAATACAAAAAAAGGATTGGATGATAAAAAATATACCGATGCTTTAAATGTAAGTTTTGAAGGAAGTAAAGGTATTTTAAATGCTGTTTTTGAGGAAAATAAGTTAGATGCTATTTGTGGAATCACAATGGGACCTGCTTGTAGTATTGATATGATTTACGGCGATCGTTGGGGAGGATATTCTTTAACTTCTCCTGCTGCGGCAAGTGGTTATCCGCATATTACGATTCCTAATGGGATGGTTTATGATCTACCCGTTGGTTTATCATTTTTTGGGACTCCATATACGGAAGGGGAGTTAATAGGATTGGGTTATGCTTACGAACAAGCCTCTAAAAAGCGTTTAAAACCAGAACTTAAAGCTTCTTTTTTATAATAAATTACATTTCGGAAATATATAAAAGGGTAAAGAGTGAATCACTTTTTACCCTTTTATTTTTTTATAATACTGACAAATCGAGTTAATAGGACATTCTAGACATTTGGGTTGTGGCCGACAAATTTCCCTTCCTAAAAATGAAATTGCCATTCCAATTTCGCCCCAGATTTCTCTTGGTAAAACGTGCATGAGTTGTTTTTCAGCTTTAATCCCGTCTTTGGTTTCTGGGATTAATCCAATTCTTGGTGCAACCCTAATAACATGTAAATCAGCTATGATTCCTTCTGCGGGAATTTTTGCTTCGCGTAGAATTACATTAGCTGATTTTCTTCCAATGCCTTTTAATGCAACCAAACCTTCCATAGAAAGTGGGATATTTTCGTCTTTTTGGATGGTTTGCGCTATTTCTAAAAGCCAGTTTGCTTTGGTTCCAAAATTTCGGACTTTAGAGATGTATGGAAATAATGCTTCAACATTAGAAACAGCTAGACTTTCCATATTAGGATAGGCTTCAAATAGGACTGGTGCAATTTTATTAATATTAGCATCGGAATCTTGTGCTGATAAAACGACCATCACCATAAGTTGATATAAATTATGATATTCCAGCGGATGCTTTCGTCCTTTATATTTAGTTAAGATGGGTTTTAAATTTTTAGCCCAATCATTAGAATTTCCAAATAAATCCATAGTATTATTCTTTAAAATCTACAGATAAGGAGTTGACACAATAGCGTTGTCCGGTTTTTGTAGGTCCGTCATCAAATACATGCCCTAAATGACTGCCACAATTAGCACAAAGGATTTCAGTACGTTTCATTCCATGGGTAACATCTGAAATGTATTCTACCTTTCCGGGTATAGATTCGTCAAATGAAGGCCAACCGCAATGGGCATCAAATTTAGAATTACTTTCGAACAAAGGTTCTCCACAGGCACCACAGCAGTAGGTTCCTTTTTCGTAATGTAAGTTATAAGATCCTGTGTGTGGATATTCAGTTCCTTTTTGTCGAAGAATTCTATAGCGTTCTTCTCCCAATTGTTCTTTCCATTCTTGTTCGGTTTTTTCTACAGGATATTTCATGATTTATTTTTTTAATTTTATAGAATTATATTTTATTTGTTTTGAATGAATTGAATTGTTCTTTCAATTACTTTAGGATTGCCTAGAATTTTTCTATGCCCTAATCCATCGGTTAATAATAACTCCCCATTTTTTAAGTATTCATGAATGTGAATCCCTGCTTTTACAGGAACTTCAGGGTCATTGTTGTCATGAATTACTAAAACTGGAATAGTGGTTTCCTTTGCGGCTAGAAAAGCAGAATAACTATTCATTTTTTCTCCATATTTTTTTTCAAAATGCAAACGTAAAAGAGTACTCACTGTTGGTTTGAGACCTAATTTTGCTACAAAATCATCCATAATATCTTCTACTATGTCTCCACTGCCAATAACTACAGCATGATTTACTTTTAATCCTTTTTTAATTGCATTTAAAACTGACATTCCTCCTAATGAATGACCAATAGCTGCTTCAAATGGTCCAAATTGTCGATCTATTTCTAAAATTGTAGCGATAAAATCGACCATGATAGTATCTTTTCCCGGTGATTTTCCATGTGCAGGAGCATCAAAACTAACGGTTGAATATCCAGCTTTTAGCAGTTCATCGGCTATTTTAAATAATTGTGTTCCGCGTCCTGACCAACCGTGAACTAGTAAAATTTTCTTCTCACTTTTTCCATATTGGTACAAAACAACTTCTTTATTAATAGCTGGTATTGGAATTAATTTTTGAATGCTATTTCGATCCATTTCTAATTCTCTTTTTGGAATTTTATGTTTTATGGGAGTTGTAAAGAGTTTAGCAGCAAATAATGTAATTAGTTTTGGAGAAATAAAAGAGATTAATTTACTGGTTAATAAGATAATTTTAGGAATTTTCAATGATTGGGTATGATTAGAAGTTTTTTTTGTCATTTCAATAAATTTTCAAGCGCGTTATTATATTATAATTTTTTTAGTAAATTTAGAAAAACATAAAAGTAGTATTTTTTATAAAGTTTTTATTGGTATTAACATAAAAGACGGATATATTAAATAATTCGAATAGTGTTATAATTAACTAAAAACACCAAAATTTCATAAATGGAAATATTTCATATCAGTGCAGAATGTTACCCCATAGCTAAAGTAGGAGGTTTAGCTGATGTTGTGGGTGCATTGCCAAAATATCAAAATAATGCAGGACATCAAGTAAGAGTAGTGATGCCATGTTATGACACAAAATTCAAAAAAGAAAATGATTTTGAATGTGTTCATTGGGGACATGTGAAATTGGGGAATTTTAATTTTCCTTTTAGTATTCTCAAAGAAAAAACAGACAAGTTAGGATTTGAATTGTATTTAGTTGAAATCCAAGAATTATTTGACAGAAAAGATGTTTATGGATATCAAGATGATATAGAACGTTTTTTATCTTTTCAAATCGCAACTTTGGATTGGATTATAGGTAGAAATGAAGTTCCGGATGTAATCAATTGCCATGATCATCATACTGGTTTAATTCCATTTATGATGTTGTATTGTTATAAATACGAAAAATTACGTAATACCCCTTCCATGATTACCATTCATAATGGTTTGTATCAAGGGCAATTTGGTTTTGATAAATTGTATTATTTACCAGAATTTGATTTAGCTCATGTTAAAGTTTTAGAATGGGATAATTGTATTAATTCATTAGCAGTAGCCGTAAAATGTGCTTGGGGTGTAACAACAGTATCACCAAGTTATTTGAATGAGATTAATTATTCAGCTAATGGATTAGAGTCTTTATTTAATCTAGTGCGTTATAAATCCAGAGGAATTTTAAACGGAATTGATATCGAAGTTTGGGATCCTGCTAAAGACATGATGTTAGAAAAAAACTATTCGATTAAAAATTTCGAAAAAGGAAAACAAGAAAATAAAGAAAAATTATGCAATCTTTTTAATCTAGACCCAACAAAACCACTTTTTAGTTTCATTGGTAGGTTATTAGAAGAAAAAGGAGGCGATTTATTGCCACATGCTGCAGCGTTAGCTTTATCTGAAAATTATCAACAAATTAATATTTTAATTTTAGGTTCAGGAAATACAGCTATTGAGAATGAATTGAATGGCTTGTTATCGGATTACAAAGGGAATTACAATACGTTTATTGGTTATAATGAGGAATTAGCGCACTTAATTTATGCAGGTTCTGATTTTTTATTAATGCCTTCAAGAGTGGAACCTTGTGGTTTGAACCAAATGTACTCGTTGCGCTACGGAACAATTCCTATAGTACGCAGGACTGGGGGATTGAAAGATACTGTCATTGATTTTGGAGATGATGGAAATGGAATTTGTCATGACCAGGCAACTGTAGGGGATGTTTGTTATTCGATTCAAAGGGCAGTAAATTTATACGACGATAAAAAACACTTAAATAAAATTATAAAAAAAGGAATGAGTACTGATCATTCTTGGGAAAGGGTTTGTCAGGAATATATAGAAATGTACAATTTAATAATTAACAAAAAATGAAAGCTAAAAAGAAAAATGTTATTGCAATAATTTTAGGTGGAGGACAAGGATCCAGATTATATCCATTGACAGAAACAAGGTCTAAACCTGCAGTACCAATAGGAGGTAAATATAGATTAGTTGATATTCCGATTTCAAATTGTATGAATTCAGATATTTACAGAATGTTTGTACTGACGCAATTCAACTCTGCTTCTTTAAATGCTCATATAAAAAACACGTATAATTTTAGTATTTTTAGCCATGCTTTTGTTGATATTCTTGCAGCAGAACAAACTCCCGATAATCCAACTTGGTTTCAAGGTACAGCAGATGCTGTAAGACAATGTATGCCTCATTTCTTGAACCATGATTTTGATTATGCTTTGATTCTTTCCGGAGATCAGTTGTATCAAATGGATTTCAACGATATGTTAGAAGAGCATATTAAGAGAGAAGCCGATATTACAATTGCTACTTTACCTGTAAATTCAAAAGATGCTCCTGAATTTGGAATATTAAAAACAAACTCTGAAAGCTGCATTGAATCTTTCATCGAAAAACCGGCAAAGGAATTATTGCCAGATTGGGAATCGGATGTGAGTGAGCAAATGAAGAGTGAAGGAAAGAATTATTTAGCTTCAATGGGAATTTATATCTTCAACAAAAAATTGTTGGTAGACATCATGTCAAATAAAGAAACCAAAGATTTTGGTAAAGAAATTATTCCACAAGCAGTAGGTCACAAAAAGATATTGAGTTACCAATATGAAGGATATTGGACAGACATTGGTAATATTGATTCATTTTTTGAAGCTAATATTGGGTTAACCGATGACTTGCCAAAATTTAATTTATTTGACAACGATAATAAAATTTTTACCAGACCTAGATTGCTTCCACCTTCTAAATTCCAAAAAACAATGATTGATAAATCATTGATTTCAGAAGGTTGTATTTTGAATGCGAAAGAAATAAATCGCTCCGTTATTGGGATCCGATCCAGAATAGGCGAGGGAACAATTATTCAGAATTGTTATGTCATGGGGAATGATTTTTATCAGAATATTGATGATATGAATGACGATGTTAAAACAGGGAGACAACTGGTGGGGATTGGAGAAAGATGTTTTATAAGCAATGCTCTCGTGGATAAAAACTGTCGAATTGGGAATGATGTTTACATCAATGGAGGCAGCCATTTAGAAGATTTTTCGAATGAATTATACGCCATTAAAGACGGGATTGTTGTTATTAAAAAAGGAGCAGTTATACCGGACAATTACATCATAAAATAAATTTATCAACTGTTTTTTCTTAAAATAATATTCTATTTTTTTTTATAAAAAATAGAATTACACAAATGTTATATGAGTAAAGTTATCTCGCATTCCCTTTTTACCGATTTTGATATCGATTTATTCAAATCAGGGAAACATTTCCGACTATACGAAAAACTAGGTGCCCATCTTATTACGGTTGACGGAGTAGATGGCGTTTATTTTGCCGTTTGGGCTCCTACGGCTCATTCTGTATCTGTGGTTGGGGATTTCAACTTTTGGACACAAGGCGAACATCTTTTAGAAGTTCGTTGGGATTCATCCGGTATTTGGGAAGGTTTTATTCCAAATGTCAAAAAAGGCACAACGTATAAATATAAAATACAATCTAACAATGGTGGTATAGTAACTGAGAAAGCAGACCCTTTTGCTTTTTACTGTGAAAAACCTCCACATACAGCTTCTGTAGTTTGGGACTTAGATTATAAATGGAATGACAAAAACTGGATGCAAACGCGTCAAAATCATAATGGTTTAGACAAACCTTATTCTGTTTATGAAGTACATTTAGGCTCTTGGAAACGTCATACAGAAGAAAATCGTTTTTTGACCTATCTAGAATTTGCCGAAGATTTAGTAAACTATGTAAAAGAAACAGGCTTTACTCACGTAGAGTTTATGCCTATCATGGAATATCCTTACGATCCTTCTTGGGGATATCAATTAGTGGGATATTTTGCGCCAACTTCCCGTTTTGGGAATCCGCAAGAATTTATGCATTTGGTAGATAAATTACATGAAGCTGGAATTGGTGTAATTCTCGACTGGGTACCCTCTCATTTTCCAGATGACGCACATGGTTTAGGCTTTTTTGACGGGTCTAATCTTTTTGAACATCCAGATCGCAGAAAAGGCTATCATCCTGATTGGAAAAGTTTGGTTTTTAATTATGGACGAAATGAAGTTCGTTCGTTCTTAATAAGCAATGCTTTATTTTGGTTACACTATTATCATGCAGATGCTTTGCGTGTTGATGCTGTTGCCTCGATGTTATATTTGGATTATTCCAGAAATGATGGCGAATGGGAACCTAACATTTACGGAGGAAGAGAAAATTTAGACACGATTAGTTTCTTGAAGGAATTTAATGAAGCCGTTTATTTAAATTATGAAGGAGTTCAAACTATAGCAGAGGAAAGTACTTCTTTTCCTATGGTTTCCAGACCTACATCGGTTGGTGGTTTAGGCTTTGGTATGAAATGGATGATGGGTTGGATGCACGATACTTTAGAATATTTTCAAAAAGATACTGTGTATAGAAAATACCATCAAAATGATTTGACTTTTTCAATGACCTACACCTTTTCAGAAAATTTCATGTTGCCGCTTTCGCATGACGAAGTGGTTTATGGAAAAAAATCAATTGCAGGAAGGATGCCAGGCGATGAATGGCAAAAATTTGCGAATTTAAGATTACTATACGGCTATATGTTTATGCATCCCGGAACTAAATTGTTGTTTATGGGAAGTGAATTTGGACAAAGTAGCGAGTGGAATTTTGAAGGAAGTTTAGATTGGCATTTGTTGCAATATCCATATCATGAAGGAGTAAAAATATTGATAACAGATTTGAATAAATTATATAAGACACAGCCTGCTTTGCACGAAAAACAATTCAGTCCTGAAGGTTTTGAATGGATTAATTATTCCGATCATCAAAATGCAGTAATGTCTTTTATTCGTAAAGGGAATGACCCAAAAAACGATGTAATTGTAGTCTGTAATTTCACTCAAGTAGTGCGTCCTAATTATCGAATTGGTTTACCTAAAAAAGGAAAATTGACAGAAATTTTTAATAGTGATGCTTCAAATTATGGTGGAAGCGGAGTTTCTAACGCTAAAAAAACAGCAATTGAGGCTATGCCTTATGATGGAAGAGATTATTCTGCTGAGTTGCTTTTGCCTCCATTAAGTGTTACTGTTTTTAAAATTTCATAAGTACAAAATTGTTTTTTTGCAGATAAGCATAGCTAATGGTTTTCATTTATAATGAAAACCATTATTGTATATTGTTGATTGTTACATTGAATCACACTATAACGTTTTCGCTAATATTCCCCAGATATATAGCTGTTTACAAAGTAATTTTGTAAGTTTTAGCTTTAGAAAAGGATTAAAATTAATACCATAGAAAATGATTACAAATACAGAATTAGAATATAAAGGGGATCTATATCCCACAAAAATAGTTTCTTTTGAGCATGAAGTTGATTCTATAAGTTTTCATACCGATAATAGTGTCATACTAAAAGTAACGGTATTAAGAGATAGTTTAATCCGGTTTAGATTTACCACAAAAGGGTATTTCAGTAACGATTTTTCTTATGCAGTTGATAAAAGTCATTCGCATGGATATAATTTTCTTGAGGTTTCTGAAGTGGAAGATTATTATCAGATAAAAACCAGTAAAGTAAAATGTAGAATTCAAAAAATAGATATGAGGTTATCTATTTTTGATTTAGAAGACACTATTATTTTAGAAGATGAATTGGGTTTCCATTGGGAAGAAAGTTATGAATACGGTGGTAATATCGTAAAAATGAGTAAAGCTTCAAAAGATGGGGAATGCTTTTACGGACTTGGTGATAAAGCAACCCAAATGAATTTGAAAGGGAAGAGACTGGAAAATTTTGCTACAGATCAATATGCTTTTCAAAAAGATCAAGAGCCTTTATACAAGGTAGTTCCGTTTTATATTGGATTACAAAACAAGCAATCTTACGGTATTTTCTTTGATAATACGTTTAGAACCTATTTTGATTTTTGTCACGAAAGAAGAAACGTAACCAGTTATTGGGCTGAGGGTGGTGAGATGAATTATTATTTCATTTACGGACCACAAATGCAAGATGTGGTTACCACATATACTGATTTGACTGGAAAACCTGAATTACCGCCACTTTGGGCACTTGGATACCACCAATGTAAATGGAGCTATTATCCTGAAAGTAATTTAAAAGAAGTGGCAGCTAAATTCAGGGAATTGAAAATTCCATGTGATGCGCTATATTTAGATATTGATTATATGGAAGGTTTTCGATGTTTCACTTGGAACAAAGAATATTTCCCCGATCCCAAAAGAATGGTGGCTGAATTAGCCGAAGATGGTTTCAAAACAGTTGTAATTATTGATCCGGGAATAAAAATTGACAAAGAATACTCCATTTACAAAGAAGCATTAGAAAAAGACTATTTCTGCAAAAGAGCTGATGGCCCCTACATGAAGGGGAAAGTTTGGCCTGGAGAATGTAATTTTCCAGATTATACAAATCCTGCAGTAAGAGAATGGTGGGCAGGATTATTCAAAGAATTAATTTCAGATATTGGAGTAAAAGGAGTGTGGAACGATATGAATGAACCCGCGGTAATGGAGGTTCCTAATAAAACGTTTCCTATGGATGTACGTCACGATTACGATGGAAATCCTTGCAGTCATAGAAAAGCGCACAATATTTACGGTACCCAAATGGCGAGAGCAACCTATCATGGTGTAAAACGATTTGCGTATCCAAAAAGACCTTTTGTAATAACAAGATCAGCATACGCTGGAGCACAACGTTATACGTCTTCTTGGACAGGAGATAATGTTGCCACTTGGGAGCATTTATGGATTGCAAATATTCAAGTACAACGCATGTCAATTTCTGGTATGGGTTTCACAGGATCTGATATTGGTGGATTTGCAGAACAACCTTCGGGGGAATTATATGCACGTTGGATTCAATTAGGTGTTTTCCATCCTTTTTGCAGAACGCACTCTTCAGGAGATCACGGAGACCAGGAGCCATGGGCTTTTGATGAAGAAGTTATTGATATCACCAGAAAATTTGTCAATTTGAGATATCAATTATTACCTTATTTATATACTATGTTTTGGCAATATATTGAGGAAGGAATTCCTATGCTGAAACCATTGGTATATTATGACCAAGATGATATTCAAACGCATTACAGAAATGACGAATTTGTTTTTGGAAATCAAATATTAGTATGTCCAATTTTAGAGCCAAATGCTTTAGGAAGAAGAATGTATATTCCTCGTGGTCACTGGTATAATTATTGGACGAACGAAGAAGTTAAAGGCGGAAAAGAAATTTGGGTTGACACTAAATTTGATCAGATTCCAATTTTTGTGAAAGCAGGTGCAATCATTCCTAAATATCCTGTTCAACAATATGTTGGAGAGTTAGAATTTGATGAGTTAACATTAGATATTTACTACAAAGAAGGAAAAGAAAAATCAGTAGTTTATGAAGATGCGCAAGATGGATATGATTACAAAAAAGGGAGATACAGCTTCTTATCATTTCAAACAACCGGTAAAGAGAAAGAATTGATTATTCAGTTGCATAAAGAAGGAAAATACGATACGAATTATTCGAAATATAAAATAAATCTTATCGGATTACCATTTAAAGTTAAAATGATCGAAATTGATAATGTAGAAGTATCATTTGATAAAATTACTTTAGAACAAGAGGGGTACTTAATTGTTGATAAAGGGTTTACGGCATTTCATATTACTGGAGAATAACAAAAAAAGTTGATACTTTTATATTTAATTATGTAAATTTAAATGTTGATAATAATTGTATTTTTGTTTAAAATTTAATTCTAAAATTATGAAAAAGCATTTACTAATAGGGATTTTTGCAGCAGGATTGGTTTATTCTTGTGCTACGAATCCAATTACAGGGAAAAAAGCACTTAATATAGTCCCTAATGATCAGTTGTTCCCAACATCTTTTCAACAATATGGTACTTTTTTAAAGGAGAATAAAGTGATTACTGGAACTGCAGAGGCTAGAAAAGTGGAAGCAGTTGGGATGCGAATTAAAGCGGCAGCAGAAAAATATTTAATCTATTTAGGTCAATCACAATATTTGGCTGATTACCGTTGGGAATACAAATTAATTGACAATAAAGAAGTGAATGCTTGGTGTATGCCGGGAGGGAAAATTGTTGTTTATTCAGGGATTTTGCCAGTAACATTGAATGATTCAGGTTTGGCTACCGTAATGGGACACGAAGTATCTCATGCATTAGCTAATCATGGTGCTCAACGTATGAGTGCTTCTCAATTGCAACAATTAGGAGCGGTAGGTGTTGCAGTAGCGACTGGAGGTAAAAGTGAACAAACACAACAAATATGGGGTCAAGCATATGGATTAGGATCTCAGTTTGGTGTAATGCTTCCTTTTAGTAGAAATCACGAAACTGAAGCAGATAAAATTGGTTTGACTTTAATGGCAATTGCAGGTTATAATCCGGAGGAATCTATTACTTTCTGGTCTAGAATGGCTGCAAAATCTTCAGGTCAAGCACCACCAGAATTTATGAGTACGCACCCATCTGATGCTACCAGAATTGCAAATCTAAAAGCATTAATTCCTGAAGCTAAAGCTCTAGCGGCTAAAGTTGGTATTATTTACAAATAGTAACTTAATTATTATAAAATATCTAAACAGGCTGCCCTTAAAATGGTTAGCCTGTTTTTTTTGAATATGAGTAATAATCATTATACGCCCTTAATTCATTAATGATTTGTTAATGTATAAATTATTTACTTTTTATATCGTTCTTAGCAAAAAATAAATAAATTCGTATCATAAAAAAATAAATATGGCAGATTTAGAAAAAGGGAGTAAAAAATTATTAAATGCTTGGGCTTTTTATGATTGGGCAAATTCAGTTTATACACTTACCATTGCATCTGCAGTATTTCCTATTTTTTATGAAGCTTTGTTTTCTGAACGAGATCATTACATTGATGTTTTTGGTTTGCATCTAAAAAATTCAGCTTTAATTAGCTTTGTTACTGCTTTTGCATTTTTATTGGTGGCTTTTATTTCGCCTTTATTATCTGGTATTGCAGATTATGTAGGGGATAAAAAATCATTTATGAAGTTCTTTTGCTACCTGGGAGCCTTGTCTTGTATGGGATTGTATTGGTTTAATCTTGAAAATATATACATCGGATTGGCATTTTATTTTTTTGGATTGATTGGATATTGGGGAAGTTTAGTTTTTTATAATTCCTATTTACCAGACATCGCTTATGTAGAGCAACAAGATAAAATTAGCGCCAAAGGATATTCATTTGGATACATTGGAAGTGTTATTTTATTGATTATCAATTTAGCGATGATCATGAAACCAAAACTTTTTGGAATTACTGGAACAGATGGTGAAGCAGCGATGAAAGCCATGAGATATTCATTTGTTATGGTAGGAGTTTGGTGGATCTTATTCAGTCAGTACTCATATTATTATTTGCCAAAAGGAAATAAAAATGCCAATCGTAAAGTAACACACCATGTTATATTTAATGGTTTTAAAGAGTTAAAAAAAGTTTGGTTTTTATTGAAAGAAAACATCGCATTAAGACGGTATTTAGGAAGTTTTTTCGTGTATAGTATGGCCGTACAAACCGTGATGCTTGTTGCCACATATTTTGGAGCACAAGAAATTGCCTGGTCATCTAAAGCTGAAAGTACAACGGGTTTAATTATTTGTATTTTGATAATACAATTAGTTGCTGTTCTGGGCGCAGTTATAACTTCAAGAGCCTCAGAAAAATTCGGAAATATTCCAACTTTAATTGTGATAAACTGTATTTGGGCAGCATTTTGTGCAATTGCATTTTTTATTACTCTACCAATACATTTTTATGTTATGGCAGGAATTGCAGGACTTGTAATGGGTGGAATTCAAGCATTATCACGCTCAACGTATTCTAAATTATTACCTGAAACGGATGATACGGCTTCGTTTTTTAGTTTTTTCGATGTTGCTGAAAAAATCGGAATTGTTATAGGAATGTGTATTTATGGAATTATTGATCAAATCACAGGAAGTCCAAGATTAGCAATTGTATTTCTTGGTGTATTCTTTGTAGTGGGTGTTTTATTGCTAAAAAGAGTTCCAAAAAAAGGCGTTTTAAATTAATAAAACACCTTTTCGGCTGATTTACTTTTTGAAAATTAAGCTTTCGAAATTGCTCCTGAGCCATTTACTTTCGTGTCTTTTTTCTTGGGGTCACCAATGTATTCAATATCTCCGGAACCAGAAACTCTGGCGTGAAGGCTTTCGCTGCAAAAAACTTTACTATCTCCTGAACCAGAAACCGTAATTTTTGCATTTTTAGCTTTCAAATCACCCGCATCAATATCACCAGAACCGTTTAAATTACTGTTGAAATTTTCAGTTTTTCCAGTTAAAACCATATCTCCTGAACCACTCAAGTTAACATCAAAGTCATTTGATTCAACATCTAAATTCATATCACCGGAGCCAATTAATTTAGCTGAAAATGATTTCGATTTAATGCTATTTTTAGTTGCTACATCGCCTGAACCAGTCAAAGAAACTTGATCAATACTTTCGAAAGGGACAACTATTACAATTTCACTTCCTTTGCTGGTACTGATATATTTATTCTTTTCAGTAGAAATTTTTAATACTTTATCGACAACTTCAACTTTGATGTAAGGCAACAAATTTTCTTCACCTTTTATAGTAATGTTTCCTTCCTTTCCCGAAACTAATTCGACATCAAAAAAACCTGTTATTGCAATTCCATCATAAGAAGCTGTTGTTCTTTTTTCAGAAATTACTTTGCCATTTCCTTTTATTTTTTGATTGGATGACCATTGACCATAAGATATAGTTGTTAGTAATAGTGAACAACTTATAAATAATTTGATTGAATTTTTCATAAATAAAGCTTTAAGGTTATTGTTTTTTTACTAGAATTACATTTCCGTAATCTGAAATTATAGTGATGTTGTTGACTCCTTTTTTCTTGAAGAAACCACTATATTTTTTCAAGTTATTTGAGTCTTCTTTAGAATTTATCTCTAGTTCATTGTCATATTTAAAATTAGCATATTTTACAGTCACATTAAAATCAAAAGCATAATTAGCATCAAATCCAATGTTTAATCCGGTGTAACCCGCTGTAATAGTTATATTATTGGCTTTTGCACTAATAGTTCCAATAGTTACATTGCTGTATTTTGTGGATAGTTTTAAAGTATTAGATAATTCACCAATTTTAAGTGTTAAATAATTTCCATTTGCATCTAATGATTTTACATTCTGAATTTTAATATTTCCGTATTTACTGATGTATTTAACGACATCACTTTCTTGAATATCTACATCTGTATAATCAGAAGCCAAATCTAGTTTTGTGACTTCTCCAATTTTCAGATTCGAATACTTTGCCGTAATGATTGCATTCTTTAAAAATGAAATAGTCGAGTTAGAGCAATATTCGGTTTGTATGTTACTGGAGCTTCCGGATAATCGGCCTAAAACTATTTTACCGTATTTACATTTAATTTCAGCCTCAGAAAACAAGTCTGATGTGGTGATATTTCCGTATTTATTGTGGAGTTTTACACTTCCGTTTTTAGGAATTTTGAGCATATAATTAATTTGAAAACTATTGTTTTTACCATTACTCTTATAACTAGAGTTTCCTAAAATGGTTTTTGCAGTAATCATTCCTTTGAGTGCTATTATATCAACATCAATATCATTTATGCGTTGGTTCACCCAGTTTTCATTGTCACCGCTCACTTTTATAACAATATCCAATTCGGTTTTATCTTCGTCCCAAGTTGTTACTGAAATATTACCGTATGAGTTATCTATATAAAGACCTGCATCCGAATTTACGAAATAGGCTTTTTTAATATTTTTTTGTTTGGTATGAATGTAATCAGCATTGTTTGAAAATCCTAAAAATGGAATTAAAGCCAATAAGAGGAGTAGTTTAAATTGTTCTTTCATCAGAAATATTTTTTAATTTTTCATTGTTTTCAATTTGTAATAGTACATTTTGTAAAAAAGAAATTCGCGTTTGAAGATTGCTGATCATCGCATTAATAATTTGCTTACTTTCTCCATTAATCTCTAATTCTTTAATTATTTTTTCATAATCACTATCTAATGTTCTCACTTGTTTGAGCGCATCGGAAATTATTTTTTCGTTTTCTGGTGATTTTTTCTCTCTTATTTTTTCTAATTCATTTTCAATTAAAACCGTAAAAATTGAATCTGTTTGTTTGGTTTCTTTTGATGCAAATCGCAACTCTTCTGTCCTTTTAGGAGTGTTATTGAATATTGAAAGTCCTAACATAACTACGAAAGAAGCAGCGATTCCAATAGAAACGAAACGTTTCCAATTCGATTTCTTAGATTTTAATTTTTGTACAAATCGTTCCTCATGATTGCTTTCAAGAGTCTCGATGTCCCAATGATTTTCAAATTTGTCAAATAATTTGTCTAGTTTTTTATTTTCCTTTTTCATATTTCCTCTAATTTTTTTCTTAAACAATCTTTGGCTCTGCTCAATGTAGTTCTGCAATTGGCATAACTGATATTTAGGATTTCACTGATTTCTTCTTGATCATATCCTTCAATAAAAAATAAAGTTAAAACCATTCTGTAATTATATTTCAGAGAGTTGATAACCTCTAAAATTTGTTTTACTTTTAATTCATTGAAGTTTATACTTTCAGTTAAAGCGGATTCTTTTTCTTCAATTTTATAAAGCGTGGTATCAAAATCTTCTGGTTTGAATTGATTGTTTTTTTTGTAAAAATCAATACTACAGTTCACTACAATTCTTTTTAACCAAGCACCAAAAGAAACTTCCTGTTTATAGTCGTTTATCTTAATGAATGCCTTTAAAAAACCTTCCTGCATTACATCTTCAGCAAAATGGACATCTTTGACAATCCTAAACGACACATTATACATCGCTTTTGCATAGCGATTGTAAACTTCGCACTGTGCTTTTTGATTTTTTTGCCTGCAAAGCAAGATTAATTCTTCGATATTATAGTTGGTTAAACTCAAACAGCTGATTTTAGTTTATTATAAGGACTTGCTCTTTTTACGTTTGTTACAGTTTTATAAAACTAAATTACATTTTTTCTTTTGACATGTTCTAAATTGTTTTATTTGGTGGTAGTTTGTTGTGTCTCAAATATCCCTTTCTAATGGAAAATAGGATAAAAAGATTATATTTTGGCACAGAGATTGACTCTTTTACCGTTATGCAAATAATGAGGATTAAAGATAGATTTTATATAAAAAGACTACTTTGAAAGCTTATATTTGCTTAAATAATGAAATTTTTAATGACAAAAAGACTTAAATAATATATGTCAAATCATAAAATACTTACTATTGACAATCTGTCACTTCAGGAATTTGATTCAGAAGCAGATTTAATTCCACTTTTGACTCCTGAAGACGAGGAGGAAATGAATAATGAGGCTTTACCGGAATTATTGGCTATTTTACCTTTGCGAAATATGGTTTTATTTCCTGGTGTTGTAATACCAATTACTGCTGGGCGAGATAAATCAATCAAATTGATTAATGATGCCAATGCCGCTGGAAAAACGATTGGAGTCGTTGCTCAAATCAACGAAGAAGATGAAGATCCAACTAAAGATGATATTCATAAAATAGGAACTGTTGCCCGTATTTTACGAGTCTTAAAGATGCCCGATGGAAATATCACCGTAATTCTTCAAGGTAAAAAACGTTTCGAAATTGATGACATCGTTGAGGAATCACCTTACTTGACAGCTAAAATTAAAGAAGTTCCTGAGAAAAGACCTAAGAAAAATGATACTGAATTTGTCGCAATTCTAGATTCTATCAAAGAACTAGCCATTCAGATTATTAAAGAAAGTCCAAATATTCCCAGCGAAGCAACTTTTGCCATCAAAAATATTGAGAGCCAATCTTTCTTGATCAATTTTGTTACTTCTAACATGAATCTTTCGGTTAAAGAAAAACAAGATTTATTAGCAATTAATGAATTGAAAGGAAGAGCTTTAGAGACGCTTCGTTATATGAATATTGAGTTGCAAAAACTCGAATTGAAAAATGATATTCAATCTAAAGTTCGTTTCGATTTAGACCAACAACAACGTGAATATTTCTTGCACCAACAAATGAAAACCATTCAAGAAGAATTGGGTGGCGTTTCTCAGGAAGAAGAAATGGACGAAATGTTGCAAAAGTCTTTGACCAAGAAATGGGACGAGAAAACCAAAAAACATTTCGAAAAAGAATTGTCTAAAATGCGTCGCATGAATCCGCAAGCGCCAGATTTTGGAATTCAAAGAAATTATTTAGAGTTGTTTTTAGAATTGCCTTGGAACGAATATTCAAAAGATAATTTCGATTTAAAAAGAGCTCAGAAAATATTGGACAGAGATCATTTTGGTCTTGAAGATGTTAAGAAAAGAATGATAGAACATTTGGCAGTTTTAAAATTGCGAAATGATATGAAATCTCCAATTATTTGTTTGACAGGACCTCCGGGAGTTGGTAAAACTTCGATTGGACGTTCCATTGCAGAAGCATTGGGTAGAAAATATGTTAGAATTTCCCTTGGTGGTTTGCGCGATGAAGCAGAGATTCGTGGACATAGAAAAACGTATATTGGCGCCATGCCGGGACGAATTATCCAAAGTTTGAAAAAAGCAGGAACTTCAAATCCAGTTTTTGTTTTGGATGAAATCGATAAACTATCAAATAGTAATCAAGGTGATCCATCTTCGGCATTATTGGAAGTTTTAGATCCGGAACAAAACAATTCTTTTTATGATAATTTCCTTGAAATGGGATATGATTTATCGAAAGTGATGTTTATTGCGACTTCTAATAATATGGCTGCGATTCAACCTGCGTTGAAAGACAGAATGGAAATCATCAAAATGTCAGGTTACACAATTGAAGAAAAGGTAGAAATTGCGCGTCAGCATTTGTTTCCAAGACAATTGAAAGAACACGGTTTGACTACTAAAGATTTAACCATTGGAAAAAAACAATTAGAAAAAATTGTTGAAGGATATACGCGTGAATCTGGAGTTCGTGGTTTAGAAGCTAAAATTGCTCAAGTAATCCGTAATGCAGCAAAATCAGTTGCGATGGAAGAAGAGTATAACAAAAAAGTAACGGACGAAGATATCATAAAAACACTTGGTGTTCCCAGATTAGAAAGAGATAAATACGAGAATAATGATGTTGCCGGAGTGGTAACTGGTTTGGCTTGGACTTCTGTTGGTGGTGATATTCTTTTTATTGAATCGTTACTTTCTCCAGGAAAAGGAAGTATGACTATTACCGGAAACTTAGGTACGGTCATGAAAGAATCTGCAACAATTGCTTTGGAATATATTAAAGCGAATGCAAAACTTTTAGGATTGGATTCCGAGATTCTTTCTAAATATAATATTCACTTACACGTTCCTGAAGGAGCTACTCCAAAAGACGGTCCAAGTGCTGGAATTGCGATGTTAACATCATTAGTTTCATTGTTTACACAAAAACGAGTGAAGAAAAATTTAGCAATGACAGGAGAAATCACCTTGCGTGGAAAAGTGTTGCCAGTAGGCGGAATCAAAGAAAAAATCTTGGCTGCTAAGAGAGCGAATATCAAAGAAATTATTCTGTGTCACGAAAATAAGAGTGATATTGATGAAATAAAACCTGAATATCTGGAAGGACTTTCTTTTCATTATGTAAAAGAAATGAGTGAAGTATTGAAATATGCATTAACCGATCAGAAGGTAAAGAACGCCAAGGATTTATAATAAAAATGAATTCTTAATTTTAAAATTCCAAATTCTAAATGCTGATTTTCAGTGCTTAGATTTTGGAATTTTTATTTGTAATTACGAGATTCAAAGTTGCCATTTATTGTATTTATAATTTTATCTTCGCATTTACGTTTTACCTTACATAAGTTGCAATTTAGAGCATGTTAAAAAAACTTTTACTATACTCCTTATTTTTTATTTGTTCTGTGTCTTACAGCCAAATAGGAGGGAAGTATACCTATCAGTTTTTGAACTTGGTCACTTCGCCAAGACAAGCCGCGCTGGGCGGAAAAGTAATTACGATTTATGATGATGACGTCAATCAGGCCCATTTTAATCCAGCAACTATAAATGCTGAAATGGACAACCGTTTGGCTTTAAATTATGGAAGCTATTTCAAGGAAGTAACTTACGGAACTGCTTCTTATGCGTACACATACGATAGACATTTACAAACATTTCAGGCTGGAGTAAATTATGTGAATTATGGTAATTTTGAAGGCTATGACGAGAATGGTCAGCCAACATCAGAATTTACAGGAAGCGAAATAGCCCTTTCTTTTGGGTATGCGTACAATATTCCGTATACGGACATTCATATTGGAGCTAGTGCCAAATTGATATCTTCGACTTTAGAAAGTTATAATTCTTTAGGAGGAGCAATTGATATTGGAGCGCTTTTTATCGATGAAAAAAATGATGTGAATTGGGGTTTGGCTATTCGAAATATTGGAACTCAATTTTCCACTTATAATGGTACAAATGAAAAACTGCCACTCGAAATCATTGCTGGCGTTTCGCAAGAATTAGAAAATGTGCCTATTCGTTGGCATCTTACTTTGGAAAATTTGCAGCAATGGAATATAGCTTTTTCAAATCCGGTTAGGTCAGAATCATCATTTGACGGAACTGATACCGAAGAAAGAGTTTCATTTGTAAATAATGCGTTGCGACATGTAATTGTAGGGGTCGAGCTTTTTCCAAAAAAAGCATTTAATTTGCGTGTGGGATATAATTTTAGAAGAGCAGAGGAATTACGCCTTCAGGAACAACGTAATTTTTCGGGAGTTTCATTAGGTTTCGGACTTAAATTGAATAAGTTGAAATTTAATTATTCGTATTCCAGGTATACATTGGCAGGAAATACAAGCCTTTTTGGGTTAACCATTAACTTTCAAGAATAATTTTCTCATTTGAAATTGACAGCAGAACAGTTTGATTAATTATTAAAATTTAAATACAATATTTTGAAAAAAATTACCATAGCAATTGACGGATTTTCATCTACTGGAAAAAGTACGTTAGCCAAACAACTCGCAAATCATTTAGGATATATTTATGTAGATACAGGAGCAATGTACCGTGCAGTAGCTTTATTTGCGATGCAAAACGGTTATATAAATGCAGAATCTTTTGATAAACAAACATTAATAAACAGTTTGCCAAATATAAAATTGCAATTCAAATTCAATGCTGATTTGGGTTTTGCCGAAATGTATTTGAATGAAGTAAATGTTGAAACAGAAATCAGAACGATTGAAGTTTCTAGTTTTGTGAGTAAAGTAGCTGAAGTTTCTGAAGTTCGTGCCAAATTAGTCGAACAGCAAAAAGAAATGGGAAAAGACAAAGCAATAGTAATGGACGGAAGAGATATTAGTACTGTAGTTTTTCCGGATGCTGAGCTTAAAATTTTCATGACAGCAAGTGCAACTACAAGAGCACAAAGACGTTACGACGAACTGGTAAAAAAAGGTGATACTGTGACATTTGATGAAGTTTTGGCAAATGTAGAAGAACGAGATTACATTGATACGCACCGTGAAGATTCTCCTTTAGTCATGGCTGAAGATGCAGTAGAAATAGATAATTCACATTTGAATCGTGAGGAGCAATTCGAGCTGGTATTGGAATTGGTGAATGAAATTACTAAAACAATATAATTATTTGCAGATCGCATTTTTAATAGTAGATTTACGCCCTGTAAATTTTTTTAAAATAAAAAACAATTCATCGCATGGGAATTAAAAATAGATTGATAATAATGAGTTTTCTTCAATTTTTTGTTTGGGGAGCTTGGTTGATTACCATTGCAAATTACTGGTTTGGTACAAAAAACTGGGAAGGAACTCAATTTGGGTTGGTTTTCGGAACTATGGGAATTGCTTCTTTATTTATGCCAACACTAACGGGAATTATCGCAGATAGATGGATAAATGCTGAAAAATTATATGGAACGCTACATATTTTATATGCCGCGGTTTTATTCTATATTCCTCAAGTTACCACTCCAAATTCTTTTATTTATATTATGCTTTTGGCAATGTGTTTTTACATGCCTACGATTGCTTTGAGTAATTCTATATCTTATAATGCACTCAAACTAAACAATAAAGATATTATTAAAAATTTCCCACCTATACGCGTTTGGGGAACAATAGGTTTTATTGTTGCGATGTGGATTACCAATTTAACTGAAAATAAAGCAACTGAATATCAGTTTTACATCGCCGGTTTAGCCGCTATAGTTCTGGGGATTTATTCTTTTACTTTACCAAAATGTAAACCGCAGCGATTATCGAAAGAAAATGCTTCTGTAATGGAAACATTAGGATTAGAGTCTTTCAAGTTATTTGCTGATTATAAAATGGCTTTGTTTTTTGTTTTCTCTATGTTTTTAGGAGGGGCGCTGCAATTGACAAATGCGTACGGAGATGTTTTTTTAGATGAGTTCAAGCATTTTCCAAAATATGCGGATTCATTCGTAGTGGAATATTCAACGATTATTATGTCCATTTCTCAAATATCGGAGACTTTATTTATTCTTGCAATTCCTTTCTTTTTAAGACGTTTTGGAATCAAACAAGTGATGTTGATTAGTATGTTGGCTTGGGTATTGCGTTTTGGATTATTTGCTTACGGAAATCCTACAAGTGGATTATGGATGATTATTATGTCTTGCGTGGTGTACGGAATGGCATTTGATTTCTTTAATATCTCGGGATCATTATTTGTGGAAACGAATACAGATCCTAAAAACCGTTCTTCAGCGCAAGGTTTGTTCATGATGATGACCAATGGTTTTGGAGCAGTTTTGGGAAGTTTTACTTCGGGATGGGCTATCGATAAATATTTTACGAAATCATTTAACAATACTACTGAGTTAGCTAGTTTTCTGGAAACAGAAACTACAAATTCAAAAATGCTAGAGTTTGTAACTGGTCAAGGCAATGCAATAGGAGCTGATGGATTGTTCAGCAAAGTGGTTTTAATGAAAGACTGGCATACAATTTGGCTAGCTTTTGCAATATATGCCTTGATAATTGCGGTTGCATTTGCTGTTTTGTTCAAGCACAAACACAATCCTTTGGATGTTGAAAATATAAGTCATTAAAAAGTGGCAGGAAAAAAGAGAACCCGATAACTGAAGAATAGTTATCGGTTTTTTTTTGTGTTGAAAAACCAATTGAAGTTAAATAGCCCCGATTGAAGTGGCATCCCACGCTTTTGGGCGTGGATACAGCGGAAAGCGGGAGCAGAGTTCCTAAAAACTGCTAAATGTTCTGCTCCTAATAATCAATCGTTTATCGCAATACAAATATTTTGTTATTTAATATAAATGTGTTACTTTTGCAGTCCTTTTGGTGAATAAGAGTTTCCTTTAGGGTTCAACTAATTATACAAACAACTTCTGTTGTTTTCTAGCACATTAAGAAACTCGAGAGAATACAGAATACAAATTTTTAATCAGCATGTCTGAACAATTAAAATCACAAGAAGAGTTTTTAGCAAATTTTAACTGGCACAATTTCGAAGAAGGTATTGATGCTGTTGATGAGAAAAACTTATTAGAATTCGAAGAACTAGTTTCAAAAACATTTATCGCTACTGATCAAGAAGAAGTGGTTGATGGTGTAGTTGTTAGAATTACAGATAGAGACGTTATCGTTGATATCAACGCAAAATCGGAAGGTGTTATTTCATTGAATGAATTCCGTTACAACCCAGCATTAAAAGTAGGTGATACTGTTGAAGTATTAATTGACATCCGTGAGGACAAAACTGGTCAATTAGTATTATCTCACAGAAAAGCACGTACTATCAAATCATGGGATAGAGTTATTTCGGCTAACGAAACAGGAGAAATCGTTAATGGTTTTGTAAAATGCAGAACTAAAGGTGGTATGATCGTTGACGTTTTCGGAATTGAAGCTTTCTTACCAGGATCTCAAATTGATGTTAAACCAATTAGAGACTACGATGTATATGTAAACAAAATGATGGAATTCAAAGTGGTAAAAATTAACCACGAATTCAAAAATGTTGTTGTTTCTCATAAAGCGCTTATTGAAGCGGATATCGAAATCCAGAAAAAAGAAATCATCGGTCAATTGCAAAAAGGACAAGTATTAGAGGGTGTTGTTAAAAACATTACTTCTTATGGTGTCTTTATTGACTTAGGTGGTGTTGATGGATTGATTCACATTACTGACCTTTCTTGGTCTAGAATCAACCACCCATCTGAAGTTCTTGAATTAGATCAAAAATTAAACGTTGTAATCCTTGATTTCGATGATGAGAAAACAAGAATTCAATTAGGATTGAAACAATTAAACGCTCACCCATGGGACGCTTTAGATGCTAACTTAAAAATTGGTGATAAAGTAAAAGGTAAAGTAGTTGTAATCGCTGATTACGGTGCTTTCATCGAAGTTGCTGAAGGTGTTGAAGGTTTAATCCACGTTTCTGAAATGTCTTGGTCAACTCATTTACGTTCTGCTCAAGATTTCGTAAAAGTAGGTGATGTTGTTGAAGCTGTTATCTTAACTTTAGATAGAGATGACCGTAAAATGTCATTAGGTATCAAACAATTGTCTCAAGATCCTTGGACTGATATCACTGCTAAATACCCAGTAGGTTCTAAACATACAGGTATCGTTAGAAACTTTACAAACTTTGGAATTTTCGTAGAATTAGAAGAAGGAATTGATGGATTAATTTACATCTCTGACTTATCTTGGACTAAGAAAATCAAACACCCATCTGAATTCGTAAACGTTGGTGAAAAACTTGATGTTGTGGTATTAGAGTTGGATGTTGATGGACGTAAATTATCTTTAGGTCACAAACAAACTACTGCTAATCCTTGGGATCAGTATGAAGATTCTTTCGCAGTTGGAACTATCCACACAGGTGAAATTTCTGAAATTGTTGACAAAGGAGCTACTGTAGAATTCGGAGATGATATCGTTGCTTTCATTCCTACTCGTCACCTTGAAAAAGAAGACGGAAAGAAATTGAAAAAAGGTGATTCAGCTGATTTCAAAGTAATCGAATTCAACAAAGAATTCAAAAGAGTAGTTGCATCTCACACTGCTATCTTCCGTGAAGAAGAAGAGAAAAATGTGAAATCAGTTTCTGAAAACACTTCATCTAATTCATCTACAAATGCACCAGCTGCAACTTTAGGTGATAATAATGATATGTTAGCTGCATTGAAAGCTAAAATGGAAAAATCAGAGAAAAAATAATTTCTTGAAATTTTTTGAATATAGAAAGCCCCGCAAATTGCGGGGCTTTTTTTTTGTGCTTAAATTTTTAGAAGCAGAACATTTTAATTTACTATCCGCAATCCTCCCGCTGTACGTAGTATCTTTTTATTGTGCAGAAAACTTATTTTTAAAATCAACTTTTGTATAACACAATAAAAAGGATACTTGCTGCCATCAGGGCTAGTTAGAACTAATATCTATTTCATCTCATCCCAAAAAAATTAAAAATAATTTCATTTTTTAAAACCAAACACAACTAAATGCCGTAAATGCTTTTATATAACTTAAAAAATAGATTTTATGAAAACTAGAAAATTTTTATCAATTGCATTATTCACAGTAGTATTAGGAGCAACTTCTTTCGCTCAAAAAACAGTTATGGTTGGTGGAGCAGCGATGTATCCTTCTAAAAACATTGTTGAGAATGCTGTAAACTCAAAAGATCACACAACTTTAGTAGCAGCAGTAACAGAAGCCGGTTTAGTTGAAACATTACAAAGTAAAGGACCATTCACCGTTTTTGCCCCAACAAATGCCGCGTTTGATAAATTGCCAGCTGGAACTATAACCACATTGTTAAAACCAGAAAACTTAAAAACATTACAAACAATCCTTACGTATCATGTTGTTGCAGGAAAAATGAACGCTTCGGATATAGCAAAAGCTATTAAAATGGGGAAAGGAAAAGCTACAATGAAAACGGTTAGTGGTGGAACTTTGACAGCTTGGATGCAAGGAAAAGATTTATACATTACAGATGAGAACATGAATAAAGCTAAAGTAACAATTGCTGATGTAAACCAATCAAATGGTGTGATTCACGTGATTGATGCTGTTGTATTACCTAAACAATAATTTTTGGATTAGAGGTTGATATTTTGTTAGTCTTAAAAGCCTTGCTGCTCGCAGGGCTTTTTTGTATAAAAAAGTCCCAATTCTAAACTTAGAATTGGGACTTAATATTTTTATAAAAAGAGCTATTATCGCAAGCTAGCTCCAAGTTCAGTTTCAAAATTATTTTGCAGTTTACTCATAATTTTATCAATTTGTGTATCGGTAAGAGTTTTAGAACTGTCTTGAATAGTAAAACTTAGCGCGTATGATTTTTTACCTTCAGGAAGATTTTTTCCTTCATACACATCAAATAGATTAATATCCTTTAAGAGTGCTTTCTCTGTTTGACGTGCAATATTGTAAATGTGGTCATACGTTACGTTTTGATCAATGAGCAACGCTAAATCTCTACGAACTTCAGGATATTTAGGAATCTCAGTATATTTTATCTTGGCAGCAATCAATTTTAAAATCAAAGCCCAGTTAAAATCAGCGAAAAACACTTCTTGTTTGATTCCAAAATGTTTTAATATTGATTTTTTAACTACTCCTAATTCTACCAGTATTTCGGTTCCAACCCTAATAGCAATCCCTTCAGAAAACACATCTGTTGTTACTGGAACGTTTTGTGTTTTTTGAATCCCTAATCTAGAAAGTATGCCGTTTACATATCCTTTGAACAAAAAGAAATCAGATGGTTTTTGAGCGCTGGTCCAGTTTTCTTGATTTCTATTTCCAGAAAGGAATAAAGTCAAGTGCTTTTTCTCTTCGTAACCGGCAAGGTAGTTATGGTACGTTTTTCCAAATTCAAATAATTTCAAATCGGAATTTTTACGATTGATATTATAAGAGATTGCTTCTAGCCCGGAAAATAGTAAAGACTGACGCATTGTAGCTAAATCAGCACTTAAGGGATTTAACATTGTTACGTTATTTGCTGGATTCAATACTTCAGAAAGTTCAACATAAGACGCAGTAGTCAATGAATTAGCCATCATTTCATTAAATCCTTGAGAATTTAATTGTGTGGCAATCACATTTTGTATTTTGTAATCTTCATTTCTTGGAGAATTAGAAACCGTCGCATTTAGTTTTTTAGAAAAATTAATGTTGTTGTATCCGTATACTCTCAGTATTTCCTCTATAACATCTATTTCTCTTTGCACATCAACGCGGTACGAAGGAATAGTTAATCCTAATCCTGCATCTGAAACGCTGTTTACTTTAATGTCTAATGAAACTAATATTTTCTTAATAGTATCTTTTGGTAATTCCTGTCCAATAATTTTAGCCACTTTGCTGAAGTTTAAAAACACAGAAAAGTCTTCAATTTTCTTTGGATACACATTAACAACATCCGATGTTATTTCTCCGCCCGCTACTTCTTGAATCAATAAAGCCGCACGTTTCAATGCGTATTCAGTTATAGTAGGGTCAATTCCTCTTTCAAAACGGAAAGAAGCATCAGTGTTTAATTGATGTCTTTTGGCTGTTTTACGAATGCTCACTGGATTAAAATAAGCACTTTCTAAGAATATAGAATTAGTACTTTCAGAAACTCCTGATTTTTTTCCGCCAAAAACTCCCGCAATACATAAAGGACCTTTTTCATCACAAATCATTAAATCCTCTTCGTGTAAGGTTCTTTCTATATCGTCAAGTGTAGTAAATTTTGTTCCCGCAGGAAGTGTTTGAACTACTATTTTACCGTTAATTTTTGAAGCATCAAAGGCGTGAAGTGGCTGGCCTAATTCGTGTAAAACGTAATTAGTGACATCAACAATATTATTTTTTGGATTTAATCCAATGGCTTTTAATCTATTTTGCAACCAAGCTGGAGATGGTTTTACTTCAATTCCAGAAATAGTTACTCCACAATATCTAGGAGCAAGTTTAGGTTCTTTTACATCAATATCAATTTTCAAAGTTCTTTTGTCTACTCTGAAATTACTCACTGAAGGTGTAATTAATTCTACGTTTACACCACTTTGTAGCATTCCGGCTCTTAAATCACGTGCTGTTCCTAAATGGCTCATTGCATCGGCACGATTGGGTGTTAGTCCAATTTCGAAAACTTCGTCATTTTCAATTTTGAAAACTTTTGCAGCAGGAGTTCCAGGTGCTAATGCTTCGTCTAATATCATAATTCCGTCATGGCTTTCACCAAGACCTAATTCATCTTCAGCACAAATCATTCCGTGACTTTCCTGTCCGCGTATTTTTCCTTTTTTGATTGAAAAAGCAACACCTTCTTTATCGTATAATGTTGTTCCAATTGTAGCAACCGGTACTTTTTGTCCTGCAGCAACATTATTAGCACCACAAACAATCTGCACAGGAACGCCATTTCCTAGATCTACAGTAGTTATTTTTAGTCTGTCAGCATCCGGATGTTGTATACAAGTAAGAACATGTCCTACAACAATGCCTTCTAATCCGCCTTTTACCGATTGGTATTTGTCAACAATTTCTACTTCCAGACCTAAATCGGTAAGTAGTGCTGCAGTTTCTTCGGATTTCCAGTCTATTTTAATGAATTGTTTTAACCAGTTGTAAGATATTTTCATCTGTCAATTTTAATGCGATTACTTCGTCAGTTCGACCTTCGGTCTCGGGTGCAAATATAAGGATTGCAGTTTGGAGTAAGAAACAATTTTTTTGGTTTTTTATAACTGATTTAATGTATTAAGTAAGTATTTAAAATAGGAATTCAATAGTATTAGTTACAAATAAATATGAATTAAATAATAAATTTAGGTTAAAAAAACACATATGAAAATTTAATGCTATTAGTTGAATGAATTGTGCTATTCTAACTATAAAGATGAGGGTATATTTGATAAAACATAAATAGATAACGACATGGATAACGTGGTAAAAAGACCTGATTTTAAGGCAACATATGATAATTATATAGGTGGAAAATTTGTTGCGCCAATAGGTGGGCAGTATTTTGACGTAGTTTCTCCGGTTGATGGAAAAGTATTTACAAGAGCCGCACATTCTACTAAAGTAGATTTAGATTTAGCTGTTGATACTGCGTATGAAGCTTTCCAAACATGGGGAAAAACATCTGTTACGGAACGCAGTAATTTATTGAATAAAATTGCTCAGGTTATGGAAAATAACCTTGAATATCTTGCTACTGTTGAGACAATTGACAACGGAAAAGCCATTCGTGAAACATTGGCAGCCGATATGCCTTTGGCAATTGATCACTTCAGATATTTCGCAGGTGTAATTCGTGCTGAGGAAAGTTCAATCGCCGAATTGGATTCGCAAACGGTTTCTATTGCTTTAAGCGAACCTTTGGGAGTTATTGCTCAAATTATCCCTTGGAATTTCCCTATTTTAATGGCTGTTTGGAAATTAGCGCCAGCATTAGCAGCAGGAAATACAGTAGTTTTAAAACCTGCAGAAAGTACGCCAATCTCTATTATGGTTTTGATGGAATTGATTGGTGATATCTTGCCTCCGGGAGTTATAAATATTGTTAATGGTTTTGGTGCTGAACTTGGAAGAGCTTTGGTAACCAATAAAAAAGTGTCAAAAGCAGCTTTTACAGGTTCTACAACAACTGGTCGTTTAGTAATGCAATATGCTACTGAAAATATTATTCCAGTAACCTTAGAACTTGGAGGAAAATCTCCAAATATTTTTATGAAGTCAGTTGGTGATGCTGATGATGATTTCTTTGACAAAGCAATTGAAGGTGCGGTAATGTTTGCTTTGAATCAAGGAGAAATTTGTACTTGTCCGTCCAGATTATTAGTTCACGAAGATATTTATGAAAAATTCATTGCAAGAGTAATCGAAAGAACAGCCGCAATCAAATTAGGAAATCCTTTAGATAGAACAACTATGATGGGAGCACAAGCATCTTTAGTTCAAAAAGAAAAAATCCTGACTTATATAAAATTAGGAAAAGAAGAAGGTGCGGAAGTTTTAATTGGAGGTGAAGAAAATCATTTGGAAGGGAATTTAGCAGGAGGTTATTACATCAAACCAACGCTTTTCAAAGGACACAATAAAATGCGTATTTTTCAAGAAGAAATTTTTGGACCAGTTTTAGCCGTTACTACTTTCAAAACTACCGAAGAAGCTATTGCTATAGCAAATGATACGATGTATGGTTTGGGAGCCGGACTTTGGACACGTGATGCACACGAAATTTATCAGGTTCCAAGAGCGATTCAAGCAGGTCGTGTTTGGATTAATCAATACCATTCTTATCCTGCAGGCGCTCCTTTTGGAGGTTATAAACAATCAGGTATTGGTCGTGAAAATCATAAAATGATGCTTGGACACTACCGTCAGACAAAAAATATGCTGATTTCTTACGATAAAAAGAAATTAGGCTTCTTTTAATTGATTACAGATTATTGGTTAATCTTGAACCTGACAGATTGTATAATTTGTCAGGTTTTATTTTAAAGGGAAATACATGGGTGGAATCATTTAAAATGTTACACGGATTATACAGATTTTGAATTAAATTTAACTTATTGAACAGTAATGTATCTGCGAATTAGCGGTAATTTTATAGACTAAAAAATAAATACATTTTGAAATATTTTCGCAAGAAATCAAATTAAAAAAGATGATAAAAAGAATTGATGCCACAGAAAAAGCAATAGAATTAATCAATATTCTAAAGGAAAAGCACGGTGATTTAATGTTTTATCAAGCGGGAGGATGTTGTGAAGGAACGCAACCACAATGTTTTGAAAAAGGCGGATTTTATCAGCGAATGGGTGATGTGTGCATTGGCACAATTGAAGATACTGAATTTTGGGTTGACAAAGATTTATTCGAATATTGGAAACATGCTCATTTTACTTTGGATGTAATTGATGCTTTTGGAGTGGGAGGATTTTCCTTAGAAACGCCATTGAAAAAAACATTCCGAATTGAATATAGAATTTTTACTCCGGAAGAAGAATTATCGCTTGAGCCGGTTACATTTATTGAATAAGCTAGTTTACGTACAATAGTTGATATTGTTTTGGAGTAATTCCTTCATGTTTTTTAAACAAACGAATAAAGTAGTTACAATCTTCAAATCCAGATAAATAACAAACCTCATTGATTTGTATCGATGGATTTTTTAGCAATTGTTTGGCACATCTCATTTTCTCGCTAATCACAAATTCAATTGGGCTCATGCCTAATTCTCTTTTGAAAAAACGATAGAAAGATGTTGTGCTCATACACGCTTTCTCACTCAAGTGTTTCATGCTGATGTTTTCCTTCAAATTCAAGCGGATGAATTCTACTACTTGTGTAATTGGATTTTTTGGATCAGCAAATAAACCGTCATCTATTGCTTTTGCTGTTTGTGTCTGAATAATTCTAATTAATAATTCCTGCAAAGTCAAATCAGCCAAAGCATCTTTAGTTATTGAAGTGCTCATGCATTCTTTGATCAATTTATTAATCGTCGTTGCCAATTCCACATTATTGTAAAAGAAATAATTTTGGTAGTTCAATTGCCAGAATTGGTCTTTTCCTTCTTTTGGGTAGCGTTCATTTAAAAATTGTAGAGTATCGGTAATTTTAGTTTGGTCTATCGCCAAAGCCAAACACTGTGTCGGATTGTTTTTTGAAGCCTCCGGAAAATCTATTTTCATCTCAACATTAGAAGGAATCACAACCGTTTCGCCAGGTAAATAGACAAAACTGGGGTCATCAAAAAGATGCATTATTTTTTTACCTCGCAACATGCTAGTCACTACAAAATCATTAAATTTTAAAGGAACTAATGCCGAAGATTCATACGTTTCAAAAAGATTCAGTTCACAATGGTTTAAAGAGTAAACGGTTCTATTTTCTACTAATGTTTTTAAAGATTTCTCGTTTGATAAATGAGGTGGATTTATAAAAGCGCGGGTACTATTCATAGTTTTAAACTTTAAAAAAGGCAAAGTCTAAATTTAATGAAAATAATTAAAACAAGAACACAGTTTAACAAAATTTAAATTAATTCTTCCACATGTTTTTTGATGTTCTCAGCAATTTTATGAGTTGGTAAATCATTTTCATCACTTCCAAAAGGATCTTCAATTTCCTCAGCAATTAACTCTAAACTTGCTAAAACATAAAAAATAAATACCACAACCGGAACTACATAATAACCCAAACTGAAAGAGTATCCAAAAGGTAAAGTCATCACATAAAAGAAGATGAATTTTTTAAGGAAAGCACTGTAGGAGTAGGGAATAGGCGTGTTTTTGATTCGTTCGCAAGCACCACAAATATCAGTAAATGATTTTACTTCTTCGTTTAAAATAATCAGTTGATCACCAGTTATTTTTTTGGAATCATACAAATCATTAATTTTTTGAAACAACATTTTAGCTACCTGATTGGGCTTGTGTTTGTGATGATCAATTTCTAAATCCACATCTTCAAACAATTGTTTGCTGGTATCATCATCATTCAAATGTTTATGCAAAATAGAAGCATAACCGGGAATCATTTTTCGAAAGTATTTGCGATCTTTTTCTTCATGCAAAATGGCAGATAATTTGATGGCAAAATTACGGCTGTTATTGACTAATGCTCCCCACATTTTACGTCCTTCCCACCAACGGTCGTAAGCAGTATTAGTTCTGAAAACGAGTAATAATGAAATCACGAAACCAAGCATTCCGTGCATAATTGTAATATTCTTTACATAACTGTTATCCGCTAATTTCCAATATTCAACCTCTAAATAACCGATAACTCCAGAATAAATTCCAATAGCAAACATTATTGGCATTAATGTTCTAAAGGTGTCTGCTTTGTGAAAACGAAAAATAAAAGTAAACCAGTCTTTTGTATTATATGAAACCATTTAATAAGCTTTTTTAGCAAATTTAAATTAAAAATTAAGATTTCCGGCCAATTCTCGGAGTGCAATTTCAGATAATTTTCCTTGAAATTGTGCATTGCTGTAACGCACTTTTGCATTCACATAATTCAATTGTGCAGTTCTGAATTCTAAAGTTGTTATTGTTCCAATTCTGAATTTGTCTAAAGTAATATTCAGATTTTGTTTGGCTATCGATTCATTTTTTTCTTCTAAAGCAATCAATTCTAAATTGGTCAAATACGTTTGATAGGAAGTTGCTAATTGTGAGTTTAAAGCTAAATTTTGTTGATCAATATTTAATTTAGAATTTTCAATTTGGATCTTGGCGATTTTCTCATTTCGATTTTGTGAAAAGCCATCAAATATATTCAAAGAAGCACTAAAACCATAGTTCAAACCTCTGGATTGTGATTGTGCCACAAACCCAAGACTAGATTGACTTTCTGAAAAATTATAGGCAGTATTCACTCGAACTGTCGGATAACGTGCCGCTTTGATTTGTTTTAATTCTAATTCAGCTACTCTTTTATTAATAATCTGGGCTTCTAATTGTGGATTTTGCTTTTCGGCTAAAGCTCTTAGTTCAGGCAGCAGTAATAATGCATCCACTTCAAGTTCATCAATAACTTTGAAATCAGTCGTAACATCTCTTGCCAATAGTTGATTTAATAAAATCTTACTGTTAGCATACAATTCTTTTTGCCTTAACAACGCAACTTGGTCCGTATTCAAATCTACTTGGGCATTCAAAACTTCTAATTTAGATGCTTTCCCAATGGTAAATCTGTTTTGTGCCAAAGTCAAGCGTTGGTTTGAAATCACAATTGTTGTATCCAAAGCGGCTAATTGTTGTTGCTGTTGCACCAAATTGTAATATGCTGCATTCACGTCACTGATTCGCGTGATCACGGTTAATTTTAATTGCGCTTCACCCAGTTTTTGTAATTCTTTTAACTGATCCAGTCTGGCAAACATTCTCATTCCGTCAAAAACAGTCCAATCCAATCCAACGCCATACGTCAAACTATTGTTTTTGGCATTGTCTAATTCTGTTTCTGTTCCGTCCTGACGCGTTTGGGAACTGTTTTGAATACTGTTGTTATCCACAACGGTTGCAGTAACTGTAGGTAACATCCCAGCATTTCCAATGGCAACGTTTGTTTTTTCAATGCTTAAATTATTGGTGGCAATTTTTATTTCGTAATTGTTTTCCAATGCAATTTTCACTGCGCTTTCCAATGTCAAAACTTCTTGTGCATTGGTTTTTACCACACAAAATAAGAGTAGTACAAAGCTTTGAAATAGTATTTTAGTATGTGTCATAATTATATTTTTTAGCCACGAATCAACGAATTTTAGATAAAAATTCGCGTAAATCTATTTAATTCGCGTCATCAGCATTCCATTAAAATTATTTAACTTCTTTTTCATATTCTTCAATATGATCAAATTCAGGGTAATGTTTTCTGGCCTTAGACCACATTAAATACATAGCTGGAATAACAAATAATGTTAAAACTAAAGAGAAAATGGTTCCTCCTACAATCACAACTCCCATTCCAATTCTACTGGTTGAAGCTGCTCCAAGTGACATAGCGATTGGTAAAGCTCCTAATGAAATGGCTAAACTCGTCATTAAAATAGGTCGTAATCTCGCTTCTGAAGCTTCTAAAATAGCTTCCATTTTCGGTTTGCCTTGTTCTCGAAGCTGGTTCGCAAATTCGACAATTAAGATTCCGTTCTTGGTTACCAAACCAATAAGCATTACGGTTCCAATTTGGCTGAAAATATTCCAAGTCTGGTCAAATAACCATAATGAGAATAATGCTCCTGCAACGGCCATTGGAACGGTTAAAATAATGATAAAAGGATCAATAAAGCTTTCAAATTGTGCCGCTAAAATCAAAAATATTAATACCAAAGCCAATCCAAATGCAAAAGCAGTATTTGAGCTACTTTCGACAAAATCTCTGGATTCTCCACCTAAATCGGTAGTGAATGTATCGTCAAGAACTTTGGCCTTAATTTCGTTCATCGCATCAATTCCATCGCTTATACTTTTGCCTGGAGCAAGACCTGCAGAAACAGTTGCAGCCATGTATCTATTGTTGTGGTATAATTGTGGCGGATTACTTTTTTCTTCAATAGTTACCACATTGTCCATTTGGATTAATTGGCCCAAATTATTTTTGACATACATGGACGTTAAGTCCAATGGTTTCGAACGGTCTTTTTGGTCAAATTGTCCAATAACCTGATACTGTTTTCCATTTCTCATGAAATAACCAAAACGTTGTCCGCTTAATGAAAGCTGTAAGGTTTGTGCAATATCAATAACTGAAATTCCTAAACTTTCGGCTTTTTCTCTGTCAATGGTTACATTAACTTCTGGTTTGTTGAATTTTAAATTCACATCACTAACCGCAAAAGTTGGGTTTTTAGCAACTTCATCCATGAAAATAGGAATTTTTTCTTCCAGTTTTTTAAAGTTTGGCGCTTGTATGATGTATTGAATAGGCAATCCACCGCGTCTGTTTACTGCAATAGTAGGTTGCTCAATCACGGAAGTTTTTGCATCTGGATATTGTTTAGTCCATTTGGTTAATTTCTCAGCAATTTCTTTTTGAGAATCTTTTCTTTCATCTGGCTGAACCAATGATACCCGAATAAAGCCACTGTTTACGGATGAAGATCCAAAACCAGGTGACGTGATAACCAAAGCTACTTTTTTACCAGGAATCGAGTCATCTACCAATTTTGACACTTCTTGCATGAAACGATCCGTGTATTCATAAGAAGAACCTTCGGGTGTAGACATACGCAACACAAAACCACTACGGTCATCGTATGGCGCGGTTTCTTTTTGCAAAAGGTTGAAAAATAAATAAATTAATCCAAAACAAGCAATCAAAATAGGGAAGCTCAACCATTTTTTCTTCATAAAACGGTCTAATGCACTGGCATAACCACTGTTTAGTTTTTGAAAATATGGTTCGGTCCGAATGTAGAATTTTGATTTTTTTTGTTCGCCGCCTTTCATCAGATAGGCGTTTAACATTGGTGTTAATGTCAACGATACAAAAGCTGAAATTAATACCGCAGCACCTATGACGACTCCAAATTCCCTAAACAATCGCCCGACAAATCCTTCGAGAAAAATCACTGGAAGAAATACCGCTGCTAAGGTTATCGAAATCGAAATTACCGCAAAAAATATTTCGTTAGATCCTTTGATAGCTGCCTCGATAGGCGTCATGCCTTCTTCTACTTTTTTGAAAATATTCTCGGTGACCACAATTCCATCATCGACCACTAATCCTGTAGCCAAAACAATAGCTAATAATGTTAATACATTGATGGAAAACCCGAAAAGCCACATGATAAAGAAAGTAGCAATCAACGAAACAGGAATATCAATCAATGGTCTAAATGCAATCGCCCAATCCCTAAAGAATAAATAGATAATCAAAATAACCAAAACAATAGAAATCCCTAATGTTTCCGCAACTTCAATAACTGATTTTTTTACAAAAATAGTATTGTCTATAGCAATATTAAGTTTAATATCCTTTGGTAAATCCTTTTTTAAACGTTCAAATTCTTTATAAAAAGCAGTAGAAATATCTAAATAATTAGCTCCGGGAAGCGGCACAATAGCAACACCAACTAAAGGCGTTCCAGATTGCGTCATTTTGGTTTCTGTATTTTCAGGTCCAAGACTTGCTAATCCTACATCACTAAAACGTACTACTTTTTCTCCTTCGGAACGAATAATAATATTGTTGAATTCTTCAGCAGTAGATAGGTTTCCCACTGTTTTTACCGTTAATTCGGTATTGTCTCCCGTTAGTTTTCCCGAAGGTAATTCTACATTTTGTTTGTTTAAAGCATCTCTCACTTCAGAAACGGTACAACCGTAAGAAGCCAGTTTCACGGGATCAATCCACAAACGCATCGCGTATCTTTTTTGTCCCCAAATTTGGACACCACTCACGCCAGGAATCGTTTCTAATCGTTGTGAGATTACATTTTCGGCATAATCACTTAATTCTAATGCGTTTCTCGTATCACTTTGAACCGTCATTGAAATAATCGCTTCACCATTGGCATCAGCTTTAGAAACAACAGGCGGAGAATCGATATCTTGTGGAAGGTTTCTAACGGCTTGAGAAACTTTATCTCGCACATCATTAGCAGCTTCTTCTAAATCTTTATCCAGATTAAACTCTATGGTAATGTTACTGCTTCCTTGCGCACTCGAAGAAGTAACGTTTCTAATCCCATCAATGGAATTGATTGCTTTTTCTAACGGTTCCGTAATTTGCGACTCAATAATATCAGCATTTGCGCCGGCATATCGAGTACTGATGGAAACTTGTGCAGGATCAATCGATGGAAATTCTCGAACCCCCAGAAAAGTATAACCAATTATTCCAAACAATACGATGGATAAATTGATTACTATAGTAAATACAGGTCTTCTAATACTTGTTGTGGATAAACTCATTTTTTTTGAATTATGAGTTATAAATTATGAATTATGAGTTACTGGATGTAAACTCACAATTCATAATTTATAACTTTTAAAATTATTTAATTTTAACAGTCACAGGAGTTTCATTTTTTAGAGACATAACACCACTGGTAATAATGGTATCACCCGCTTTCAAACCAGAAAGAACTAAAATAGAGGCATCCGTTCTTGTGGCAGTTTCTATCATCACTTCTTTGGCTTGACCATTACTGGAGATAAAAACTTTTTTACCGTTTTGCACGGGAATAATAGCTTCTGTAGGCACAACGATAGCATCTTTTATAATATCCAAAGGCAATTCGACATCAGCAAATGTTCCCGGTAATAATTTTCCGTTTTTGTTATCGGCAATCGCACGAACTTGTAATGTTCTGGTCGCAACCGCAACTTCTGGCTCAATAGCATATACTTTAGCGGTATATTTTTCATCAGAACCTGATACCTTAAAACTTATGTAGGTATTTGTTTTTACTTGACTGGCGTATTTTTCCGGGATTGAAAAAGTGATTTTTAGTTTTCCTGTATTTACTAGTTTCGCCACCAAAATTGTAGGTGTAATGTAGGTTCCTGGAGATATAGATCGCAATCCGATTCTTCCTGAGAATGGAGCTCTAACTGATGTTTTGGCTATTTGTGCTTTTATCAACTGACTTTGAGCTTGTGCCGATTTTAAATCGGCTCTGGCCAAATCATATTCTTCCTGACTGATGGCTTCTTTTTGTAATAACAATTTAGCTCTTCTTTCGTTTTCCGAAGCCAATCCTTCTCTGGTGGAAGTTTGTCTCAATTGTGCTCTTAATTCTAAATCATTTACTTTAAAAAGTACCTGTCCTTTGCTCACATTACTTCCTTCCTGAAAATAAATAGCCTCCACAATTCCAGATACTTCACTACGAATTTCTACTTGTTCATTGGCTTCAATAGAACCGGAAAGTGATAAGTTATTGTCAAAAGTTTGTGGTGTTGCCACAATTCCGTTAACGCTCATGGACTTACCTTTCCCTTTTTGGTCTTTCGAATCGGCATTTTTACTTTTATTTTCTGTGATTCGGTAGCCGATAAATCCAATGATTCCGATGGTTAACAAGCCATAAACTAGGTATTTAATTTTCATAGGTATAGAATAATGTAGGATTAGGTTTGAGTAATTTTAGTTAAAAACAAATTTAGGTTTTAGAAATGGGAATTGTGATCTTGTTAATTTTTATTTAACGTTTGTACATACAAATATTAACAATTAGAAAAAAAAATATTTACAAATAGATACAAGCAATAAAACTTTTTAAAGAGTATTGACTGCTAAAAATGCAAATGGTTTAATCAAGAATTAAAAAAAAGAGTTTTTTTTAAGAAAATAAATTTAGTAGCGTAATTTGAAACAGTTAAGAAATGTATATCAAGCAGTGTTTTAACTTATGTAATTCCAGATGTTTTTCTTTTTGGTCATTTCGATAAAAACAGCTCTCAAAGCAGAATGTTCCGGTTTTTGCATGCCCGCATCTTCTTTGAGTAATTTTAAAGCATAGTTTCTGGCTAATGCCAAAGTATCTCTGTCTCGAACCAAATCAGCAATTTGAAGATTAAGTACACCGCTTTGTTGTGTTCCCATTAAATCACCCGGACCGCGAAGTTTCAAGTCGACTTCGGCAATTTCGAAACCATCGTTCGTTTGCACCATCGTTTCCATTCGGGTTTTACTGTCGGAACTCAATTTATGACTCGTCATTAGGATGCAATAACTTTGCTCCGCACCACGACCCACGCGACCACGAAGCTGATGCAGTTGCGATAATCCAAAACGTTCTGCACTTTCAATAATCATTACACTGGCGTTAGGAACATTCACGCCAACTTCAATTACGGTTGTAGCGACCATAATATTGGTTTTCCCTTCCGAAAAGCGTTTCATTTCGGCATCTTTATCCGCTGGTTTCATCTTTCCGTGGAGTATGGAAATCGAATATTGTGGTAACGGAAAATCTCTTGAAATGCTTTCATAACCGTCCATTAAATCCTTAAAATCCATTTTTTCTGATTCCTGAATCAAAGGATAAACAATATAGATTTGTCTTCCCAAAGCAATTTCGTCTCGAAGGAATTTCCAAACTTTCAATCTGTTGCTGTCAAATCGATGAACAGTCTGAATGGGTTTTCTTCCCGGAGGCAATTCATCAATTACTGAAATGTCTAAATCGCCATACAAACTCATCGCCAAAGTTCGTGGAATAGGCGTGGCGGTCATCACCAAAACGTGTGGAGGAATCACATTTTTCTTCCACAATTTAGAGCGTTGTTCTACGCCAAAACGGTGTTGCTCATCAATTACTGCCAGTCCTAGATTCTTAAATTTTACTTTGTCTTCCAATAAAGCATGCGTTCCGATGAGGATGTGTAACGTACCGTTTTCTAGTTCTTCATGGATAATTCTACGCTGCGCTATTTTGGTAGAACCGGTTAGGATTCTGATGTTTATATTTAAGGTTTCGGCCAATTCGGATAAACCAACAAAATGCTGATTTGCCAAGATTTCTGTGGGCGCCATCAAGCACGCTTGAAAGCCGTTATCAAGTGCCAAAAGCATGCTCATAAAAGCCACAATCGTTTTCCCGGAACCTACATCGCCTTGCAGCAATCGGTTCATTTGGGCATTGCTTCCCATATCGGTTCGGATTTCTTTGATAACTCTTTTTTGGGCATTAGTCAATTGAAAAGGCAAATGATTCTGATAAAAATCATTGAAATATTCGCCTACGGTTGTAAACGGATGTCCTTTTATTTTGTGTTTTCGAATCAGGTTTTTCGTGATTAATTGCAACTGAATAAAGAACAATTCTTCAAATATTAATCGGAATTTGGCTTTCGCCAATACATCAGCGCTTTTTGGAAAATGAATGTTGAATAAAGCTGCTTTTTTAGGAATCAGCTTCAGTTCGTTGATTAAATAATCCGGTAAAGTTTCTGTGAACAACGCTTGCGTTTCCACAAACAATTGTTGCATCAATTTATTAATCACTCGATTCGAAATCCCGCGATTCGTCAAGGTTTCTGTCGAAGGATAGACGGGTTGCATTGCCGAACGTAGGCTTTGTTCGTGCTCGCTCATCAATTCAATTTCCGGATGCGCCATGTTGAAAGCATTCCCAAAAGACGTGCATTTCCCAAAAATCACACACATTTCATTGAGTTTTAAACTCTCCCGAATCCATTTGTGGCCTTGAAACCAAACGAGTTCCATTTGGCCTGTATCATCCACAAAAGTCGCGACTAATCGTTTTTGGTTTCTGCCAAATTCTACAGTTTTGATGTTGATGATTTTACCGATAATCTGAACCTCTGCAATGTTGTTCTGCAGTTCGTTAATCTTGTAATACCGTGTCCTGTCAATGTATCTGTTTGGAAAAAAATTAACGAAATCCACGTACTTATAAATACCCAATTCCTTACGTAGCAATTCGCCCCGATTGGGACCAACGCCTTTCAAGTATTCGATGGGAGTGAGTAGGAGGTTTTGCATTTAGATTTTTTTGGACACAGATGGAACGAATTTGCAAAAGCAAAAACGCAGATTAAGACGCTTTTTAGTTTGATGAAGCGAAGATAGTTTTTTGTTTGGAAATTTGGAAATGGGAAGGCTTGGAAATGGAGTAGGAAAAATTGTATATTTGAAAAAAAAAAAATAAACTACCCCAATTAAAATGAAATATAAAATTCGTTGTTTATTGCTATTCATAATTATAGTAGGAATCAATTCTAGCGCAATTGCTCAATCGCCACAAATAACGATCGAAAGAACTGTTAATACGGATAATAGTGTCATATTGAGTTATAAAAAGGAAGACCCTGGTAGTTATTTTGTCTATTTAAATTTTTCAAATGTTACCAATAGTAACGTTTCGAATTATAAAACAATTATCGATAGCTATTCAGGAAATTTACTCACACTTAAACCATCAAACGACAAACAATCAATTGGTTATGCATTACAATATTATGTAATATTTGGCAAGCCTAATCCAAAAGTTGACAGCTTATTTCATTACGTTTTACCTTTCAAGAAAGGGAAGAGGCATAAAATAGTTGAAGCATCTAATTTAGGTGAAAAATATCTTGGACAAGAAAAGCCTAAAAATTGGAAGTCGTATGTAATCAATTCTACAACGCCTGATACAATTTGTAGTATGAGAAAAGGAATTGTCGTTAAAATTGATAATCAATACCAAAATTCCTCTTTAGACATGTCGTTTACTAGCAAAAGAAATTCTATCACTGTGGAACATTCAGATGGAACAATAGCGATATACAATGGATTTAAAAAAAATCTAATATTTGTAAAATTAGGCCAAACCGTCTATCCGCAAACTGAGTTAGGAGTTATAGAAGAGTTTAATCCAGGTGTTTATCGAGCAGATTTTTTTGTTTTTTATTGGTCCGACAAAGAAATTAATACTGCATCCAAACAATTTTTTCAAAATCACCGTTCTAAATATACCTATTTAGCTCCTTATTTTGTTACTGAAAATGGTGTCGCACAAATAGTGTCGACCAATGAGTATGAGGCACTTTACACTGAAGAGCAGTTAACTCTTGAATTCAGCCGATCAGAAAAGAAAAAATATCTAAAAGAACCAACCTTATTTCGATAATTATAAAATACAAGATAAAAAAAACTACAAAAGAAGACAATGTTCTTTTGTTGTCATTGAGGTTAGTTATTTTTGCTTTAAATAATAGTATGAAAAACAAATGGTTTCTTGATGTTACCTACAAATAAATCGCTTAATAGATGAATCCAACAATAACTACACTCATTGAAAAAAAATGTATTGGTCTGAACCAAAATATGTCCTATACTGATTATCAAGCGCAAGAAGTTTGGAAACGTTTTATGCCAAGACGTAATGAAATCAAAAATAGAGTAGGTACTGATTATCTATCCATTCAGGTATTTGGGAACTCGTATTGGAATGCTTTTAATGCAGATAACACTTTTCAGAAATGGGCAGCGGTCGAGGTAAGTGTTTTAGAGGATATTCCTGCCGAAATGGACACATTAATTATTCCAACTGGCTTGTATGCTGTATTTGTATACAAAGGAGACGGAGCAACTGCACCCGCTTTTTTTGAATCGATTTTTAGCAGTTGGTTGCCAAATTCTATTTACGAATTGGCAGATCGTCCGCATTTTGAAATTCTTGGTGAAAAATATCAAAAAAACAATCCAAATTCTGAGGAGGAAGTATGGATTCCAATTCAATTTAAATAAGAGTTTACTTTATACAATTATTACTCTAAAAGGCAATGATTGAATATTGAGTTGCTGTTCCTATTATTTATGCTAAATAGATAATACATTTGCAAAAAAGAATTAAATCATGACAACTCATCTCGCATTACTTCGTGGTATCAATGTTTCGGGTCATAGTATGATCAAAATGGAAGCGTTAAAAACGACTCTAGAAGCCATTGGTTTTCAAAATGTGCAAACGTATATTCAATCGGGAAATGTTTTCGTAGACACTGAGGAGGAAAATCCTGCGGCTGTTGGTTTTAAAATAAAGCAGGAAATTTTCAAGGCTTTTGGTCATGAAGTACCTGTTGTAGTTATTGGTTCTGCAGATTTAGAAGCGTGTTTCAAGAATAATCCTTTCTTGAAGGAAAAAGATATTGATACTAAGAAGTTATATGTGGCTTTTATTTCGACCACTTTGCAAAGCACCAGTATGAATGATTTGAAAATTAGTCAATTTAAGCCGGACGAAGCCAGTATTGATGGCAGCAGGATTTTTATTAAATACGCTGTTGGTGCAGGAAAAACAAGGTTCGATCAAAAATACATTGAGAAAAAACTGAATGTTACCGCAACAATCCGCAATTGGAATACGGTGACGCAACTGCTGAAAATGTACGAGGAAAGATAATAAGACTTTAAAGTCTAGTTTAACCGCTAATTCGCTAATTTTTAAATGTTATCATCCATTTGAAATTTGCGAATTAGCGGTATTTTTTTAGAGTCAAAACATGGATGTTTCAAAATCTATTTTTAACTTTTTTAACTTTAGAAAAAAATAATTATAATTTGACGCAACCTTTTGCAAGAAGTAGCATCTAGAGAATATATGTAAAATCTGATACATGAAAAAACGAATTATTCTTGTTGCTTTCCTTACAATTTTTACCTCCTGCTTTAAGGATGAAGCTGAAGCAATTGTTACTCCAGATTATTACGGAAAATGGAATTTGGTTGCGATGACGGGTAGTTTACAAAATTCAGGAACTACAGGCGCAGCAATGGCTTGGCAAGAATTTTATTTATTCAACACCAACGGAACTTTTACAAAATCCAGAGAAGAAAATTCAATAAAAACAACACTTTCGGGTACTTATACGACCACAACTCAATCTGACGGAATATTTTTTGAATTAACATATCCCAATGACAGCGAAATTATAGGCAGCTGTTATGGAAACCAAAAAGAAGTTCTGTTTTTAAATGCCAATAATTCTTTGTCCAGTACATGGAATTATTGTGATGGTCCCGGATTAAAATATAAAAAGTAAATTATAAGTGCTTATTATAAAACATTTTTCATAAAATTTAGTTTTGGTTAATTTTAGAATGATGAAGCACTTTTGCTAAAGAGTACTCAGAAGTTGAAAAACTTTTGGTGCTCTTTTTCTATTTTAATCGAATAGTAGGATCAGTCTTTTCAATAAAAAAAAGTAGCTGGTACGAACAAAAAAAATTATATTTACGCACTAATTAATGCTGTCAAAATCTTTTATTTATTTTGCAAAACCCTAAAATGTAGCGCTATGAATTTAAAACTTTCTTTTGTTTTTGCTGTCTTTTTTGTTTGTGTCTCCATAGCACAAAACGGAAATCCAAATGATTATTTGTCGGCTCAATTCCATAAAGAGCGTAGAGAAGCCTTGCGTGCTAAAATGCCTCAGAATAGTGTAGCGGTATTTTTTGGAAATCCTATTCGGAACCGAGCCAATGATGTGGATTTTATCTACCATCAAGATCCCGATTTTTATTATTTGACAGGATATAAAGAGCCTAATTCAGTTCTGGTAATTTTTTCGAACAATCAAACCAATAAAGATGGAAAATCATTCAATGAATTGCTCTATGTTCAAGAGAAAAATCAAAGAGCAGAGCAATGGACAGGAGTGCGTTTAGGAACGGAAGGCGCCAAAAAAGAGTTGGGTTTTGAAAATGCTTTCGATGGGTCAGCGTTTTTAAATTCGGGGATTGATTATATCAGTTTTGACACTGTTTTCTTTAAAGAATTTGAAGAAGACACTCGAAATTCGAAAAATGAAAAAGCGGATTTATACAAGTTAATTGGAGCGTTTAAATCCCAAATCGGCTACAACGAAAAAGTGAAATCTCAAATGGATTCGAATGTGCAAAATGAAATTAATGCTAAAAAAAGCATCATTTCAAAAAAAGCTACGATAAATACCAAATCGATTTTGACTTATATGGCAAGTTTGCGTGAGAAAAAATCCAAAGAAGAGTTGGTTTTATTGACTAAAGCGGTTCGGATTTCGGCAATGGGACAGCGTGAAATTATGAAAGCAATGCATCCTGGAATGTCTGAAACGGAAATTCAAGGAATTCATGAATTTGTTTACAAAAAGTACGGCAGCGAGTTTGAAGGTTATCCATCAATCGTGGGTGCAGGGAATAACGGTTGCGTGTTACATTATATTGAAAACAGCAAAATGAAAGTCGAAAATGAATTGGTTTTAATGGATTTAGGTGCTGAATATCATGGCTATACAGCTGATGTAACTCGAACGATTCCTGCTAACGGAAAATTCTCCACCGAGCAAAAACTGATTTATGATTTAGTTTATGAAGCCCAAGAAGCAGGAATTACTGCTGTAAAAATTGGAAATAGTTTCAATGCTCCTGATGTTGCGGCACGTAAAATAATCAGTGCCGGATTAGTAAAACTAGGAATTGTGGAAACAGAACAAGAATCCCGAAAATATTTTCCGCACGGAACCTCGCATCACATTGGGTTAGATGTTCACGATCCGGGTTTATATAATGCTTTTGAAGCCGATATGGTAGTTACCGTTGAGCCGGGAATTTACATTCCTATAGGTAGTGATTGCGATAAAAAATGGTGGGGAATTGCGGTACGAATTGAAGATGATATTTTGATTACTACAAATGGACCCGTAAACTTATCTGGGGAAGCACCAAGGAAATCAAATGAAATTGAAACCCTTATGAATGAAAAAAGTGTTTTGGATACTTTTTCTGTACCAAGTTTAGATTAGTAATTTATTTAAGATTCTATAAAAATGAAACTCCGTTGTCTTATGATTTCGGAGTTTTTTGTTTAAATTATTTCCCAACCAAATCACAATACCAAAAACCAAAATCGAACGCATCAGAAGCGTTCGTATCGCAAGCAGTATCGGATGAATCTTCTTTTTCGGGTTTTTCATATTTTCGGTACACAATTTCACCAATTTCAAAATCAATTGGTTTCGAGAAAACAGGACCATCAAAAGTAAAGGTATGGAATTCACCGTTTTCGCCACAAACATCAACATTTTCAGGTAGATCATTGATGAAATCTTGGTCGATAACGCGACCAACAAAGCTTTTATCTAAAAATCGTTCATTTACACAAATCACAATCGTTTTGAATCCTAAATTCATGAATTCTTGAATAATTTCATGAGTTGGTATTTTCCAAAGCGGAAAAATGCCTTCAAAACCTATTTCGGCTAATTTATCTTCACGGTATTTACGCAGATCTTCCAGAAAAATATCTCCAAAAATTGAATGCGTGACACCTTGTTTTTTTAGTTTGTCCAATGTTTCGCGCATTACATTTTCATAGACTTCCATCGTTGGCATTTCAGGAATTTGCATAATTTCAAGTGGCAATCCAATGCTTTCGGCTTGTTGTTGCAATAATTCTACTCGTACGCCGTGCATCGAAATACGTTGATACTGTTGGTTTACACTGGTGAGTAAACAGGCTATTTCAATTTCTGGATTTTGTAGGGTTTTATATAAGGCCAGCGCAGAATCTTTTCCACTGCTCCAATTAAATAAGACTTTCTTTTTCAATGTAATTTTCTTGTAATTTTCTGGAGGTAAACTTACAAAATTAGTCGGATTAGTTTGGGAAACCTTTGTAACTTTGGAAATCGCCGTTATAACCTTTGAAATTCATGAAATACCTTTTTCTCTTAATATCTGCCATCACTTTTGCGCAACAAACTAAATCTGTCGATTTTAAATCGGTTGGTGGACAGATAACAATTAATTCTAAGGCTAAATCTGTTAGCGGAGCAGTCAGTTATTGGTTTAATGTTTTAAAAGAAACAGATACCATTAAAATTGACGCACAAAATATGAATTTTTCTGATGTAGAATTAAATCAGAAAAAAATTCAATTTACTACAAATGGAAAGCAAATTCTATTGATTTCACATTTCAAAAAAGGAAAAAATAATGTTAGTTTTAATTATGTTGCCAAACCAAAGCAAGCCTTTTATTTTGTTGGTTCAGAAGAAAAAGATAATGTGCAAATTTGGACGCAGGGACAAGGAAAAAACACCAGCAATTGGCTGCCAAGTTTTGATGATGTCAATGAGAAAATGATTTTTAGTTTGGAAGTAGTTGTTGATTCAAAATACCAAGTAATTTCTAACGGAATTTTAAAAAGTAAGGTTAATAATGATTCAATGACCTATTGGAGATTCAACATGCAAAAACCGATGAGTTCTTATTTACTAATGCTTGCCATCGGGAAATTTGAAAAACAAATACAGCAATCAAAGTCGCTAATTCCTTTAGAAATGTATTTGGAAACAAAAGACGCAACTAAATTTGAACCAACCTATCGTGATTCTAAAAGAATGTTTGATTTTTTAGAAAAGGAAATAGGAGTAAAGTATCCTTGGGGAATTTACAAACAAGCGCCTGTTCGGGATTTCTTGTATGCCGGAATGGAAAACACATCGGCAACACTTTTCAACACGCGTTATGTGGTCGATTCTACAGGTTTTGAGGACAGAAGTTACACGAATGTCAATGCACATGAATTAGCGCATCAGTGGTTTGGGAATTTAGTCACTGCCGAAAGCGGAAAACACCATTGGTTACAGGAAGGTTTCGCAACCTATTATGCGTTGCTGGCCGAAAAGGAAATCTATGGTGAAGATTATTTTTATTCCAAATTATACGAAACGGCTCAACAACTGAAATTTGCTTCCCGAACGGACACCATTCCTGTTTTGAATGCCAAAGCCAGTTCATTGACTTTTTATCAAAAAGGAGCTTGGGCACTTTTTGTTTTACAGAAAGAAATAGGAGATAAGGAGTTTAAAAAAGCGGTATCAAACTATTTGAAAAAACATGCATTTCAGAATGTGAATACCCCAGATTTTTTTGCTGAAATCAAAAAAGTATCGAATTATGATTTGGATAATTTTAGTAAAGTATGGCTTGAGTCAAGTGTTTTTAATACGCAACAAGCCAATATTTTATTGCTTAAAAATAAATCAATTCAAGTGTTATTTGAAGTGGAGAAATTAAAAAATCAACCGTTATCAGAGAAAAAGGATTTTCTTGAAAAAATAATGCAATCTGACGTTTATTTTTCGGTAAAAGAAGCGATTCTGAATCAATTGAAAAATGAAAAATGGGAAGATAAAAAGAGCCTTTTTATTTTAGCTTTAGAAACTAAAAATGTGCAATTGCGCCAAACAGTTGCTGTATCATTGAATGAAATTCCGGAAAGCTTCAGAACACAATATGAAACTTTATTAGAGGATAAATCATATCAAACACAAGAACTGGCGCTGTATAATTTATGGAATAATTTTCCAGAGCAACGCAGTCAGTATTTGGATAAATCAAAAAATTGGATAGGTTTCAATGATTATAATTTGCGAACCTTATGGCTGACTTTAGCATTTTCGACACCAAATTACCCTCTTGACAAGCAAGCTTTAGAAACCGAATTAATACAATATTCATCCATAAATTATGAGGCGAATACCAGACAAAATGCTTTAGAGAAATTACTCGCTTTCAAAATAATAAATGACGTTGTTTTGAAAAATCTCGTAAATGCTACCACGCATCACATGTGGCAATTCACTAAATTTGGTAGAGATAACTTAAGAAAATTATTGATAAACCCGGAAATGAGAGTTTCTTTGGAAAGAATAGTTCCTGATTTAAATGAAGCGGAACAGTTTCAATTGAATCGGTTGTTGAAAGAATAAGTCAGAAATCAACAGGGATTTAAAAACGCAAATTCACTCATTTCAAACGATTATTCATGTAGAAATTAGTGAATTTGATTATTTTTATTGCTTTAGAATGTTTTACCACAATTGCCCCACTTCGTTTTTAATGTAGGCTAATGCAGCATTGCTAGGTGATTGTTTTTCCATCAAATCACTTATAACTACTTCACGCAATTTATCGGCATTGTCAACACGATCACTCATATTCGCTTTTCGAATCATTTGGATCGTAGCATTTTTTGCCGTGACAATAATTGTCCAACATTCATCTGTCATGTAGATTTGTTGGGTTAAATTGTGTTCAAATTCTTGTTCGATATGCGCAATTATCAGATTTTCGTAATCGTTTTTATCGTTAGAAATTGGTGCAATCCGAATCAATAATTTAGTAGGATTAATGCGCTCCATGTATAATGACATACGCTCATACGCTTGTAAGCGCAATGGTAAAGCATTTTTTTGTGCTTCTTTGTTTAGTAAATAACGACGTCTTCCTTCTTCGTTTTTGGTATGGAGATCAAAAAAATAATAGGCAACAAGACCCGTGACAATTGCCGGTAACGTATAACTTAGTAATTCTATAATTTTAGTAGTTTCCATGTTTTGATAAAATTTATAAAAGCAAAAATATACTTTTTTGACTATAAATCAATTTCATTTTAATAGCAATAAATCAATATGAATAGTATTTTTGCCAATCGCTACGAGAATACTAAAAATAATAGTTTAAATGGAAACCTACATATTAGTTTTACTTTGTTTGGCTGCTTTTGCGGCAGGATTTATTGACGCAATTGTTGGTGGCGGGGGATTGATACAAACTCCCATGGGTTTGATTTTATTGCCTAATCTTCCTGTTTCAACCGTAATTGGTACCTTGAAAGTTCCTGCTTTTAGTGGGACATCTTTTGCAGCGTATCAGTATCTTAAAAAAGTGGATATGAACTGGAGATTGCTTGCTATCATGATGCTTTTGGCATTTCCTTCGGCATTTTTAGGCTCTACTTTGTTGACGTATGTCAGCAATGATTTCATGAAACCGTTATTACTGGTTGTTCTTTCTTTTTTAGTGATTTATACCTACGCCAAGAAAAATTTTGGACAACATATTGAAAAAAATCATTCCCCAAGAACTCAAATTTGGAATGCTATTGGAATCAGTTTCATAGTTGGTTTATATGATGGATTTATCGGACCGGGAACCGGAAGCTTTTTAGTGGTGGCTTTTATTGCCATTATGGGATTCGATTTTTTGCACGCTTCCGCAAATGCTAAAATGGTGAATCTGTCGACTAATTTTGGTTCCATTTGTCTTTTTATTTTAAAAGGCAAAATAATTTGGGCTGTAGCATTACCTATGGCTGCCAGTAATGCTTTAGGTGGTTGGATTGGCGCTAAATTAGCCATCAATAAAGGAAATAGTTTTATCAGAATTTTCTTTTTGGTCGTGGTTGTAGGGACTTTAATCCGTTTTGCATACGATGTCTTTTTTAAAGATTAGCAACTTTGCTAATGACTTTATAGTAAGGGAAATTTTGGTTAAATCAGAACTCATTATGATTGTAATTTAAACCTGTTTTCTAAATCTTAAATTCTTATTTTTGCATAATAAATTTAAATTTCTCCATGCATAAATATATCGATCAACTCAACGAAGCCCAACGTGAACCTGTTCTTCAAAAAGACGGGCCAATGATTATCATTGCTGGTGCGGGCTCCGGGAAAACGCGTGTGTTGACTATTAGAATTGCTTATTTGATGAATCAGGGCGTTGATGCCTTCAATATTTTATCGCTTACGTTTACCAATAAAGCGGCACGGGAAATGAAAACCCGAATCTCTCAAATTGTAGGGGCAAGTGAGGCCAAAAACCTTTGGATGGGGACATTTCACTCAGTTTTTGCCAGAATTTTACGTTCCGAAGCCGATCATTTGGGATATCCTTCGAATTTTACGATTTATGATTCCCAAGATTCATTGCGTTGTATCTCCGGGATTATCAAAGAAATGCAATTGGACAGGGATGTATATAAACCAAAACAGGTTTTAAGCAGAATTTCCAGTTATAAAAATAGCTTGATTACAGTAAAAGCCTATTTCAATAATCCTGAATTACAAGAAGCGGATGCAATGGCTAAAAAGCCAAGATTAGGAGAAATTTATCAAAATTATGTTGATAAATGCTTCAAATCTGGCGCAATGGATTTTGATGATTTGTTGTTAAAAACCAATGAATTATTGACTCGTTTTCCAGAAGTTTTGGCTAAATATCAAAACCGTTTCCGTTATATTTTGGTAGATGAGTACCAAGATACAAACCACTCTCAATATTTGATTGTTCGTGCATTGTCTGATAAATTTCAGAATATTTGTGTGGTGGGTGATGATGCGCAAAGTATTTATGCGTTTCGTGGTGCGAATATCAATAACATTTTGAATTTTCAGAAAGATTATGAAGGCGTGAAAACCTTTAGACTTGAACAAAATTATCGTTCGACAAAAAATATTGTAGAAGCAGCAAATACCATTATCGATAAGAATAAGGTAAAACTGGATAAAATAGTTTGGACTGCGAATGATTTTGGTCCAAAAATAAAAGTGCACCGCAGCATGACCGATGCCGAGGAAGGGCGTTTTGTAGCCAGCACGATTTTCGAACAAAAGATGCAAAACCAGCTTAGTAACGGTTCTTTTGCAATTTTATATCGTACCAATGCGCAATCCCGTGCGATGGAAGATGCGCTTAGAAAAAGAGATATTCCGTATCGCATTTATGGTGGTTTATCATTTTATCAAAGGAAAGAAATCAAGGATGTATTGTGTTACTTACGATTGGTTATCAACCCAAAAGATGAAGAAGCTTTGGTGCGTGTAATCAATTATCCGGCTCGTGGAATTGGAGATACAACAGTCGAAAAACTTACGATTGCTGCCAATCACTACAAACGTTCCATTTGGGAAGTGATGCAAAATATTGATAAAATTGACTTAAAACTGAATTCGGGAACCAAACAAAAATTGCAAGATTTTGTAACGATGATTCAGAGTTTTCAGGTGATTGATCAAAATCAAGATGCGTTTTATATCACCGATCACGTTGCCAAAAAAACCGGATTAGTACAAGAATTAAAGAAAGATGCTACTCCGGAAGGAATGGCAAAAATTCAAAATATAGAGGAATTACTAAACGGTATAAAGGATTTTACCGAAGGTCAAAAAGAAATTGATGGTGCTCGTGGCGCCTTGTCTGAGTTTATGGAAGATGTGGCTTTGGCAACAGATTTGGATAAAGACACAAGCGATGAAGACCGCGTGGCTTTAATGACGATTCACTTGGCAAAAGGATTGGAATTCCCTCATGTTTTTGTGGTGGGAATGGAAGAAGATTTGTTCCCGAGCGCAATGAGTATGAGTACGAGAAGTGAACTCGAAGAAGAACGTCGTTTGTTCTATGTGGCTTTGACACGAGCGGAGCATCAGGCGTATTTGACGTATGCACAATCGCGTTACCGTTGGGGGAAATTAACTGATAGCGAACCTTCCCGATTTATTGAGGAAATTGACGCACAGTATTTAGAATATCTAACACCAGCCGAATCGAATTATAGGTATAAACCAATGATTGACAGTGATATTTTTGGAGATGTAGATAAATCCAAATTGCGTCTGGCAAAACCAGCCAACGGAACACCACCAGTCAAATATAATAATGATAATGAACCCAAATCGGATATAAATATTCGTAAATTGAAACCTGTATCCAATACAGCAACTTCAAGCGGTAGTGCAAATTTGTTTGATAATAAATTAGTAGCCGGAAATATTGTAATGCACGAACGTTTTGGTAAAGGCGAAGTTTTAAACCTTGAAGGAGTGGGAGCAGATAAAAAAGCCGAAATCAAATTTGAAGTTGGTGGAATAAAGAAATTATTGTTACGCTTTGCAAAACTGGATATTATTGGATAAAAAAATTTAAAGTTGTTGAAAAACTGTAGAACCTGAAACTTTAAATCTGAAACTTTAAACTAAAAAAAATGGCTCAATTTATAAAAATATACGAAGACAAACCTAATGAAGCGGCAATTGCCAAAGTAGTCAAGGTTTTAAAAGACGGTGGGTTAGTTATTTATCCAACGGATACCGTTTATGGTTTAGGTTGTGATATTACCAATACCAAAGCTTTGGAACGAATTGCAAAGATTAAAGGGATCAAGCTGGAAAAAGCTAATTTTTCCTTTATTTGTCACGATTTGAGTAATATATCTGATTATGTGAGACAAATTGACACAGCTACTTTTAAACTATTAAAAAGAGCTTTGCCAGGACCTTATACGTTTATTTTGCCTGGAAATAATAATTTACCTAAGGAATTTAAAAAGAAAACTACTGTTGGAATCAGGGTTCCAGACAATGCGATAGCATTAGAAATTGTGAAGTTGCTAGGGAATCCAATAGTTTCCACTTCAATTCACGATGAAGATGATGTGATTGAATATACGACTGATCCGGAACTCATATTTGAGAAATGGCAAAACCTTGTCGATATGGTTATTGATGGCGGTTATGGTGATAATATGGGATCAACGATTATTGATTTATCAGGAGATGAACCTATTGTGGTGAGAGAAGGAAAGGGAAGTTTGGATATTCTTTAATTTAGTCAGTATTCAGTCCCGAATAGTCGGGATTAGTGTTCTTTAAAAACCAAAAAAAAACGTCCCGATATTCGGGACGTTTTTTATTTCAAATAGAATTTGAAATTATGGTCTTTGTTTTTTCATCTCTTTTTCAATCATTTCATAAAACTGATCGATTTTAGGTAGAACAACAATACGAGTTCTTCTGTTACGAGCTCTGTTTTCAGCTGAATCATTCGCTACTAAAGGAATATATGAACTTCTTCCTGCTGCAATCAATTGTTCTGGTTTAACACCCAATTGAGTTGTTAATACACGAATGATAGAAGTAGAACGTTTCACACTTAAATCCCAGTTGTCTAATAAAATACCTGAACCATTATAAGGAACATTATCAGTATGACCTTCAACCATACATTCAAAATCTGGTTTGTCATTTACTACTTTAGCCACTTTAGCTAAAACACCTTTTGCTTTGTCAGTTACATCGTAACTTCCCGTTTTAAACAACAATTTATCAGCAATAGATATAAATACAACTCCTTTTTCAACATTTATTTCGATATCTGGATCAGAGATTCCTACAGCGCTTTTCAAACTAGTAACTACAGCAAGTGTTACGCTGTCTTTCTTAGTTAAAGCATCTTGCATTCTGCTGATTTTTAAATCTTTTTCTTTGATAGATTCTAAAGCTTTTTCAATATTTTCTGCTCCTTTTGTAGACAATATAGTCATGTCTTTAGAAGTACTTATTAATCCTTGGTTTTGTTCTTTTAAAAGAGACGCTGTAGCAGAAAGTGCTGCTTTTTCTTCTAAACAAGCATTTAATTTTACTGTTGCAGTATTTAACAAGTCTTGAGTTTCTTTATTTCTAGCTTCTAAATCAGTGTATTTCTTTTTAGAAACACATGAAGTCAATAGTGCTAATACAGATAAGGCAATTACTATTTTTTTCATAAATGGTATTAATTTAATTAAATGTTAAAGACAAAGTTACTTTTTTATATTTGTTTTGTTCTAAATAAATCGTTAAAAACAACGATTTTCTTAATAAAATAGATGTAAACGATACTTTTTGTGTGATAGTATTTTTGTTCTTGAAATTTAGTTCTTTTTTTATAATGATCTAAAAATAGTTTATAAAAAGAAAAATGCGCTTTCAATATTGCTACAAAATGATTGAATTTTCCTTTCATAAGAAATTGTATTCCGGCAATTCCATCCAGAACCATTCTGCCTAAAAGAATTGGATACAATTTATTTTCAGGAAGGTTTTTTGTCAGCATCAATAAGGAGTTTCTAAAATTCAAAAAAGTTTTCTTCGGATTTCCTTGTTGTAAAGTAGCTCCGCCTACATGATACACAACTGATTCTGAAATATATTTTATTTGATATCCTTTGTTAAAGGCGCGCCAACACAAATCAATTTCTTCTTGGTGCGCAAAAAAAACATCATCAAAACCCTTTAATTCTTTATAAACGGCGCTTCTAATAAAAAAACAAGCTCCCGTTGCCCAAAATATTTCGCAATTATCATTGTACTGTCCGTTATCTTTTTCTAAAGTGTCAAAAATACGACCACGACAATATGGATATCCGTATTGATCTATAAAACCACCGGCAGCACCAGCATATTCAAAGTATTCTTTATTTTTGAAATCCAGTATTTTAGGTTGAATTATAGCGGTTTTTGGTTCATTTTCGAACGTTTTAAGAATGGGTTGTAACCAATTCTCAGTCACTTCAATATCAGAGTTTATTAACGCATATAAATCAGCCTCAATATGCTTTAAAGCTTGGTTGTATCCGTCTGCAAATCCGAAATTAGTATCGTTTTTTACAATTTTAACTGTAGGAAAAAAAGCTTTCACATAGGAAACAGAATCATCTGTAGAAGCATTATCGGCTACATACACTGTGGCTTCCGGAGAATATTTTAGCACTGAAGGCAAAAAATTTTCTAACAATAAAATTCCATTCCAATTCAGGATGACAACAGCTATTTTCATTTAGATTATTTGATTATACAATTTTATACATTGGCAATTCAGGGAGGAATTGATATTTTTCATTTTCAAAATCCATTTGACAAAAGTAATGATTCAATCCATTGGTTACCATCAAAAATTCGGACTTCATTGTCATATTGTATCTTGCAATTTGGTCGAAAGTTGTTTGTGCAATTTTTACTTCAGGTGCTTTGCATTCAATTAAAATGAAAATAGAACCATCAGAATTGAAAACCACGACATCGTATCTTTTGCGCAAGCCATTGACTTTTAAAACTTTCTCTACATTAATCAATGATTTCGGGTATTTTTTTTCTTCCAATAAAAATTGGACTACATGCTGACGAACCCATTCTTCGGGAGTAAGAATGATAAATTTTTTCCTGATTTCATCAAAAATGGAGACTTTATTTTCGCTATTTTTGAAACGAAAATTATAAAGCTGAAAATTTAGTTTTTGCATAAAGCAAAAGTATTAAATAAGTTTAAAATTTAGGGTTTAAAAGTTTCATTCGAAGCAACAAACTTTAAACTTCAAACTTTAAACAAAAAGGAATGGACGAGGTCATAAAAATTGTAAATGATATAAAAAGCGGGAACATCAAACCAATCTATTTTTTGATGGGCGAAGAACCGTATTATATTGACAAACTTTCAGATTATATTGAAGAAAAAGTCTTATCCGAAGAAGAAAAAGGCTTCAATCAAACCGTTTTATACGGAAGAGATGTTTCTATAGAAGATATCATTTCGACTGCAAAACGTTATCCAATGATGGCGGAACGTCAAGTGGTCATCGTAAAAGAAGCTCAGGATTTAATCAGAACAATAGATAAACTGGAAAGTTACGCTGAAAACCCAATGGCAACAACAGTTTTAGTTTTTTGTTATAAATACAAAACGCTTGATAAACGTAAAAAAGTAACCAAACTGTTAGCCAAAAACGGTATCGTTTATGAAAGCAAGAAACTATATGAAAACCAGGTAGGAGAGTGGATTAAGCGCGTTTTATCCGGTAAAAAATATTCGATTGAGCCTAAAGCAAATGCCATGTTGGTAGAATTTCTTGGGACAGATTTAAGTAAAATAAACAATGAATTAGAAAAATTACAAATCATTCTTCCGGTTGGAAGCACTATAACTCCCAAACACATCGAGGAAAATATAGGTTTCAGTAAGGATTTTAATGTATTTGAATTGCGAAAAGCACTTGGCGAACGCAACCAGTTAAAAGCCTATACAATTGCTGAAAATTTTGCTCAGAATCCAAAAGACAATCCAATGGTAGTTACTACGAGTTTAGTTTTTGGTTTTTTTATCCAATTGCTGAAATACCACGGTTTGAAAGACAGAAATCCAAAAAATATATCGGCTGTATTAGGCGTAAATCCATTTTTTTTGAAAGAATATGATGTGGCTTTGAAAAACTATCCAATGAAAAAAGTAAGTCAAATTGTAGGTGCTTTAAGAGATATTGATGTAAAAAGTAAAGGAGTTGGCGCTAATGCAATGTCTCAATCTGATTTGTTACGAGAAATGCTTTATAAAATATTTAATTAAAGGACAAAAATTTCCGATATTTGCACTCCCGTTCCGACGCTTTGGAATCGGGTTATTAAAAATAAATACCACAATTATGGGAATGAATAAAAATACTATTTTAGGTTGGGCTACTTTGATAATGATTGTAATGGGTTTATTGCTTATCGCATTAGGCGCTTTTAGATATGATGATGTAGCAGGCTGGGGATTTGCAGCTGTAGGTGTTGGCTTTTTGGCTAATGCTTGGGTGTTTAGTTCGCTTAAAGGCAGACTTTAGTAGTTATTTTTAATGTAGATCTTAGACTTAAGATCAAATAGATAATATAAATATAATTTAAATTAAAAAATAGAGATGGCAGACGATAAAAAAGTGATATTCTCAATGTCAAAATTGAGTAAAACGTATCAAGGAGCAGATAAACCAGTACTTAAAAACATCTATTTGAGTTTCTTTTACGGAGCTAAGATTGGTATTTTAGGTTTAAATGGTTCTGGAAAATCTTCCTTATTAAAAATTATTGCCGGTGTTGATAAAAACTATCAAGGTGATGTCGTTTTTGCACCTGGTTATACGGTAGGTTATTTAGAACAAGAACCTATTTTAGATGATAGTAAAACGGTTATCGAAATTGTTCGAGAAGGAGTTGCTGAAACGATGGCAGTTCTTGATGAATTCAATAAAATCAATGATAGTTTTGGTTTGCCAGAAGTCTATGAAAATGCCGATAAAATGGAGCAATTGATGGATCGTCAAGCGCTTTTGCAAGATAAAATTGATGCATTGGGTGCATGGGAAATCGATACCAAACTTGAAATTGCCATGGATGCGTTGCGTACTCCAGAAGGTGACACGCCAATAAAGAATTTATCCGGTGGTGAGCGTCGTCGTGTAGCTTTATGTCGTTTGTTGTTGCAACAACCTGATGTATTGCTTTTGGATGAGCCTACGAATCACTTGGATGCCGAAAGTGTACTTTGGTTAGAACAACATTTAGCACAATATGCCGGAACTGTAATTGCAGTAACGCACGATAGATATTTCTTGGATAATGTTGCAGGTTGGATTTTGGAATTAGATAGAGGTGAAGGAATTCCTTGGAAAGGGAATTATTCTTCTTGGTTGGACCAAAAATCAAGCCGTATGGCATTAGAAGAAAAAGTAGCTTCGAAACGCAGAAAAAACTTAGAACGCGAGTTGGACTGGGTTCGTCAAGGTGCCAAAGGACGTCAAACAAAACAAAAAGCGCGTTTGCAGAACTACGATAAATTATTGAATGAAGACCAAAAACAATTGGATGAAAATCTGGAAATTTACATTCCAAATGGTCCACGTTTAGGGACGAATGTAATTGAAGCCAAAAATGTTGCTAAAGCTTTTGGAGATAAATTACTGTATGATAATTTAAATTTCACATTGCCTCAAGCAGGAATTGTTGGGATTATCGGACCAAACGGGGCTGGTAAATCAACCATTTTCAAGATGATAATGGGTGAAGAAAAGCCAGATTCAGGAGAGTTCTCAATAGGCGATACTGTAAAAATCGCTTATGTAGATCAAGCACACTCAAACATAGATCCTAATAAATCGATTTGGGAAAATTTCGCTGACGGTCAGGAATTGATTATGATGGGCGGAAAACAAGTAAATTCAAGAGCTTATTTGTCACGATTTAATTTTGGTGGCGGAGAACAAAACAAGAAAGTGTCAATGCTTTCTGGTGGAGAACGCAACCGTTTGCATCTAGCGATGACTTTGAAAGAAGAAGGAAACGTACTTTTACTGGATGAGCCTACGAATGATTTGGATATCAATACACTTCGTGCATTAGAAGAAGGTTTGGAGAGTTTTGCAGGTTGTGCGGTAGTTATTTCTCACGACAGATGGTTCTTAGACAGAATTTGTACGCACATTCTAGCTTTTGAAGGTAACTCTGAAGTGTATTGTTTTGAAGGTGGTTTCTCCGAATATGAAGAAAATAAAAAGAAACGTTTGGGTGGTGATTTAACACCAAAACGATTGAAATACAGAAAATTAATTAGAAGTTAGTTTTTCTAAATATAGATAATAGCAGCAAGAGGATGTCCATAAAGGCATCCTCTTTTTTATGCTGTTATTTTTTTCTGTCAGAATTCATCATAATGAAAACTGCTGAAATAATTCCTACGATGACTAATCCGAATACGACAACCATTATAAAAGTTCCGTTATCCCAAGAAAAAAGTGTGGTGTCTTTCATGATTCATTTATTTTAAGATTGTTCAAATATATTATTCCTGTAAAATAAAAGGTATGATAATTATCATGATTGGGTGTTTAATCTAAAAATTTGGCTTGTAGCTCCTTTGTGGGAATCAGACAAGTTTCCTTTTTTCCATACCATTTGTACCGGTTTTTAGCGATATAATCATAAATATAGTTACTGAAAGAAGTGGGTAATATTGAAAATAGTGAAGCAAAATAAAATATTCCTCCCAAATGTTTAGCAATTTCTAAGGCAGCTTCGGATTTATAGTAGTAAGCAAAACCAGGCTGATACAGAATAATACTATCTGTTTTTTGGGTGTCAATTCCCAAGTGTTTGATTATTTTTTGACCCAAATCAGATTGTAAGGCTACAAACCGGAAAACATCTTTTTTATCATGCTTAATAATCGTTTGCACCGCCGAATCACACAGATTGCAAACACCGTCAAAGAGAATTATTTTTTTTTCTTTAGGAATATTGAGCATTTTCTTGTTTTGTTATTTCATTGCGAGGAACGAAACAGTCGCATTTAGTTATTCAACTTGCTTCTTGTTAGTGCGATTGCTTCGTTCCTCGCAATTACTTATGTTCGTCTATATAAGATTCATTTCGTCATTATATCTTTAATTTCTTCAAATAAATCGTTCCAAGTTGGGTTTAAAATCCGAATTAATTCGTTTTTTGCTTCTCTTGAACCTGCTTTTATTTGCTTTTCTCTAGCTATAGCATCATCAATCCATTGAAATTGCTCATAATAAACTAATACATTCACATTATAACGAGCAGAAAATGAATTAGGATATCTTTTCTCTTTATGTTCTAAAATTCTTTGTGGAAGGTTTGAAGTTACACCTGTGTAAACTACTGTTTGGTATTTATTAGTGATAATATAAATAAATCCAGGTTTCATAGTTTTATTTGTATTTGTCATTGCGAGGAACGAAGCAATCGCATTTCGTATATCTGTTTCAATGATTAGCAAAAGTCACTCTTGTTAGTGGGCTTGCTTCGTTCCTCGCAATGACTTGCATAAATGGTATACTGTTTACTTCTTCCCGGCTTCCACGAATTCCAGCGCTTCCAGACTGACTTTTGAAGTAAATACGCCGTAGTTCACTGTTACTTTGTTTTTTTCAATAGAATCGATGGTTCCTACTGCTTTTCCATCAAACATTCGCACGCGATCACCTACTTTTAGAATTGGTTTTGGTTTTTCAATTACGACTTTCAATTTCTTCTCTTTCTTTTCTTTTCTGATCTCTTCAACCTGCACCGTAACTTCTTGAATGACTTCTTTTTTCTTTTCAATCAGCGCTTTTGTCTCTTTGGTTGTGGCTTTCTTACGCTTTGAATTTTCGATTTCAATGATTTTCAAAAATTCACCAAGTAGTTCTTTCTTGTTTTTATTGTTGAAATATTTCTCCGAAATGTCTTCAATTTTTTGGCCAATATAAATGGTTTTCTGGTTGCTGTCGTACAATTCTTGATAGCTTTCCAGTTTTTGCTTGATTTTTACATTGATATTCTCCATTTTTTTGCCTTCTTCACGCGCTTTGGTTTCTTCTTCTTTCAGCGTTTGAGAAGTTTTTTCCATCTTAGAACGTTCTTTCTGAAGGGTAGCAATGGTTTTATCGAAACGTACTTTTCCAACTTCAATTTTCTTTTTCGCCCGATTGATTAAGCTGAAAGGAATTCCGTTTTTCAAAGCTACTTCAAACGTAAAGGAACTTCCTGCTTGACCCAAAACTAATTTGTACAATGGCTCTAATGTTTTTTCATCAAAAAGCATGTTGGCATTGGTGGCAAAAGGTAGTTCGTTCGCCAGAATTTTTAGGTTTGAATAATGCGTTGTAATAATCCCGAAAGCTTCTCTATGATAGAATTCTTCTAAGAAAATTTCGGCTAAAGCACCTCCTAATTCAGGGTCTGAACCAGTACCAAACTCATCAATAAGGAACATGGTTTTTCTATTGCACTTCTTTAGAAAATAATTCATGTTCTTTAATCGATAGCTGTATGTACTTAGATGGTTTTCAATAGATTGGTTGTCTCCAATATCTGTTAGAATTCTATCAAATAAAAACGTTTCACTACGTTCGTGCACCGGAATCAACATTCCGGATTGCAGCATTAATTGCAGTAGTCCTACGGTTTTTAACGAAATGGTTTTTCCTCCTGCATTAGGACCGGAAATCACAATAATTCTATTTTCCTGACCCAATTCAATGGTTTGCGGATGCGTAATTTCGTTTTTTTGTTTGTTGTTCAAATACAGAATTGGATGGTAGGCCTCTCTAAAATAAAGGCGGCGTTCCTCTGTAATTGTTGGCAAAATTCCATTGATTTTATTTGCATATTTTGCTTTCGCAGCAATCACATCAATATCACTAAGAAAATCCTGGTATTTGATTAAAAGCGGTAAATATGGGCGAATATAATTAGTTAACTGTTTTAAAATTCGGGTTATTTCTTCTTTCTCTTCGTATTCAAGATTACTCAATTCACGGGAATATTGTAAAGTAGCTTCGGGTTCAATATAAGCAATACTTCCTGTCTTCGAACTGCCCAGAATGGATCCTTTTACTTTACGGCGATACATAGCTAAAACTGCTAAAACTCGCCTGTTTTGCACAAAACTTTCTTTAATATCATCCAAATATCCCAACGAATTGTAGTGAGTCAATGCAGTTCCAAAACTTTGATTGACTTTTCCGCGAACAGCATTCATGCTACGTCGGATGTTCAATAAATCCGGTGAGGCATTATCTTTTATTTCGCCATACTTATCGACTACTTCATCCACCATCGTAATGATTTCTTTGGTTAGTTCGACTTGGCTTGCTCTTGCGTTTATATTTGGATAATAATCCTCAAATTTTCTCAAAAAACTTAACAAGAAATTTACCGTTGAAGAAATGGTGGCAATTTTTCTAAAACTGCCCACTTCTAAGAAACTGTCTTCAATGGCCAGAAACTTTATTTCATGCGTGATAGCATCAAAACCATGATTGGGAATAGCATTGTTATTTTGGAAAGACGAAACATATTCTGAGGTTTGCATTAATGCTTGCATCAATGTTTCCTTGTCTTTAAAAGGGGTTATTTCTAATGCTTTTTGTTTTCCGATGTCAGTATTACAAATGGTCGAAATGGTTTCGAGAACAGTTGGAAATTGTAAATCTTGTAATGTTTTTTCAGTGATGGATATCATTTATCGTATAATTCTTTTCAACACAAAAATAGCTAATAGTTAAGACTATTTAACAGACTTTCACAAAGAATTAATGAATGTTTATTATCCTTTTTATGATTCAAAAAAATTTTCTCTCTGTATCTTTGCTTACAAATATTTAATTATGCATATCAATCTCAATCCCACTTGGCAATCCGTTTTATCTGATGAAATCCAGAAACCCTATTTTCAAGAATTAATGGAAACGGTTGATGAAGAATATAAAATTCATACGTGTTATCCTCCGAAAGAATTGATTTTTGCTGCGTTTAATTATTGTAGTTTCAAAGATGTAAAAGTGGTTATCATTGGTCAAGATCCGTATCATGGGAAAGGCGAAGCCAATGGTTTGTGTTTCTCTGTTAATGATGGTGTGCGAATTCCGCCTTCGTTACGCAATATTTTCAGGGAAATGAGTGAGGATTTGGAAACTATTTTCATGCCCTCTTCCGGTAATTTAGAATCTTGGGCAAAGCAGGGCGTTTTGTTGTTGAATGACTCGCTGACGGTTAGAGAAGACAATGCGAATAGTCATAAACATTTGAAATGGAATCTTTTTACCGATGCAATTATCCAAAAAATTTCGGAAGAAAAAGAGCATGTTGTTTTCTTGCTTTGGGGAAATTTCGCCCATAAAAAAGGAATCAAAATAGACCGAAACAAACATCTGGTTTTAGAATCCGGGCATCCTTCGCCAATGAGCGCCAATCAAGGAAAATGGTTTGGGAATAAACATTTTAGTAAAACGAATGCGTATTTGAAAAGTAATAATTTAGAACCTATAAAATGGTTATAGTTTTTTAAACTATTTTCAAATTATCTTTTCTGAACCATTAAGAAATTAAGTTTAATTAAGGTTTTAAAACTTAATTTTCTAAATATCTTAATGGTTTGATTTTAAAAGTACTATTTTCTAAAATTTACTTTTGTTGGTATAAAGAGCAATTATTTTTTGATAATATCCTCTAAAACGGCTTTATCAGTGTAATTAATGACTTTCAAAGTTACCTCTTGGTTTTTGATTGTTTTTCCTTCGATGATATATAGCTTTCCTTTTTTAAGTTCGATATTACTGTTGTCAAAATCTACATCACCATATTGTAATGTGTTTTTTATATCTGCAGTATCAATCCATTTTTCAGCTAAAATTTGTGATGCTTTATCCGAATAATGGAAAGGTTTGTTTCTTAAATCATTTAAGACTCTCGCATTTGGAAAATAGTTACAACGGGTATCTTTACCACTAAAAACTAACGCTACAAAAAACAATCCGATAACTAAACCTACTAGATAATACGCAAAACGATGTATAAACTTCATGAATTAAATTTTTGGCAAAGGTAGAAGAAAGTTTTCTTAAAAAACAATTAAATTAATGTCGTTATTGGGTAAATCAAACCAATCACCAATGGCACTATTTGTGAGAATTCCATGGTACATGTAAACACCATTTTTTAATCCTTTATCACAACGAATAGCACTTTCAATCCCACCATCTGCAGCAATTTGCATCAAATAAGGTGTTATGATATTGCTAATGGATAACGAAGCCGTTTTAGAATATCTGGAAGGAATATTGGGTACGCAATAATGCAACACATTGTTTTTGATAAACGTAGGTTTTTCGTGTGAAGTCACTTCTGAAGTTTCAAAACAACCGCCGGTGTCAATACTAACATCTACAATTACAGCACCGTTTTTCATGTGTTCGACCATAGTTTCCGTAACAATTACGGGACAACGTTCTTTGCCTCGCATAGCGCCAATAGCAACATCACATCGTCTTAATGCTTTCAGTAAGGATTTTGGTTGTATGGTAGAAGTAAAAATACGCTGATTCAAATTATTTTGTAAACGGCGTAATTTGGTAATGGAATTGTCAAAAACTTTGACATTAGCACCTAATCCAATAGCGGTTTTAGCGGCAAATTCCCCAACAGTTCCCGCGCCAAGAATTACAACATCAGTAGGAGGAACACCGGTAATGTTCCCGAATAATAATCCTTTTCCAAATTCATTCGTAATCATCAACTCGGCTGCAATAAGAATTGAGGCAATTCCGGCAATTTCGCTTAACGCTTTTACCGCAGGATACGTACCATCTTCATCTTTTATGTATTCAAAGGCAAGTGCGGTAATTTTCTTTTTTGTCAAAGCCTCAAAATAGACTTTCTTTCGGGTTTTCAGTTGAATGGCTGATAGCAAAATCGTTTGAGGGTTCATCATTTCAATTTCAGCAAGCGTTGCAGGCTCTACCTTCAATATCATCGGACAACTAAAAACTTTCTTGGTATCATTTGTAATTTCTGCACCGGCATCACAATATTCTTTGTCCGTATAACTGGAATTTAATCCCGCGCCAGCCTCAATCATTACCCGATGGCCATGATAGGTCAGCGAGTTCACAGCGTCTGGAGTAAGACAGATACGGCGTTCCTGATAACTGGTTTCCTTTGGAATACCTATAAAAAGTTCGCTTTTTTTTCTGGCAATCTCTAGTTTTTCTTCTTGAGGTAATAGCTGTTGTTTTGTGAATGGCGTTATAGTAATTGACATTGATGTTGTTAAATTAAGGGTACAATTTACGTAAAAACTTTTAAAAAAAGTGCACGATTTGTGGGGATAAATATAAGTTAACTTTCATTTACTATTAGCGAATGATTCTTTCCATTTTTATATCGGCTCGTTCATAAACGCCATCTTCCAACTGTACTTCTACGAAACCAAATTTTTCATACAAATGAATAGCCGACAGTAATTTTCGGTTCGAATATAAAATCAGTTTCTCCATTCCTTTTGCTTCGGCAATAGCAAGACAATGCAGCATAAGTTTTTTGCCAATTCCCAATCCTTGAACACCATCAGTAACTGCCATTTTACTGAGTTCGAAAGTCGTATTGTCAATTTTTATTAAGGATACCGTTCCAACGATTTCATCGTTATATTTTGCATAAAAAATCATTCCACCTTTGTCTATAATTTGACCTTGCGGATCCGAAAGTACGATTTCGTCTTTGGGTTCAACCTTGAAATTTTTTTTCAGCCATTCCAAGTTTAAGGTTTTTATAGGGGCTGCTAATGTTGCTGAAAAAGGGATGATTTCTACAGTATTGTCTAAACTCATAATTACTTTTAGCTTAAGGTTAAAGATCTTTTTCCATCAGTAAGCAGTGAAATAGTTATAACGGAATGTGTTTCAGGGATCAAATTAGGAATCTTCTCTGCCCATTCTATAAAGCACCAATTACCGGAATACAAATAATCATCAATTCCCATATCTAGAGCTTCTTCTTCTTTGTTTAATCGATAAAAATCAAAATGGTAAACTAGCTGATTGTCATTAGCTTCATATTCATTAACTAAAGAAAAGGTTGGGCTGCTTGTAGCGCCAATTACACCAAGCGTTTTACACAATTGTTTAATCAAAGTGGTTTTTCCAACGCCCATTTCTCCATGAAAAAGAATCACTTTTTTAGGATTATTGGCTATAATTTTTTGCGCTACTTCTTCGAGCTGGTCTATAGAAAAAATGATATTCATTCTTATAAAATTGTTTAAAGTTTAAAGTTTAAGGTTCTTGCCGTACACTGAAAACTAAGCCTGACTTCTTTTTTTATTTTGGATTAAAAACTAAAAACGGAATAATCATTTCTTCCAATGAAATTCCACCGTGTTGATACGTATTTTTGTAATAACTCACATAATGATTGTAGTTGTTGACATACGCCAAGAACAAATCATTTTTTGCAAAAATATAAGAACTACTCATATTTATTGCAGGCAAACCAATATTTTTTGGCTCTTTAACGGCATAAACATCTTTTTGTTCATACGTCAAACTGCGTCCAGTTTTGTAACGTAAATTCAAACTGGTGTTTTTGTCACCCACCACTTTCGATGGATTTTTTACATTTATCGTTCCGTGATCGGTAGTCAAAATCAATTTGAAACCCATTTTTTGGGCCTGTTGAATGATTTCCAAAAGCGGGGAATTCTTAAACCAACTTAACGTCAGCGAGCGGTACGCTTTATCATCAGAGGCCAGTTCTTTTACTACATCCATTTCTGTTTTGGCATGCGAAAGCATATCAACGAAATTGTAAACTATTGTCACAAGATCATTATCTTTTAAGGCTTTAAAACTTTCGGATAATTTTTTTCCGCCGGCAAGACTGGTGATTTTAAAATAATCTTCCTTGATATTCAAGCCCAATCGTTTCAATTGCGCCGTCAAAAATTCCGCTTCAAAAAGGTTTTTTCCGCCTTCTTCCGGGTCATTTTTCCAGTATTGAGGAAACTGTTTTTCCATTTCCAGCGGCGTTAAACCAGAGAAAATCGCGTTTCTAGCATATTGCGTCGCCGTAGGAAGAATAGAGTAGTAGGGCACCTCTTTTTCCAGTTTATAGTAATTTCCCACTACACTTTCAAAGGTTTTCCACTGGTCGTAACGCAGGTTGTCAATCACGACAAACAAAATGGGCTTATCTTTTTTCTTGAGTTCAGGAAGTACTAATTCTTTGAATAACGTGTGTGATTGAACCGGTTTATCAGCTTTTGGAGCGAACCAATCCTCATAATTGCGCTCAATGAATTTTCCAAATTGCGAATTGGCTTCTGTTTTCTGGGATTCCAAAATTTCAATCATGCTCTGATCGTCGATATTTTCCAATTCCAGTTCCCAAAAAATCAATTTCTTGTACAACTCAATCCAGTCTTCATAGGAATTCACCATCGCCATTTCCATGGTGATTTTTCTAAACTCCTTCTGGTAATCCAGCGTTGTTTTTTGCGAAATCAATCGGGAATGATCCAGATTTTTCTTCAAACTCAGCAAAATCTGGTTCGGATTCACAGGTTTGATTAAATAATCAGCAATTTTAGAACCTATGGCTTCTTCCATAATGTATTCTTCCTCGCTTTTAGTAATCATAATCATGGGAACCGCAGATTTTTTCTCTTTCATTTCTGACAGCGTTTCCAAACCGCTCATTCCGGGCATATTTTCATCCAAGAAAACAATATCAAAATTGTTTTCCTCAAAAATCCCAATGGCGTCAAGCCCATTGTTACAGGTTGTTACCTCGTAATTTTTCTTTTCTAGAAATAGTATATGTGGTTTCAAAAGGTCGATTTCATCATCAACCCAAAGTATTTTTATTTTATCCATAATTGTATCAACAAGTGTTCTAAAGAACTATTTAAAGTGCCAAATTACATTTTTTTGCAACGGCTACCTGCTAATATTATGATAATTTTTTAACATATTTACGCTACATTTTATAAAAGTACAATTCGTTTTCGGTTTGTTTTAGGTTTGTTTCTGGGCGTGTCCCATCCTCCGTAAACTCCGTCCGGGTCGGGCTGTACGCTGTATCTTTCCTTTTTAAAGAAAAAAGGAAAGGATGCCGCTTCCATCCCTCACGCACTTGCGAGAATGATTGGGGTTTAGTACTATATTTTGATGAGAAAAGTTATCAGAAACAAAACTGGATTGTATTATTTGTAATGAATTTATTATATATTTGGGATTATTGTATTTATACAAAATTAATAATCAAAATAAAATAATCATGAAAAAACTAATTTTAGTATTATTTATTATGACAACTCTAAGTTGTAAATCGCAAAAAATTGAACCTAAAGAAATAAACGATTTTGAATTAAATCATTTATTCGGAAATATGAGCACTTTCAAAACTTACACCTTAACCGATAATGTTGTCAATATAGTTATTGTTAAAAATCTGTCAGGGAGTGCAAAAAATAAAGAATCAGGAGAAGTTTCAAATAATCTGTATTTATCAAAGTGCGAGTTCGGAGAACTTCCAGTTTGTAAATTATATTTATTGGAGGATTATATCAATTTAAATATTGAAAAAGTGTATGAAGATAAGACAAACATTAAAATTGATATTACATCTGGAAATCAAAATCAACGTAAATCGAACACAATATTAATCTCAACAAATTAATACATTCAAGTATTTTTAAATAATTTATTAAAAAAGATGCTGTTTAAAAATCAATTCCGGACATTTTTTTTATACCTAATACTGATTAGGCATAACGCTCGTGACAGCAAACAAAATTAAATACAATTACAAAAAACGAACAATATAAAAGAATGCCACACACATTTGCTTTTAAAAATATTCGAAGAAAAACAAAAAGATGAAACCAATACTAATTTTAATAGTGCTCTTTTTTACTGCTGCTTCAAATTCTCAAAATAATAAGCCAAAAGAGAATAGTAAACCTTTTGTTCTGGGAAGCATCGAAGAAATACAGTCAAAAGTATTATATGAAAAAAGAATTTTAAACATTTATTTACCGGAAGGATATCAACAAAATGATACCATCACTTATCCGGTAATCTATTTACTAGATGGTTCCGCAGACGAAGATTTTATTCACGTTGTTGGGCTTTTTCAATTCAACAGCTTTTCCTGGATTAATAGAGTTCCTAAATCAATTGTTGTTGGAATCGCAAATGTGGATCGCAAAAGAGATTTTACATATCAAACCACCATCGAAGCAGATAAAAAAAGATTTACAACTGCTGGGAAATCGGCAAATTTTATTTCATTTTTAGAAAAGGAATTACAGCCGTATATTGAAAAGAAATACAAAACTAATGATTCAAAAACCATTATTGGACAATCATTAGGCGGACTTTTGGCTACCGAAATTTTACTTCAAAAACCCAATTTATTCAATAAATACATCATCATAAGTCCCAGTTTGTGGTGGGATAATGGCTCCTTGTTGCGTCAAAATTCAGTTATTTATCAAGAAAACTTTAATAAAAAAATTGATATTTACTTAGGAGTTGGAAAAGAAGGACTTGCACCAAGTGAGATTCCGCATGTTATGGAAGTAGATGCAAATCTCTTAACAGAAAAATTAAAAAGTTCAAAGTCTAAAACAATACAAGTCAATTTTGACTATTTGCCACTGGAAGACCACGCCACGATTACGCATCAAGCTATTTTTAACGCTTTGAGAATTTTGTATCCGATGACAACCGAAAAGTAAAAGGCACTTTTATAATTGGACTGACTGTAGTAATTTTAAAAAACAAAAAATGAACACCATAATTCTCAAAACAGAACGATTGATTATAAGACCAATAACACTATTGGATTTGGTTTATATTCATGAATTGCATTCTTTGAAAGAAACAGATGAATTCAATACGTTAGGAATTCCGGAAAATAGTGAAGAAACAAAACTACTTTTAGAAAAGTGGATTTTTGAAAATGACAAAGAACTTAAAACCCATTTTACTTTTGCGGTCGAATTCAGTACCAGAAACCAAACTATAGGATTAATTGGAATCAATTTGGGGAAAGTGAAATATAAAAATGCTGAAGTTTGGTTTAAATTCCACAAAGACCATTGGAACAAAGGCTACGCTACAGAATCTTTAAAAGAAATTCTCCGTTTTGGTTTCAATGAACTGAATCTGCATCGGATTGAAGCGGGTTGTGCTGTTGGGAATGTTGGTTCCATACATGTTTTAGAAAAAACCGGAATGAAAAGAGAAGCTCACACCCGAAAATTATTGCCTTTATCATCCGGCTGGTCCGATAATTACGGCTATGCTATTTTAGCAACTGATACATATCAATAGAAAAATACATTTCATTTTTAAAATTGATTAAGCAATTTATTTGGGATGATTTGGTGTGGAATCTAAAGTTTAACCATCAATTAGTTATATTTAAATTAAAAGTTAGTTTGTGAAAAAAAAATGCTTAATATTGAAAAGAGAACAATTACCCTATATTTTATTAAACCAAATGAATGTAACTATGAAATCTAAAAACTTCAAGAACTCTTTTTTAATGATTGCCTTGTTTTCTGCAACAGCAGCTATGGCACAACACAAATATGTAAATACTCCACCAGAAGTTTCCCCAATGCCGATGAAACCCGAAATGACTGAGATTTGGGAACCTGAGGTAAAAGTAATTACACCTGCAAAAAACCTTGGAAATGCACCTTCGGATGCGATAATCTTATTTGATGGTAAAAACTTAGATCAATGGGTAAGTCAAAAAGATGCAAGCAAACCTGCAGGATGGAAAATTGTTGACAAAGATTATATGGAAGTTGTTCCGGGTTCTGGAGCCATTCAGACCAAAATGGCTTTTGGTGATTGCCAATTGCACCTAGAATGGAGCGCACCAGACGTTGTTTTAGATGGAGGACAGGCAAGAGGAAACAGTGGTGTATTTTTCCAAAATAGGTATGAATTGCAAATATTGGATTCCTACAATAACAGAACATACAGCAATGGACAGGCAGGAAGTATTTATAAAGATCATCCGCCGTTAGTAAACGCTGTAAAAACTCCATTAGAGTGGAATGCTTATGATGTAATTTATACGGAACCTAGATTCAAAGCAGATGGTAGAATTGATGCTCCGGCTAGAATAACCGTATTTTTGAATGGGGTTTTGGTACAAAATAACGCGACTATCAACGGATTGACACTGTACATAGGTTTACATAATTATCCATCATCTCATGGCGATGATGTTATTTCGCTTCAAGATCATGATTCTAAAAATCAATTCAGAAATATTTGGATTAGAAAACTTTAAAAAAGTAAACCAACGGAGCGCAACAAACGCTCCGTTTTTTTTGGCTCTAAATCAGAATAAGGAACGTCTCTGTTTTAAAATCTAATTTACTTATATTTGTTGACCTTAAAAACAAACTTATAGTGAGTCAAATCAATAAGCTGAAAATATTCAATGATCCCATTTATGGGTTTATTACCATTCCAAATGCCTTAATCTACGATTTAGTTCAGCATCCCTATTTTCAAAGATTACGTCGAATTTCCCAAATGGGATTGTCGTATTTAGTATATCCTGGTGCCAATCACACCCGTTTTCATCATGCTTTAGGTTGTATGCATTTAATGCAAAAAGCAGTCGATGTATTGCGTTTCAAAGGAGTTTCAATTTCTCCCGAAGAAGAAAATGCGTTGTATATTGCTATTATATTACACGATATTGGGCACGGACCGTTTTCGCATGCTATGGAAAAAAGCATTGTTGAAGATGTGCATCATGAAGAGATATCGCTTTTATTCATGAACCAATTGAATGTGGAATTTAACGGTCAGTTAAGTTTGGCAATTCAGGTTTTTAAAGGAAAATACAACAGGAAATTCATGTTGCAGTTGATTTCGAGTCAGTTGGATATGGATCGAATGGATTATTTGAAACGCGATAGCTTTTATTCTGGAGTGGCAGAAGGAAATGTCAACTCGGAACGACTGATTCAAATGATGAACGTGGTGGACGATTATTTGGTAATTGAAGAAAAAGGAATTTATTCTGTCGAGAAGTTTTTGATGTCCAGACGCTTGATGTATTGGCAGGCGTATTTGCACAAAACGAGTTTAGTGGCAGAGTTAATTTTGATGAAAATCTTAAAACGCGCCAAAGAATTAACGTTAAAAGGTGTGCAATTGCCTTGTAGTGAGCCGTTATTGTTTTTCATGCAAAATAAAGTTACGATTGACACTTTTGATGCTGAAACCTTAGATTTATTTGCTCAATTAGATGATTTTGATATTATTGGAGCTTTAAAAGCTTGGCAAAAACAGGATGATTTTATACTGTCGTCTTTGAGTAAAATGATAGTAAACCGAGATTTATTAAAAATAAAATTAACTAGTGAAAAAGTAGCGATTGAAGAATTACAGCCGCTAAAAGAGCGTTTTGCATTGGAAAACAATATTTCATTATTAGAAACTAATTATTTTATTTTTAAAGGGAAAATAAAAAACCAAGCGTATAGCAAAGAAGCAGAACCGATACGTATTTTGAAAAAAGACAGCACAATTGAGGACGTCATAGAATCTTCTGACCAGCTGAATTTAAAATCGTTATCTAAATTAGTGACTAAGTATTATATCTGTTTCCCAAAACAACTGCTATAAAAAGGTTATTTAAAATCTATTTTTTTATATTTTTGTCGCGATGAAATTTACAGCAGAACAAATAGCAGGGATTTTAGAAGGAGAAGTTGTTGGTAATCCCATGGCGGAAGTTTTTAGATTGTCAAAAATCGAAGAAGGTACGGAGGGTTCACTTACTTTTTTATCAAATCCTAAATATCTTAATTATATATATTCTACAAAAGCCTCAGTGACAATTGTTAACGAGACTTTTGTTTCAGAATCCCCTTTAACTACTACATTAATAAAAGTACAAGATGCGTATGCCGCATTTTCTAAATTATTAGAGTTTTATAATCAGGTGAAGTTGAATAAAACTGGAATAGAACAACCTTCTTTCCTTTCAGAAAGTGTAAAATACGGAGATAATTTATATCTTGGTAGTTTTAGTTATGTGGGACAGAATGTAGTTTTAGGTGAAAATGTAAAAATATATCCGAATTGCTTTGTTGGCGATAATGTGGTAATAGGCGATAATGTAATATTGTTCGCTGGCGCAAAAATATATTCGGAGACCGTAATTGGAAATAATTGCACGATACATTCCGGAGCTATTATTGGTGCTGATGGTTTTGGTTTTGCACCAAATCCAGATGGAACGTACACTAAAATTCCACAAATAGGAAATGTAATTATTGAAGATAATGTTGATATAGGTTCTTGTACCACAATAGACAGAGCTACAATGGGATCTACAATTATTAGAAAAGGAGTGAAGCTTGACAATCAAATTCAGATTGCCCATAACGTTGAAATTGGTGAGAATACCGTAATTGCAGCTCAAACAGGAGTTGCAGGTTCTACAAAAATTGGAAAAAGCGGTATGATTGGCGGACAAGTTGGAATCTCTGGACATTTAACCATTGGTAATAATGTTCGAATCCAAGCGCAGTCTGGTGTGGGACGAAATATAAAAGATGATGAAATCTTGCAAGGAAGCCCTACATTTGGATACAATGATTTTAGTAAATCATATGTTCATTTCAAGAATTTGCCAAAGATTGTTGCAGAAATAGAAGAATTAAAAAAACAAATATTAAACCAAAAAAATGGAAACAATGGTTAAACAGAAGACCATCAAAACAGAAATTTCGCTAACTGGAGTTGGATTACACACAGGAAAAGAAGTAAAAATGACTTTTAAACCTGCTCCAGTCAATAATGGTTTTACTTTTGTTCGAGTAGATCTTGAGGGACAACCTATTATTGAAGCAGATGCAAATTATGTTGTAAATACGCAAAGAGGAACTAATTTAGAAAAATTAGGAGTAAAAATTCAAACACCTGAGCATGTTTTAGCAGCACTGATTGGTTGTGATTTAGATAATGTAATTATAGAACTAAATGCTTCTGAACTTCCTATTATGGATGGTTCTTCAAAATATTTTGTTGAAGCACTTGAAAAAGCAGAAATTGAGGAACAGAACGCTAAAAGAAATGTATATGTAGTAAAAGAAGTTATTTCTTTTACAGACGAAGCTTCTGGTAGTGAGATATTGGTAATGCCAAACGATCATTATTCTGTTACTGCAATGGTAGATTTTGGTACTAAAATACTTGGTACTCAAAACGCTACAATGAAAAGCATTTCAGATTTTAAAACGGAGATATCTGAGTCAAGAACTTTCAGCTTTTTACATGAATTAGAATCATTGTTAGAAAATGGTTTGATAAAAGGCGGTGATTTAAATAATGCTATAGTTTATGTCGATAAAGAAATTTCTGCGGCAACGATGGAGAATTTAAAAGTTGCTTTTGGAAAAGACGAAATTACGGTTAAACCAAACGGTATTTTAGACAACCTTACTTTGCATTATCCAAATGAAGCTGCAAGACACAAATTACTTGATGTAGTAGGTGATTTGGCTTTGATTGGAACAAGAATTCAAGGAAAAGTAATTGCTAATAAACCAGGGCATTTTGTAAATACACAGTTTGCTAAAAAAATGGCAAAAATCATAAAAATAGAACAAAGAAATTATGTTCCTGTTTATGATTTACATCAAGAACCTTTAATGGACATTCATAAAATTATGGCTGTTCTTCCTCATAGACCACCGTTTTTATTGATTGACAGAATCATTGAAATGTCTGAAACTCATGTAGTAGGTATGAAAAATGTTACAATGAATGAGAATTTCTTTGTAGGACATTTTCCTGAAGCTCCGGTTATGCCGGGTGTTTTAATTGTTGAAGCAATGGCGCAAACAGGTGGAATACTAGTATTGAGTACGGTTCCGGATCCTGAAAATTATTTGACTTATTTTATGAAAATAGATAATGTTAAATTCAAACATAAAGTATTACCTGGTGATACCTTGATTTTTAAGTGTGATTTAATTACGCCTATCAGAAGAGGAATTTGTCACATGCAAGCAAACGCTTACGCAAATGGAAAACTGGTTGCTGAAGCAGAATTAATGGCACAAATTGCTAAGAAACAGTAATTTTTTTGTTGATTTGGTTAATCGTGTATTCGGTTAATCGATTAAACAGTTAAACGATTAAACAAAGAATATGAATCAACCACTAGCCTATGTTCATCCAGGCGCCAAAATCGCTAAAAATGTTGTCATTGAACCATTTACAACCATTCACAATAATGTAGTTATTGGGGACGGAACTTGGATTGGTTCGAATGTTACCATTATGGAAGGCGCAAGAATTGGAAAAAATTGTAATATATTCCCAGGCGCAGTTATTTCGGCGGTTCCGCAGGATTTAAAATTTGGTGGAGAAGATTCTTTAGCAATAATTGGAGACAATTGTACGATTAGAGAATGTGTAACTATCAATAGAGGTACAATAGCATCCGGACAAACTACATTAGGTAATAATTGTTTAGTAATGGCAACAGCGCATATTGCTCACGATTGTCACATTGGTGATAATGCAATTATTGTAAACGGAGTCGCTTTGGCAGGTCATGTTACTGTAGGGAAATTTGCGGTTATAGGTGGTTTGGCAGCAATTCATCAATTTATTCAAATTGGGGATCATGCCATGATATCAGGTGGATCTTTAGTAAGAAAAGATGTTCCTCCTTATACAAAAGCAGCAAAAGAGCCATTGTCGTATGTTGGTATTAATTCGGTTGGATTAAGAAGACGCGGTTTTACAACTGAAAAAATACGTGAAATTCAGGATATTTATAGAATTCTGTATCAAAAAAATTACAATACCACTCAAGCTTTGGGGATAATTGAAGCAGAGATGGAAGCTACGCCAGAAAGAGATGAAATCATTGATTTTATTAGAAATTCATCAAGAGGAGTAATGAAAGGATATTCTGGGAACTACTAAAATTTAAGTAATTTCAGTTACCAAAAAATAAAAATAGTAATAAAAAACAAACAATATAATGGCATCTACATCAGATATTAAAAACGGATTGTGTATTAAATACAACAACGATATTTACAAAATCATTGAATTTCTTCACGTGAAACCAGGAAAGGGTCCTGCTTTTGTTAGAACAAAACTTAGAAGTTTGACTAACGGAAAAGTATTGGACAACACTTTTTCTGCAGGTCATAAAATCGAAGAAGTTAGAGTAGAAAATCATAAATTCCAGTTTTTATATCCAGAAGGTGATGAATTTCATTTTATGAATACAGAGACTTTCGAACAAATTACTTTGAATAAAAATATTTTAGATTCACCGGATTTATTGAAAGAAGGAGAAAATGTAATGGTAAGTATCAATACAGAGACTGATTTACCGCTTTCTGTAGATATGCCAGCATCTGTTATTCTTGAAGTGACTTATGCGGAGCCAGGAATTAAAGGAAATACGGCTACAAATGCAACAAAATCAGCAACTGTTGAAACTGGTGCAACTGTAAATGTCCCTTTATTTATTAATGAAGGAGATAAAATTAAAATTGATACTGCATCAGGTTCTTACATGGAACGTGTTAAAGAGTAGATTACAGTGTTCAGTATTCACTTAAAAATGAGCTGGATACTGAATATTGAAACCGAACATTAAATTTATGAAATTCCAAAAAGTTTATACTTTAGAAGAAATTGCTACTATCATCGACTGTGAATATGTTGGTGATAAAAATTTTCCAGTGACTGGAATGAATGAAATTCACGTTGTTGAATCTGGAGATATTGTCTTTGTAGATCATCCTAAGTATTATGACAAAGCATTAAATTCAGCGGCGACAATAGTTTTAATCAATAAAAATGTAGCTTGTCCAGATGGAAAAGCATTGTTGATTTCTGAAGATCCATTTAGAGATTTCAATAAATTGACAAATTATTTCAAGCCATTTCAATTCTCAAATGTTTCAATAGCTACTTCAGCTTCAATAGGTGAAGGAACTCTAATACAGCCAAATACATTTATTGGAAATCATGTTGTTATTGGGAAGAATTGTTTAATTCATTCAAATGTTTCGATTTATGATTATACAGTAATTGGTGATAATGTAATGATTCATGCAGGAACTGTTCTTGGTGCAGATGCGTTCTATTATAAAAAACGTCCTGAAGGATATGATCAATTACTTTCCGGTGGAAGAGTTGTCATCAAAGATAATGTTGGAATTGGAGCGCTTTGTACGATTGACAAAGGTGTTACTGGCGATACTACTATTGGCGAAGGCACAAAAATTGACAACCAAGTTCATGTAGGTCATGATACCGTTATTGGTAAAAAATGTTTAATTGCTTCACAAACCGGAATTGCGGGTTGTGTTATTATTGAAGATGAAGTTACTATTTGGGGACAAGTAGGAACTACAAGTGGTATCACAATAGGAGCAAAGGCTGTCATTCTTGGTCAAACCGGAGTTACAAAATCAGTAGAAGGTGGTAAATCATATTTTGGAACACCAATAGAAGAATCAAGAGAAAAATTGAAACAACTGGCTAATATCAAGAAGATACCAGAAATTCTTAATAAACTAAAGTAATATGTCTGCTAAAGAAATCGTTCAGAAGTTTTACAAATCAGATGCCCTAATTGATAGCGAAGTCATAAAAGATTTTTTGCATCCTGAAGTTATCGTTGAATGGAATAGCAGTAAAGGATTAATTCAATTGAATTATGATTCTTTAATTAGCCTGTCCAATGATCTAAGTAAAGCCTATGTGCGTTCAAAGGTTAGAATTAGTCATATTGTAAGTGAAAATGATACCATTTCGGTGCGATATTCTCATTTTGTGAAAACGATTGAGAATCCTAGAGAAGAAATGTTATTGGCGCATTTTATGGTTATTTGGCAAATAAAAGACAATAAACTATTTCGAGGGTATCAAATGAGTCAATTATCATAATTTAGTATCAAAAAACTGAATACTGAATACTGATTACTGATTACTATTTTATACTTTTGCATAACAATTTTAAAAACTACATAAAAAATATATCATGAGTGTTTTAGTTAATAAAGATTCCAAAATAATTGTTCAAGGTTTTACAGGAAGCGAAGGAACTTTCCATGCTTCTCAAATGATTGAGTACGGTACTAACGTTGTTGGTGGTGTAACTCCAGGAAAAGGGGGAACTACTCACTTAGACAGACCAGTTTTTAATACTGTAAAAGATGCTGTAGAACAAGCAGGAGCTGATACAACTATCATTTTTGTTCCGCCAGCTTTTGCTGCTGATGCAATTATGGAAGCTGCAGATGCTGGAATTAAAGTAATTATTGCAATTACTGAAGGAATTCCTGTTGCTGACATGATAAAAGCAAATAGTTATGTTAAAGAAAGAAACGCAAGATTAATCGGTCCAAACTGCCCTGGAATTATTACTCCGGGTGAAGCTAAAGTTGGTATTATGCCAGGTTTTGTTTTCAAAAAAGGAACTGTTGGTATTGTTTCTAAATCTGGAACATTAACGTATGAAGCTGCAGACCAAGTTGTAAAACAAGGATTAGGAATCACTACTGCAATTGGTATTGGTGGAGACCCAATCATTGGAACTACTACAAAAGAAGCGGTTGAATTATTGATGAATGATCCAGAAACAGAATGTATCGTAATGATAGGTGAAATTGGTGGACAATTAGAAGCTGATGCTGCTCATTGGATTAAAGCTGATGGTAACCGTAAACCAGTTGTAGGTTTCATTGCAGGAGTTACTGCTCCTCCAGGACGTACAATGGGACATGCTGGTGCAATCGTTGGTGGTTCTGACGATACTGCTGAAGCTAAAAAACAAATCATGAGAGAATGTGGAATTCACGTTGTAGATTCTCCAGCTGAAATTGGTAAAAAAGTAAAAGAAGTTTTAGGTTAATCTAAACTCTTATTAAATATTTCTAGAAGCCTCACAATTTGTGGGGCTTTTTTATTATTAATTGAATTAAAGAAATATCTTTGCACTTTATTAAATATTTCTGTTTTTGCAGATTCAATTGTAATAAGAACAAACATAAACGAATGGTTTCTAATGGACCTCACGATTTTGTGGGGTATTTTTTTGTCGAAGCCAGTTCAAATTAAAATAAAATAATATGTACAAAGAGTTAAAAAATTTCAAAGTTACCAATCAGTTTTTATTTACTACAGAAGATAGTTTAGCAGAAGTTTGCAACGCATCAGAAGGTTCTGGAGTGTTTTTAGTGTATTCAGTAGGTGATGAAAAAGAGCTAATTATGGTTGGTTCTACTGGAACTGTTCAAAATAATGGAACTTTGAAAATTAAAAATGGTGGTTTGAAAGATAAAATTGTTGAAGGACACCAATTTGCAAAAACAGGAAGAAAATATTCTTGGCCAGCACAAATGAAAATTGAAGATATCAGCACACTTGAAGTGGTTTGGTATGAAACATTTAATGATAAAACTAAAGTGATTCCAACATTCGTAGAAGGGCAAGTTTTACAAAACTTCCTTGACGAAAATGGAAGGTTGCCAAAATGGAATGTAGCTTTCTAATTATTTAAAGACTGTTTTTCAATATCTTACTTATAATTGCGTCACATTTTTATGTGGCGCTTTTTTTGTTTTATTATTTTTTTGAATGAAATTCAAAATATTTCATAAATAATTAATTACTTTTGCACCCGTTATCACGAATCCTTCAATAGGATAGCAACCTGCAACAACAAGCAAGGTGCTAAAACGATAAGCCAAATCCTTTGGAAAAAATGTTGTTTACATTCCCATATTTAGCTTCGTTTTTCGTCATAATTTTTAATTTAAAATTATTTTTATGACTTTATTTTCAAAAGAAAAAGGAAATGCCTTTGCCTTGATTCCTTTATTTGTTTTTATTTTTACCTTTTTGGGAGCAGGAATTATTTTGAATGATTTTTATGCTTTCCCATCTCCAGTAGCTGTTCTAGTTGGTATAATTGCTGCTTTTTTATTATTCAAATCCTCAACTGAGGATAAAGTTGCTACGCTAATCGCAGGTTGTGGCGAAAGTAAAATTATGACCATGTGTTTAATTTACTTGCTAGCGGGAGCGTTTGCAGTGGTTAGTAAAGCGATGGGCGGAGTTGATGCAGTTGTGAATCTTGGGATAAATACTATTGATGTTGCTTACTTTCCGTTAGGAATTTTCTTGATTGCTTCTTTTTTATCAACTGCTACAGGAACTTCAGTAGGTGCAATTGTTGCGATTGGTCCAATAGCTGTCGCATTAGCTGATAAAAGTGGCGCCTCATTACCGCTTATATCTGGCGCTTTATTGGGTGGTTCTATGTTAGGTGACAATCTTTCCATGATTTCTGATACTACTATTGCAGCAACGCAATCATTAGGATGTGATCTAAAAGATAAGTTTAAAATCAACTTGTTCATTGCCTTTCCTGCTGCAGTTTTGACAATTTTAGTTTTCTTTTATCTTGGTTTAAACTCGGATATTGTGACTGTTGCCATTGCAAAAAGTGATTTTTCCTGGATTGCAATTGTACCTTATATTTTAGTAATCGTATTGGCTGTTGTGGGTGTTAATGTATTTTCAACATTGCTTATTGGTACTTTATTAGCAGGTATAATTGGATATTTTAGTGGTTCATTTACGCTAATGGAGTTTACGCAAAAGATATATGAAGGCTTTACCAGTATGACTGATATTTTCTTATTGTCAATGCTAACTGGAGGTTTAGCAGCTATGGTAGATAAAGCGGGTGGAATAACCTATTTATTAGTTCAAATTAAAAAACTAATTAAAAGTAAAAAATCGGCTCAAGCGGGAATTGGCGCTATAGTAGGTTTTGCAAATTTAGCGATAGCCAACAACACGGTTTCTATTGTAATTACGGGACCTATTGCTAAAGAAATTAACGATGAGTACAATTTAAATCCTAAAAAGACAGCTGCAATTCTTGATATTTTTTCATGTGTAATTCAAGGGGTTTTACCGTATGGTGCTCAAATATTGCTTATCTTGAGCTACGCCAATGGCAAATTGAATTTCTTTGATTTAATTAGTAATGCCTGGTATCATTTATTTTTATTAGTTTTCACATTAGTGGCTATTTACAGTTCGTTTTGGGACAAATGGACAAAGCGATTCTTTAATATTTAAGAACTGAATTTTTGACTGTAATTGCTTTTGAATTTTTTTTAAAAAAGGAATTATTATATATTTGACGAGTGTAAGATAGCCCTGATAGTAGTGAAAATCCTTTTATGTAAGCGATAGCGGTCATAAAAGATTGAAACGGATAGCAGGAATAGCTCCAAATAAAATTTAAACTAATTTTTGAATATGAAATTACTAGAAGGAAAAGTTGCCATAATTACTGGTGCGAGTCGTGGAATTGGAAAAGGAATTGCTGAAGTTTTTGCAAAACAAGGTGCAAATGTAGCCTTTACATATAGTTCATCAGTAGAATCTGCTTTGGCTCTTGAAAATGAATTGAATGCTCTTGGAATTAAAGCCAAAGGTTATCAATCGAATGCAGCCGATTTTAATGAAGCGCAAACTCTGGTAGACGCGGTTATAGCTGAATTTGGAACGGTTGATATTCTAATAAACAATGCCGGAATTACTAAAGACAACCTATTAATGCGTATGTCTGAAGGCGATTTTGATCAAGTGATTGATGTTAACTTGAAATCGGTTTTTAATATGACTAAAGCCATTCAACGTACTTTCTTGAAACAACGTTCTGGTTCAATTATAAATATGAGTTCTGTTGTAGGGGTAAAAGGAAATGCTGGACAAACGAATTATGCTGCTTCTAAAGCGGGTGTTATTGGTTTTTCTAAATCAGTAGCATTGGAATTAGGATCACGTAACATTCGTTGCAATGTAATTGCTCCGGGATTTATAGAAACGGAAATGACGGCTAAATTAAACGAAGATGTTGTAAAAGGATGGAGAGACGGAATTCCATTGAAACGTGGCGGAACAACTGAAGACGTTGCTAATGCATGTCTTTTCTTTGCTTCTGATATGAGCGCTTATGTAACTGGACAGGTTATGAATGTTTGTGGGGGAATGCTTACTTAAGATAATTATAAATTATAAATGATGAATTTTAAATTGGTGAATAATTTAAAATTTATAATTCATCATTTAAAATAAAATAAGAATGACAACAAACACGATACTATTATTACTGCTTTCTTTACTAATAGCTGGCGGATTGTCGTTTTTTCAATATATCTACAAAGCCAAAAACAAATCGAATGTCGGTTGGTTTTTGGCTTTTTTGCGTTTTTCATCCATTTTTGGAATTTTATTGTTGTTGATTAATCCAATAATAACCAAAAATACGCTTGAAACAGTAAAAACGCCTTTGCCCATTGTTGTTGATTATTCGAGTTCTATTTCTTTTTTGAATGCCAATGAAAAAGCATTAGAATTGTACAAAAAAATACAATCAAACTCTGATTTACAAGAGAAATTTGATGTGCAATCGTATCAGTTTTCGGATGATTTTGAACCTACTGAAACATTTGATTTTAAGGGAACGCAAACTAATATTGATGTTGTAGCCAAAAATCTAAAAAGCATTTATAAAAACACAATCTATCCTACGGTTTTAATTACAGATGGAAATCAAACTTCCGGGAATGATTATGTCTATAGTTTTGATGCTGTAAATAAAGTATATCCTTTGATTGTAGGTGATACAACGACTTTTTTAGATTTTAAAATCAATCAACTGAACGTTAATAAATACGCTTTTCACAAGAATAAATTTCCTGTAGAAGCTTTTTTACAGTATTCAGGAACCAAAAGTGTAACCGCTGATTTTGTTATTTCGCAAGGCAATTCGGTATTCAGTAAGCAATCTATTTCCTTTTCTCCTTCCAAGAAAACAGCAACTATAAACATACTTTTACCGGCGGATAAAATAGGATTACAGGTTTTTAAAGCTACAATATCATCAAAAGAAAAAGAAAAAAATACGTATAATAACGCTAAGAATTTTGCGGTTGAAATTATTGACCAAAAAACAAATATTGCTATTGTATCTGCTATAAATCATCCTGATTTAGGGGCATTAAAAAGAGCAATTGAATCGAATGTACAGCGTAAAGTAACGATTATTAAACCAAATGACATCAAATCATTACAAGATTATAATGTTTTGATTTTATATCAACCGACAACAGAATTTAAAACTATTTTTGAGAATAATAAAGGTGCCGGAATCAATACGTTTATTATTACCGGAAACAACACTGATTTTAATTTTCTGAATCAGCAGCAGGATAATTTAAACTTTAAAATGAGTGGACAAAAAGAAGATTATTTGTCAGTTTTTAATGGGCAGTTTAATTTATTTGCAGCTGACAATATCGGTTTTGAAAATTTACCGCCTTTACAAAATGCTTTTGGAACCGTAACTGTAAAAGGTGCGGTGTCTGTTTTGCTTTCGTCCAAAATCAGAGCTATAGATACCAATTCACCTTTGTTGGCTTTTGCCGAAAATCAGGGGAAACGAGCCGCTTATCTTTTAGGAGAAAATAGTTGGAAATGGCGTTTGCAAACCCATGTCAACAATCATTCCTTTGAAAAATATGATGTTTTCATCGATAAGATTATTCAATTTCTGGCTTCTAATAATTCTAAAAAATCACTGGTAGTTGAACATGAAAGCTTCTATAATTCAGGTGAAGCCATTGAAATAACCGCTCAATTTTTCAATAAAAATTACGAGTTTGATGAAAAAGCCCGTTTGACAATTGCGGTAACAAATACAAAAAACAAGCAAACGAAAAATTACGATTTATTAAAAGGAAACAATTCCTACAAAGTCAATCTTGATGGATTGAAAGCGGGTTCTTATGTGTTTACAGTAAAAGAATTAAATTCTAAAACGACTTATTCCAGTAGTTTTGAAATTCTTGATTTTGATATCGAAAAGCAATTCGTCAATCCCGATGTGGAGAAATTGACACAATTAGCCACGCAAACGCAAGGAAAAGCTTTTTTCACAGACCAAGTTGATGTGTTGATTAAAACGTTTTTGGAAAATGATGAATACAAAGCGATAGAGAAGAACATTGTTACTAAAACTCCTTTGATAGATTGGATTTGGTTATTGGTTTTAATTTTATTTTTGTTGGCAACGGAATGGTTTGTTCGAAAATACAACGGATTACTCTAATACAATTAAAGAACATGGATTTTAGACTGAAAGTATTTTATACCGTTGCAAATCGTTTGAGTTTTACAAAAGCAGCAACCGAATTATTCATTACGCAACCTGCGATTTCCAAACATATTCAAGAATTAGAGGAACAATATAAAATCAAACTGTTTGACAGGAATGGTTCCAAAATCGCATTGACACCTGCAGGTGAAGTGTTATTAAAACATACCAAAAACATTTTCGAACTTTATAGAGAAATCGATTTTGATATGAACACTCTTATTAATCAACGTTCCGGACTGTTGCGATTAGGCGCTAGTACAACGATTTCTCAGTATATAATTCCGCCACTTTTAGCTCGTTTCCACCAAAAATTACAAGATGTAAAAGTGAGTTTACTCAATGGAAACACGGAACAAATAGAAAATGCTTTACTAAACCAGGAAATTGAAATAGGAATTGTTGAAGGGCAATCAAAAAATAAATCTATTAAATATTCTGAGTTTTTAAAAGATGAATTGGTTTTAGTTTGTAAGAGTTCCAATCCGTTAGTAAGTCTTGATGAAGTGACTCAGGACGATCTTAAAAGGATGCATTTTTTAATGCGAGAGCAAGGTTCAGGAACACTTGAAGTTATTGAACACGCGTTGAAACCATTTGAAATTAAAATATCCGAACTACAAATTGAAATGCAATTAGGAAGTACTGAAAGTATAAAATCCTACTTAATGAACTCTGATTGTGTGGCTTTTATATCTATTCATGCGGTAAAAAAAGAACTTCAAAACAATGAACTGGCGATATTAGATATTAAAGACCTAGTTATAGAACGTTTCTTTTACGTCATTACTTTACAAGGAAAAACGGATTCACTATCCGATTTGTTTATCCAAAATATTTCTAATCATTATAATTTAAAGTTATAGCAGATTATAATTTGCGATTGGCATAAATAGATTTATCGTTCCACCTTTGTACTGTAATAATTCAACAACTTTACATTGGAAACGCATCAAAAAACAATTCAAAAGGAATCTTTTATTTTTTTTAAAGTAAATGCCACGTTGCAGCAACTCATTTTTGTTGTCTTGCTATTGTCTTGTACCACAATTTTTGTTTTTCCGCCAATTGCTTTAGTATTAGGATTGATTGTCGCCAACCTTTTTGGACATCCTTTTTTAGAGTTGAATCATAAAGCCACTAATTATCTGTTGCAGTTTTCAGTCGTTGGTTTAGGATTTGGAATGAATGTTCACAGTGCTGTATCTGCAGGAAAAGAAGGCTTTTTGTTTACAGTTGCGTCCATTGTGAGCACTTTAATTTTAGGAACTTTTTTAGGAAAATGGTTTAAAACGGATACTAAAACATCGCATTTAATTTCTTGTGGCACTGCAATTTGTGGAGGAAGTGCCATCGCAGCGATTGCTCCCGTAATCAAATCCAATGAAAAACAAACCTCAGTTGCTTTAGGAGTGATATTCATTCTTAATTCGGTGGCGCTGTTTTTATTTCCTGCTGTGGGTCATTGGTTGGATTTAACACAAAAAGAGTTTGGATTATGGTGTGCTATTGCTATTCATGACACGAGTTCTGTAGTAGGAGCAGCGAGTAAATTTGGCCCTGAAGCTCTGCAAATAGCCACAACAGTAAAATTAGCCCGTGCGTTATGGATTATTCCTGTAGCATTGATTACGGCATTTATTTTCAAGAATAAATCAGGTAAAATAAAAATTCCTTATTTTATTGGATTGTTTATTTTGGCGATGATTGCCAATACCTATCTGCCACAAATGGCAAGTGTAGCCCCACACTTGGTTTCAGTTTCTAAAATAGGTTTGACAGTAACTTTGTTTCTTATTGGAGCCGGACTAAATAGAAATGTCTTGAAGTCAGTAGGATTAAAACCACTTGCGCAGGGCGTTTTGCTTTGGACATTCATTGCAATTGCTACTTTGGCATCGATTATTTATCTAAAATAGTTTTATGATGAAAGGTTTTTCGTTTGATGACATTAAATTGTAATCTAATATAATCATACAAAAGCGCTAGCAACAAAAAGGTTGCAGCAACAAAAAGGGTTTTAATTTTTAGTGAATTATAAAGAAAACCACCTGAAAAACAGCCAATAAAAAAGAATGTGATAATCGATAATCTCAGATAAATACTGGTTTTTAATTTTTTCTTTTCATCGGATTTTTTATAAAAGAATAATTGCGAAAGTTCTATTCCTAAATCAGTAAAAAGTCCAGTTAAATGGGTTGTTCTAACAGTAGATTGAGAAATTTTTGTTACCAAAGAGTTTTGTATTCCCATGGCAAAAAGCATTGAAAAAGCAATCCATTTTCCTTCTGTGCTAGACAATGATGATTGTGCTCCGAAAATCCCAACGCTAATTAAAACAATCATTTCTAGCGAAATCGGGATAACATGAGATAAATTTGGATGTTTTTTCGAAATCAATTCGGCTAAAAAATTAGAGGTAAAAGCCCCCAATAAAAAGAAAATAGTGAATACAAAAAAAGTGATTGCGGCTGCATAATCTCGTTTCATTATTTCTTCGGCAAAGTATGCGAAATGCCCTGTAACATTTGTTGTCAATGTTTGTATCGATAAAACTCCCGTAACATTTACAATTCCGGCAACAAAAGATAATAAAGTGGCTAAACGAAGATTGTGAATAAAAGTTCTGTTTTTTCCTTGATGTCGAAACATATTTGTAAGTTTTCTTTTTTAATTAACAGAATCTTAAACCCAATTTTTTCTAATAACGATTTAAAGAAATACATTTGTACTTCAAAAAAATAAATTTAATGAAAAATTTTAAAATTAGACCTACACTAATCACTTTATCTGCTCTGGGAGTTGCACTTTTTCTTTTGTCATGGGGCGTTATCGGTCATGAACGAATCAATAGAGCGGCAGTAATGGCACTTCCAAAACCATTGCAGACTTTCTTTTACAATCATATTGATTTTATTACTCAAGAATCTACTGTTCCGGATTTGAGAAGAAATGTTTTGAATGATAAAATGGAACCACCGCGTCATTATTTTGATATGGAAAACTTTGGTGATGTGGCCACTTTTCCTAAAACTATGGAAGAAGCAAAACTAAAATACGACGAAAAATTCTTGACCAAAAACGGAATTTTACCTTGGCATATTCAAGATTTAATGGTGAAACTTACCAAAGCATTTAAGGAAAAAAGGAAAAATGAAATACTATTTATTGCAGGTGATTTAGGACATTATATTGCTGATGGTCACATGCCATTGCACACATCTGATAATCACGACGGGCAAAATACCAACCAAAAAGGAATTCACTCTTTATGGGAAAGCCGTTTGCCAGAATTGTTTGCAAAGGATTATAAGTTCAACGTACCTCAAGGCGTTTATCTTGAAAATGTAGAAAAAGCAACATGGGACATGATTTTTGATACTCATAGTTTAGTAGAACCTCTATTAGCGATAGATAAAAAATTGAGAACTGCGACACCTGAAAATAAAATATTTGTGACTGATGCTAGTGGGGAAATTGTAAAAAATAAATACGGAGGAACCTTGTATTCTGATGAGTATGCTAAACAATTGCATGCTGATATGAACGGAATGGTTCAACAACAAATGAGAAAAGCCATTACAGTTACGGCAAGTTTTTGGTACACTGCATGGGTCAATGCCGGTAAACCCGATTTAAGTGGTCTTGATACTCCAGCGTTAACTAAGAGAAACAGCAAACTTCTAAAAAAAGATATGAAGACGTATACTAAAGGAAATCTTTTTGGTTTGACAAACGAAAAAGAGTAACTATATATTTCCAATTAAAAAACGGGTGAAACTTCAATTTCACCCGTTTTTTTTATGCTAATTCATTTTTTGATCCTTCTTTTTCTTCAACATGTCCGATGCAGTTTGATAATATGAAATTGTTTCATTGACTAAATTTGTTCTTTCTTTTATTAAGGGTATTTGGTCGTAATAGATTTGAAAATCAGAACCTACTTTTTGGTTGGGTTTCAAAGTTAATTGAAATTGTTTTACTTTTTGTTTTGCAGAAATAATCGTCAAAACATTGTTTTTTATTAATCCTAAATCCTGGTACGTAGCAATTAATGCTCTGGGTTTGTAATCTGGTTTTAAAACATCCTGACCATAAAATTTACTTTGATAATCAAAATTCAATAATCCAAAAACGGTTGGCATAACATCTATTTGTGACATTAGATTGGTATAGTTCTTTGGTTTAACCAAAGTTGGACTATAAATCAGGGCTGGAATTCTATATTTATCTACCGGAAGCTCTGTTTTTCCTGCACTGGAAGCACAATGATCGGCTAAAATAACAAAAACGGTATTGGCAAACCAAGGTTGTTTTTTGGCCATTTCAAAGAATTTTTTCATCGCATAATCCGTGTATTTTACACCACCGTCACGAGATTTTGCATCACCCGGAATATCAATTTTACCATTAGGATAGGTGAATGGTCTGTGATTGCTTACTGTCATTATATGATTGAAAAACGGCTTATTAACCGCTGCTTCTTTGTTCATTTCCTTTATGGCTTTGGTATACATATCTTCATCACATACGCCCCAAATGTTCGCAAAAGTGATTTCATTTGGTTTAAATGTTTTTTTGTCAACAATTTCATATCCATTTCCTGTGAAGAAATCTTCCATATTATCAAAAAAAGCATCGCCTCCGTACATGAATTTTACAGTATATCCTTTTTGTTTAAAGATGTTACCCGTAGAAAATTTATTTTTATTGTCTTCTCTTTTTACCACACTTTCGCCAGCGGTAGGAGGAAAACATAAAGTAACGGCTTCAAGTCCGCGAACTGTTCTGTTTCCTACAGCATATAAGTTTGTAAAAACTAAACTTTTGGTTGCTAAACTATCTAAAAACGGAGTAATATTCTTTTCGTTACCATACATCTTCATAAACTCAGCACTGTAACTTTCAATAGTTATCAAAACCACGTTTTTATGATTTTCGGCAGCCTCATTTTTTATTTGTCTCCAAGTTGTTTCTCCTGAAATAGAAGGAATTTGTTGCTTTAATTGTGCAAAGGCTTCACTATTGGGAAGTGTTTTATAAAACTTAAAATAATCCAACTCACTATGCATAAATGCCAGATAGAATTTGTAAATACCGTTTGCCTGAAGTTCATTTGCAAAAACATTATGAGCATTCTCTTTGGTAGACAAAAATGGTATTGCCAGTAAAGAAAGGGCAAATAAAACCAAATAAATCCCGGACAATTTTATTTTTTCGACAAAAGCAGGTATATTTTCTATGTAATTTTTTGATTTTTTTACTATGAAATATGTTATAAATCCTGCAATTATAAAGAGTGCAGAAAATAATGGAATCACGGGATAAGATTCCATAATATTTCCAAGAACTTCATTGGTGTAAACCAAATAATCTACTGCAATAAAATTATATTTCACGCCAAATTCATTCCAGAAAAAGTATTCACTGATTCCGTTTTGTAAAATTAAAACTACGTAGAGAAAAATCACAAAAGAGAACAACCAAAACCTGATTTGGCTTCGGTACTTAGGAAGGAAAAGCAATGTTCCAAATAAGATTGTTTTTATGGCAATGAAAGCTATACCAATTGTTGGCAAAGCACCACCATATTCATTTAAGATAGTTTTTCCTGATAAAACATAAAGCAACATGATTACCAGCATTCCAAAAATGATATAACCGTAGGGTTTAAAATATTTAGAATTAGATATAAAAATAAGATAAAGCCATAAAAAGCCACTAAGTAAAACAAAAATAAAAAAGTCCGATATGAATCCAAAAACAAACAAAGACAGTGTATCAGTCCAAGTAAATGATGTTTGCGTTATAGGATGAAAAAAAAGAATTACCCTTAAAACGAAACTCACTACGATGTAGAAAAGCAATAAATAATAAAAAGGGGATGATTTTTTAAGAAAATTCATGATGTTATTTTTATAGACAAAAGTATATATAATTTTAACCTTGATTTTTTAAGAATTGCTTAATATTTTATCAATATGCAGTATCGATTTAATTAATTTTATCAATTTTGAATGAATACTATTAAATTTTAAAACAATCATAGAAATATTTCGCACCTTTATGGAGGTTCTTTTTCTTTTTTGATAAAAACTATAACTATTTTTTTTGCGTATGTAATTATATTAACTAACCTAAATATAAAATAATCATGACTAGAAAAGAATTTTTTGCGAGAGTAGGATTTGGAGCAGCAACAGTTTTAGTACCTGCTTGCTTAGCCGGTTTGGCTACGAGTTGTAGCTCAGACGATTCCAGTACTGGTGGTTCTTCAACCCCAACACCAACAGCTACAAGTAATTTTACAGTTGATATCAGTACAGGACCTTTGGCGACAAATGGAGGTTTCATAGTCACCAAAGGAATTATTATTGCACGAACCACAACAGGAACTTTTCTGGCAGTATCCTCTTCATGTACTCACGAAGGTGTAACGCTTGGTTATGATAAATCAGGGAATCAATTTGTTTGTCCAAGACATAATTCTCAGTTTACAAGTACTGGTACTGTAATTTCTGGACCAGCACCATCCAATTTGAAACAATATCAGACTACATTGTCTGGAACAACTTTAACTGTTATTGTCTAGTTCAAGAAATAAAAGAATTGTGGATACCTATCAAAAAGTCGTTAAATTAATTCTGTCTTAATTTTCACTTTAAGAAAACTATACTTCACTAGAAATAAATACTTTTACAGTATTAAAACAGATTTAAAAGATGAAAAAACAGGTCTTATTCTTGTTTCTTTTTATAGGAACGATAGGGTATTCTCAAAACTGGAAAACCAATTTTGAAGAAGCAAAAGCGCAGTCAATTTCTGATAACAAAAATATCCTTCTTGTCTTTTCAGGGTCAGACTGGTGTGCTCCTTGCATTAAATTAGAGAATACGATTTGGAAATCCGAAGAATTTAAAAAGGAAGCTGATCAAAAATGGGTCATTTATAAAGCTGATTTTCCAAAGAAAAAAGCAAATCAACTAGCGCCAGAGTTAATGGAGAGCAATAAAAAATTGGCTGAAAAATACAATAAATCAGGAAATTTTCCATTAGTGTTACTTTTGGACAAAACGGGGAATGTATTAGGAATCACAGGTTTCAAAAACCTTTCTCCAGCTGATTATATCAAACTAATTCATTCATTTGAAAAATAATGAGGAGTATAATTTTAATATTTTTATTATTTACAACCTTCATTTCTGTTGGTCAAATCGCCCATAAGAGAAAGTTGTCGATGTTAGGAAGTCCGTTTGAGGTTACTGCTGTTGCAAATGACACTCTGAAAGGCAATGAATATATTGATTTGGCTGTAGCCGAAGTAAAACGAATTGAAAATTTAATTTCAGATTGGATTCCCACCACACAAATTTCAGAAATCAACCGAAATGCAGGAATTAAACCTATAAAAGTGGATTCTGAAGTTTTGGAATTGGTCGAAAGAGCAATTAAAATTTCCGAAATTACAGATGGTGCCTTTGATATTTCCTATGCTTCTATGGACAAGATATGGAAATTTGATGGCTCAATGAAAGTGATGCCGACAGAAGAAGCTATAAAAAAATCAGTTGCAAAAATTGGCTATAAAAATATTATTATAAACAAGAAAGAACAAACCATTTTTCTAAAATTAGAAGGAATGAAATTAGGTTTGGGCGGCATTGGTCAAGGCTATATTGCTGATAAAGTGAAAGATTTATTGGTTTCAAAAGGTTGCACATCAGGAATAGTAAATGTTTCCGGAGATATTAATGCTTGGGGAAAACAACCTGATGGAAAACCGTGGAATGTGGGAATTGTAAATCCTTTGAATAAAAATAAAGTTTTTGCCACATTTCCATTAGAAGATAGTGCTGTAGAAACTTCAGGAAGTTATGAGAAGTACGTCATTTTTAATGGAATACGGTATTCCCATATAATTGATCCCAGAACTGGTTATCCGGCAACTGGTGTGGTGAGTGTATCTGTATTTGCAAAGCAAACTGAAATTGCTGACGCTTTGGCTACAGGAATTTTTGTTCTTGGAGTAGAAGTGGGATTGGATTTAGTAAATCAACTTAAAGGAATTAAATGCATTATTGTTGATGATAAAGGCAAGATTCATTCATCAAAAGGAATTGACATCAAAAAATATAATTAATATAAAGACATTCAAAATGATAAAGACTATAACGGTTTTGTTTTTTGTAATGCTGATTTTACAATCCTGTAGTTCAGTAAAAGAGTACGAAAAAGAAAAAATAAATGATCCTGACATGAAACTATCTGCAAGAACTGCAGAACGTTACGAAACTTCTTTTCAAGTTTATCGTGAAGCTGCCGCTGGAGCAAATGGTGGTAAATCAGGCGGTGGTTGCGGTTGCAACTAATTTACAAAACAACAATTTAGATAGTAAATAGTAATTTCTATACAATGAAAATAAAATTTTTATTTCTTTTAGGATTAATCAGTAGCATTGCCTTTTCGCAGGATAAAACTACCGCACCAGCATTTAAAAAACGAGTATTAGAGAGTACTGAGGTCGATTTTTTAGCTAGTTATTACAATCAGGACGGCTCAAGATCAGCTGTTTCAGGAGGTATTGGTTCTGAAAAATTAACTGATGTTGCTTCAAATATTGTGGTAGCGATGCCTTTAAATGACGACGATGTTTTAACCATTGATTTAGGAATATCGGCCTATTCATCAGCATCTTCGAGTAATATAAATCCATTTAATTCTACTGGAGCTTCTGGCGGAGGCGGAGATGATGATAGAATTGCAGGCGGTCAAAAAGCTACGGCTACGGGTCCTACCGGAACTCCTTGGCAAGCTTCATCAGGTGCTTCTAAAAGTGATCAATTAGTGTCAATTGTTGCTAATTACAGCCATAGTAGTGATTCCAGAAATTTTATTTGGAATACTGATGTTTCTTTTTCAAATGAGTATGACTATACTTCGGTAGGTTTTGGAGGAGGAATTGCTACTCTTTTTAATGAAAAAAACACCGAATTAAGTTTGAAAGCTAATGTATATCTTGATCAATGGAGACCTATTTATCCAACAGAGCTTCACGAATATTCAAAATATGGTACTAATTTCTTAACCCAACGGTATTTTAATGGTGTATCGGTTTTGGATCAAAATGGACAAACTACAACAAATTATTTGCCTTCAACATTTCAAACAGTTACTGGCGTTAATAGAAACTCCTACTCAGCTTCTGTAGGTTTCTCTCAGGTTTTAACCAAAAAACTGCAATTTTCAATCTTCTTTGATGTTTTGCAACAACAAGGTTTATTGTCATCCCCTTATCACCGAATTTATTTTGCTGATAAAGCTAATTATTACATCGGTCAGGCACAATACATCAATACTTACGAAAGTCCAACTAACGCTGGAGTTTACAAATTGGCGGATGATATCGAAAGATTGCCTGATTCCAGATTTAAACTTCCCGTTGGAGCGCGTTTGAATTATTATATTAACGAACGATTTATATTGAGAACCTATTATCGCTTTTACTCTGATAATTGGGATATTCAATCGCACACCGCAACTATAGAACTTCCTATAAAATTATCCGATAGGTTTACCGTTTTTCCAATGTATCGTTATTACACACAAACGGCTTCAAAATACTATGCGCCTTATGAAACCCATTTATCAACAGAAAGATATTATACTTCTGATGCAGATTTAGCTACATTTGATGCGAATCAATATGGTTTTGGAATCAATTACACCGATATTTTTACTGGTGCAAAAATTTGTAAATTTGGTTTAAAAAACATTGATTTTAGATTCAATCATTATGAAAGAAGTGATAATCTAAATGCTAACATTGGTACAATTGCATTTAAATTTGTAATGCAATAAAGCCTAAATAATTCAATTATGCACATATTAATTGTGGAAGATGAAGCTGGTATTGTTCAATTTCTTCAGCAAGGATTAGAAGAAGAAGGATATACAATCACCAGTGCTTCGGATGGTTTAAAAGGATTTGAGCTGACTCAAAAAAATAATTTCGATTTGATTTTATTAGATTGGATGTTGCCAAAAATGACTGGATTAGAACTTTGTAAATCCATTCGATTAAAAAATACTTCAACTCCAATCATTTTTCTCACAGCAAAAGATACCGTTCAAGAAACAATTGAAGGATTGAAAGCGGGAGCCAATGACTACATCAAGAAACCCTTTAGTTTTGATGAATTAGTAGAACGCATCAAAATTCATTTCCGAAACCAAAATGAAGATGAAATTCTGACTCTTGGTACCATCAAAATTGATGTTCCACAACATCGTGTTTTAGTAAATGAAATTGAAGTGGCATTGACCCAACGTGAATTTGAACTGTTGACATATTTGGTAAAAAATAAAGGGAAAGTGTGTACCAGAACTCAAATTATTGAAGACGTTTGGGACATTCATTTTGAATATGACACCGGCGTTATTGATGTTTTTATGAATGCAATCCGTAAAAAATTAAATTTAAAAATTGAACAAGACTACATAAAAACAGTTCGTGGTGTAGGGTATATTGCTAACGATTAAATAAAAATGCAACAACTTTCCTTTAAAAATAGAATTGCTTCTAACTATATTGTTACCACAGCTTTATTGATTTTTGTGGTTTTCTGTATCATTTATTCTATTGTTAAATTCAGTGTTTACAGTCATGTTAACAACGATATTACCAGTGAAGTTGAAAAACATCTCAGTGAAATTGTAATTGTTGAAGATAGTTTTCGTCTGATTCATGAGGAAGAATGGAAGGAAAGGGAACACAACACACTAGACGTAAATCCGGTATTTATTCAGTTTGTAGATCAAAATAGAAATGTGATTGAAAAATCACCTAATCTTAAAAAATCTACTTTAATTTTTGATAAAAAAAATGCGGAGAACAAACTTTTTGACACCAAATTAGCGAATAACGCAATCCGTCAAATTCAGGTTCCTATTTATCAAAAAAACAAAAGAATTGGATATATCATGATTGCCATGTCACTGGAATATGCAACAATGGTACTCAACAATTTATCGGAAGTATTGATAATTGCCTATCCTGTAATTCTCATAGTATTGTTTTTTATTGCTCGATTTTTTGCCGGAAAGAGTATAAAACCGATTAGTTCCATCATCACAACTTCTAATATTATTACCAAAGACAATCTAACTTCCCGAATTCCGTTACCGCAAAACCGTGATGAATTGTTTGTTTTATCTCAAACGATAAACAATTTATTAGACCGAATAGAAACTGCCATTGAACGCGAAAAGCAATTTACTTCTGATGCATCGCATGAATTAAGAACGCCATTAACTGTAATCAAAGGAACCTTGGAAGTTTTGATTCGCAAACCTAGAGATCACGCTGAATATGAAGAAAAAATTAATTTTTGTGTCACAGAAGTTAATCGCTTGAATCATTTAGTAGATCAATTGCTCTTATTGGCTCGATTTGAAAACCAAAAGCAAACCTTAAAAACGGAGAAAGTTTATCTAAATGCTTTATTTTTAGATACTATCGCCCGAAACTCCACTGTTGTTCAATCTAAAAATATTACAGTTTCGACTGAATTTGCGCAGGATTATTATTTAGAAACGGATAGTTATTTATTTTCGATAGTGATTAATAATTTGATATCTAATGCATTAAAATATTCAAATCAAAATGGGAATTTGATTGTCACTATAAAATCTATCGATTCTAAAATTGAATGTCAGATTAGTGATTCCGGAATTGGAATACCGGCAGAGGATTTAGAAAAAATATTCAATCAGTTTTACCGTTCAAAATCCAGTAATCACCTAGAGATTAAAGGAACAGGATTAGGGTTATCTATCGTAAAAAGATTGTGTTCCTTGCTCAACATTGATATTGCAATTAGCAGCGAGGAAAATATTGGAACTACCGTAATTTTAAGTTTATTTGAAGCAGACCTTAAGTAGTTCTTAAGGAAATCCTTATCTTTAAACCCTACTTTTGAGGTGTAAAATAAGATAAAAATGCTCGAAAAAATAATTGCTTTTAGCTTAAAAAACAAACTGATTGTCTTACTCTTTACTTTGGGAGTTTTTGGATTTGGTTTGTTTTCTGTTTTCCAAATATCTATTGGAGCAGTTCCAGATGTTACGAACAACCAAGTTCAGGTAATTACCACTTCTCGTAATCTTTCTACACAAGACATCGAACAGTTTATCACCTATCCGGTTGAGATTGAAATGGCTAATTTGCCAGGTGTTAAAGAAATTCGATCTATTTCAAAATTTGGTTTATCTGTTGTCACGATTGTTTTTGATGAAAATTTAGGAACTTATCTTCCAAGACAACTTATAGCCGAAAAAATAAAAACTGCTTCGGAAAAAATTCCTCAAGGTTTTGGAACACCTGAAATGGGACCAATTACTACAGGACTTGGCGAAATTTATCAATATACTTTAGAAGTAAAACCAGAATTCAAAAACAATTATTCCGTTACTGATTTACGAACCATACAGGATTGGGTGGTAAAACGTCAATTATCAGGAATAAAAGGTGTTGTAGAAATCAATACATGGGGAGGTTTTTTGAAACAATACGAAATTGCCATTAATCCGTCAAGTTTGAAAGCCATGAACATCACTACTTCGGATGTTTTTACGGCACTAGAAAAAAATAATAGTATAGCTGGTGGCGCCTATATCGAAAAAGTTAATCAAAGTTATTTTATTCGAGGTGAAGGAAAGGTAAATTCACTGCAAGATATTGAAAACATAGTCGTTAAAAACACTAATGGATTGCCCGTTTATATCAAGAATGTGGCTCAAGTTAGGTTTGGTCATGCCAATCGTTTTGGTGCAATCACGGGTAATGGAGAAGGCGAAAAAGTCTTGGGCCAAGTGATGATGCTCAAAGGAGGAAATTCAAAACAAGTTATTAGCGATGTTAAAGACAGGGTAATTGAAATAGAAAAATCCTTGCCTGATGGCGTGTACATCAATGGTTTTCTGGAACGAAGTGAATTGGTTGGAAAAACCACTTTTACCGTTGCCGAAAACCTAATTTTAGGATGCTTAATTGTAATTTTTGTCGTGGTTTTATTGCTAGGAAACTGGCGCTCCGGATTGGTGGTAGCATCCGTAATTCCGTTATGCTTATTATTTGCCATTTCATTTATGAATATTTTTGGCATCGATGCCAATTTGATGAGTCTTGGAGCCATTGATTTTGGAATTATCATCGATGGTGCAGTAATTATTGTCGAGTTTATTGCTTTCCAAATTGCAAATAAATCGGCTCATTTAGTGAATCTTAACAAAGAAGAACGCCAGCTGGAAATTGACCAAATCACCTATAAAAGTGCTTCCAAAATGATGAATTCGGCTATTTTTGGCCAGTTGATTATTCTGATTGTTTTTATTCCAATCCTATCCTTATCTGGAATCGAAGGTAAAATGTTCAAACCGATGGCTATGACGTTTAGTTTTGCATTATTAGGCGCGATGATTTTCTGTTTTACCTATGTTCCAGTCGTTTCTTCTTTGTTTTTGAAACCAAAAGAAGAAAATCCAAATTCATTATCCAGTAAATTAATTCGCAAACTCAACTCCTGGTATTTACCCATAATTACTTGGGCAATAAGCAATACCAAAAAAGTATTGTATGGTGCATTAGGATTATTATTGCTGGCCGTAGGATTATTTGCAACGATGGGAGGAGAATTTATTCCTACGCTAGATGAAGGAGATTTTGTAATTCAGCCGGTTTTAAAAACAGGAACTTCTTTGACAAAAACAATTGCGATAACGACCAAAATAGAGAAAATAATCCTTAAGAATTTCCCGGAAGTCACACAAGTTGTTAGCAGAATTGGAGCTGCCGAAGTGCCTACAGACCCAATGTCTATGGAAGAAAGTGACGTAATTGTAAAATTAAAACCCAAATCTGAATGGACTTCGGCTGCTACCAAAGATGAATTGGCAGATAAAATAAAAGAAGCTTTAGAAAATCAAATTCCGAATATGGAAATCGAATTTACACAGCCTATCGAAATGCGTTTCAACGAATTAATTTCTGGAACCCGTTCTGATGTGGCGGTTAAAGTTTTTGGTGAAGACTTAAATATTTTGGCACAAAAAGCGCATGAAATCAAAAATGCTATTGCAAAAGTAGAAGGCGCTTCGGATATTATTATCGAAAAAACAGAAGGTTTACCACAAATGTCAGTCGTTTATGATCGTTCAAAAATTGCCCGTTACGGTTTGAATATTGCTGATTTAAACGAAATGATTGCACTTGGCTTTGCCGGAAAAACCGTTGGAAATGTTTTTGAAGGAGAGAAACGTTTTGATTTGGTAATCCGTTTGGATCAAGCAAACCGTCACGACATTGAAGATTTACGTAATTTATATGTTCCAACACCTAACGGGGAGCAAATTCCGTTGAGCGAATTGGCTTCCATCGAATATACTGAAGGTCCCGCAAAAATTTCTAGAGACAATACTAATAGAAGAATTGTAGTGGGAATCAACGTTCGGAATCGTGATTTACAAAGTGTAGTTACCGATATTCAGAAAATTGTAGATAATCAAATTAAATTACCAGCAGGTTATTACGTGAAATACGGCGGACAATTTGAAAATTTGCAAAGTGCCAAAGCCCGATTGATGATTGCAGTTCCTATCGCTTTATTTTTGATTTTTATCCTTTTATATTTTGCATTTGGCTCCGTAAAAGAAGCATTAATGGTATATTCAGCAATTCCTTTATCAGCAGTTGGTGGCGTTTTGTTTTTATGGATGCGTGATTTGCCGTTCAGTATTTCGGCAGGTGTTGGTTTCATTGCTCTTTTTGGAATTGCAGTATTAAACGGAATTGTCCTAATCGAACATTTTAAAGAACTCAAACACCAAGGCATGAAAGACATCGATGCATTAATTTTAAAAGGAACAACCGATAGATTACGTCCGGTTTTATTAACTGCTTCGGCTGCTGCATTAGGATTTTTACCAATGGCAATTTCATCTTCGGCTGGTGCCGAAGTGCAACGACCATTAGCAACGGTAGTCATTGGCGGATTGTTTACTGCAACTATCTTGACGATGATTGTATTGCCTATTTTATATAAGGTTTTTGATAGTCAAGCCTTCAAAAAAGCAAAGTTTAAGAAACATCAAAGTTCCACTTATTTCATTTTGTTATTGTTGAGTTCTTCATTGGCTTTTTCACAAAATACTAATCCAGAATTGGATAGCTTATTGTCAAAAGCAATTCAAAATAATAAAGGAATTAAAGCGGCTCAATTGCAAGTGGATAAAACAAAAGCCAACATCAAAACGGCAAATACTTTTGATAAAACCAATATTTATTACAGTTACGATCAAAATAATTTGGCACTAAATAACGAGCCTTTACGAGTATTTGGCGTACAGCAACGTTTTTCTTTTCCAACGGTTTACGGAGCGCAGAAAAAAGTATTTTCTTCTGAATATGAAAGGGAAAAAGCCAATTTTGATATTCAAAAAAACAAACTTTCTTTAGCTGTTTCTAAATCGTATCAGCATATCGTTTATTTGCAACATCAAGAAAAACTATATCAATATTTGGATAGTTTGTACCAAAATTTCTCTAAAGCAAGCGACAGACGTTTTGAATTAGGAGAAACTAATTATCTGGAAAAAATTACGGCTCAAGCTAAATTCAGACAAATTAGAACTAAGCTTTCACAAATTGAGAATGACAAAAAAGCACAATACGAACTGTTGCAATCCTTGCTTCAAAACGATGAAATAATATCAATAAGTAGTAATTCAATTATGCCTCTAAATACTTTTATTGATGCAACAAGTAATTCATTTTATAATGCTTACTTAGAAAGTGTTACTGAAAATTATAAAAACCAGATAGAACTGCAAAAACAACATTGGCTACCGGATATTAACTTGGATTATTTTCAAGGAAGAAATAATGGTTTATCACAATCGTTGTATGGTTTTCAAGTTGGTTTAGCAGTACCGATTTTATTCTCGGGACAAGTTGCTAAAAGTAAAGTCGCACAACTTGAATTACAAAGTTGGGAACAACAAAAGCTAAACGAGGAAGTAAAAATAGAAAAGTTCATCAATCAAAAAAAGAACGAATTAGCCAAACATCAAGAAGCCATAAATTATTACAATACGTATGGCAAAAAATTATCGGATGAGATCATTAAGGTAGGGAATAACAGTTATAAACATGGTGAAATTGATTTTTTCCAATACATCCAAAGTTTAGAAAATGCCACAACCATTCAAGTGGATTATTTAGATACTATTTTACAATTCAACCAAACCCAATTAGATTTACAATACCTAAATTTTTAAATAATAACTAATGAAAAAATCTCTATATATAATCGCTTTATCTCTTGTTTTATTTTCTTGCAAAGAATCAAAAACAGAAGAAGTGGAACAAAAAGACAACGGTTTGACAACTGTAACTTCTGCTCAATTCAAATCTTCAAGAATGGAGATTGCGAGTCCAACAGAACAGGATTTTGATGTTACGGTAAAAGCATCTGGAAAAATTGACGTACCACCACAAAACAGAGCTAAAGTAAACACTTTTATGGGCGGTTATGTGAAATCAACAACGCTTTTGGTTGGAAATAAAGTAACAAAAGGACAAGCTTTATTAACGCTACAAAATACCGAATTTCTGGATATTCAAAAAGAGTATATGGAAGTGGCTGAGCAACTTAATTTCTTGAAATCAGAATACGACCGTCAAAAAACCTTGTACGATGAAAAAATCACTTCGCAAAAAAACTACTTAAAAGCCGAAAGCGAGTATAAAAGAGCTAAAGCCATGCATCAAAGTTTACGTGCCAAATTAGTGCTTTTGAACATTAATGCTAGAAATGTAGAGAAAGGAATTTTGACTTCAACAATCACTATTTTTTCTCCAATAACGGGTGATATCGTAATCATGAATGCCAATGTGGGAATGTATGTAGCACCTTCGGATGTGATTTTAGAAATTGTCGATACAGATCACTTACATTTAGAATTAGCTGTTTTTGAAAAAGATATTTTGAATGTGAAAATTGGGCAAAAAATACATTTTAAAGTTCCTGAAGCTTCAAAAGATGTTTTTAATGCCGAAGTACATTTGGTTGGAAAATCAATAGAAGGGAATGACAGAACGATTAATATTCACGGACATTTAGACGATGCGATAAAACAAAAACTGTTGACGGGAATGTTTGTAGAAGCTGGAATAATTATCGATTCAAAAAAAGCTTTAGCGATTCCTTCTGAAGCATTAGTTACTGAAAACAACAAAAATTTCGTACTTTTATTGGACAATGAAAAAAACGGGTATTCATTCAAGAAAGTAAGTGTTACAATAGGTGAGAAGTCTGAAAATTTTGTCGAAATACTTCCAAATACTTTAATCAATTCTTCTTCAAGAATTTTAACAAAGGGGGTTTTCGATTTGGTTAATTAATAAAAAGCAAATAAAATGGATTTGAATAAACTAAAAGATCAATTACAAACAGAAGTCGATACTGCTTTTTTATATGACAGTATTGCCGCTATTCAATCGGATGATAATCTTTCAAGAGTATTATTGAGTTTGGGTGAAATTGAAAAAGGACACGCGAAACACATGTTTGATAAAGTGTTGACTTTGGAACCAAATTACAAAATGCCTTTGCCATCAGGAAGAGCTAAATTTCAATTGAAGTTGGGTAAAATCTTTGGTTACAGTTCTATAATTAGCAGCCTTTCCAATATTGAAAAACAATTTGCAGTAAATTCAATTAAAAATAAACTTAAAAGCGGAGAGAAACCAACAGGTTTTGAGCACAATCATCTTAATATTATTGAAGCAGTAAATAATAATGCTGCCTTGAATGTTTCCGGTGGCTTATTGTCTAAATTTGAAAGCAGGCATAAATCAGTAGGCGGAAATGCATTGCGTGCCGCCGTTTTAGGATCTAATGATGGATTGGTTTCTAATATGAGTTTGGTCATGGGAGTTGCTGGTGCGGCTGTTTCTAATGATACGATATTATTAACTGGTATTGCGGGACTTTTGGCAGGAGCAATTTCAATGGCTTTGGGTGAATGGCTTTTGGTACAAAGTTCGAGAGAATTAAACCAGCGCCAAATTGATTTGGAAACCGAAGAATTGGAAGCATCTCCCGAAGAAGAGAAAAAAGAACTAGTTTTATTGTATCAGGCCAAAGGAATGAATGTTGTTGAAGCACAAAAACTGGCTGACAAAGCTTTTGAAAATCCTCAAACGGCGATTGATGCCATTATCACGGAGGAATTAGGAATTGACAAAGAAGAATTAGGAGGATCAGCCTGGGAAGCAGCAACAGCTTCGTTTGTGCTTTTTGCCATTGGAGCCATTATTCCATTATATCCTTTTATGTTTTTAGATGGAAAAAATGCTATTTTATTAAGTGTAGGAAGCAGTGTTGTTGGACTTTTTGGAATAGGTGCCGCAATTACTCTGTTGACAGGAAAAAGCATTTTATTTTCTGGATTTAGGCAAGTTTCTTTTGGACTGGTAGCAGCAGCGGTAACTTATGGAATTGGTTCCTTGATTGGAGTTTCATTAGCAGGATAACAAATTTGCTTTTTATAAATCAATAGAATATAAACTTTAAATTAAAAAATTATGAATGATGCTCATTTACATATGGTTGTTAACCATTTTCCAATTATTGGAACTTTTTTAGGAATAGGAATTTTAATCGCTGGAATGATTTTAAAGAATGATTCGGTAAAAAATACGGCTTACGTTTTATTTATTGTTGCAGCCATTTTTGGTGCATTTAGTATGGGAACTGGTGAAGGAGCAGAGGAGATGGTTGAAGATTTTCCAAATATTGGTAAAGCAATTATCCATGAACACGAAGAGCTCGCGGAGAAATTTGCTTTAGTACTTTATGTAACCGGAGTTTTCGCATTGATTTCATTGGGCGCAGCTATAAAAAAGTTTCGATTAGCTAAAATATTTTCATTTATTACGCTTATTTTAGCTTTAATAAGTGGAATTATATCAATAAATGTTGGCACATCCGGAGGAGAAATTCGTCACACTGAGATTAGGGAAGACAGCGCCGTTTCTGCACCGTTGAATGAGAATCCATCTGCTACAAAAGAATATAAAGAAGATGACAAATAATTTTAATTTAACAAAAATCACTAGTTAAGTTAAAATTAAAATTGCTTTTAAAAAAAATAATATCTTATATTTGCAAAAGAATTAAAACAAGCACACTAAAATGTTTACAAATCAATTACATCATCATCATTTTCATTATTGCTCTCAAGCGATGTGTTAATGGTATGTGTGTAAATCATCATATTCTAAAAACCCGTTTGAGTACATCAAACGGGTTTTTTATTACCCAATATTTGTACTCAATCAAAATATTTTAAACAAAAACAAAAAAGACAAAATGAGTACATTAAAAATTGCAATTCAAAAATCAGGACGTTTAAACGAAGACAGCATTCAAATTCTAAAAGATGCAGGTATTTCAATTGATAACGGTATTGACCAATTAAAAGCCGAAGCATCAAATTTTCCTCTTGAAGTTCTCTATTTAAGAAATTCCGATATTCCTCAATATTTGATTGATGGAGTTGTAGATATTGCTATTGTTGGCGATAATCTTTTAGTCGAAAAAGGAGGGGATATAGAAGTAATTCAAAAATTAGGTTTTTCAAAATGTAAAGTATCTGTTGCTGTGCCAAAAGCATTTGATTACAAATCTGTTAAGGATTTAGAAGGTATGCGCATTGCGACTTCATACCCTAAAACAGTACTTGATTTTTTTAATTCTAAAGGCGTAACAGTCGATATTCACCAGATATCAGGTTCGGTTGAAATAGCTCCAAACATTGGTCTAGCCGATGCTATTGTTGATATTGTTTCGAGCGGTAGTACTTTATTCAAGAACAATCTGAAAGAGGTTGAAGTTATTTTTAAAAGTGAAGCAGTTTTAGCTGTTTCTCCAAAAGTAAGTCCTGAATCTCAAAAAATAATCGACACTTTAAAATTCAGAATCGAATCCGTTTTGAGAGCTAGAAAATCGAAGTATATTTTGATGAATATTCCAAATGACAAAATTGATGCTGTTGGAAAAATTCTTCCTGTACTAAGAAGTTTAACCGTTTTGCCACTGGCACAAGAAGGGTGGAGCAGCGTACACTCTGTAATCGATAAAGATACTTTCTGGGATGTGATTGATCAGTTGAAAGAAGTTGGAGCCGAAGGGATTTTGGTTTGTCCAATTGAAAAAATGGTACTTTAAGAATTATGAGTTTAAAAACGGAATAATTCTATTATTTAATCTTTGAATAAAATTAAAAATGAATAAAATATACAATCCAAAAGCAGAATCTTGGCGCTCAATTTTAGAGCGTCCTACTAAAACTATTGATGATATTGAAGCCACTGTAAAAGAAATTTTCAATGAAGTTCAAAAGAAAGGTGATACTGCTGTTGCAAAATACACGTCGCTTTTTGATGGCGCAAAAATCGATACCATTGAAGTTTCAAAAGCTGAAATTGATTTGGCAATTGCTTCCGTTTCTCCAGAGTTAAAAGAAGCTATTGAATTAGCCAAATCTAATATTTCAAAATTTCACATTGCTCAAAAAACAGAAAGAGTTGCTGTAGAAACAATCGAAGGAGTTAACTGCTGGCAGGAAAAAAGACCTATTCAAAAGATAGGATTGTATATTCCTGGAGGAACTGCTCCATTATTTTCTACTGTTTTAATGCTTGCTGTTCCTGCAGAAATTGCAGGTTGCAATGAAATTGTTTTATGTTCTCCTCCAGATAAAAACGGTGCTATAAATCCCGCTATTTTGTATGCCGCAAATTTATGTGGTGTGACTAAAATATTAAAAGTAGGCGGAATTCAGGCTATTGCAGGAATGACTTTTGGAACGGAAACAATTCCTAAAGTGTATAAAATCTTTGGTCCTGGAAATCAATTTGTGACTGTGGCTAAACAACTCGCAACTCAGTTTGGAGTAGCAATCGATATGCCAGCCGGTCCATCAGAATTATTAATTGTTGCTGATGATAGTGCAGTCCCAGCTTTTGTAGCTTCGGATTTATTGTCTCAAGCAGAACACGGAGCGGACAGTCAGGTAATTTTAGTTTCAACCTCTAAAAAATTAATTGATGCCGTAGAGACTGAAATCCAAATACAGATAGAAGCTTTACCAAGAAAAGCCATCGCTGAAAAAGCAATTGCGAATTCAAAGTTAATTTTTGTTGAAAATGATAAAATTGCCCTAGAATTAATCAATGAATACGGACCGGAACACTTTATTATTTGTTCTGAATTTGATGATTTTTACAGCAATGGTGTTCAAAACGCAGGTTCGGTATTCATCGGGAATTATACACCTGAAAGTGCTGGAGATTATGCGTCAGGAACCAATCATACGTTGCCAACTAATGGTTATGCCAAGAATTATAGCGGTGTAAATTTAGATAGTTTTACTAAAACAATGACTTTTCAAAAAATATCTCAAAAAGGTATACAAAACATCGGTAAAGCAATCGAAATCATGGCAGAAGCCGAAGGTTTACAAGCACACAAAAATGCAGTTACATTACGATTAAAAGCGATGGAAGATGGAAAATAATTTCGATATAAATACTATAGTCAGAGAAAACGTAAAGCAATTGAAACCGTATTCTTCCGCACGTGATGAATTTGAGGATTTTGATACTGCAGATATGATTTTCTTGGATGCCAATGAAAATCCGTTTGAAAATGGCGTAAACAGGTATCCAGACCCACAACAAATGAATGTAAAGGAGATTTTGGCAAAACAAAGAAATGTCAAAACGAATCAAATTTTGCTTGGAAACGGAAGTGATGAAGTATTGGATTTGTTATTCAGGGCTTTTTGTGAACCAAAAACGGACAATGTAATTACTTTGCCACCAACCTACGGAATGTATGGCGTTTTGGCTAATATTAATGCAGTAGAAAACAAGGAAGTACTACTTTCAGAAGACTTTCAACCTCAAATTGAGAAAATCATGGAAGCTATTGACTCTAATACTAAAATCATCTTTTTGTGTTCTCCAAATAACCCAACAGGGAATTCCTTTTCGGATGAAAGTGTTGCGTATCTTTTGCAAAATTTCAAAGGATTAGTGGTGATTGATGAAGCGTATATCGATTTTTCGAAGAAAGAAAGTTGGATTAATGAATTAGATGAGTATCCAAATTTAGTTATTACCCAAACATTATCAAAGGCTTATGGTTTAGCAGGAATTAGATTGGGAATTTGTTATGCATCTGCAGAAGTAATTTCGGTTTTAAATAAAATAAAACCACCGTATAATGTAAATGAACTGACTCAAAAAAGAGCGTTAGAAAGACTGGATGATGCAGCTAAAATAAAATCTGAAATTGATTCTATTATAAAACAAAGAAAGGAATTACTTAAAGTATTACTTAATGTGAATTTTGTCGAAAAAATCTATCCAACAGAAGCAAATTTTATTTTGGTAAAGGTAGATGACGCCAATAAGAGATATGCTGAATTGATTGCAAAAGGAATCGTAATTCGAAACAGAACAACCCAACCGTTATGCGATAATTGTCTGCGCTTAACCGTTGGAACAGAAAAAGAAAACATGAAACTAATTGAGGTGTTAAAACAACTTTAAACCTTAAACTTTAAACTTTTTTTAATGAAAAAAATACTTTTTATAGATCGTGACGGAACAATGGTTTTAGAACCAAATGATTATCAATTAGACAGTTTTGAAAAATTAGAATTTTATCCAAACGCTTTTCAATATCTTGGAAAAATAGCAAAGGAATTGGATTTTGAATTGGTGATGGTGACGAATCAAGACGGTTTGGGAACAGATTCTCATCCAGAAGCCAATTTTTGGCCGGTACATAATTTAATCATGAAAGCTTTTGAAAATGAAGGAGTGGTTTTCAAAGAAGTGTTTATCGATAAGACTTTTCCTTACCAAAATGCACCAACTCGCAAACCTGCGACTGGAATGTTGACACAGTATATTGACAATCGAGAATATGATTTAATAAATTCATTCGTAATAGGTGATAGAATAACTGATGTGGAATTAGCAAAAAACTTAGGTTCAAAAGCTATTTTTATTAACAGAGATGAAGCTTTGGGAGGAGATGAAATATCTTCTAAAAGACACGAATTGGATTCGGTTATTGCTTTACAAACTACTGATTGGAAAGCTATTTATGAGTTTTTGAAATTAGAAGAACGTTCGGCTTCAATAGAGAGAAAAACTAATGAAACGGATATTTTTATCAACTTAAACCTGGATGGAACAGGAAAAAGCAAAATCGAAACTGGAATTGCCTTTTTTGACCACATGCTGGACCAAATAGCTCGCCACGGACAAATGGACTTGGAAATACTTGTAAAAGGCGATTTAGAAGTTGATGAACATCATACGATTGAAGATACTGCGATTGCACTTGGAGAAGTTTTTGCGAAAGCATTAGGAAATAAATTAGGAATTGAACGTTACGGTTTTTGTTTACCAATGGACGATTGTTTAGCACAAGTGGCTATTGATTTTGGAGGTCGAAACTGGCTGGTTTGGGAAACTGAATTCAAACGCGAAATGGTTGGAAAAATGCCAACAGAGATGTTCTTTCATTTCTTTAAATCATTCTCAGATGGTGCGAAAGCAAACATCAATATCAAAGCAGAAGGAACGAACGAGCATCACAAGATTGAAGCCATTTTTAAAGCATTTGCAAAAGCAATAAAAGTAGCAGTAAAACGAGATACTGAAAAGATGATTTTGCCAAGTACAAAAGGAATGTTGTAAAATTGTTTAAAGTTTCAGGTTGACTCGAGCAACTTTAAACTTTAAACTTGAAACAAAAATAAAATGAAAATTGTCATTATAAATTACGGCGCAGGAAATATTCAAAGCATAATGTTTGCAATCGAAAGATTGGGATTCAAAGCGGTTTTGAGTAATAATCCAGACGAAATAAAGGCTGCCGATAAAGTTATTTTTCCGGGTGTTGGTGAGGCTAGTTCAGCAATGAAAATGCTTTTAGAAAGCGGTTTAGAAACTTTGATTCCAACTTTGAAACAACCCGTTTTAGGAATTTGTCTGGGTATGCAATTGATGTGCAACAAATCGGAGGAAGGGAATACTAAAGGTTTAGGAATTTTTGATGTAGATGTTGTGAAATTTACTTCAAAAGTCAAAGTGCCACAAATGGGCTGGAATACTATTTATAATCTAAAATCGGATTTATTCAAAGAAATTTCAGAAAACGAATACATGTATTTGGTACATAGTTTTTATGCTCCTCTTTGTGTCGAAACCATTGCCACAACCAATTACGAGCTTGAATATTCCTCTGCATTGGAAAATAATAATTTCTACGGAACACAATTTCACCCGGAAAAAAGTGGTGATGTTGGAGAACAAATCCTTGGAAACTTTTTGAAGTTATAAATTTCAATGGCAATAGCAAAATTCAATGGCAATAGCAAAATTCAATAGCAATAACAATGAGGATAGTAAGTGAGATTGCTTCGTTCCTCGCAATGACAAATCTGAAATCAAAAATCGTTAATCTTCAATCTAAAATCCAATGAGAATAATACCCGCAATAGATATCATAGAAGGAAAATGTGTTCGCTTATCAAAAGGAGATTACAATACCAAAATCATATACAATGAAAATCCGCTTGAGGTGGCAAAATCATTTGAAGCACACGGAATTGAATATTTACATTTGGTTGATTTAGATGGTGCAAAGTCAAGCCAGATTGTGAATTATAAAATACTGGAGCAAATAGCTACTCAAACAAAATTGAAAATTGATTTTGGTGGTGGATTAAAATCGGATTCCGATTTAAAGATTGCGTTTGAAAGTGGTGCGAATCAAATAACCGGTGGAAGTATTGCCGTGAAGAATAGAGAACTATTCGAAAAATGGATTGCAGAATATGGTTCTGATAAAATCATTTTGGGAGCAGATGCTAATAATGAAAAAGTAGCTGTTTCAGGTTGGTTGGAAGATTCTAACGAAGATTTAATTCCATTTATACAAGATTATCAAAGTAAAGGTATTCAATATGTAATTTGTACGGATATTGCCAAAGACGGTATGCTTGAAGGGCCATCGTTTGATTTATATGCAAAAATTTTAGCGGAAGCCAAAGGAATAAAACTAATTGCTTCTGGAGGAATTTCTACTTTTGACGAGTTACCCAAACTAGCCGAATTAGGTTGTGAAGGAACTATAATCGGAAAGGCAATTTATGAAGGACGTATTTCATTGAAACAATTGGAAAACTATATATTAGAAAAATGTTAACAAAAAGAATTATTCCCTGTCTCGATATAAAAAACGGAAGAACCGTAAAAGGTGTTAATTTTGTAGACTTGCGTGATGCAGGAGATCCGGTGGAATTAGCCAAAATATATTCGGATGAAGGTGCTGATGAATTGGTTTTCTTGGATATTTCGGCAACGGAAGAAAGAAGAAAAACCTTAGTTGATTTGGTTCGAAAAGTAGCTTCTACAATAAATATTCCATTTACCGTTGGTGGTGGAATTTCGTCTGTTGAAGATGTAGAAGTTTTATTGCAAAACGGAGCAGATAAGGTTTCCATCAATTCATCGGCAGTGAAAAATCCGCAGCTGATTAATGATTTGGCACAGAAATTTGGAAGCCAATGTGTCGTTGTTGCGATTGACGCCAAACAAATTGATGGCCAATGGATTGTTCATTTGGTGGGTGGAAAAGTGCCTACAGAAAAGAATTTATTTGATTGGGCAAAAGAAGTTGAACAACGTGGAGCAGGTGAAATTCTATTCACATCAATGGATAATGACGGAACTAAAAACGGTTTTGCCAATGAAGCTTTGGCAACACTTTCGGAATTAGTTAATATTCCCATTATTGCTTCTGGCGGTGCGGGAAACATACAACATTTTGTAGATATTTTTTTACATGGAAAAGCTGACGCAGCATTGGCGGCAAGCGTATTTCATTTTAAAGAAATTGAAATCAAGACATTAAAAACAGCCCTTAAGAACAACAATATTGAAGTTAGAATATAAAAATAGATAATAGAATAAAGAGAAAAGATAATCTGATTAGATGATTTTCAATCTTTAAATTTTAAATCTTTAAATAAAAAACATGAACATAGATTTCTCAAAAAATACAGACGGATTAATTCCAGCCATAATTCAAGACAGCGAAACTAAAACAGTTTTGATGTTGGGTTTCATGAATGCCGAAGCATATCAAAAAACGGTTGATACTAAAAAAGTAACCTTTTATAGTCGCACAAAACAAAGACTTTGGACAAAAGGCGAGGAAAGTGGTAATTTTTTAAATCTGATTGACATCAAAAATGACTGTGATAACGATACCTTGTTGATTCAGGTAAAACCAGAAGGACCAACATGTCACAAAGGAACTGATACGTGTTGGGCGGATGAAAACAAAGCTGATTATGGCTTTATTTCGGATTTAGAAGATACAATCCAACTTCGAAGAGAAAATGCTGATTCTGAGAAAAGTTATGTTGCTTCTTTATTTAAATTAGGGATGAACAAAATCGCGCAGAAAGTAGGCGAAGAAGCGATAGAAGTGGTTATTGAAGCAAAAGATGACAACGATGATTTGTTTTTGAGTGAAAGTGCCGATTTGCTTTTTCACTATCTTATTTTACTGCAAGCCAAAGGATTTAAGCTAAATAATGTTGTTGAAGTCTTAAAAAGTCGTCAGAAATAGAAATTTTTTTTAAAGATTTTCCATTAATAAAACCCAATAGTAAATGAATATACTATTGGGTTTTCTTTTATTTCAAATGGTAATCCACTATATTTACTATTATTTTAAAATAAGAGTACCACAATGCAAGTGATGAATTTAGATATTACCACATTGATACAAGAATTAAACGATCCAATATTAAATACGGGGCTTTATATAATACTTACGACTGACGAAGACGATGCAAGGCCTGTTTATATTTCAGGAAATTTCAATAATTGGCGTACTCAGGACAAGGAGTTTATGATGGAGAAAATTGGGAATAACCTATACCATTATAAATTTTTGCATGATTTTGATTATCCTGCCGAGCTTTTGTATAAATTTACTAAAGGCGATTGGAGTGAAGTAGAAATCGACAGTCATGGTAATCGAACCGAAAATCGTTCAACTTTAGCGCATACTGGTATTCAAAAAGAACATGTTGCGAGATGGAGAAAAAATTGGTTGCCATTTAAACAATCTTTTTTGCCACAAGTTCAGTTGATATCGGATGAATTTGAAATCCCACAACTCAACAAAACAAGAAAAATTTGGGCTTTATTACCTCATGATTATGATAATTCAAGTGAAAGTTATCCAGTCATGTATTTGCAGGATGCCCAAAATTTATTTAATGAAAAGGCTGAATTTGGCAATTGGGAAATTGACAAAAAACTGGCGGTTATGTCTGAGTATAAAATTGGGAAAATTATAATTATAGCCATTGAGCACGCTGAAGAAGATCGAATAAAAGAATATAATGTTGGGAAAACAGTATTGGGAAAGGGACAAGGAAAAAAATACATCCGATTTGTGACCGACACATTAAAACCATTTGTTGACAGCAATTTTAGAACTAAAAAAGAACGAGAGTTTACCGGAATAGGAGGGAGCTCGATGGGTGGATTGGTTAGTATTTTTAGTGGATTAAGAAACCCGGAAGTGTATGGAAAATTAATGATTTTTTCACCATCGCTTTGGGTAGTTCCAGAACTGAAAATTAACCCAAAGAAAGCCAATACTGCCGATACTAAAATTTATTTGTATGCCGGTGGCGATGAAAGCAAAACAATGATTGAACACATAAAAAGTTTTAAAGATAATTTGATTTCAAGTGAATTTGTAAAAGACAAATCAAAAATAAACCTAAGTATTAACAGGCAAGGAAAACATAGTGAAACCTACTGGAGTGATGAATTTCCTAAAGCAATAGAATGGTTATTTTTTAATACAAAAGAGTCGTAAAAGTCCATTTATAAGGTCTTGAATTAAAAGGGACAAAAAATTAAAAGAACAAATGAAAACAAATACACTACAAAACGTAACTGATTTTTCAGGAACAATTTTGATTCCGGTTTTTGAAACATACTCAAAAAGTATTGTTCCTATAACTTTTAATGGATTAGAAGTAACATCAAAAGTTTTTTTCGGTAAAAAAGACACGCATTATTTAGCCGAAAAAAATAACAATACATATGTTTTTATCGGCCTGGGAAAAGAGATAGATTATAAATCATTGAAAACTACTTTTCGTCGTATTTCATCGAAGCAAAAAGAAAATTTCAGTTCGAATGTTGCTTTAGTTATTCCAGAACAATTCACTCAGGATCACGTTGAAGCTATGATTTCGGGTTTGCTTTTAGGAACGTATGATTTAGGTCATTTTAAATCGGATAAAAATGTGCATCCTTTTTTAGAACCAGATTTTAGCTTGAATTTAGTTTCAGAAAAAGATTATTTGGCTACAGCAAAAAAAGGAATTAAAATTGCCAAAGCGCAATTAGCAACTTATAATTTGGTCGATTTACCGCCAAATACTGTTAATCCAAAATATCTCGCAAATTGGGCTAAAGAAACTGGAAAAAAATATGGCTTTGATGTAGAAGTTCTTGGTTATGAAGCTTCAAAAATTGCAGGTCTTGGCGCATTTTTAGCAGTTGGAAAAGGAAGTGAAAATGAGCCTCAATTTATCATTATGAATTACACTCCTACAACCGAAGTGGAACACCTAAAACATGTTGGTTTAGTTGGGAAAGGAATCACCTTTGATACTGGAGGTTTAAATATAAAAACAGCCGGAATGCTTCATATGAAGTGTGATATGGCTGGTGGTGGTGCTGTTTTTGGGGCTATGCAATTGATTGCTGATCTGCAATTGCCCGTAAAAGTAACTGCAATTGTCCCTTGTGCTGAAAATTCTGTTGATGCTAAATCATTTTTACCAAGTGATGTGATTCATAGTTATAGCGGACATTCGATTGAAATCATCGATACAGATGCTGAAGGAAGACTCATTTTAGCAGATGGATTATCGTATTTAATTAAAAATTTTAAACCGGAATATATTGTGGATATCGCCACACTTACCGGAAGCAGCGTTGGTACTTTTGGTTATGAATGTGGTGCTTTGTTTACCAATAATACAGAAATGGCTAAAAAACTACAAGAAAATGGCGATGCAATAGGAGAGCGTTTGTGGCCTTTACCGCTTTGGGACGCTTATAAATCAGATATTGAAAGTGATATTGCTGATGTAAAAAATTATAGTGGAAAACCAGTTGCAGGAGCAATAAGTGCCGCTAAATTTTTAGAATATTTCACCCAAGAGCATAAAGCTTGGGCTCATCTTGATGTAGCAGGTGTAGCATTTGGCGATGATGAATTTGCTAAAAGTAAGCATGCTACAGGGTATGGAGTTCATTTATTAACTAAATTCATTGAAAATTTATAACGTATGGAAAACTCTAAAACCTTCCTTTGTATTTCAAATTATTTCAAGGGTGCCGATTTTTTAATTAATTTAAAAAAGTTAGGTAACAAAGTCTATTTAGTGACGAGCGAAAAACTGAGAGACAAACCATGGCCACATCAACATATTGATGAGATTTTTTATATGGAAGGCCACGATGTCGATTGGAATTTAGAACATTTGCTCTTAGGTGTGGGTAATTTTATGAAGTCAACTAAAATTGATTCCATTGTAGCACTAGATGATTATGATGTTGAAAAAGCTACGTATCTAAGGGAAAATCTTCGTATTGACGGAATGGGACAAACTACGGGACGTTATTTTAGAGATAAATTGGCAATGAGAATGAGAGCCAAAAGTTGTGGAATTCCTATTCCTGCTTTTTGTTCGTTATTTAACGATCATGACATCAATACTTTTGCAGATACGATTCAAGCTCCGTGGGTTTTGAAACCACGTTCAGAAGCTTCGGCTGCAGGAATTATAAAAATATATGATAAAGAGAGTTTGTGGATTCACATTAATGAAATGGGTAATAACAGATTCAAATATTTATTAGAACAATTCAAACCTGGCGATGTGTATCATTGTGATAGTTTGATTTCTGATAGCAAAGTAATCTTTAGTTTAACTTCGAAATATTTAGCCACACCAATGGAAATTTCACAAGGTGGTGGTGTTTTCCGTTCTTCAAATATTAAATACAATTCAGAAGATGATAAAGCCATAAAAAAATTAAATGAACAAGTAATGAAAGGCTTCGGACTGAAACATGGGGCTGCTCATACAGAATTTATAAAAAGTAATGAAGATGGTCAGATTTACTTTTTGGAAACTTCTTCAAGAGTAGGAGGAGCACATTTGGCAGAAATGGTAGCTGAAGCTTCTAACATCAATTTATGGAAAGAATGGGCAGCTATTGAAGATGCATTGGCTAAAGGAACCAAATATGTTTTACCAAAAGTCAAAAAAGAATATGCAGGGATTGTTCTAACGTTGTCAAAATTCCAGCATCCTAATTTATCTTCGTTTTCAGATCCTGAAGTTTGCTTTAAAGTTCCACTAGAATATCATGCAGGTCTTATTGTAAAATCAGATAAACAAGAAAGAGTTTTAGAATTATTGGAGGATTATGGCAATCGCTTAGCTATTGATTTTACTGCTGTAGTAGAACAAAGTAGAGTGACTAACCTGCATTAATCATTGGTTTAAAATCTATAAAAAAAGCGACTATCTCATGAAGAATAGTCGCTTTTTTATTAAACTGTACTTAAAGTTGAACTTAACTGATTTTTATATCTTCGTAGAAAATTTAAAAATTAAACAGATTTTTATACTACTAATACCATATGAAAAAAGCACTTTTTATTTTTAGTTTTTTTGCCTTTATTGGTTGTAAAACGCAGGATACAAAACCTACTATTATAACTGAAAAACCGATTCAAAATAAGTTCTTCACGGTTGCTTTTGGTTCTTGCGACGACCAGAAAATTAAGAATGAGCTTTGGCCAGTGATAGAGGAAAATCATCCGTCCGTATGGATTTGGGGAGGTGATAATGTGTATTCGGATACTGAGGATATGCAGTTTCTTAAAAAAAATTATGAAATTCAGAAACAAGATTCAGATTATCTCAAGTTCATTAAAGACAAAATTATATTAGGAACATGGGATGATCATGATTATGGAGCGAATGACGGCGGTGAAGAATATCCTTTTAAAAGAAAAAGCCAGCAGTTATTACTGGATTTTTTAGATACTTCAAAGAATACTCCTGAGCGAAAAAGAGATGGTGTTTATACAGCCAAAACTATTGCCGTAAATGGAAATAAAGTCAAAATAATTGTATTGGATTCCCGTTTTTTTAGAACTAAACTAACGAAAGCCACCGATTCTAAAAAACGTTTTCAACCCAATAAATACGGTGAAGGAACGGTGTTAGGAAATGCACAATGGAAATGGTTGGAAAAAGAACTTCAAAATTCTGATGCACAATTTAATGTAATCGTCAGCAGTATTCAATTTCTATCAGATATACATGGTTTTGAAGCTTGGGGAAATTTCCCTCATGAAATAGAAAAACTAGAGAAATTGATTGTTTCGACGAAAGCAAAAGGTACTTTTATAATCTCTGGAGACCGCCATATTGCAACTTTTTCTTCCAAAAATGTTTCTGGATTATCCTATCCTTTAGTCGATTTTACTTCAAGCGGATTAACGCATACTTACGCTTCCTTTTCAGGTGAAGAAAATCCTTATGTGAAAGGACAAGTTATCAAAGATATTAATTTTGGTTTATTAAAATTTGATTTTGAAAGCAACAAGGTAATCATGCAAATTAGAGGAAAAGATAATAAGCTGTTGCAAGAATATGTTCAAATCTATCCTGGAAAATAAATTTCAGGAAGTTTATTTCTAAATTTTAAAGTTTATTTTTGTCAAAAGCACATTCACTATGAAAAAACAATTCTGTCTTATTTTTATCTCTTTTGCTATTTTTAATGGAGCAAAAGCGCAAGGACTTTTGGAAGAAAAAGAGGAAATATTCACCAGACAAGATACTTTACGTGGCAGTATCACTAAAGAAAGAATGTGGTGGGATGTAAAAAACTACCATCTTGATATAAAAGTAAATCCTGCTGATAGCACTATTTCAGGCTCAAATACAATAAAATATCAAGTTGTTCAGGAATACAATAGGATGCAAATTGATTTGCAAAATCCAATGCAAATTTATAAAGTCATTCAAGATGGTAAGGTTTTAAAATACAGCAGAGAAGGAAATGCTTTTTTTGTTGAATTAATTGCTCCTCAAACCAAAGGTGCTGTAAAAGAACTGACAGTATTTTACGGAGGAAAGCCAAAAGTTGCTGTAAATCCGCCTTGGGACGGAGGAATTACTTGGAAGAAAGACAATAACGGTAACCCTTTTATTGCATCTTCCTGTCAAGGATTGGGAGCCAGTGTTTGGTGGCCGAACAAAGATCACATGTATGACGAAGTGGAAAATATGTTGATCAGTGTAAATGTTCCTAAAAATTTGACTAATGTTTCCAATGGACGTTTACTAAGTGAAAAGCAATTAAAGGATGGTACTAAAACCTACAATTGGTATGTTTCTAATCCAATCAATAATTATGGAGTAAACATAAACATAGGGGATTATGTTTCGTTTTCAGAAAAGTATAAAGGAGAAAAAGGAGATTTAGATTGTACCTATTACGTTTTGCGAGACAATTTGGCGAAAGCTAAAAAACAATTTCAAGATGTTCCAAGGATGCTAAAAGCTTTTGAACATTGGTTTGGACCGTATCCTTTTTATGAAGACAGCTATAAGTTAGTTGAAGCTCCGTATTTAGGAATGGAACATCAAAGTAGCGTAACGTATGGAAATGGTTTTCAAAACGGTTATAGAGGCAGGGATTTAAGCGGTACGGGTTGGGGATTAAAATTTGATTTTATCATTATCCATGAATCTGGACATGAGTGGTTCGCTAATAATATCACATACAAAGATATTGCTGATATGTGGATTCATGAGAGTTTTACAAACTATTCAGAAAGTCTTTTTGTAGAATATTACTATGGAAAAGAAGCTGGATTTGAATATGTTCTGGGAACCAGAAAAGGAATAAAAAATGACAAACCAATTATAGGAAATTATGATGTTAACAACGAAGGCTCTGGTGATATGTATCCAAAAGGAGGGAACATGTTACATACTTTACGCCAAATTGTAAATAATGATGAAAAATGGAGAGGCATATTAAGAGGCTTAAACAGTACTTTTTATCACCAAACAGTTACTACAAAACAAATTGAAGATTATTTAAGTCAGCAAGTTGGAATCGATTTGTCTACCGTCTTTAATCAGTATTTAAGAGACACCAGAATTCCTACATTAGAATATTTTTTCAAGGACAATCAGTTGGGCTATCGATGGACAAATTGCGTTGCTGGTTTCAACATGCCAGTTAAAGTAACGCTGAATGGAAAAGAAGAATTACTCCAACCAGAGACAGAATGGAAAAATGTTCCATCAAATAATGAAAATTCAAAACTGGAAATAGATAAAAACTTTTATGTAGCCAGTTTTAATATTACGGAGTAAGTTAAAGAATAAATTATAAAAAAAGGGATACTTATTGTATCCCTTTTTTTATTCAATTTTTCTAAAAATATTTAGATTAAATTTTTCTTAATGTAATTAAAACTTGTTGTAGCAGATTCTATTGGATTTGGTTTATAGTTGGACTCGTGTTCCAAAAAGAAACGTTTCATTCCAGATAGTTTAGCTTCTGCAAAAATCGATTTGAAATCAATAGTTCCCGTTCCTATTTCAGCATTCCAATCCGGATTTCCTTTATCCATATCTTTTACGTGCCACATTGTGAAACGTCCTGGATATTTTTTGAATAATTGTAATGGATCATTTCCTGAACGAACTACCCAATATAAATCCAATTCAAAATCAACTAAATTTTTATCAGTTTCATTTAATAGAATCTCATATCCATTGGTTGAACCAAATTTTGTAAATTCAAAATCATGATTGTGATATGCTAATTTTAAGCCGCCAGCTTTACAAAGTTCACCCACTTTATTAATTTGTACTGCTAATTTTTTGTAGGCATCACCGGTAGTTCCTCTCAATTCTGAAACTATATAAGGTACAGTTACGTACTCGCTACCTAATAAATTGGCAGTTTCTATGTAATTTTGAACTAAATCCGTCGAACCATCTTTGATCATCGAATTAAAATCAAAATGATTACTTGTGGCTTTTAAATCATTATCATCCAATATCATTTTAAAATCACGAACCGAGGTTCCAAAAAAACCTTTGTCGGCTGAGTAACCAAAAGTTTCAACTTCACAAAATCCAGCTTTACCAACTTGGGACAAAACTCCTTTGACATCTTTTGGTAATGTATCGCGTAGCGTCCATAACTGAATTCCGATAGCTCTCTTTTTTGATTCAAAAGCAAATGTAGGGGCAATGGCTAATGCGCCTAATGCTAAACCAGTATTTATTAAAAATTCTCTTCTTTTTATCATGGGTTATTTTTTAGATTAGTTAAATATCACAAATTGCAATGGCCTGTTTCAATGAAGCTAGTTTGTCTGGGTTTTTAGGAATAAATTCTTGTCCTACAAAACCTTTAAAACCAGTTTTTGCAATTGCTTTCATTATTGCTTCGTAATTTAATTCTTGTGTATTATCAATTTCATTTCGTCCCGGAACACCGGCAGTATGAAAATGTGCAATATATTGATTATTGTCTCTTATGTTTCTAATCACATCACCTTCATCAATTTGCATGTGATAAATATCATAAAGAAGTTTAAAGTTCTCGGAGTTTAAACGTTTTGCTAATTCTACTCCCCATGATGTCCTGTCACATTGGTAATCTTTATGGTCAATTTTACTGTTTAACAATTCCATCACTAATATCACATTATGCTTTTCAGCAAGTGGAAGTAGTTTCTGTAAACCAATAACGCAATTATCCCAACCTTCCTCATCTGTTTTTCCTCTTCGACTTCCGCTAAAACAAATCAGATTTTTATAACCGGCTTCTGCCACGAACGGAATCATTTCGGTATAATTTTTTATAAGTGTTTCATGAAATTTTATATCATTGAAACCATCTACTAAATTAATCTCAGCACCGTTACACATTGTAGAAACTAAATCATATTTTTTCAGTGTAGGCCAATCTTTTGGTCCAACTAAATCAATACCTGTAATCCCTATTTTTTTAGCCTCTATACAAAGCGTATCCAAATCAAGACTATCAAAACACCACCGAGAAACGGAGTGATTTATATTTCCTTTCAACGTACCTAATTGTGCTTCTGTATTATTCATTGGCATAGCCAAAGCAGAAAATCCAGAAGGAATTCCCATAGCCGCTGTTCCGGCTAAAATTCCTTTTATGGCAGATCTTCTATTTAAATTAGTGCTCATTTTTTATTTTTATACAGCAGAAGAAGTATCTTCAACTTTGTTTTTTTCATTGAATAAAAGTGCAAAAAGTAGGAACACAACTATAGCAATTCCAGCAGGAATTATCCACACCATTTGCCAATTTACAGCACCGTCAGCCATTTTGTAATTATCAGTTATCCAGCCTGCAACTGCAAAACCAATTAACATACCAACTCCGTAAGTAGCTAGTGTGATTAGACCTTGAGCAGCACTTTTATATTTTTCTCCTGCTTTTGAATTGGTATAGATTTGACCAGAAACAAAAAAGAAATCATAACAAATACCGTGTAAAGCAATACCTATAATAAGCATGAAGCTTAAATCATCTCCATTTCCATAAGCAAATAAAACATAACGAATTGCCCATGCTAACATTCCTACCAAGATGGTTTTCTTGAAACCAAAACGGGTAAAAAACACAGGAATCAATAATAAAAATAGTGCTTCAGATATTTGACCAATTGCCATTTTTCCTGTAGGATTTTCAACTCCTGCTTCCGTTAAAAAGAGATTCGCATTTTGATAATAAAAAGCAAGAGGTATACAAATTAGAATAGAAGAAACAAAAAAGATAGCGAAGTTTTTATCTTTCAATAATTTCAAAGCATCAAGACCTATAATATCTCCGATTTTTATTTTTTCATCACTTACTTTTGGAGGTGTTTTTGGTAATGAAAAACTAAACAGACCTAATATTAATGCAGCAATACCAGCTAGTAAAAAGGTGTTTTTAAGTAAACCTGAACTTATTCCTTCAGCAGAATCCCAATGAAATAAATAACTTATTGAAAGTCCCGCAATAATCCAACCGATTGTTCCCCAGACTCTGATATTAGCAAACTCTTTCTCAGGATCTTTCATTTGATTAAAAGAAACAGAATTTACTAAAGCCAATGTTGGCATGTATAAAATCATATAACTCAAAACGTAGGTATAGAACATTCCAACCTCTTCTGACTGATACATTTGATACATTAGAAAAGCTCCGATAAGATGAAGTATTCCTAAAATTTTCTCTGCATTAAAATAGCGGTCAGCTATTAATCCTATAATGAAAGGAGCAACAATTGCGCCCCATGATTGTGTTGAAAAAACGGCAGCAGTTTCTGAACCTGATGCTTTTAAATTATTTCCAAGAAATGTTCCAAGGGTTACAAACCATGCGCCCCAGATAAAAAATTCTAGGAACATCATTATTGATAATTTTATTCGGGTGGTGCTATTCATTATTTTTTATTTTGGTTTTAATTTTTTTGGTTTTGGTTATTTTTAATTTTAAGATATTAATTACATACCCGCTTCACATCCAGTTGTAATTTTCATAGAATTCCATTCTTTTATCTGAATGTTTCTGAACCATACATTATCTCCGTGATCTTGTAGTGCAATTTTCCCTTTTTTGAATGCTGCAAAACCTGACCAAGTAGCAAATTTACTTCCTGCTACCAAAGTTTTAAAATTAGCATCCCAAAGTGTAGTTTCAACTACTTTAACTCCATTCAATAACATTGTCAGTTTTCCGAATTTACATACAATATCAACAGAATTCCATTCTCCAACGGGTTTAACAGGCTCCGAAGTACTTTTGATTAAATCATATAAATCACCAGCTCTGTGTTTTTCAATTTTAGCATCGGGATGACCATTATTATCCAATACTTGCATTTCTAATCCTGTTTCATAGGTGTTTTTGAACTTTGTCAAATCCTCATTCACATAAAAAATAATACCGCTATTGGCATTTGCTGCGACTTTCCATTCTAATTTTAAATGAAAATTTTCGTATTCTACATCAGTTACCAAATCGCCTCCTTGTCCATTTTGTGCAGCAGTAGGATCAAAATGCAATACACCATCTTCAACTTTCCAACCGGAACCAGCAGTTTTTTTTCCGTAAGTATGCCATCCTGTTGTAGATTGTCCATCAAATATTGATTTAAATCCTTTTGCTATTGGAGCTTGTTGTGCATTTGCGGTTTGAATCATTATCATAACAATTAATGAAGTACAAATATTTTTAATCATTTTTAAATTTTTGAATTAATAATTAATCTTGTTTATAAAGTTAAAGCTTTCCAACCTTGACGATAATCACGTTTTACAAATTGATTAACTTCATCAAAATTGGTAATTTTCATAGCATCATTATCCCATAATAATTTTGCAGAACGTCCTGGATACACTTCTTCTCCAAGTTCTTCTCTCATCACATCGTAACCTCTGATTGCAAGATTTGCCATCAATAAAGCTTCAGTTAATGGTCCGGCAATTTCAAAAGGAGAACTTAATTCTTTTTTCCCGTAACCTGCAATTGCGGCTTCAACCCATTGTCTGTAATGACCTTCGGAGCCATCCTTTACTCTGCTATATTTTTGAGCAACATTGAGATTTTCATTTTTACTAAGAGGAAGTAAACGAGGATTTAAACCATAGGTATCACACATCATTTTTCCTTTAGTTCCAGTGAATAATGTTCCATTTCCACCATCGCCAAAAATTTCATTAGGCCCTAATTCAGAAGGTCTTTCAGGTTGAATTCCTCCATCCATCCAGTGTACTGCTATGTCACCATTTGTTTTCTCAGTTTTTGGAAAAGTTAAGGTTACGTGACTTGAAGGAGGACAACTTTCAGGGAAATAACCTCTTTGAAATTCATCTACATAAACAGAACCAACACTGCATTGAACATCTTTTGCATATTTTAAGTTCAATACACTAAAAGGAGCTTCCAATAAATGGCAACCCATATCTCCTAATGCACCAGTGCCGTAATCCCACCAACCTCGCCAGTTGAATGGTACTAATTTGTTTACGTATTCTTTGTAAGGAGCTGTTCCTAACCAAAGATCCCAATCTAATTCTTTTGGAATGTCCGCTTTATTGGCAGACCAAGGAATACCTTGAGGCCAAACTGGTCTGTCGGTCCAGGCATGAATTGTGTGAACATCTCCAATTAAACCCGCTTCATACCATTCTTTCATTATTCTGGTACCATCATTTGAGGCACCCTGATTTCCCATTTGGGTTACCACTTTATATTTTTTGGCAGCTTGAGTCAAAATACGCGCTTCGTACATATCATGTGCCATAGGTTTTTGAACATAAACATGTTTGCCTAATTGCATTGCGGCTAGTGCTTGTATAGCATGATTATGATCCGGAGTAGAAACTGAAACGGCATCGAAATTTTTATGTTCTTTGTCTAACATTTCACGCCAATCCTTGTAGAATTTAGCTTTGGGAAATGCATTTACACTTGCAGCGGCTCTTCGGGTATCAACATCACATAAAAATGAAATATCAGCTCTTCCGCTACTGGCAAACATAGCAATATCAGATTTTCCTTTTCCACCAACCCCAATACTTGCTATTGATAAACGGTCACTTGGTGCTACGAACCCTCTTCCTAAAACATGACGGGGAACAATCATAAAAGCTGCAGCAGCTATAGCCGTAGTTTTTATAAAATCACGACGGTTATTTATGATTTTATTCTCTTCTTCTTTTTGTTTCATTTATTTTTAATACGGTTATGTTAATAGTAAAAAAATAGTCTTATAAATGAAATACTTTTCAATATTCTAAAATTATTTTAGAATATTGAAAAGTACTATAGAATTATTTTTTCAGTGATAAAATATACTTTGCCATAGAAGTTGCATCAGTTTTTTTCAAAGATGAATGCGCTGACATAGGAATTGTTCCCCAAACACCAGATCCACCTTTTATGATTTTACCTGATAAATAAGCAACATTTTTATCATTAGATGGATATTTTTTTGCAATATCTAAATAGGAGGGACCTATTAGTTTTTTGTCTAATTTATGACATCCAATACAATCCGATTTAGCAATAAGTTTTTCACCTTCTGATGTTTGAAAAACAGTATTTGTTAATTTATTTGGAGTAGTATATTTTGTGTCTAAATCATCATTAGAAAATGAGGTTAAGCTAATTAAAGCAACCCCAAAAAGTAAATATTTTAATTTCATTTTTATTTCTATTTAAGTTTTATAATCCTAAGTTTTTTCTATTAAAAGCTTTATTTGTTTCCACAGCAGCAAAATCATCAAATGCTTTGTCGGTAACTTTTATAATATGATTTTTTATAAATTCGGCACCTTCGCGTGCTCCATCTTCTTGATTTTTTATGCAACATTCCCATTCCATAACTGCCCAACCTTTGAAATCATATTGTGCTAGCTTGCTGAAAATAGTTTTAAAATCAATTTGACCATCTCCAGGTGAACGATAACGTCCAGCACGGTTTACCCAACTTTGATATCCTCCAAAAGTTCCTTGCTTCCCAGTAGGGTTAAACTCGGCATCCTTTACATGAAAGGCTTTGATTCTTTCATGGTAAAAATCAATGTATTGAATATAATCTAACTGTTGCAATACAAAATGTGACGGATCATACAGCAAACAAGCTCTGGAATGGTTATTTACAGCCTTCAAAAACATTTCATAGGTTTCTCCATCAAATAAATCTTCTCCTGGATGAATTTCATAGCAAAGATCAATCCCATTTTGATCAAACTCATTTAAAATTGGCAACCAACGTTTTGCTAATTCAGCAAAACCGTCTTCAACTAAGCCCGGAGGCCTTTGTGGCCAAGGGTGAAAATATTGCCAAAGCAAAGATCCGCTAAAAGTTGCATGTGCATTTAAGCCTAAATTTTGGGATGCTTTTGCAGCATATTTCAATTGTTGAACAGCCCATTCTTGTCTGGCTTTAGAATTACCATGTACATTTACCGGAGCAAAAGCGTCAAAAAAGTCATCATAAGCCGGATGAACTGCAACTAACTGACCTTGTAAATGCGTTGATAATTCCGTGATTTCTAATCCGTAAGAAGCAATTGTACCTTTAAGTTCATCGGCATATGTTTTACTTTCTGCAGCCTTTTGCAAATCAATGAATCGAGTATCTAATGTTGGCATTTGAATACCTTTAAAACCCAAATCAGCGGCCCATTTACATATTCCATCTAAGGAATTAAAAGGAGCTTCGTTACTGATAAATTGGGCTAAAAATACTGCAGGACCTTGTATTGTTGTCATATTATATTTTGTCTAAAACTTTTATGAATTCCTTTTTATTACAAAACGTAAGGAGTCCATTTTTTATCAGATTGTGATGATGCTACTACGTTATCTATAAATGCCATTCCTCTTAATCCATCTTCAACAGAAGGGAAATCTAACATTTCAGGGGTAGGTTCCGTACCATCTAATTTACAACCCAATGTTAATGCAAAGTTGCGATAAATATTAGCAAATGCTTCTAAATAACCTTCTGGATGTCCGCCGGGAGTGCGACAATTATGGGTTGCAAATGAAGATAAATGAGATCCATAATTAGATCCCGCTCTTAAAATTTGTGCAGGCTCATCTAACCACCTAACCATTAAAGTATTTGGTTCGTGTTGAAACCATTCGATTCCACCTTTTTCACCATAAACTCTAATTTTCAAAGCATTTTCTTCTCCGGCAGCAACTTGCGATGCAATTAAAACTCCTTTTGCACCATTATCAAACTTCAATAATACTGCACCATCATCATCCATTACACGACCTTCGACTAATGTGTTCAATTCAGCACAGACATCTGTAATTTTAGCACCCGTAATATATTCCGCTAAATGTGATGCATGTGTTCCAATGTCACCCATTACAGAACTTTTTCCTGATTTTGTAGGATCTGTTCTCCAAGCAGCTTGTGCATTTCCTTCTCTTTCAGATAGTTTACTTAACCATCCTTGAGGATATTCTACTAAAACTTTTCTAATCTTACCTAGTTTTCCTTCTCTGATCATTGCTTTCGCTTGTTTGACCATTGGATAGCCTGAATAGGTATGTGTTAAACAAAGTAATAATCCTGTCTCTTCTACTTTTTGTTTCAATAGTTTTGCTTCTTCTAATGAAAAAGTCATTGGTTTTTCAATTACTACATTAAAACCATGCTCCAAAGCCATCATTGCAGGTGCAAAATGTGCAAAATTTGGAGTAACAATACTAACAAAATCTATTCTTTCGTCAGTAGGTAAAGCCGCTTCAGCTTTAATCATTTCATCATACGTTAAGTACGTTCTTGATTCTGGAAGAAACAAGGCTTTACCAGATGCAATTGCGGTTTCTGGCTTTATACTTAATGCACCACAACTTAATTCAATTAGTCCATCCATATTGGCGGCTAAGCGGTGAATTGCACCTATAAATGCATCTTGGCCACCACCGACCATGCCCATTCTTAATTTTCTCATAATGATGAACCTAAATATTTCCTTTTTTTAATTCTTTTACTGCATAATCACAGGCACGAGCCGTTAAAGCCATAAATGTTAATGATGGATTTTGACAAGCGATAGAAGGCATACAAGAACCATCTGTAACAAATACATTACTAACTTCATGCATTTGATTCCATTTATTTAAAACTGAATCTTTAGGGTCATTCCCCATTCTGGCAGTACCCATTTCGTGTATAGCCATTCCGGGATAATAATCGTTATCATATGTTTTTACATTTTTGATTCCTGAAGCTTCCAGCATTTCTGCAGCGTCATTCATCATATCTTCCCGCATTTTAGCTTCGTTATCCTTGGTTTCGCAGTCAATTGCTAAAACAGGTTGACCCCATTTATCTTTTTTGCTGTGATCAATGTAAACCCTATTTTCGTAATAAGGTAACATTTCCCCAAATCCGCCCAATCCCATACTCCAGGAATCAGCAGGTAAAGACATCGTATCTTTGAAATCACCACCAAAAGCCAATTCAGCAACTTCTTTATGCCATAATCCTCTGCTCGCACCACCTTGATAACCAAAACCTCTTAAATAATCACGTTTATCACCACCTACATTTTGATATCGTGGAATATAAATTCCGTTAGCTCTTCTTCCGTAAGTGTATTTATCTTCAAAACCTTCAGCACTTCCTTCAGCACCACAACGGAAATGATGATCCATTAAATTATGTCCTAATTGTCCACTCGCGTTACCCATTCCATTTGGATGTGCCTCTGAAGTAGAATTTAATAAAAGGAAGGTTGATCCTAATGTAGATGCGTTCACAAAAACAATTTTGGCATAAAACTCCATAGTTTCATTTGTTTCTGCATCAATAACCATTACACCTTTTGCTTTTTTGGTGTCTTTATCATAAATAATATGATTTACAATAGAGTAGGGTCTAACCGTTAATCTATTAGTAGCCATAGCAGCAGGTAATGTAGATGATTGTGTTGAGAAATAAGCTCCAAACGGGCAACCACGACTACATAAATTTCTATATTGACAACTACCACGTCCTTTATGAGGTACAGTTAAGTTAGCCGTACGTCCTATAGTAAGAATACGTGTTTTGTTATAATGTTTTTCAAGTCTTTCTTTAACTGATTTTTCTACACAATTTAAATCCATTGGAGGTAAAAATTTACCATCTGGTAATAAAGGCCAGTTTTCAGCTTGCCCACTGATTCCTACAAATTTCTCCACATAATCGTACCATTTAGTAAGGTCTTTATAGCGAATAGGCCAGTCATTTCCATGCCCATCTTTGGCATTATCTTCAAAATTATGATCACTAAAACGATAACTTTGACGACCCCACATTAAAGATTTTCCTCCAACATGAAATCCTCTGTACCAGTCAAAACGTTTGTCTTCTGTATACGGGCATTCCAAGTCATTAACCCACCATTTTTCGGTAGCTTCATTATATGGATAATCCCGAGTTTGTACTGGATGTGTTCTTTTTTGTTCTTCGGTCATTTTTCCGGCATGCTCAAATTCCCAAGGAGCTTTCATTGCAGATTCATAATCTGTAATGTGTTCAATATTCATTCCGCGTTCTAACATCAAAACTTTTAAACCTTTTTCGGTAAGTTCTTTTGCAGCCCAACCACCACTAATTCCTGATCCTACTACAATAGCATCGTATGTATTTTCCGCTTTTAAATTGGTATTTATATTCACGTCTAGTTTTTTTATTTAATTAAATAGTTTAAAACAAAAGATTCAATAACAATTAGTTGGTAGCCCAAGCTTTTTGTCCAGGTTTGTATTCAGCACTTCCATCGTATCTACCAGGAACAGGAAGATATTCACGTGCTTGTGTACATCCTATTTCTGAAGAGTAATAACCCAGAAGGGTCAAATCTCTTGCGATCAAAAAGAAAGAAGGTGCTTTTTGATTTGCAATTGTTTCGTCTCTTAAAGCTCCCATCAATTTCTGACGTTCTTCTATTGACATTGCCAAGAAATCTTTATTGAAATCTTTCAAACATTTTGCCTGCATATCTTTCATTCCAGAAGCAAAAATCTCTTGCATTTGTAATGGATAACAATCTTTAATCATCATAGGAATAAAAGCGCCAAGTCCTGCGGCTTTAGCTCCTGGTGAAGATGCTGTCGTCGGTATAATGATATCGGCAAATTCAGCTAAAACTTCCTCATCCGAAGCAGAAAAAAATACTCGATTCTTCTCTTTTTCAGGCAAAGTAAAACTTTCAAATAAAACGCCCATAGTAGTTGCTGAGATTGCGCTTCCCATCAAAAACGCAACGCTTTTAAGTGCTTCTCTTCTATTCATTTGTTAATTATTAAAATTGTTTATTATTTTTAAATTATTATAACCTTACAATAATAAAGAAAAAAAAAACACCTTAATTTTTTTTATGTTAATTTATTGAATAATTCCATTTTTTTCAAATTATTAAGGGAATCACATAAAAAAATTCATTAAACACTATCTCTAATCTATTAAAACAAGAAAAAAAATATATTTTTAAAAATTAAGTGTGCTTAAAAATCTGTTTTACTAGGGTTTTTAGTTTTATTTAGTCAGTTATAACTTATGAAATTTCAATCAATTTCCATTTTAAAGAATTTCAATGCGTTAAAATGACATTATCACCAAAAAATAAACTTAAAAGTGAATTTTAAATAGTGTCCATAAATAGACACTACAATTAAGAATTGAATTACTTATTTGAAACGGAATAAAAGTAAAAAATGGAATGAAAATAGTGTTGAGAGGTAACTACGTTTAAAACTTGATTTAATAAAAAGATCTATCTTTCAAATAATCCAAGCGTCCCGCCAACCCAATCTTTATCTTTATTGAATTTTACGCCTATCATTTCTCCACGACTCAATCGAACCAAATTGCAAAGTAGAGTAGGTGCAACGTAGTCTTTTTTCCAAACACAAAGCACACGCACTTCGGCTTTTACTTTTCCATCAGGAGATTGAACAATAGGAAGATAGTTTACTTTTTTTTGAAGAATATAAAGTTCTTTTTCGACAACTGATTCAATATCTTCTTTTGTAACATGAAAAACAACTCCTGTTCCTGAGAAGGAAAAGAGTGGTTTTAGAACATAATTTTCTAAATCTTTAGGAATTTCTTTGAGTTCACTTAATAATGTAGTTTCAATAAAATATTTTCCTTTTAAAAATGGTAAAATAAATTTACTGATTCGAAAAAACCAATTAGGATGTCCAGCCCATTCTACATCAAGTTCATCAGAGAAATGAAAATTTAATTTTAAATCAGTACGCAAATCCAATTCATCAAAAATAACCCTGTTATAGATTCTTTTTACTCGGATTTCATCACCTTTTTCGTTTTTATAGAACAGTTGTTTGCCTTTCTTTATGAGTTCAGTAACGCAAACTATGGGTATACCAATATCTCTTCGGCAATAATAAAAATCAATTTTGGTATTTTGTTTTTCAGGTTCAATTTCGAGTAGAATAACATTCTCTTTTGGATGCTTATTACAAATCGCATCCTCTAAAATATCAAGATATTCCTGAGGTTCAATGTTATTGATAAATGGGGTTAACTCACCAAGAAAAGGATAGTGGTTCTTGAATTTTTCATACAAATTAATCTGATAATTGTATAATGAAGGAAAACCTTGCACTTCAATAAGTTTAGGAATAACAACTCCGTCTTCTAAACAAATTCCAAAATCAATTGCTAGAAAAGTCGTATGTTTATCCTCATTTGGAACTTTATGATTTAGTTCTAATGATTTATCTGTAAGCGACTTAAAGTCTTCTTTCTGAATGAAAGCTATAACTTCATTACAGCCTTCAATCAATTGTGCTTTTAGCTCATTTGAAATAAAAAAAGGAGTTTCACCTAATCTAAAAGTAGGCATATAGTTAAAATCGGAAGCAATATCATCTTTAAATTCCTGATATTTTTTTTCTGTAAATTGAGCATTAAATAACTCCCGATATTTTGAAATCATCTCGAAATGAATTTATTAATTAGAAAGTATTTTCTTGGTTTTCATCAAGTCATTGATAGCAGTTCTTAGAAAATTTGGAATCAAGGTTTCATTAGTTCTGTATATTTTATCATCATCTAATAGATCTTCCAGCATGTTTCTAAACTTTCTTTTCCCTTTCATAGCCCTAATTTTTTCTTTTGCCTGTTTGTTTCTCAAATGAGAGACAAAGCTTATAGGATCTGCTTCGGGATGAAATTGTGTACCTACAAAATAGTCCGTAAAACGAACCGCCATAATAGCACGCTCGTATTGAACATGGTCTCTAATTTTTTCCAGTGAAATAATTTTAGCTCCTTTTTTGGCAAAAACACTAAGTTTTGGTTGTACTACTTGATAATCTCTGGAATCTATAGCGTAAAAAGGATCTGCTAGCCCTTCAAATAAAGGGTCTGTGAGCCCTTCTTTGGTTTTATGAATTGTCATTACACCAAAAGAAGTATCATTTCTTCGGGTCACAGTGGCCAATCCAAAATGCAAGCAAGCCATTTGAAAAGAATGGCAAATAAACAGTACGTGTTTTTTAACTGCATTTTCACTATTCCATTTATTCAACGAATCAATAAAAGCATAATATTTCACATCCCAATTTCCGTCACCAATCAATGGATTTCCCGGACCTCCGGTTGAAATATAAATATCAAATTCTTTAATATCCGGCAATTCACATTTTACCCTAACATCGAATATTTCAAAACTAACTACTGGACTAAACCTGTTTACAACATCAATTATACAACGCATCCCCTGGTTAGGTTCCCCTTTGTACATATCTAAAAGCGCTATTTTTATAATTTTATTCGACATAACTATTTTTAAAAAACAATGCGCAAAGATAATTTATATTTTATAATCCCCTTGTAAATTCGCCAGTTATAAAGTCTACCACTTTGGAAAGATCACCTGTTTCTTCAAAAACGGTTAATTGTTTGTCTGCTCCGGTTCCATTTTTCAAAATTTCATGAACATAATTAATATCTTCACGGCTTCCTAATTCATCAACAACATCATCAATAAAATCTAACAATTCTAAGATAAGCATTTTGGTTTCCACTTCTTTTTGCAATCCAAAATCAATCATATTATTATCAATTCCATAACGAGCTGCACGAAATTTATTTTCCTTTATCAAAGCCAATCGATAAATATTGAAACTCGTATTATTCATGTTTAATTTGTAGAGTTTAGCCACAATTGCTTGAATAATAGCTACAATACAAATGGTTTCATCAACCGTTAAACACATATCACAAATCCTAAATTCTATCGTATTATAAAACGGATGCAAGCGTAAATCCCACCAAATTTTCTTTGGATTATCGATGCAATTTGTTTTTACCAGAGTCTCTAAATAATTCTCATAGGAACTCACCGAGTCAAAATATTCCGGCAATCCAGTTCTTGGAAATTTGTCAAAAACTTTAGTTCTAAACGATTTATAGCCTGTTTTTCTGCCTTCCCAAAAAGGGGAATTTGTCGAAAGTGCAAATATATGAGGTAGGAAATACGTAGCCTGATTCATCAATTGCAAACCAATTTCACGGTTTTCAATTCCTACATGACAATGCATTCCAAAAATCAAATTAGAGCGTGCCGCATCCTGCAATTCATTAACAATATCGTGGTATCTTGGGTCGTCAGTTATGGGTTGATCCTGCCATTTTGAAAAAGGATGCGTTCCGGCACCACCAACAATAAGATCTTGTTTATCCGCTAATTCCACAATTTTAGAACGTAAAAACCGAATTTCATTTTTGGCATCATTAACACTATTACAAATATTAGTCCCTACTTCCACCACAGATTGGTGCATTTCAGCCTTAACTTGCTCATTCAAAATTATTTTGGCACCATCAACAATTTTTGATAAATGCGACCGCAAATCTCTTGTTTCAGGGTCAATAATTTGATATTCTTCTTCCACACCAAGTGTGAAAATGGGTAATTTTTTCATTAATTTATTTTTTTTAGGAGCTATTTACTCCGTCAGTTCGCTTCGCTCGTGTCCACTTTCCGTTTCAATCTTTTTTGTCCTGAAAAAGTTCAGGACAAAAAAGGATTTTCACTGCAATCAGGGCTAGGGCATTCGACAATCGATAGAATCTTATTTCCCTCCAGCAGCATCTTTTATAAAAGTTCCCCAAGTCAAATTTATCTTTCCTGGCTTTTGTTTTTTTGCGGCAGCGATAGCCATTTTTGCAGATTCTTCCACTACCCATTCAAAATTCTCAGCACCCACCGAAGTCAATTCAGCATCAGGCGCGGGATTTCCAAAATCAATAGCATATGGTATTCCGTCACGAACTGCGAATTCTACCGTATTAAAGTCATATCCTAAACCTTTGCAAAGGCGTAAAGTGTAGTCTTTTATAGTTGCTAATAATTTTTTATCTACTGGTGGACCATCAATTACATAACGCAAATGATGTGGATTTCTTGGTTCGTATTGCATAATTCGAACAGCTTTACAACCCAAACAATACACCCTGAAATACTCAGTAAAAACAATTTCTTCTTGTAACATCATCACTAGTTGCCCAGTTTCCTGATGTTTTTCCCAAAACTCTTCTTTGTTTTCTAATCTGTAAACATTTTTCCAACCGCCACCAGCATACGGCTTCATGTAAGCTGGAAATCCTATATAATCAAAGATTCCTTCCCAGTCCATTGGGTATTTTAAATTTCGGAATGATTTTCCGGTGGTATCAGTAGGATGTTCCGCCGAAGGAAGAATTACCGTATTAGGCAACGGAACTCCAAGGGTATCAGCCAAAGCATTGTTGAAAAATTTATCATCAGCACTCCACCAAAAAGGATTGTTAATTACATTAGTTCCAGTTAAAGCAGCATTTTTTAGATAAGCGCGATAAAAAGGAACGTCTTGCGAAATTCGATCAATAATTACAGCATATTCGCCGTCTTTATTTTGAACCACTTTATCAATAGCAACCGCTTCAGCAATGATTCCTTTTTCGTTTTTTGAATTGACACGATCAATAAATGCTTGCGGAAAGGTGTCTTCCATTCCAAATAAAATTCCGATTTTTTTCATCTTGATGTGTTTATAATTTTAAAAAAATTTAATTCTTGATAAATAATGTGGAAACATTTCTTTCCAAACAGGCCAGTCGTGCTTTCGTTCCTGGCGAATATCTAGCCAGTGATGTATGTTTCGGTCACTTAAAACTTTGCTTAATTTTAGATTAGCATCAAAACAAATGTCCCAATTAGAAGTTCCTAAAACGATATCCATATTCCACAATTCATAATCATCAAGGCCGTACAAATAGTCTTCAGGACTGTTATAAAAAACATCATCATTGTGAAAACCATCCATAAAACTTTTAATATTGAAAGCGCCGCTCATCGAGAACATATGACTCACATAACCTGGATGGCGAAAAGCAAAATTTGCCGCATGATAACCTCCAAAACTGCAACCCGCGACAACAACTTTTCCTGAGGAAGTATTATTCTTTACTTTTTCAACAATTTCATGACAAATCATTTTATCATACCTGACATGATTTTCTATGCGATGTATGGGATGAATATTTTTATTGTAAAAACTGTCTTTGTCGATACTGCCCGGACAAAATATTTGGATTAAACCCTGATCGATATACCATCTTGCGGAATCAATCAATCCCATATCTTTATTTTCATGGTAACTACCCATCGAAGTAGGAAATAAAATAATAGGATATCCTGCGTGTCCAAAAACTAACATTTCAATATCCCTGTTAAGATTGGGTGAATGCCATTTGAAATATTCTTCCTTCATAACTTTATTTTTAACAATTATAATGAAAAAATTCGTGCAAATGACATAAATATTTATGCTTAATTAAGATTTATTATATAAAACATTACGATTATCAAATCGTAATTAAATTGTAAAATTTGAATCAATTTCCTGCTGTTTTTTAAATTATAAACAACAAATCAATTCCTTTTAACATATTTCTAAAAACAAAAAAATCTAACGATTTCAAAAAAAACCGATGGGATTGTACTAAAATTACGGCTTTACATGCCTTTAACTAAATAATGCAAAAAAATAGGATTACTTTTTTTTAATTATTGTTTTGATTCAAACAATTGGACTTGACTTTTTAGTCTTTCAATTAGCATACTCATCATTCTTTTATTGATATTAGATGAGTTTTTTATGTAAATGGCATACTCATCTAAAGTAAATAATGCGATTATCATTCCTTTTAAAGCATTTCTAAACTTGATGTCTTTTTGGATTGCATTTTCTATCACCGATAATTTTTTTTCTACGGTGTAGTTATAAAAGTCAGCTTTGTTTTTTGCTACATAATTAATGAATGAAGCTATAAATAAATCATTTTGCAGCTTTAAAATAGGTCTAAGTACCTCATTTTGAAATGATTCTTCTGTTGAGGATTGATTGGTTACGGAACCTATTGTTTGTCCTCGGAATTCTTTTAAAAAAGTATCGCGTTCGCTCATGTTTTTTTCTTTAAAAATAGAGAAAATAGCCATAAGAAAAGTTTATTTTTGCATATATAAAGAAAAAATATGCGATTTCATACTAGGAAATGGGTAAAGCCAGAAGATTTAAACCCTAACGGAACTTTATTTGGGGGTAAATTATTAGCTTGGATTGATGAAGAATTGGCTTTATACACCATCATCCAATTAGAAAACACCAGAATAGTTACCAAGTACATGTCTGAAATTAATTTCAGAAGTTCAGCAAAACAGGGCGATATTGTAGAAATTGGTATTGATGTTTTAAAATTTGGAAATACTTCACTAACACTAAAATGTGAAGCTAGAAACATGATGACTCGCGAAACAATTATCACCATTGACCATACTACAATGGTAAATTTAGATGCTGACGGTAAACCAAAAGCGCATGGAAAAAAAATGATAGAATTTGTTAAAGATCGATTGTAATTTCCGTTGCCTTTAAGAAAAACATAAAATGATTTTATGTTTTTAAATCATTTTCAGTGGCGGTTTCAAAAATTTCTAAATCAAAATATCCAACTGAAGCAATAATATGATCAAATATATCCGACATGATGTATTCATAATTCTCAAATCGTTTGTCATGTGAAAATGCGTAAACCTCAAGTGGAACTCCATGTGAAGTAGATTGCAATTGACGACAAAGCATCAGCATCTCTTTATTTAATCCCGGATAATTGAATAAATATTCCGTGATATACTTTCTAAACAAGCCTAAATTGGTCAAATTTCGTCCGTTAATAGCAATTGATTTATCAATTTTATTGATAGTGTTATACTCGTCTATTTCTAATTTTCGAGTGTCAATATAATCTGATATAAGATGTATTTTCTTCAGGTCACTCAATTCTGCTTCTTCCAAAAATCGGATGCTGCTCGTTTTAATAAGAATGTGTCTTTTGATACGTCTTCCATCTGAATTCAGCATTCCGCGCCAGTTTTGAAACGAATCGGAACTTAAACTGTATGTTGGAATTGTGGTAGTAGTATTGTCAAAATTTCGAACTTTTACTGTTGCCAAATTGATTTCAATTACATCTCCATCGGCACCAAATCTATCCATCGTAATCCAATCGCCAATGCGAACCATATCATTTATGGATACTTGAACGCTGGAAACAAAACCTAAAATTGTATCCCTGAAAATCAAGATTATTACAGCAGAAACAGCTCCCAAAATGGTTAAAAGCTCTTTTTGGTCAATATCAAATAATTTAGAAATAATAACCGTAATCCCAACAGCCCATAAGACAATCATGATTACCTGAATAAAACTGTCAATAGGTTTATCGCTGTATCTTGGTTTTAGCTTTAAATAATCTCGTAATGCATTGAAAATGGTTCGGATAATCCATAAAACAAGTAATACAATATAAATGCCTACAAGTTTTCCAAAAACACCTTCCCAATATTCATATCGTTCCAGAATAATTGGAACCGATTTATAAATAAACAATAGCGGAATTAAATGTGCAATGTATTTAGCCGTTTTATTGGACACTAATAAATCATCAAATTTGGTTTTAGTTTTCTGGGCGATTACCGCCATAATCGTTACCAAAATAAGACGGAAAACAACATAAATTGCATATGCCAATACGCAAAGCATAACAATATTTATAAGCAGACTCAGATAAGAAGCAAAACTGCTCCCCAATCCCCATTTTCTGAATATAGGATATAGAAAATTAAATATTTTTTCTATTAATTTATACATTTTTCAAGTATTTTCTTTCTATGTAAAAAGTCCCAAAAGGAGGGATTGACGCAATACAAATGATAAAATACTTTTTGAAATCCCACTTTTCACTAAACTTTAAAATTGTTGCTAAAATAATGTAGGCAGTAAATAATACACCGTGAGCCATTCCAATGTGTTTGACATAAATAGGATCATTAAAAATGTATTTCATTGGCATAGCAAAGAAAAATAACAGTAAGGCAGATATACCTTCTACTATTGCTGTAACCTTAAAAATCTTAAGCATTTATTTTTTTTTAAGTGATAATTGACAAAATTAAGTATTATCATTGATTTTCGATGCATGGATTCCCAAAGTAAATTACTTTTGTATTCTTAAACTTTGATAATGAGCAAACGCGATTTAAAAAAATACTTGGCTGAACTTAATAAAGAGCAACTCGAAGAGCAAATTATTGAATTGTACGAGAAATTCAGTCCCGTAAAAGTCTATTATAATTTTGTTTTTAATCCAAAGGAAGAAACGCTTTTGCAGGAATGCAAACTCAAAATTTCCAATGAATATTATCCTTTGAAAAAAGCAGGAAGACGCAGTAAACCCAAAATGAGGCGTTCTGTTGCTCAAAAGTACATTAAGCATTTCATACTTTTAGGTGTAGATCCATTCATAATTGCTGATGTAATGCTTTATAATATTGAAATTGCACAAACATTCTCCTCAGAACATATTGTAAAACAAGACTTGTTTTTTAAGAGTATGTTCAATTCTTTTGAGCAAGCCGTTATTTTCTTGATTGCAAATGGAATCCTCAATGATTTCAAAACAAGAATAATAGGAATACATACCGAAACTATTGAACAAAAATGGTACAACGAACCCGAGTTCAATGCTATAATAGAACGATTTGAATATTGAACAGTTTCATAATTCAATTTTATTTAATCAATCCTATTTTTTTTAATTAAAATTGACAATTAAACTGTTTTTTAGGTGTATTTTTGCAAAAATCCAACAATAAGCAATGTCCCAAAACACTTTAGAAATAGAAATCGAAGACAAAAAAGAACTTTATGCGTACCAAAAAGGCGATATTGATGCCATATTTGAACGTATAGATAATGCACCGCCACAACACCATTTGCTATACCAATTGCCTACTGGTGGTGGAAAAACAGTAGTGTTTTCAGAAATAGTACGCCGTTATTTATCACAACACGATAAAAAAGTAGTTGTTTTAACACACCGAATTGAGTTGTGTAAGCAAACATCAAAAATGTTGAAAGGTTTTGATGTAAAAAACAAAATCATAAACAGTAAAGTAAAAGAACTTCCGGATCAAAACGATTATTCTTGTTTTGTAGCCATGGTCGAAACTTTGAAAAACCGTATCAACGATGAAAAACTACATTTAGATAATGTAGGATTAGTAATTATTGATGAGGCACATTACAATTCATTCCGAAAATTATTAAGCTCTTTCAAAAATGCATTTATATTAGGAGTTACCGCAACTCCTTTAAGTTCGAATATCAAGTTGCCAATGCATGAAAGCTACGATGAATTAATAGTAGGGGACACCATTAGTTCTTTGATAGCTAATGGCTTTTTAGCTAAAGCAGTCACCTATAGTTATGATGTAGGTTTGACTTCCCTAAAAGTAGGAATCAACGGGGATTATACGGTAAAATCATCGGATGATTTATACACGAATATGGCTATGCAGGAAAAATTATTGCATGCGTATACTGAGAAATCTTTGGGCAAGAAAACCTTAATTTTCAATAATGGTATTAATACCTCATTATATGTATATGAAACGTTTAGAGAAGCAGGTTATGCCATTCGTCACTTAGATAACACCAGCAATAACGAGGAAAGAAAAGATATTTTACATTGGTTTAAGCACACGCCGGATGCCATTTTAACTTCAGTTGGGATTCTTACCACAGGTTTTGATGAGCCTACTGTAGAAACTATAATTTTAAACAGAGCGACAAAATCATTGACATTATATTACCAAATGATTGGTCGTGGTTCCAGAAAATTACCTAATAAAGATACTTTTAGCGTTATCGATTTAGGAAATAATGCCGCACGATTTGGATTATGGAGCGAGCCTGTAAACTGGCAACACATCTTCAAATCACCCGAGTTTTATTTAGAAAATTTACGTGATGATACTGAAATTGAATTGTACTTCAAATACAGTATGCCTCCTGAAATCCGTGCAAAATTCAGTAAAACCGAAGTAGTAACTTTTGATGTTGATGAAGAACACAAACTTATCATTAAGCAAAATTTACGCTCCAAAGAAGTACTCGAAAAATCATTAGAGCAGCACGCGGCCATGTGCGTAGACAATTCGGATACATTACAAGAAGCAAAAGCATTAGGGAAATTGCTGGATGATGATATCGATTGCCGCATCAAGCGTTATTCAAAATGTTTGAGTCAGTGCAGTAAAAATTACCGCGAATGGCTTGTTGACGATTACAAATTAAAACTGGTATTGTTAACAGGGAAAAAATATCGTGAGAAAATCATGAACGAACCAGATGAAGATTAATTTCTTTTCAAGGAGCTAATCCCGCTGTACACTATATCTGTTGTGGTCTCGTAGAAAAACGAGACCACAACAGGATGCCGTTTCCATCGGGGCTAAAATTACGTTTACAAAACAACTATTTTTTATAAAATATAAAATCCAAAAAAATGCCAAAACAATTCTCTGATTTAGGAATTTCAGCACCAATATTAAAAGCGATTACCGAATTGAAAATTGTTGAACCAACAGAAATTCAGCAAAAAACAATTCCGTTACTTTTATCAAATACTACGGATTTGGTTGGACTTGCTAAAACAGGTACTGGAAAAACAGCAGCTTTTGGATTACCTATTTTACAATTAATTGATACTGATTTACCAGTGATTCAAGCTGTTATTTTAGTACCAACGCGAGAATTAGGACACCAGATTTTTAGAAACTTAGAAGATTTTGCTAAATATTTACCACAAGTTTCTATTGCGGCAACTTGCGGAGGAATCCCAATAAAACCACAAATAGAACGACTAGCAATACCCACACATATTGTTGTGGCAACTCCGGGAAGATTGATTGATTTAATTCAGCGCAAAGCCATCAACTTAAAAGAAACCAAATTCCTCGTGCTTGATGAAGCCGATGAAATGGTAACTATCCTAAAAGAAAGCTTAGATGAAATTGTTGCGGAGTTACCTGTAACTCATAATACTTTTTTATTCTCGGCAACCATGCCTGGAACTATCAAACAATTGATTCAGAACTATTTGAACAAAAATGTGGTGCAAGTTAGTGCCAACATGGAAACAATAGGAAATCAAGGAATTGACCATGAATATATTGTGGTGGATCCTATTGAAAAACTAGATGTTTTAATGCATTTCCTGAATTCTAAAGAAGGAGAACGCGGAATTATCTTTTGTAAAACAAAAGCAGCGGTCAATAAATTAGCTAAAAACTTAGCTATCAATAGGTTTTCTTCAGGTGCATTGCACGGCAGTTTATCGCAAGGAATTAGAGATAGAATCATGGAGCAATTCCGTGAAGGACATATCAACATATTAGTAGCAACAGATTTAGCTGCAAGAGGAATTGACGTAAAAGAAATCTCTTATGTGGTTAATTATCATTTACCTGATGTTTACGAAGCCTATGTACATCGTAGCGGAAGAACAGCCAGAGCAGGAGCAAAGGGACTTTCTTTGACAGTTTTACAACCAGAAGAAGTAGTTGAAATCGCTGATTTCGAAAAAGAATTAGGGATTAAATTTACTCAGTTCAAAAAACCAACCGTTGCCAGTATCGAAGAAAACAATACTTTGTTATGGGCGAAGCAAATTTTCAAGACAAAACCCAACCATGATGTTGCTGCAGAATTAAAAGAAAAAATAAAAACAGTATTTCATCATTTGACTAAAGATGAATTAATCGAAAAATTATTAGCTAACTATTTGTTGCAAAACAAAAATGAGCCAACTGAAAAACCAGTTAAAAGACAAAAAATGAAGTGAAATTTATAAGTTATTTAATACTTGTTAATTTAATTACATCCATAAATAGCTTATATTTATGGATGTTTTTTTTTGATTGAAAATTAAATAATACTTTATGGAAATTGTAATAATAGGTGGAGGATTTGCAGGAATTAATCTTGCTAAAGAACTGGTAAATGAAAAAGGAATTAATGTAACTTTAGTTGATAAAAACAATTATAATTTCTTTGCCCCACTTATATACCAGGTTGCAACGGCTTTTTTAGAACCGTCAAGTATCAGTTATCCCTTTCGAAAATTTTTCTCTGGAAAAAAGAATCTACAATTCCGTCTGGGAAATTTATTAAAAGTAAATCCTTCCGAAAATAAAATCATTCTCAACAATGGAGAATTAACATACGATTACCTAGTTTTTGCCACTGGCGCCGAAACTAGTTATTTTGGAATGGAAAACGTAAAGAAAAATGCTATTCCAATGAAAACGTTGAATGATGCAATCGTGATGCGTAATACATTACTAAAAAATTTGGAAAAAGCAGCCATTTGCAAAGACATTCGCGAACGCAGAAAATTGTTAACGATTGTAGTTGCCGGTGGCGGCCCGACAGGAGTTGAAGTGTCAGGAATGTTTGCTGAAATGCGTAAAAATATTATGCTAAAAGAATATCCGGAATTAAGCACTACAGCAAGTAATATTTATTTGGTTGATGGCGCCAATGCTGTGTTATCTCCAATGAGTAAAGCGTCGCAGGAAGATACGCTGGAAGCGCTGACAAAATTAGGTGTTGTGGTAAAATTAAACACTACTGTGGTGGATTATATTGATGACACCGTGTATTTTGGAAATGGTGAAACCATTCAAACCAAGAACTTAATTTGGGCTGCGGGAGTTTCTGCAAAAATATTCGAAGGAATTCCAGCTGAAAGTTATGGCCGCGGAAAACGAATGGCTACTGATGCCTTCAACAAAGTGAATGCTACTGAAAATATCTATGCTATAGGCGATACTTGTATTCAACTTACTGATACTTATTTTCCTAATGGTCATCCGCAAGTAGCACAAGTTGCGATTCAACAAGGTATTAATTTGGCAAATAACTTTAAACGAATGAGTCAAAAAAAGCCATTAAAACCCTTTAAATATAACGATAAAGGATCTATGGCTATAATTGGGAAAAATAAGGCTGTAGTTGATTTACCTAAACCAAAAATGCATTTCAAAGGATTTTTTGCCTGGATAATATGGTTATTTATTCACCTGATTTCATTAATAACGTATCGCAACAGAGTGAAAACATTCTTCAATTGGATGATTGCTTATTTCGCAAAAGATCAATCTTTGCGAATGATTATCAGACCTGATAAAAAAATAAAAACGGAGCCAAAACAACAATAAATCAAATCTATAATTAATGAACTATTGCAATTCCCTCATCGTGAGAAGTTGTGATAGTTTTTTTTATGTTTCGTTTTCCGAAAATTAAAATTATCAATGCTAGAATTGTTGTAACTGCCATAATGATAACCATTGGCAACATCGAATTTTTTACAAAAATACCCACTGTAAAAGATGCTAAAGCACCTAATCCTAACTGAATCGCACCCATTAATGCAGATGCACTTCCCGCATTTCTTGAAAAAGGAGCAAGGGTAAGTCCCGCTGTATTAGGATTTGAAATTCCTAAGCACGCTAAAAATAAAAACAACATAGCAATAGTTTCGTATAAGCCTAAAAGATCATTCATGGCCAAAATAAGAAATGAAATACTAATGAAAGATTGTGAAATTAAAGCACCATAAATCATTTGTTCACTCGTGAATTTTCTTAGCAAGAATGAATTAAGCTGGCTTGCACCAATGAAACTTAATGACATAAAAGCAAATATCCAACCGTATGTTTTTCCGTCAACCTTAAAAATATCCATAAATAAAATAGGAGAGGCCGCAACATAAGTAAACAAGCCAGAGAAAGCTATGGCGCCAGTAAAAGCATAAGTATAAAACTGAGGCTCTTTTACAATACTGATGAAATTTGTAATAATTGGTTTTGGTTTTAATGAAATTGAAGTATCTGGCTTAAAAGTATTTGGTAAGCCAATTTGAGCTGCTAGAAGAATTAAAATCCCCATACACATCAATATAAAAAAGACTGTATGCCAGCCATAATCTTCAGTAATATAACCTCCAACTGTAGGCGCTAACATTGGCGAAAGCCCGACAACTAACATTAGTAAAGAAAATACTTTTGGAATATCTTTTACTGGAAACAAATCCCGAACCATAGATACAGAAGCTACTGTAGCTGCACAACTACCAATAGCCTGAATAAATCGTAATCCAATAAAAGTATCAATATCAGTTACAAAAACACAACCTAATGACGCTAATATGTAAACTAATAGTCCTATAAATAAAGGTTTCTTTCTGCCAAAACGGTCTAATAATGGTCCGTAAAGCAATTGTCCTGCGGAAATTCCGATAAAATAACTGGACAAAGTCATCGAAACATTGGCAACCGATGTATTCAAATCCTTTGCAATTCCTGCAAAACCAGGTAAATACATGTCGATTGAAAAAGGACCTAAAGCTGTTAGTGAGCCTAAAATCAGGATCAATTTGATATATCTTGTTTTTGTCATTTCGGAATCGCTCATAAAAATTGGGATTTTTTAATTTTTTGCAAAGGTAAATAATTAACATCCTAATCGAAACACTTTCCTACTTTATATAATAAATTGAAATCAATCATTAAAAAGAAAACAACAATTTAAATATTGATTAAATAAGATTCCTTATACATTTTTTGATAAACATCTTTGCTAAACATAAAGAGCTGTGAAGGTCTTTTTGAAACCCCAACTTGCTTTTCATCTAGTGCAATAATGTACTTTTTCGTTAGCAGTTTTCTCCTGAAATTACGATTGTCAATTTCATTTCCTAGTATAGATTGATAAGTGTCCTGTAATTCATTGAAAGTGAATTTATCAGGCAAAAGTTCAAAAATAATAGGTTTGTAGAGTGCTTTTTCTTTTAAATCAGCATAGGCTTCATTGATAATATCTTTGTGATCAAATCCCAATTCCGGTAAATCATTCACAGGAAACCACTGTGCTTCATATCTGTTATTTTCTAAATTCACTTCTTGAGTTTTCAATAAAAAATAATATGCAATTGTTATAGTACGTTGGTTGAAATTTTCATTTTGGGCCCAAATAACATCTTTTTCATTCATCAAACGATTTGGGTCTCCAAAAACTTTAAATTGTTTTTTATAAACATTATCAAGTCCTGTTAACTCCTTCAAAACTCTGGTTGCAGTTTCATCTATGGTTTCCTGCTCAAACGTATGGTAGCCCGTAAGAACATAATCGTCAACAAGAGGCTCTAAATTTTCTTTAGATTCTAAATAGCGTTTTATCAATAATACGTTAAGAGATTTAGTAGTGCCGTCAAAACCAAAAACGACGCAGTCTACAGATATATTTGGAATTATTTTAGACATAATAAAGAGTGAGAATATAAATAATTTTTGAAAAAGGCAATGTTACGCAACATCTTTTCCTACTACAAAACTAATGATTTATTTATAATTAAATATTTTCTAAAATACAGATTACTTTTGTAATTAAACGTCACTATTACGTTATATTAATCTTATAACAAATTGATTTATATTTATTAAAAAAATGCATTATTATACTAATTTTTAGCATATATAGATATTTTGCAAGCTTTTTTTATTGCTAATTAAAAAAAAACAATATATTTGAAAAATAATAATCAAAATGACGCTTAATATTGAAAAGCTTTTATAATATTTGTAAAACTAAATTTTAGACCTGAAATCGATTCGCATACTTGATATATTATGAGCATTAAAAACAAAATTTAAGTATATAATAGTTACCGTTCATAAAATTTCAAACCACCAAAAACTTATTTGAGCCATTTTTTAAAATAAAACTTCTATGCAAAAAACACTTTTTATATTCCTATTTTCAATACTGTTCATGCCAATTTATTCACAGGTGGTTAAAACTAATTCGAATTTTTCATTAGGCACAACAGGTCGAATCGGTGTTGGGCTTTCGCCAAATGGGGAAGGGAATATGTGGAAACCTTTGAATCTTTCCGGTCAAGGTTCCTTAGGCGGGCGTTTAGAACAAACGGATTACATCGATATATTACCTGCAATACACTTTTCTCCAAAAATTGACGGTAAAGACAGCACAAACGTAACGTTCCAAATGCGTTTGGGAATGTATTCTGCCAATGGTCAGTTTGTGGGAAATGTAAGTTCCCGTTCTAATAATGGGTTGACATTTATTCTTCCCGAAGCCTATATTGAAGCCAGAAATATCATGGGAAGCAAATGGTCTGCCTGGGCAGGATCCCGTTTTCGTCGCTATGATGACATTCATATCAGTGATTACTTTTATTTTGATGATCATTCTGCGCAAGGTTTTGGCGTTAGCCACAAAAACACAGAACTAACCATGTTGATGCCAGCTTCTGCTGATTCAACAAATGTGTATCCTTATAATTATGAAGTTACCGTTGCCGGGGCAACAAATCCTGCTATTCGCCAACGCATGGTTTGGATTGGCGAACACAGTATTCACTTAAAAAATGATAATGTAATTAAACTTTTGGGGGAGTTTCATTATGTTTCTGCCAATTCGAAAAATGCTTCTAAAAATTATCCCTCGGATAACGGTTGGGTAGCTGGAATTAAATACAATAATCTATTCAAAACCGCTTTACCGGGTTCGTTCAATCAGCTTTCAGTACGATATGGTTCCGGTATTGCAAATGGAGGTGATAACGGAAACACTTTTACTTGGGCAACTTACGGAGCTCCCGATTCTGAAGGCAAATATACAAATGCCTATTCCTTTACCATGGTGGAACATTTTCTGTTAAACCTCTCGCAGAAATTCAGCATCAACGGATATGGCGTTTTCACAAAAAGCAAAGGCGGTTCTGCTAATACGAATACGGACGAGTATTTCAATGGTAATCAATTATATAATCAAAAAACGGATTTCGTTGTTGGTTTCAGAAGCTTCTATTATGTAACGAAGTGGTTGCATTTGATTGAAGAAGTGCATTATGCCTTACGAAAAGATGGTGATAATCCAGAAGCCAATATGTGGAAATTTTCTTTTGTTCCTACCATAGTTCCGTTAGGAAAAAAAGACCCTTGGAGTCGCCCACATATTCGTCTTGTTTACACGTTAGCGCACTACAACGATTACGCCAGCAATCATAACTATTCTCCTTTTTTACAAGTGAACCAAAAACGTTGGGGCTCTTTTATTGGAGTAAAAACGGAATGGTGGTTATTTTAAGAAATAAATTCAAAATTATATAGATATGCCAATTTTTGGAACAACAATTTTATCATTTATCCCCGGATGGAGTGTCGATGGAGGACGTTTTGCAATAGAAAAGACCGCAGAATATGGTTTTGATATGCTTGAAATAATCTTGCCAAGTTCATTAGATTTCGATGCTAAAACAACAAAAAAACTACTTAACGATAATCGTATTTCAGGTCGTTGTACATTGAATTTACCCGCAAACTGTCACATTCCTTTTTATCCGGAGCAAGCGACATTGCTTATTAAATCAGCTCTTGAGAAAGTAGCCGAAATGGACGGTGATTTTTTAGGAGGAGTTTTGCATTCCGCCATTGGAACGTTTACCGAAAATCCTTGTACCAAAGAGGAAAAAATAATCATTCAACAAGTATTTACGGAAGTTGCTGATTATGCCAACAAAAGAAATATCACTATTGCTCCCGAACCCATTAATCGGTATGAAAGTTACGTTTTTACTGCTGCAGATGAAGTGCTTGATATGATTGAATCTATTGGAAAACCTAACATAGGATTGCATCTGGATACTTTTCATATGAATATTGAAGAACGTAATTTTTATGATTCCATTATTCGTGCAGGAAACAGATTGAAACATGTACATATAACGGAAAGTGATCGGGGTATGACTGGCGAGGGAAACGTGCATTGGGATGATTTTTTCAAAGCTTTGGCAGCTATTAACTATCAAGGACCACTTGTTCTGGAGAATTTTTCTTCAGAAATTACAGCATTAGTTGGACCAACTTCCTTGTGGAGACCTTCTAAATACAACTCAGAAGATCTCGCCAAAGGTAGTCTTGCTTTTATGAAGAAAATGGTAGACAAATGGTATACAAATCAACTATAAATAAACCTAAAAAAAGTAATTGTTCATTACTTTTTTTATAATAAAAATCAAAAAAAAATGAAAAAGAAATTAAACGGTGTTTGTTTTGGAGAAATCCTTTTTGATGTTTTTCTCGAGCATAAAAAAATTGGTGGAGCTCCGCTAAATGTAGCTTCAAGACTAAATTCGCTAGGAGGGGAGGTTTCCGTTATCAGTGGAGTAGGAAACGATTTAAACGGAAAAGAATTAATAGAATATTTGAATGTTTCAGGAATTAACACCGATGCTGTTCAAGTAAAGAATAATTATCCAACAGGCTTAGTCAACGTTATTTTGAATGAAAAAGGAAATGCTTCGTATGACATCAATTATCCATCGGCCTGGGACAAAATTGAAACTTCAAAAGATAATATTTCAATTGTTGAAAAAGCAGACTTTTTTGTCTATGGGAGTTTATCTTCAAGAGATTCTGTTTCCAGAAAAACATTGGAACAACTTTTAGCAGTAGCAAAATATAAAATATTTGATGTGAATTTAAGAGTCCCGCATTACACTAAGAAAAATGTTTTGGATTTATTGCATGCAGCTGATTTCATTAAGTTTAACGATGATGAGTTAAATGAAATTTGCGAAGATTTAAATTCGAATAAAAGGTCATTGGAGCAAAATATTAAATTCATTGCAAAAGAAACTAATACCGATACGGTTTGTGTCACTTTAGGATCTCATGGCGCTGTATTGTATTGCAATAATACTTTTTATCACAATTGTGGTTTCAAAGTAAATGTAGTTGATACCGTGGGTTCCGGAGATTCTTTTTTAGCTTCATTAATCATAATGTTGCTCAATGGAAAAGATCCTCAATACGCCATTAATTTTGCCAGTGCTATTGGCGCAATTGTCGCTCAAAACGAAGGTGCAAACCCTGTGATTTCTCCATCTGAAATAGAAGATTTTTTATCTGGTTTTGAAGAAACAGATTATAAAGTCAAAGAATCCGAACCTATTTTAAATTAATAAATTAAACAAACCAAACAATGAATCTATCCAAAAAAATCCCTGTAGTCAGTAAGGAATTCGCTTTTCAATTTATTATAATAACCATATTATTTGCGCTGTGGGGAATAGCTAATGATTTAACAACTCCGATGGTTTCTACTTTCAAAAAAGTGATGCCAGAGCTTTCTAATACCCAAGCCTCATTAGTACAATTTGCTTTTTATTTTGGTTATTTCTTCATGGCATTGCCGGCTGCATTATTCATTAGAAAATACAGTTATAAATCAGGAATAATTTTAGGCCTAATTTTATATGCAACTGGTGCTTTTTTATTTTATCCGGCAGCACATTACCAAAGTTATACATTTTTCCTTGTTTCATTATGGGTGATTACTTGTGGATTAGCGTTTCTTGAAACCACTTCAAATCCTTTGATTTTATTCCTTGGAAATAAAGAAACCGCAACGCAACGCTTGAATTTAGCGCAGGCATTTAACCCAATTGGAGCGATAACTGGATTAGTGATGGCGCAGTTTTTAGTTATTAAAGAAATAAAATCAGATGACTATACACAAGAAGCGTATAAAGCTTTAACTTCAAGTGAGTTGGCCAGTATTCGTGAAAATGATTTAGATATTATAAGTATCCCATACATTGGATTAGGAATTTTTGTCTTAGTAATTTTAATTATTATTATTTTAACAAAAATGCCTAAAACGGCACAAGAAGATAAAATGTCGGTATCTGAATCATTTAAAAAGTTATTTGCCAATAAAAATTACAAACACGGCGTAATTGCGCAAGCTTTTTATGTTGGTGCGCAAATTATGTGTTGGACCTTTATTTTTCAATATGTAGACAACATCAATAAAACATTTGGATTAGAATTAACAGCCACATATTACAACATAGCGGCCATGATTTTATTTTTAATGGGCCGATGGATTGGAACTGGTTTAATGAAAACGATAAATCCTTCAAAAATATTAATGTTATTTGGTGTTGGAGGAGTTATTTGCGCAGCCGGAGCGATTGTATTACAAGGAATGCCAGGGCTAATTTCGCTAGTTTGTATTTCTATTTTCATGTCCGTTATGTTTCCAACTATTTATGGAATAGCATTAAAAGATATGGGAGACGAAGCAAAAATTGGGTCTGCAGGTTTAGTCATGGCTATCGTTGGTGGCGCACTGATGCCGGTTTTACAAGGAAGTATTTTAGATTTAGGCGGTTCAGGTTTTGCAGATATTAAATTATTTGGTTTTATCCCAGAAGTCAATTTTTCTTTTATTTTACCATTGATATGTTTGGCTGTAGTTGCTTATTATGGCTATAGTACATTTAAATCATCTAAGTAAATTATAGTTACATTTTAAGTTTAAAAAAGACACGAATAATGTATTCTCATTGTTCGTGTCTTTTTGTTTTAAATAGATACTTCATAAATATGAGTTTGATGATTAAACGTATAGTGTAAAGTAATATTATATGCATGTATTTAAATGAACTATAATTTATAGTATGTAAAGAATTTTTGTGTATATTTGCCATAGATTTATATCAATGAGAGCCGAGTTATTAGCGTAACGTTTGAGGCTCTTTTTTTGTTTATATTACCAACCTTGTTTTATTCTACCCCTTATTTGGAAATCAGGATTTGAGTGTAAAAAATCTCCATTTTTATAATAACAAAGTATCTTTCTTGTTCTCCTAACATAAACCAATAAATAATCCCATGTAATTGACTGTTTTTTAAGCCAGTGAGAATAACTGTATATTGAATGTACATACTCGGTAAATAGTCTTCTTTCTTTGCCGTGGTAGACCGTTACTGAATAATCATTTTTATCTTTTAATCCCTCGTAAATGCTCATTTAGATAAGAGATAAAAAAAATTAAACAAAGGGGATATTTGGATAAGAGATAAAAAAAATAGAACACCCCCAAGATCTGGAAATGTTCTATTATATAAATAGTTCGATTTTTGCATGTTATTTGATTTATATCATTGAGAGAACTGTTAGCGCAGTTATTACCCCTCTTTGAAGTTACGACAAATATACATATTTTTTTGAATTTACAAATTAACGGTCTTGATTTAAATAAGCGACCTTAATTACTTGGTTAGAATCTAAATTTATAAATGCGATATACGCATAAAGTTTATTCGTGACTTCTAGTGTGACATCTTTTTGGTCCATATCAACAAAGGTTAATTCTGTTGTTGTTACTGTTTCCTCAGCTTGAAACTGATAACGAATCCCAACCCTAAAACTAGGTTTAACTCTAAAAACATAACCGTAACCGACTAAATTTCCCTCTAATCGAAAAGCTAAATCGATTGTGTTTAATGGACAAACTTGTGTATTTTGTTTTCTGAAATCTGAATCTTTTACAAATGACAAATCAAATGCATCTAACCCCATAATTAAACGCTCTATGTTCGAAAACTCTAAAACGGAGTCATACGGTTCTTTTATTATTTTTGTGCCATCCATGTAAGCTACAAAAATTAAGTCCTCCGGTAAACTTATACATTCGCCCTCTACAGGCAAAGGCATGAATTCTAAAGACATATTTCTTGTTAAGTAAGCTAATGTAACCATAGTTAAATTTTTAGGTATTTACGTAAGTATTTTAGTTCGTCAGCGTCAAGATATTTCAAAATGTCTTTTCTAAGGCTTCTACTGTTGGTATCCACTTCGTAGTATAATTTCTCTAGTTTGTCGAAGTAATTGCGATATAAAACAAGTGTTTTTCTTATTTCTGTATCATTTTCGGAGAGCCCTCGAGGGTTCATAAAGTCATACCAGTTTCCAGAATCGGAGTAAATCACACCAAAATCAGAAGCTAATTGTGCGGATGCTGAATGTAAATCTTTGGAAGCTGTAATTCTTAATCTTCTTTCCTTTTGCGTAAGCGGATTGAGATTTGTTAGGAATTTGGTTTCCTTAATTATCACGGCATCTGCTTTTTGTCCATCCAGTTTAACTTGGCTTGACGCTTGCCTTGACTTTTCGGCTTGTTCCTCCATGTATCTTTTTAAGTAGGGTATACCTATTAAAAGTGCCGTAATGAATAGCCAATATTTTTTTAAAAACTCGATTGCTTGAGTTGCTATATCGGTTTTATTTTTGTTATTCTTTATCATCTTTAAATAGTTTTGAAACGATATACAATAGGATTAGAAAAGCCAATAGCGAAAGAATTTTCATCTCTCGCCATAGTGCTAATAGTGGTAATAAAAAAGGCATCTTAGCGCTTTTGCGGTACGAAAACCTTATACCCGAGGATTAAAACGCTTAGCGTTAAAACAAGTAAAATTTCTGTTTGATTCTTGATTGAGAATGCTTTTAATTTTTCCATAATTTGGATTTTTTAGATTTAGATTTTAGATTATTGTATAAATTGAGCAAAAAAAAACCCCTAAGAAAACCAGTACAGGAAGTAAGGGTTTCAATTTGCTTTTTGAAATGGTTACAGTTAATTGTGGGGTTGAAACCTCACCAAGCAACTGTAAAGCTTCTTCGATGTCTGCATCGGTTACCGAGGTATGGGATGCGCCTAGTTCGACTTTCATTATCGCACGAGCTAAAACAATAAGGAATTTACTATTTATCGTGGTTAGCTTTTGTGTTGGTTGCACTCCTAGAGTTTTACTAACAGCTTGAATATACGCCTTTGTATCATTCTCGAACGTTGGGGCATATTCATTGATTAAAGCGTTTACCGTGTTTTTTCCTTTATTTATATCGTGTATCAAGTCTTTCAACATTGCACGAATGCCGTGTTTAATATCTTTGAACTGCTCGAAGGTTTTATCTTTACTCTGAACGAAAGGAATCTTACCTTGCCAAGCGTCTTTAGTCCTTTTAAGGTTGCCGGGATTGTTGTTTCTTAACCCTCTGATTGCGTGATTATTCAAGAAAGATTTACTCATTTTCTATCTTTTTTACACCTTCTTTTTGCTCGATTGCTTCAAAAGTATCTATAGCAAATTTTACTATTGCGATTATTGCCGTAATGTAGACACCGTACTTTAAAAGAAATTTTAAACCGTTTATAATTCCGTTTACTTTATTCATAATTGAGATTTTTTATTATGCCCCTAAGGGCATAGGTTTACATACTAGAGCTCTGAGTCTGTTTTTTGACTTGAGTAACTTTTATCCACACTTCAACACCATCTTTTGTAGCTTTTGAAGGTTCCAATTTGTAAAGTTTACCGCCTAATTCTACGTATCCTTTTGAAAATCCTGAACCTTTTTTGTCTTTACATCCTATCACTTGGAAAGGCTGATTAAATCTATCGGTTGAAATTCTTGCTTTAAATGTTGACATTTTTTATTTTTTTAGGGTTGTTGATTTTGGTTACTAATAACCTCTTTTGGTTTTTTGAACATTTTAAATAAAGTAGCAAGTCCAAGAATAACCTGTATTACTATCTTTATTATTTCGGTTGTTCCATTTATTGGGGGGATGTTTTGCACCCCCTCAATTAAACCGATGCCTAAGGTGCCGATTAATGGTTTTACCATCCTTTTTTCTTTGGTTTTGACTTTTTGAACCAAACTACTGTTAAGCCTATTAAAGCGACTCCTCCGACAATTAAAGCCGTCATATGCTTTTTGAACCAAGATTTAATACTTTGGTCTGCTAATTCAGCCCCAATGTTCCCCGCTACTTCTTTTGTACCTGCTGACACTTGAGCAATAGCTTCGTTTGTTGCTCCTTTAGCAAATGCTTTATAAACGCTTCCCGCTTGCTGACCTACAACCGCTCCCGATTGTTGCGCTAATGCTTGGGCTTGTGCTTCATAAGCTTGTGCTAATTCGAGTTTTCCCTCTTGTTCCGCTTGTTTTGCTTGTTTTTTTGCTTCATGCGCTGCACTTGCACCGCCTACAACATCTTGAGCCAAACCGCCTACTATTGGTATCATTGAAAGAAAAGGCGTACCTACTTTTACAATGTTTTTAAGGGAGATTTGTTTTACTCCCTTTTTTACCGCTGTTCCTAGTTTCTTAAAGAATCCCATGTTTTAATTGGCTTCAAGCCTTACAATAAGATTAATAATAGCACCTTGAGTTTTTCTTACCTCAATAGCTTTTACACCGAACAATGGCAATTGCAACTTTGCAGAAAAAGCACCTTTAAGCGTTCCGTCTTGCTTCACATACGCCACAGGGTCAACAGAACGAGACAAAACACGCAATTCATGTAAAGTGTACTTTACAACTACATCATTAAAGAAAGTATAAGAAACTTCCTCAATTGTGTTTGAATTGTCAATTACTGCCAAATCACAATCGGCAACATCAAAAGATTTGTTTTTTTCGTCAGAAGCCATTGACTTGTTTTCGAAAGAAAGCGTTTTGTGTGATGTTTGTGGCATTTCAATACCATTGATAACATACGTTTCAGCAGTTTTCAAACCTTGCATTTGCACTTTAATTACATCTTTTTCGCCCAACTGGATTGCTCCATCTTCGCAAATTTCACATTCAGCAGTAGTCTTGTATACTTCGTCAGAAGTTACAGCATCACCATTGAAAGTAGTCATGTAAATAAAATCAGACAACAACATGAAACCCTTTGTGATTTCTTCGTTTCCTGTAGCTTTTTCAACTTCAACTTTTATCTGCTCTGTTGTCAATGCTTCAACATCTAATGTTGAAGAAATGATAAGCGCACCAATTGACTTTGTGACAAGTAAAACGGGGGATTTGGTTACGCTTAAACCTTGTGAATTAAATAATTCCATTTTATTTCATTTTGATTAATATTATTATTGGCACAAATTTTGAAATAATAAAAGCCGAGAATATCGGCTTTTAGGGTTCTAGGTATTATTTAGGGAAAGAGGGGGAATTTCGCAGATTTTAAAGTACTTTTTGAAGTGTTGAAATAGTACTATTTTTAATTCGTATTCTTTCTTTATGTCCGTTAGATACTGCTGAGCAGTTTTACTGCTAATTGATATTAATAGAATTTCAATATCTTTACTTGTAATTTTTTGATAATCGGTGTATTCTTTTTGCGAAGTCATAACATTGGTTTATTAGTAGGGGAGTGGTGAGACACTCCCCTTTTTTATAGGTTTGAGTTTGGGGTTAGTATTCTGATGCTTATTATGATTATTACAACTATGATGTAAAACACAATTGCGTTGCGTGTTGTTGTTGTCATTTAAAATAAAGTTAGTTGTGTTATTGGAGGTAATTTTACGACATCTACCAAAGGGATAAATATCTCTTTTTCGCTTTTATTTTCATTTGAAAAGTACTGTTTGCATGTTTCCCATTTAAAGGTTATTTCAGTCCATTTTGTACAAATTCCGACATGATTAGTACGTGAGTCTTTTTGATGTTTTGAGCTATCGAAATAACTGCAATTTTCGCATTTTTGAGCCATAGTTTTTAAAATTTACGATTAACAAATATGTTAAATGAATCCCGACTATCATTAGTCGGGATTTTGCCTGTTTTGGTAGGTTAGTTTTTTAGTGATTTTAAGCTTCTTTTTTGCCCAGTTAAAAAAATACTTTTCACTAGAGGAAATTTCTTTTTTAGTGGGTTAAATGGTAGAATTATTAATCCAATTATTGGACAATAATAAAAGCGATTTTGTATCATATTCCGAGGTTTTTTAAAAAGTTACTTGAACGGTCATTTTGCAGAATTTCTGCTTTAATATTTTTATCTCTGTTTTTTAAATCATCAATTAATTTTTTTGCTTTTGATTTTGTTCTTGATTTTGCTACAGGGCAATCAATAGAATAAGTGAATCCTAAAAGCTTTTCTTCGTCAAATCCGAGTTTGATTAAATTTTCTTGATAAAACTGTACCATTATATCCATAGGACTTAGTTCTTTATCTACGTTAGACTTTTGTTTTGGTTCTATATAGTGTTTTAAGCCACTTTGCGCAATTGCTTTTAAATCTTTGGGGTTGGAACTTAACAAATCAAAAAGGGTTTTAAAATCAGCTTTAAAGCCTTTATTTATTAAATATTCTTTGTGTTTATGCGCTTTAATGGTAAATTCATAACGAACCAAATTGTCTACAATAGACGCTTTCATAGGTTCTAAGTATGCTTTATAGAATACTATTGATTTAGACAGCAATTCAAATCCTTTGTGGTAGATTTTACAGTATGGAGCGGTATTGCTTGCTTTTTCACGTTTGTTAAAATCCATTCCTAAGTTGAATGTGTTTTTTTGCGTGTTAGATTGTGAAATGTGATGAATAAGGGGAAGCTTTCCAGAATTTGGATTTTGAAGTATAAAACTGAATGCAGTTTTTAAGCTTTTTAAGTCAATTAATTGATTAATACAGATGTCAATATCTGAAACTAAACCCTGTAAAAAATCTTTTTTGGAAATTTTCAGTACACCAAAGTCATTTATATCGTCAACAATAGAAGCGTAATTTTTATATGTGATGCCCTCGAAATAATTTTGCTTGAGCATTTTGGCAGAAATTTGGAAAACTACATATTCATGAGCCATCTTTTTTGCATCTATAAATGCTTTTATATAAATACGGTAAGTTATACCGTTTACGATTTTTACAAAAGGTTCGGCTTTTCTGAATGAATCGCCTAAATATTCGTTTACTATTCCTTCATTGTCTAATTCCTGTATGCTTGGATAATAAGCGATATAATCAGTTATTAATCGTTGGTCTAGTATCTGAACTTTGTCAAGCTTGACCCGTATTTTTAGCGAATCTATTAAGCCAGTGTTAAACATATAATAATTATTAATGTTAAACAATTGACTGCCAGTGTTATAAAATATAGTAATGCACTATAATTTATATTATGTAAAATAGACTTTGTAAAAACCAATACATTTACCATAAAAAAACAGCATCTGTAGATGCTGTTTAAAAAATTATAAAAATCTATTTACTTACTTTACTGAAAATGGTATCGTCCAATTATCCCAATTCAACGAAACCGTATTTTTTTCGATAACGTAAACTAACTTTTCAGCTTTTGCTTTAGCAACTTTTTGCTTAACCGTAACTCTTAATTGATCTTCTTTTTCTTTGTATTTATAAGCGCCCCATTGTTTAGCTTCTTTATTGAAAATGATTACACATTCTTTTTCATTTGGAATAACAAAAAAAGAATATTTACCAGCTGGTAATTTTGAACCTTCAATAGTTACTTCTTTATCAGTTTCAAAAGTAGTTGCGTCATTCGCTCCGGCACGCCAAACTTGATTAAATGGCACTAATTTTCCCCAAATCTCTCTGCCTTTTACCGAAGGACTTCCATAATTAATGGTGATTGTAGCTCCATTAATTTTCCCGGTTACAACTTCCTTTGTTGATATGGGTTTGTCCTGCGCATTAATAAAATTTACAATCAATAATGCGATAAAAGAAAAATGTATTTTTCTAAGTAATTTCATAATTTAAATGTATTAGTTAAGCTATAAAAGTAAAAAAAGTTGCTATAATTCATCATATTGCCCTTTTAATTTATGAAAAAATTAAGTAATGTATAATTTAACTGTTTTGCCTCTTTATTGGTAGTGTTATAATTTTTAAATTTGTTATTTTTACAGAAATATAGATTATTTATTTGCCAAACTATGAATACAATTGCTGAGCACATTGCTGATTTTTTAAAGGAATATCCACCATTTAATCACTTGACATTTGAAGAGCTATCTGAAATTGCAATCAGCATTCGCGTTGTAAATTTGGAAAAACATAAAACATTATTCCAAATTAATGATGTATTGCACGACAGTTTTTATGTAGTTGCTTCAGGTACTATTAATTTATCTGTGATTTCAGATGCCGAAGAAACTTTATTGAATAAGTGTCATGAAGGTGATATTTTTGGGCTACGTCCCTTTTTTGCTAAGAATAATTACATGATGACCGCCAAAGCTAGAGAAGAAAGTATTGTTTATGCTATACCAATCGCTACTTTCCGTCCTTTTGTAGTCAATAATTCAGAAGTTCTAAACTTTTTGCTGGAGAGTTTTGCAACAAATACACGAAATCCAAATGACAAAGAAAATCTAAAAGGCAAACTCATATCTGACAATGTTTTCTATTCTGACCAACAATCAGAAATGCAATATTTTCAATCTTTATCCTATAATATTTCACCATTAAAAGCATCAATTACTGCAATTGTACAAGAAGTTGCTCAGTTAATGACAGAAACATTAAAAAACAACATTATCATTTGTGACAATAATTTCCCTATCGGAATTGTGACAGACAGTGATATGCGTTCCAAAATTGCAACTGGCCGATTTCCTGTAACCGTTTCTGTAGATAAAATCATGTCATCCCCAGTAATTACTGTTGTCGAGAATGTTTCCTTGGCCGAAGCTCAATTACTGATGTTGAAACACAATGTAACTCATTTATGTGTAACGCTAGACGGGACTGATAAATCTGATGTGAAAGGAATCATTTCCGAACATGATTTAATAGCTGCCCAAGCGAATAATCCTGGTGTTTTAATTAAAGAGATTAAGCGATCACAAAACCCTAAAGAATTAAAACAAATACGAGAGCGTTTAACAGATTTGGTTCAAACTTCTATTTCTAAAAACATACCGCTTTCTCACGTTTTTAATATTGCCAGCGAAATTAATTTAGCAATAATTAAACGTTCTGTAGAATTATCTATTTTAGATTTAGGCTCACCTCCTGCCCGTTTTGCATGGTTAAGTATTGGAAGTCAAGGAAGAAAAGAACAGTTACTGTTGACGGATCAGGACAGCATTTTAATTTTTGAAGATGTTGCTGCTGAAAAATATCGTGAAGTAAAAGATTATTTCCTTAAACTTGGAAAAAAGACAACTGCAACACTAGAAAAAATAGGTTATGAATTGTGTCCAAATGGGCATATGGGAAGCAACATGCTTTGGTGTAAATCACTGACTGATTGGACTAAACAATATGATAGCTGGATGAATACTCCAGGTGAAAATAGTAATGATTTAAGCAGTATTTTCTTTGATTACGAAATCACTTTTGGAGAACAAAGAATTGAAGATGCCATTGGAAATGTTGTTTTTAAAAATGCGAAAAACAATACTCTGTTTTTTGACTTCTTAGGGAATGATGCATTAAGAAAAAATTCACCACTGACTTTTTTCAAAAATTTTAATGTTGAAGAAGAAGGTCCAAACAAAGATAAATTTGATATAAAAACACGTGCACTAATGCCATTGATTGATGGTGCCCGTTTATTTACCTTAAATTTTGACATACGAGGAATCAATAACACCTTTCAGCGATTCAAGCAGTTAGCAATTGCTGATCCTAAACATGCTGAAATTTATCTTAATTGCGCTGAAGCCTTTTTGGTCTTATCAAAATTAAGAACATTGGAGGGTTTGAAAAATGATAGTTCAGGCCAATTTATAAATTTGAATGAATTATCAAAAATTGATAAAGAAAAATTAAAAAATGCTTTAGCTCCTATGAGAGAATTGGAAGAATTAATAAAAAATAAATTTCAACTTACTCAATTTTCATAATTATGTTAGACTGGTTAAAAAATATTAATAAAGAATATCCAGAATTTTGGAAAACTTATCTTTCTAAATTTGATAAGAAATCAACACGTTTTGTTGTTTTATCAACAGAAACTTCGGGCTTAAATCCAGACAAAGATGTTATTTTATCAATTGGTTCTTTTTCAGTAATCGACAATAGCATTGTTATTGGTGATAGTTTTGAAGCAGTTTTGTTACAATACAAATTTTTTCATGACAATGGTCTTTCAAATGAATTTTTGGTAGAGAGTAAAATGAAAAAACTAGGAGAATCAGAAGCTATAAAATTGTTGATTGAATTTATCCAAAATTCGGTTTTAGTAGGCCATCATATTGATTTTGATGTAGAAATGATTAATGCAGCATTAGAAAGACTAGACTGTGGAAGATTGAAAAACGAAGCTTTGGATGTTGATATTATGCACAGAAAACTGCATGATATTAATGATAAACAATTCTCTCTTGATGAACTTTGTACCGTATATAATATTCCTAAAAGTGACCGGAATTCATCTGCTGAAGATGCTTACAAAACAGCTTTGTTGTTTTTGAAATTAAAATCTAGACTGGGGATAAAGTAATCTTTGTTTTAGTCTATCAGACTAATTCCTTCCCAAAATCGTCCGTGATGACTTATAGAAACTGGTTGAATCAACTTAGTTTGCTCATCAATTATAAAAGGAATTCCATTTTTTTTTAAAATTTCAACAGCCGGATTAATGCTTTTAATCTTTTTAAAATATTCTTTTTCGACAACAGCAATCGTGTAAATTGAATCGTTTTCGATTTTGCTTTGGGTGAAATAGATTTTCCTTTTTATCGAAACTGAACCTGAATTTTCATTTTCATAAAAACATTCTAATTGTAAAGGGAAAAAACCGCGAATTCCTGTTTCCCGATTGTAGATTTTATAAGCCGCCTCTTTTCTGGACCATAAATTCCAAACCATGATTTCTGGGTTCGCATCATTCAAAATAATTTGTTGCTCGTTTTTAGTAAATATTTTATCTAAAAATCGGTTTCGTTGCCAGTTGCTTTCTTTTTTGGCTAAAGCCAAATCTACTATGTCGTTTCCAATCATTTTTTTACTGCTAATTCACGAATTTTTTTCTGATAATTTATTCTCAATAATTTCCATTGCTGCTTTTACATTAACCATGCGTTCCATAGCCTCATTATCAATTACAATGTCATATTTCTCTTCGATATCTAAAATAACATCTACTAAATTAGCAGAATTGATTTTCAAATCATTTATAAAATCAGTGTTTTCTGTAAGCCCATCAAAAGCTTCTTGATTTTGAATATACGGCTTTACTATGTTCTTTAATTCTTCAATTGTTTGTTCTTTATTCATAATTTTTTACTTTTTGTTACTGTTTTCAGTTCGAGATTAGCTGTAAATTTGTGATTAAATGTATTTCTTAAAAATTACGCATCCATTGACATCTCCAAAACCAAAACTGGCCTTTGCAATTATATTTAATTCCTTTTCAATCAGTTGTTGTGGTATTCTTGATTCATCAATTATTGCTGTAATTTCAGAATGTAAATCGGTACAATTGATGTTCGGAAAAACAAATCCTTGATGCAATTGCACTACCGAAGCCACACTTTCTATACTTCCCGCTCCAGACAAACAATGACCTACCATTGATTTCAAAGAGTTTATGTATGGAAAATCTTTTCCTTTCCTGCCCAAAGCTTCACTCCAATTCTGAATTTCTAAACTGTCTTTGGAAGTGGCTGTCAAATGTCCGTTGATTGCATTAATTTCATTGGCTGAAATTCCAGCATTTGCCAAAGCATTTTGAATGCATTTCTGTACAGCAATAGGATTTGGAGCAGTCATAGTTCCTAAACCTCGTTGCCCGCCAGAATTTAAATTCCCTCCCAAAACTTCAGCATAAATTGTAGCACCTCTATTCAATGCGCTTTCTAAATCTTCTAAAACTAAAGCTCCTGCTCCACTTCCGGGAACAAATCCTGAAGCACTGGCAGACATTGGCCTTGAGCCTTGCTCTGGATTTTCATTATGTTTAAAAGTACAGACTTTCATCGCATCAAATCCACCCCAAATATATGGTCCGGAATCGCTTGTACTTCCTGCTAAAATGCGTTTAGCCTGACCTGATTTTATACGCTCATACGCCATCAAAATACTTTCGGTTCCAGTTGTACAAGCCGACGAATTAGTGGAGACTTGATTTCCTAGTCCTAATTTCCCTCCCAGATAAGCACTCACGCCACTATTCATGGTTTGAGCTACGGCGGTACTGCCTAGTCTACGCGTTTGAAAATCATCAATTTTGTAAATACTTTCGCGAAATTTATCAATTCCTGATGTTCCTGTGCCAAAAATAGTTCCGCAGTCCCAATCCGGTTCTTCTTTTATTTCCAAAGATAATCCTGCATCTTTCCAAGCGTCTATTCCGGCAATTACTCCATATAAAATCCCCGTAGAATTGAAGTTACGCAACTCTAGTTCCGAGAAATAGTGCAATGCCAGTTCAGTAGAAATGGCTGGTTTTCCAGCTATTTGACATGAAAACTGCAATCGTTCCAACTCAGCGTCGTGCTTAATTCCTGAAATTCCGTTTTTGATGGCATGTGTAAACGCATCAAGTCCTACTCCATTTGGAGCAACAACACCAAGACCCGTTATAACTACTCTTTTTTCCATACAAAAGATTAATTTTAAACCATTAAGGCATTAAGAATATTAAGTTATTTCACTCCTTGAAACTATCATTCCTGCAATTGTTCCTGTACAAACCTCTTCTCTTTTTTCGTTTTTCATGATTACTTTACATTTTAATTTCCCGAATCTAAAGTATACTTTTTTTGAAATTACGGTTACTTTTTCATTAGGAAAAACAGGTTTTAAAAACTCTATTTCTGTTGATGTTAAAGCGATTGAAGTGTTTTTATTAAATGAATCATCCAATAAAAAAATTCCTAAACAAACCAAACCAATTTGCGCCATAACTTCCGTTAAAATAACTCCTGGAGTTAAGGGATTATCTTTAAAATGTCCTTTATAAAAATCAAGATTTTCATCAAAAGTATAGGTTCCTTCTACTCCATTTTCATTAATTGCAATTAATTCGTCTACAAATAGAAAGGGTTTAGAATATGGTAAGTTTGCTATAATTTCTTGACCTGTCATTGTTGATAAATTGATTTAAAACTGCAATAAAACGCGTTGCGCTGAAAAACCTGGGCCAAAACTCAACATTAAACCCTTTTCTCCTTTTTTAGGCTGATTTTCCATTATTCGCTCTAAAACATATAAAACTGTTGCGCTTGACATATTTCCATACAAACGCAAAACTTCTTTAGTATCGTCTATATTTTTACCTAAACTAGAAAACAAACTTTCAACAGTTTGGACAATTTTCTTTCCTCCTGGATGAAAAATCAAATGATCAATATCTTCTATTTTTAAATTGTTTTTTTCTAAAAATGGATGAATAATATCTGGAAAATGAGAAGCAATCGTTTCTGGAACTTCAATGTCCAATACCATTTGCAAACCAGAATTGGTGAGTTTAAAACCCATCATGTGGATATTATCATAGAAATGATACATCTCCTCTGATACAATTTCCGGTCCCTCATCATCTTCATGGGAAGAAAGTAAAACACAAGCTGCTCCATCGCCAAAAATTGCAGCACTTACTATATTTGCCATAGAGAAATCATTTAATTGAAAGGTTGCCGTTGGGCTTTCAACTGCAATTACAGCAGCACGTTTTCCGGGATTAGCCTGCAAAAAGTTTTTAGCATAAATTATCCCCGAAATTCCGGCGGCACAACCCATTTCAGTAACGGGAAGCCGAACGATATCCTGACGCAATTTTAACTTATTAATAAGATAAGCATCCAATGACGGAATCATAATTCCAGTACAACTTACTGTGATGATGTAATCTAAATCTTCAGGTTTCCAACTGGCTTTTTCTAACGCTTTTTCCAATACTTTTTCGCCTAAATCAATCACTTCACGAACATAAATATCGTTTCTTTCCTCAAATGAAGTTTTGGTAAACACTTCAATTGGATCCATAATGGAATACCGTTTATCAACTGCTGCACCTTCAAAAATTTTCTTTACTTTTCTAATGAAACGCTTGTCTTGTCCAACGAGCCAAGCATCCAAAAAAGGAATAATTTCATCTGTATTTCTTGAATATTTAGGTAACTGTTTGGTTACGGTTTTGATTTTTACACTCATATTTTTGAAATTATCCATTGGTAACGAAAAGCCCATTTCCAATGAATTTTATAGTTTTTAAAATTTAATTTTTTAGAAAATTCGATTAACCCTTCTTTTTTAAAACCTCTTAAAATTGAAGTCAATCCATCTTCTCGAGACATATCATTCAATTGAAACACAAAACATAAAGCTTGAAATAAACGATAAGCAACCGCACTTCGATGCAAATCATTTATTACAATTCCTATTGCTGCATTATTATAAAAAACTTTCAATAATTGTACAATCTCATCGTCTTTGAAATGATGTAATGTCAAAGTACATAAAACAATATCATACTTTAAATCATTAAATGATTCATTAAAAATATCTTCACAGCGATAACTAATATTAGCGTATTTATCGGATAATTTTCGTGCATGCGAAATTGTAAAATTGTTTGCATCGATGCCTATTAACTGGAATTTTAGATCGTTTTTAAGTCCAAAATCAGCTAAAGTCCGCAACATATCGCCATTGCCACAGCCGACGTCCACAATTACAATTTCTTTTGATTTGGAATCCTGAATCAATTCTTGTACTCCTTTTAAAGTTAACTGATTTCCTCCTAAAAGCTGATTGATTTTAGCTATTTTATCCAATGCATCACGTAAAATCTCACCTTCCATGGCAAAATCGTCCATGATTTCCGGTTTATCAGTTCTATATTTGGTGTTTAGTGTCATTTAGGAGTTTAGAATGATTGGTTTTCCGTGAGTTTTCTGAATGATAATTGGCAATAAAAAAGGAAATATAATTAATAAACGCATCAATACAGCTGAAAGTTTTTGCTTTTGCAAAATACTGGATAAAAAGCGGCCGGTTTTAAGTCTTTTTTTGAAATTTAGATTCCATTCGTGAATGAATTTTTCTTCCAGTTCATTTCTGGATTTGATTTCTTTGGTATAATATTTTTGCACTAATTCTGAAACAATTTTTGCACTATGAATTGCCATTGCCATTCCGTTACCGCACAAAGGATGAATTAATCCTGCGGTATCGCCAATCATTAGAATATGATTTTCAACTGCTTGTTTTTTTTCGAAAGATATTTGGCTTATTGTTAAGGGTTTTTCAAAAAGCAATTTACTTTCTTCGAAAATTACTCTTAAATGAGGGTTTACAGAAACTACACTTTTTTGATATTCCTCTATATTTTTATACTGCTTAAAAGTTTTGTAATCAGCTAAATAACAGACGTTAATCATATTATTTTCTACTTTAGAAACACCACAATATCCGCCTTTGAAATTATGCAGTCCAACTACATCAATTGGGAAATCGCCAGAATAATGTGCTTTTACAGCTAACCAATATGATTTTTTAGTTATAAAATCCCTATTCAATTTTTGGTCTACATTAGAACGTTTGCCAAAAGCGCCAATAACTATTTCAGACTTTAAAATATTTTTATTAGCGGTCGTAACTGTAAATTGATTGTTGTCAAAGGCTATGTTTTCAACATTGTCTTGCAAAATTTTGCAGCCGTTTTCAAGTGCTTTTTTATATAAATATTCGTCTAAAGTAAAACGACTAATACCAAAACCACCAAGAGGCAGAACACTTTTAATTGTTTTTCCGTTTGCTGTCGAAAACTCAAGATTTGTGATATTTGTAGGTTTTAAATCGGCTATGTTTAAATCTAACCAATTGAGGTATGGTAAAACTTCATTAGATATATATTCGCCGCAAACTTTATGTTTAGGATAACTATTTTTTTCGATTACCTTAACCTGAAGTCCAATTTTAGATAAATGTATAGCCGAAGTCAATCCCGCTAAACCACCACCGATAATTATAACTTCTTTATCTTTCATAGGTAGTAAATTTATGGATTTGTTTGATAAAGAAACTATACTATTACAAATAAAACTTACATAATTATTTGATTAGGTATAAACTCTGATTTTATATTTTCCATTCAAAAAAAAAACCGTTTTGTTACAAACGGCTTTTAATTAATTTATAGTTTTCCTTCTTTTATTTCCTCTACAATCTCAGGATTTAAAAGAGTTGATATATCTCCAAAGTTAGAATAATCCCCTTCCGCAATCTTTCGAAGAATTCGTCTCATAATTTTTCCAGAACGGGTTTTTGGTAAACCAGAAACAAACTGAATTTTATCTAACTTAGCAATTGGTCCAATATGGTCTGATATGTGTTGATTAATTTCATTCGCCAGATTTTCTTTATTTCTCGTTTCTCCAGTTTCTTTAAGTATAACAAATCCATACAAAGCATTTCCTTTGATGTCATGCGGGAAACCTACAATAGCAGATTCAGCAACAGCTGGATGTTCATTGATGGCATCTTCTATTGGTGCTGTTCCCAGATTATGACCTGAAACAATTACCACATCATCCACACGACCAGTAATTCTATAATACCCTACTTCATCACGCAAAGCTCCGTCTCCAGTGAAATATTTACCAGGAAAAGCAGAGAAATACGTGTCTTTATAGCGCTGGTGATCGCCCCAAATGGTTCTGGCAATTCCTGGCCAAGGAAATTTAATACATAAACTACCAACTACTTGATTTCCTTCTATTTCATTGCGTTTTTCATCCATTAATACCGGTTGGATTCCTGGTAACGGTAAAGTTGCATACGTAGGTTTTGTTGGTGTAACAAATGCCAAAGGCGAAATCATGATACCGCCAGTTTCTGTTTGCCACCACGTATCTACAACAGGGCATCTTTTATCACCTACGTGGTCATTGTACCAGTGCCAAGCTTCTTCATTGATTGGTTCACCTACAGATCCAATTACTTTAAGTGACTTCAATGGATATTTTTGTACAAATTCTATATTTTCTTTTGCCAAAGCACGAATAGCAGTTGGAGCAGTATAAAACTGTGTAACTTTATGTTTCTCAATAACTTCCCAAAAACGACTAAAGTCAGGATAAGAAGGAACTCCTTCAAAAATTACTGTTGTCGCTCCGTTCAATAAAGGCCCGTAAAGGATATACGAATGTCCTGTAATCCAACCAATATCAGCAGTACACCAAAAAACATCATTCTCTTCATAATTGAAAACGTTCTTAAACGTATACGCGGTATACACCATATAACCCGCTGTAGTATGCACCATTCCTTTTGGTTTTCCAGTTGATCCTGAAGTGTATAGTATAAATAATGGATCCTCGGCATCCATAATTTCGGCAACATTATTGTCTGATGCTTGATCTAACAGAGGCTGCAACCATTGGTCACGACCTTCTTTCATAGTAATATCGGAATGAATTCTTTTGGCTACTAAAACTTTTTCGACACAATTACATTTTTCCAATGCTTCATCAACGATTTCTTTTAAATCAATGGTTTTGTTACCACGAAAACCTCCATCAGATGTGATTACCATTTTACACTCACTGTCGTTAATACGAGTCGCTACTGCTGTAGATGAAAATCCTGCAAAAATAACGGAATGTATGGCTCCAATTCTGGCACAAGCCAATACTGAAACTGCTAATTCAGGAATCATTGGCAAATAAATACAAACTCTATCTCCTTTTTTTATTCCTTGCTCACGCAATACATTTGCCATTTTGCAAACACGTTGGTGCAATTCATTATAAGTAATATGTAGTGCAGTTTCTGTTGGATCATTTGGTTCAAAAATAATGGCTGTTTTTTCTCCTCTTTTAGCAAGGTGCCTGTCAATACAATTTTTGACAATATTGACTTTTGCTTCAGTAAACCATTTGATATCGGCATCAGCCATATTAAACTCAACAACTTTATCCCATTGTTGGTACCAAGTGAAATTTTCTTCTGCTATTTTACCCCAAAATTTTCTAGGTTCACGAACTGATTTATTGTAATGTTTAAAATATTGTTCTAGATTTTCAATTTTGTAGTAGCTCATGTTATAATTTTTTATAAAAGTATTAAATCTCTCGCTATTCTTAAAATTATTTAAATCATAAATACTTGCTAAAAAAAATAGATTCTCAAATAAAAAAGCACTTTTAATCCTAATTTGTTTAATTTTTGCTGTTTTTGCTAAAATAAGTAAAACACAAAAAGGCGAGATGGATTTAAATCCACCTCACCTTATGTATCAACAAAATTTAACAACAATTAATTTAGTACTAAAAACGATGATTTTTTGAACAATAATCAACCAAAACTATTTAGTTCCAATCAAGGAATTCTACTACTAATTTTTTAGCATGATTTATTAGAAAATAAACATGATATTTCTACTAATTCCCATTTTTTTTTTAATAGGGACTACTTCACTTAACTTTAAGCTCGTTTAAAGTTAAGTGAATGTATAAGCATCCATATCCATTTATTTTTTATTAATAAGTTTTAACTAATTCAAAATATTATGAAATCAAATGATATAGTGCTAATCCCAACACACCCTCTTGTGTGGTAATTCCTATTTTATTATCCTATTTTTTTCATGGCAGTCATCGATTCTCTCAACCATTCTCCTACTTCCTCAATTGGATGCTGACGAATGCTTTTGTTTACAGCAATAAGAACTGCATTATCTACTCCATTTGAAGTTGAAAAAGATTTTCCAATCACATTAGTATCTACCGTTTTCATAAAATCTGTTAATAACGGTTTACAAGCATGGTCAAATAAATAACAACCATATTCTGCTGTATCCGAAATGATTCTGTTCATTTCATATAATTTTTTTCTTGCAACAGTATTTGCAATCAAAGGCAATTCGTGTAAAGACTCATAATAAGCTGATTCTTCAATAATTCCTGTTTGAGTCATTGTTTCAAAAGCTAATTCTACACCTGCTTTTACCATTGCAATCATCAAAACACCATTATCAAAATATTCTTGCTCTGAAATATGTGCTGCTGTTGGAGCTGTTTTTTCGAAATTAGTTTCTGCAGTTGCAGCTCTCCAAGTCAATAAATTAATATCATCATTAGCCCAGTCAATCATCATATTTCTTGAAAATTCACCAGAAATAATATCATCCATATGTTTTTGAAACAACGGACGCATGATGTCTTTTAATTCATCTGCTAATTCATACGCTTCAATTTTTGCAGGATTTGATAAGCGATCCATCATGTTTGTAATTCCACCATGTTTCAAAGCTTCAGTTATAGTTTCCCAACCATACTGAATTAATTTTGAAGCATAAGCCGGCTCGATTCCTTTTTCAACCATTTTATCAAAACATAAAATAGAACCTGTTTGTAACATTCCACAAAGAATGGTTTGTTCTCCCATTAAATCCGATTTTACTTCGGCAACAAATGAAGAGTTCAATACTCCTGCTTTGTGACCACCAGTAGCAACAGCATACGCTTTTGCTTGTTCAAAACCTTCTCCGTTTGGATTATTTTCTGGGTGAACTGCAATTAAAGTTGGCACACCAAAACCTCTTTTATATTCTTCACGTACTTCAGATCCTGGACATTTTGGCGCACACATAATTACAGTGATGTCTTTACGAATTTGCATTCCTTCCTCGACAATATTAAAACCGTGAGAATAAGCCAAAGTTGATCCGTTTTTCATCAAAGGCATGATTGCGGTAACTACAGCAGTATGTTGCTTATCTGGCGTAAGGTTACAAACCAAATCAGCTGTTGGGATTAATTCTTCATACGTTCCCACTTTGAATCCATTATCAGAAGCATTTTTAAACGAAGCTCTTTGCTCTGAAATTGCATCTGCGCGCAATGCATAAGAAATATCCAATCCAGAATCTCTCATGTTCAAACCTTGGTTCAAACCTTGTGCTCCACATCCTACAATGACTACTTTTTTTCCTTCTAAAGCTTTTATTCCATTTACAAATTCAGATTGATCCATGAATTCGCAAACGCCTAACTGTTCTAATTGTAATCTAAGTGGTAATGAATTGAAATAATTTGCCATTTTTTATTATTTAATGATTGTGAAATTTAATAATTGATAGATTTACTAATTAAAACTTAAACAAATTACTGTTTAAGTTCTTCCAACAGTGTTGAAATTTCCATTTTTTCTTTGGAAACTGATATTCTTCCGGAACGTACAAATTGCATGATACCAAAAGGTTTTAATTTTTCATACAACGATTCTATTTCAGCACGTTGTCCTGATTTTGAAATCACAAAAAAGTCTCTTGAAACTGTAACTATTTCAGAGTGGCTTTCTTTAATTATATTCTGAATTTGTTTTTCATCAAAAAGCAAGCTCGACTCAATTTTGAATAATGCATTTTCCAAGAAAATAGTTTCTTCATCAATATGATAAAATGCTTTTATGACTTCGATTTGTTTTTCGATTTGTCCCACTATATTTTGTACCCATTTTTCGGTTGTATTAACTACAATGATGAATCTGGAAACATTTTCAATTTCAGATTCGGATACATTTAAACTCAAAATATTGATATGGCGTTTCAAGAATATTCCAGATATTCTGTTTAATAAGCCAACGTTGTTTTCTGAATAAACAGAAATGGTGAATGTTTTATTTTCCATTTTTTTATGTTTAAAGTTTTATCGTTTAAAGTTTAAAGTTGCGCAACATTATTTTCGGGTTCCAACAACTTTAAACCTTAAACTTTAAACTATTTTAGGACAAACGAATGTCCGAAACCGATGCTCCTGTAGGAATCATTGGGAATACGTTATTTTCTTTTTCTACCATAACTTCAAGAAAATAAGATTCTTTTGAAGCCATCATTTCGGCAACGGCAGCATCAAGATCTTCTCTTTTAGTTACTTTTTTCGCTTTGATATAATAGCCTTCAGCAATGGCTATAAAATTAGGATTGATCATTTCCGTAGAAGCGTATCTTTTGTCAAAAAACAATTGTTGCCACTGACGTACCATTCCTAAAAATTCATTGTTCAAGACCACAATTTTCACAGGAACTTTTGTCTGAAAAATAGTTCCTAATTCCTGAATAGTCATTTGAAAACCTCCATCACCAATTATGGCTACGACTTCACGATTTGGCATTCCCATTTTGGCTCCAATTGCAGCCGGTAAAGCAAATCCCATAGTTCCTAAACCACCTGATGTTACATTACTTTTTGTCGAATTGAATTTGGCATAACGACAAGCAAACATTTGGTGTTGTCCTACATCCGAAACCATAATGGCATCTCCTTTAGAATGTTTGTTAATCATTTCAATCGTTTCTCCCATAGAAATTCCTTCTCTCTTTGGTTTTAACTCGTCATTGATTACCGCTTCTAATTCTATTTCATATTTCTCTTTGAATTCATTGTGCCAAGCTTCATGAGAGTTACTTTCAATTAAAGGAAGTAAAGCTGTTAAAGACTCTTTTAAGTCGGCCAAAACGGCTACAGTAGTTTTTACATTCTTATCTACTTCTGCAGGATCAATTTCAAGATGAATTACTTTGGCTTGTTTGGCGTAAGTGTCTAAATTTCCTGTAACACGATCGTCAAAACGCATTCCAAGGGCAATTAAAACATCACATTCATTAGTCAAAACATTAGGTCCATAATTTCCGTGCATTCCCACCATTCCAACATTTAATGGATGATCTGTTGGCATTGCCGAAAGTCCTAAAATAGTCCAAGCTGCCGGAATTCCTGATTTTTCAACCAAAGCTTTTAACTCAGCTTCCGCTTCACTAAGAATTACTCCTTGACCAAATATGATAAATGGCTTTTTAGCAGTATTAATTATTTCAGCTGCTTCCTTAACCTTGTCAATATTTAAAACTGGTTTCGGATTGTAACTTCTAATACTGGTACATTTTTTATAGCTGAACTCTATTTCATCAAATTGAGCATTTTTTGTAATATCAATTAAAACAGGACCTGGACGACCTGATTTGGCAATATAAAATGCTTTTGCCATGATTTCAGGAATTTCTGAAGCTTCGGTAATTTGATAATTCCATTTGGTTACCGGAGTCGAAATTCCAATAATATCTGTTTCTTGAAAAGCATCAGACCCTAGTAAATGCTTTCCTACTTGTCCTGTAATACAAACCATAGGAGTCGAATCGATTTGCGCATCAGCGATTCCTGTGACTAAATTTGTGGCTCCCGGCCCCGAAGTTGCAATCGCCACTCCCACTTTTCCTGTTGCTCTTGCAAAACCTTGTGCAGCATGCGTTGCCCCTTGTTCATGACGCACTAAAACATGCTGTAATTGATCTTGAAATTTATATAATTCGTCGTAAACTGGCATTATAGCTCCACCTGGATAGCCATAAACCAAATCTACTCCTTCTTCTAATAAGCATCTAATAACGGCTTCGGCGCCGGATATTTTATTTGTTCCCATGGGTACGTTTATTATTTTTTAGAATTAGAAACATCTATTTAAAATATCTTATTTCTATCTCTTCTTTTTTGAAAATTATTTATCGGTTACACATCCTTCAGAGGCACTTGAGACCGAACGCATATATTTAAGTAATACTCCTTGCTTAATTGGTGATTCTGGTTTTTTCCAACTGGCTTTACGTTTTGCGAATTCTTCATCAGATATTTTCATATTGATAGTATTTTGTACAGCATCAATTGAAATCACATCTCCGTTTTCTATTAAAGCAATTCCTCCGCCTTCGTAGGCTTCTGGTGTAACGTGGCCTACTACGAAACCGTGCGAACCTCCAGAAAAACGTCCGTCAGTAATTAAAGCAACAGTACTTCCTAAGCCAGCTCCCATAATTGCGGATGTTGGTTTAAGCATTTCAGGCATTCCCGGACCTCCTTTTGGACCACAATATCTAATAACAACCACATTTCCTGGTTTTACTTCGCCTCCTCTAATTCCTTTAATAACATCATGCTCGTTTTCAAAAACTACTGCTGTACCTTCAAAAAACTCACCTTCTTTACCACTAATTTTAGCCACACAACCTTCTGAAGCTATGTTTCCGTATAAAATTTGAATATTTCCAGTAGCTTTTAATGCTTTTTGGATTTCATGAATCACTTGTTGTCCATCATTCAAATCAGGAACAGAAGCTAAGTTTTCAGCAATTGTTTTTCCGGTTACCGTTAAACAATCTCCATGTAAGAAACCTTCTTTCAATAAATATTTCATTACTCCCGGAACACCACCTACATTATGTAAGTCTTCCATTAAATATTTACCGCTTGGTTTCAAGTCAGCAAGTAATGGAGTTTTATCACTAATATCTTGGAAATCTTTTAAGGTAAGATCAACACCTACTGAATGTGCCATTGCAATTAAGTGCATAACCGCATTAGTAGAACCTCCTAAGACTGCCACAATTGTAATCGCATTTTCGAATGCTTTACGAGTCATAATGTCTCTAGGCTTAATATCTTTTTCTAATAATATTCTGATGGCTTTACCAGCATCAGCACATTCTTGTTTCTTTTCTGGACTCAAAGCAGGATTAGAAGAACTATAAGGCAAACTCATTCCTAAAGCTTCAATCGCAGATGACATGGTATTAGCAGTATACATTCCACCACAAGCACCTGCACCTGGACAAGCATTTTGAATCACACCTTTAAAATCTTCAGGTGTAATAGTGTTATTGAATTTTTTTCCTAATGCTTCAAAAGCAGAAACAATATTCAAATCTTCACCTTTCCATTTTCCTGGGTGAATTGAACCTCCATAAACCATAATAGAAGGGCGATTGACTCTACCCATAGCCATTAGCGCTCCTGGCATATTTTTATCACAACCTGGAACAGCAATCATTCCATCATACCACTGAGCTCCCATAACTGTTTCAATAGAATCTGCAATTACATCACGAGAAACCAAAGAAAAACGCATTCCATCATTACCATTTGAAATACCATCACTGACACCAATAGTATTGAAAATCAAACCAACTAAATCTACTGCCCAGACGCCAGTCTTAATATCTTTAGCCAAATCATTTAGGTGCATATTGCAAGGGTTTCCATCATAACCCATACTCACAATTCCTATTTGCGCTTTTTTAAGATCTTCTTCAGTTAATCCAATTCCGTACAACATGGCCTGAGAAGCTGGTTGTGTTTCATCTTGCGTGATTATTTTGCTGTATTTATTTAATTCCATTATTATGTTAGTTTGTAGGTAATATGTTTTTCTGAAAAATTATAGGTACCATCAATTATTTATTTTTTAAACTATGGTCGATTGGCCTATGTAGACATTGTCACTTTTAAAATATAAGTCGTCTTTACTTAGAATATAATTCGAAACAAAATCTCCCACTTCATTAGTGCCAAATTTTGAATATGGATTCAAGTCGGCAGTGACGACATTTAATTCGATTGCTTTATGAACCGCTTCGTATACTTTTTGCGATTCAATATGTAGACCAAAATGTTCCAAAAGCATTGCTGCTGATACTATTGAAGCAATAGGATTAGCAATATTTTTTCTTTTAGCTTCTGGATAAGATCCATGAATAGGTTCAAAAAGTGCATTTGAATTTCCTAAAGATGCGGATGGCAATAATCCAATTGAACCTGTAATTACACTTGCTTCATCCGATAAAATATCACCAAATAAGTTTTCGGTCAAAATGACATCAAATTGCTTTGGATTAATGATGATTTGCATTGCAGCATTATCCACCAAAAGAAATTCTAGAGTTACATCAGGATATCCCTCAGCAATTTCTGTTACTACTTTTCTCCACAATCTTGACGTTTCCAGAATACTGGCTTTGTCAACCAAAGTCAATTTCTTTTTTCTTTTCTGAGCCGTTCTGAAAGCCAAATGACTGATACGAATAATTTCTTCTTCTGAATATTCACATAAATCAGATGCTAAAGTTCCTTGTTCGTTGATCTTTTTTTCACTGAAATAAGATCCTCCAGAAATTTCTCTGAAAATTATAAAATCAGCGCCTTCAATTATTTTTCTTTTTAAAGGAGATAAATCTAATAGGTCATTATATGGTTTGATAGGTCTTATATTAGCATACAATCCTAGTGCTTGTCTCAATTTTAGTAACCCTTGTATAGGTAGTGATTTTGAATCTGATTGGGTATCATATTTTGAATCATCAACAGCTCCAAACAATATAGCATCTGTATTCAAACAAAGGTTCAATGTTTGTTCCGGCAAAGGATTTCCTGTTTTTTCAATAGCAACAGCACCAATAAGGGCATCTTCAAAAACAAACTCATGATCGAAAACTACACCAATTGCATACAATGCTTTTTTTGCTTGTAAGATTACCTCTGGACCTATTCCGTCTCCTGAAAGTACTGCTATTTTTAAGTTCATAATCGTAGGATTTAGATTTTATTAGAAATCAAAATATTTTAGTTAAGGAGTAATTCCTTATTCATTTTACAAGCTTCAATTATTTGATGAATATCATCATCAAGTACTTCTTTTTTAATGTCGGCAAACTTTAAAAATTCAACATAAACAACATCTAATTGCACTTTTGTAAGTTCATAACCTACTTTTTTTGCTCTGTAGGCCAATGCTGCTCTACCACTTCTGGCAGTTAAAACTATTGAAGATTCATTTACACCTACTTCTAAAGGGTCCATGATTTCATAAGTTGCTCTGTTTTTTATCACACCATCCTGATGAATTCCAGAGCTGTGTGCAAAAGCATTAGCACCAACAATCGCTTTATTTGGTTGAACCATCATTCCCATACTTTCAGAAACCAATCGGCTCATTTCATTCAGTTGACGAGTATTGATATTTGTATCTAAATTCAAATAAGGATGTTGTTTGAAAATCATCACTACTTCTTCAAGAGCAGTATTTCCGGCTCTTTCGCCTATTCCATTAATCGTACATTCTATTTGTCTAGCTCCATTTACTGCCCCTGCAATTGAATTAGCTGTAGCCATTCCTAAATCATTATGACAATGACAAGACAAGATTACGTTTTCAATCCCTTTGACGTTTTCTTTTAAATACTTAATTTTTGCACCATATTCTTCTGGTAAGCAATATCCTGTGGTATCTGGAATATTAAGTACGGTAGCACCTGATTTTATTACTTCTTCACAAACTCGAGCCAAAAATTCATTGTCTGTTCTACCAGCATCTTCAGCATAAAACTCTACATCTTCAACATAAGTTTTAGCATGTGAAACGGCAAATTTTGCTCTGGCAATAATATCTTCTCTGGTTGTGTTTAGTTTGTGTATTATGTGCGAATCAGAAGTTCCAATTCCAGTATGTATACGAGGTCTTTTTGCATATTTTAAAGCTTTCGCAGCAACATCAATATCATTTTTCACTGCTCTTGTTAATCCGCAGACAACTGCATTTTTAACAACTTTACTTATTTCTGAAACAGATAAAAAATCACCTGGACTAGAAACAGGAAAACCAGCTTCTATGATGTCAACACCCATTTCGTCCAGTCGATTTGCAATAACTAGTTTTTGATTGGTATCTAATTTACATCCTGGGACCTGTTCGCCATCTCTTAAAGTGGTATCAAAAATTTGAACTTTCTCTCTATTCATTTTCATTTATTTAATGTAATTTCACATCTTGATAACAAAAATATCTTTCATTACTTTATTATAAAACTCAATTTAATGAAATATACTGCTTATAAAGCAAATAATAAGTTTATAACTTATTGATTAACAGTAAATTACATTACTATATTTTACAATGGCTAACCATCAAAAAGATTTCTTATTTGTATTAATAAAATCACTTTCAAAATCTGAAAAAAGACAATTCAAGATTTTTGCAAGCCGATTAGAAACAAGTTCGAATACAAAATTCATCGAATTATTCAATATTTTAGACAAATCAGAAGTCTATGATGAGAAACTAATTCTGAAAAGTGGTATCATTAAAAAAGTACAATTATCGAATCTAAAATCATACCTGTACAAACAAATTTTAGTGAGCATCCGATTGAATATTCCCAGCCAGAACATTCGGTATCAACTAAGAGAACAAATTGATTTTGCTGCCATATTGTACAATAAAGGGTTATACAAGCAGAGTTTAAAAATTTTGGATAAAACAAAAATTTTAGCTTTAGAGAATGACGAAAAACTGATGGCTTATGAAATTGTAGAATTTGAAAAACTTATTGAATCACAATACATAACACGAAGTATTCAAGGACGCGCTGATGAATTAGTCGTTCAAGCTAAAGAATTAAATTATCGCAATACCATTTCCAGTAAATTATCTAACTTATCCCTGCAATTGTATGGTATAATGCTTAAAACTGGTTATGTGAAAAGTGACGAAGAATACAAATATATAGACGATTATTTCCATAAGCATATTTCAAAATTTGATGAGAAAAAATTCGGATTTAGGGAAAAATACTGGTTTTATAACGCCAATCTTTGGAGAAGTTTTCTGGTACAGGATTTTCTTTCCTGCTATAAATATTCTTTAAAATGGGTGGCCCTGTTTTATGATAATCCAAGTATGATTCATTTAAATCCTGTGTTTTTCCTAAAAGGAAACCATTATTTATTAGAATCTTTATACATGTTGAAGTACAAATCTAAATTTAAAAAGTATTTAGAACTGCTGGAAGATACTATCAAAGATTCCCATTTCCCGGTAAATGATAACATTGCGTCTTTATCATTTTTATATGTCTATAATAATAAATTAAATTACCATATTCTGGAAGGTACTTTTGCCGAAAGCGAATACTTAATTCCTGAAGTATTAAATAAATTAAAAATTCACACGGACCATCTTGATGAACATCACGAAATGTTGTTCTATTATAAATTTGCGTCAATTTATTTTGGGAACGAAAAATATGCGGAGTGTATCTTTTATTTAGAGAAAATCATAAACAACAAAAATCTTTCCATGCGAGAAGATTTGATGTGTTTTGCCCGAATACTCTGTTTGATTGCGCATTATGAATTAGGGAAAGATTATTATCTGGAAAATCAGTTGAAGAACACCTATAAATTCCTAATCAAAATGAATGATTTACATGAAGTGCAAAAAGAAATCATTAAGTTTTTGAAGAATCTAAACTCCATTTATCCAACAGATATCAAAAAGGAATTTGTAAAAATGAGAGCGCGCTTTATAGAATTGGAAAAAAACACCTATGAAAAAAGAGCTTTTCTTTATCTCGATATTATTTCTTGGCTCGAAAGCAAAATTGAAAACCGAAAAATCAGTACTATTATTAAGGAAAAAGCTAAATTGATTAATCGATAAGACTTTAATTTTTTAAAAAACACTTTTTAAACTAAACTAAAATACTGCGTTAATAAAATATTCATTACTTTTAAAGAATACTTAAACTCTTAAAGTTATGAATGGATTTTTCAAGACAATATTAGCAGGTTACGGCGCAAAAAAATTAGGAGGAGGCTGTTTTGGCACAATTCTAATTTTTATTATTATCTATTGGATATTAGGTTATTTTTAGAATTGAAACCCTAAAAATAACCCAATTATTAACTTATAAATTAATATGCCAAAAGTTCTTTCAGCTCATTTTCAAATCTACCTTTTGGCAAATATTGATCTTCCAATGCTTTTGTAAAAGGAATTGGACAATCTAAACTTGCTACTCGTTTTACAGGAGCATCAAGATATTTGAAACAGTTTTCCATTATCATTGCCGAAATATCGCTGGCAATTCCACCAAACATACTGTCTTCCTGATAAATAATTACTCTTCCTGTTTTCTTTACCGATGCGAAAATAGCTTCGGTATCCAAAGGTTGTAAGGTCCTTAAATCCAATAAATCAGCCGAAATTTCTGGATTTTTGGCTAAAGTTTCTAAAGCCCAATGTACCGCTGCTCCAAACGAAATAATTGTAACATCATTTCCTTCTTTCAACAAAGCCGCTTTTCCTAATGGAATCGTATAATATTCTTTTGGAACATCTTGGTAAACGCTTCTGTACAATTGCTTGTGTTCAAAAAACAATACAGGATTCGGGTCGTTTATGGAAGTATTCAACAAACCTTTCGCATCAAAAGGAAATGCTGGGTAAACCACTTTTAAACCTGGTGTTTTGGTAAACCAAGCTTCATTAGTTTGCGAATGAAAAGGTCCCGCTTGGGTTCCTCCACCACAAGGCATTCGGACTAAAACATCTGCTTTTTCTAACCATCGGTAATGTGATTTGGCTAATAAATTGACAATTGGATTAAATCCTGTTGAAACAAAATCAGCAAACTGCATTTCCACAATCGCTTTGTATCCATTAATCGACAATCCCATTCCTGCCGAAACCACTGCACTTTCACAAATTGGCGTATTGATGACACGTTCTTTACCAAACTGCGCTACAAATCCATCAGTAATTTTGAAAGCACCACCATATTCAGCAATATCCTGGCCCATGATTACGGAGTTTTCATGGCGTTCCATTGATTGTCTCAAACTGGTAGAAATCGCATCTATAAAACGAATATTTTCTTTTTCTTCTGAAGGTTTAACATTTTCAAATACATACGGTTTGTAAACGTCATTTAGCTCTTCACTTAAAGTAGCTTCAATTTCCGGTTCCGCATTGGCAATAGCCAGACTTTCATCAATATCCTTCTTTATTTCAGCATGTAAAGCCGCATCAAAATCGGAGGTCAGAACTCCGTTATCTATCAAATATTTTTTATAATTTTCTACTGGATCTTTAATCGCCCACATGTCCATTAATTCCTGCGGAACGTATTTAGTACCACTCGCCTCTTCATGCCCGCGCATTCTGAAAGTTTTAAATTCCAATAAAACAGGACGTGGCTTTTCTTTCATCGAAGCTTTCAATTCGGATAATAAATTAAATACTTCCAGAATATTATTCCCGTCTATAATATGACTCTCTATTCCGTAACCAATCCCTTTATCGGCAAGGTTTTCACAACGGTATTGCTCGTTTGTAGGAGTTGACAATCCATAACCATTATTTTCGATGACAAACATCACCGGTAATTCCCAAACCGAAGCAATATTTAATGCTTCATGAAAATCGCCTTCACTTGTTGCTCCTTCACCAGTAAAAACTGCCGTAACTTTTCCGTTTTTCTTGAGTTTATTGGCTAATGCGATTCCGTCAGCCACACCCAATTGCGGACCTAAATGCGAAATCATACCTATAATTTTGTATTGTTGTGTTCCAAAGTGAAAACTGCGATCACGACCTTTAGTAAAACCATTAGCTTTACCTTGCCATTGCGAAAAAAGGCGGTACAACGGAATGTCTCTTCCAGTGAAAACACCAAGATTTCTGTGCATTGGCAAAATGTACTCATCCGAATCTAAAACTGCTGTTACACCAACAGAAATAGCCTCTTGACCAATTCCAGAGAACCATTTAGAGACTTTACCTTGACGAATAAGGATTAACATTTTTTCCTCTATAAGTCGCGGTTTTAGTATTCGTTTATATAAATCTAATAATTGATTGTCAGTAAGATTTTTTCTGTCGAAGATCATTTTTTTGGTTTTATTGTATGGTTCAAAGATAAAAAAATATAACAGTTTAGTGTTATTTTGTTATATTTTTTTATATTGTTTATAAGTTTTAAAATTCAGATATAAAATTATTCTTTACATTTGTATCTGCAAGGTTTTTAACCTTCATGTTATTAAAAAATATTTAAAAGTATGCAAAACATTCCTAGTGTTGACTTGCGTGATTTCCTTTCGGACGACCCGAAACGTAAACAAAAATTTGTAAATGAAATCGGAAGTGCATTTGAAGATATTGGCTTCGTAGCACTCAAAGGGCATTTTTTAAACGACCAGTTAGTTGATGAATTGTATGGTGAAATCAGAAATTTTTTCGCTTTACCTTTAGAAACAAAACACAGTTATGAAATCCCTGGAATTGGCGGGCAAAGAGGCTATGTTTCTTTTGGAACAGAGCATGCCAAAGGCAGAAAAGAAGGTGATTTAAAGGAATTTTGGCACTTTGGACAATATGTGTCTGAAGATTCAAAATACGCTTCGGAGTACCCAGAAAATGTAGAAGTTAAAGAACTTCCCCGTTTTAATGTTGTAGGTAAAGAAGCGTACCAAATGTTGGAAAAAACAGGAGTTTATGTTTTGAGAGCTTTGGCTTTACACCTTGGTTTGGATGAGTTTTATTTTGACCAATATGCGAAAGACGGAAATTCAATTTTAAGACCTATTCATTACCCACCAATCACATCTGAACCAGCAAATGCAATTCGTGCTGCTGCTCACGGTGATATCAATTTGATTACTTTGTTGATGGGTGCGCAAGGAAAAGGGTTGCAAGTGCAAAATCACAACGGAGAGTGGATTGATGCCATTGCTGAACCGGATGAATTAGTTATTAATGTGGGTGATATGTTATCGCGTCATACTAATAACAAATTGAAATCTACGATTCACCAAGTGGTAAACCCACCAAGAGAACTATGGGGAACTTCACGTTATTCTATTCCGTTTTTTATGCATCCGGTGAGTGATATGAAATTGGATTGTTTGGAAAACTGTATTGATGCAGAACATCCAAAAAAATTCGAAGATATTACTGCGGGAGCTTATTTATACGAGCGTTTAGTAGATTTAGGGCTTATTAAAAAATAAACTTAAATTTAGTCAAATACTAAAAGACATTAAGTTTATGCTTAATGTCTTTTGTTTTTTACCAATTTAACTCAGCATTATCAGCCTTCAAAATATATAAAGTTATGGACTTACAAGACCAATTAAAAAACCTTTTTCCAAATCACGAACCATCGCCAGAAGAGCCGGTTGAAGAAGTAGCACACGAATTATACGTTCAAAAAGAACCAATGATTTGTAAATTCGAAAAGCGAAAAGGAAAAGCAACCACTATAATTGAGGGTTACGAAGGAAGCGACGAGGATTTTAAAATTCTTGCCAAGGAAATCAAAACCAAATTAAGTGTTGGTGGCACTTTTAAAGACGATTCTATCATTATTCAAGGTGATTACCGCGATAAAATAATGATTATTTTAAAAGAAAAAGGATTTAAAGCAAAACGAGTTGGAGGTTAGAAAAAGTGTTCAGAGTTTAGCTATTAGCATTCAGTTGAGCAACTTGAAACCTTAAACATTAAACAAAAAAATAATGATACAATCATCAGAATTAATATTAAATCCAGACGGTAGCGTATACCATTTAAATTTAAAACCCGAACATATTGCACACGATATCATCTTTGTAGGAGATCAAAATCGCGTGGAAAAAATCACACAGTTTTTTGACAGCATTGAATTTTCGACACAAAAAAGAGAATTCAAAACCCAAACCGGGATTTTCAAAGGAAAGCGAATTACAGTAATGTCCACAGGAATTGGTCCTGACAATATTGATATCGTCATCAACGAATTGGATGCTTTAGTAAACATTGATTTAGTAACCCGTCAAACAAAAGAAAAACTGACTTCATTGAACATCATCCGTATAGGAACTTCGGGCTCTTTACAAGCAGATATTCCTGTGGATAGTTTTGTGATGTCTAAATTTGGATTAGGATTGGACAACATGCTCCGCTCCTATTTGATTGACGAAGTTTCAAATCTGGAAATGGAAGATGCTTTTGTGAAACACACCAATTGGGATTTAAGAAAAGGAAAACCATACGTAATTGCTTGTTCCGAAAAACTGGAAAAAATAATTGAAAGCGACAAAATGCACAAAGGAATTACGGCAACTGCAGGTGGTTTTTACGGTCCGCAAGGTCGAGTGTTGCGTTTGAATATTCAAGATGAAGCGTTGAATGCTAAAATGGATAATTTTAAATTTGGTGACAACCAAATCACAAATTTAGAAATGGAAACAGCAGCAATTTATGGGCTTTCGGCGCTTTTAGGACATCAAGCATTGTCATTAAACGCTATTATTGCCAACCGTGCTTCGGGAACATTCAGTGATGATCCATACAAAGCAGTTGATGAATTGATTGCGTATACATTAGAAAAAATTGCTTTAGGATAGAGAAATTAATTTTCAAAACCGTACCCATTTGTAGTTTTAAAAAAGTTCTTTTAATTTTTTTAAAACTACATTTGTTTTTAGAACAAAACGATAATGAAAATAATACTTACAGGTGCAACAGGAGTTTTGGGATCTCATATTATGTATGAAATTCTGGAACTTTTTATTAACACTAAAATGGAGGGCAAACTTTTTATAATTGCCCGAAATCAAGGAAAAAAATCTGCTTTAGATCGCATAAACGAACTTTTATCCAGCAGTTATACTCCTAAAATCATAAAAGACAACGGAATCGTAAAACTGCACGAATACATTGAAATCATTGATACTGATTTGGCTGAAATTCAGGATACTTTTTCAAGTCAAATAAAAGATGCTTATTTTATTCATTCGGCGGGATTCGTGAATTTATCTACCGATGAAGAACAACGCGAAAAGATTTTTGACGAAAACACCAAAATTACAAAATCCCTTTTCAATATATTTCATCCTTTCATAAAAAAGTTTATTTACATAGGAACTGCTTTTTCATCTGGAAACCGAAATGGATTGATTGACAATAATTTTCATAGTTTAGGATTCAAACCAGAGCATCGCAATGCGTATGAAAATGCAAAATTCCACTCGGAAAATTTTATAGCACAAGAATGTAAAAAAATAGGCTTGCCCTTTCAAATTCTGCGTCCAAGTGTGATTGGAGGCAAAATGTTAGGAACAGAAAATCCGTATTTTATATCGAAATATATGGTTTTTTATCTTTTGGCAAAATTCTTTCACTTCACTTCCCAGCGAAAAGGAGATCAAGAAAATGTGCGTTTTATCGTCAATGAAGACACCGTTTTGAACATTATTCCTGTCGATTATGTCGCAAAAGTGATTGTAAATACTCTTGAAAGAGACGATATAGAACAGCTTAATATTGTTCATAATAAAAGTTTCAATATGGTAAATGGATTGCGATTGATTATGAAGGAAGTTGGTTATACCAATTTTACTTTAACACAAAATTCGTTAGACTTTAAATATAAAAACACAATCGAAAAATTGTATTATGAAAGTATTGGAAAACACTTAAGCCCTTATTTGACAACAGCTGCGAATGAATACGATACCACTTTGTTGAATTCCATACTTGAAATACCAAAACTGGATCAGGAGGCATTCACCAATATGATTCGGTATGCGAGATTAAATAATTTTAAAGATATTAATGTGTAATTTTAGGAGCTATTTCCTGCTATACGTTTTAATCTTTTCGTTTTTAAAGAAAAAAGAAAAAGGATTTTCACTGCTATCAGGGCTAAATCATTCAACATCAAATTTTCAATAAAAACATGAATCTTATTTTAGAAACCGACTGCTTGATTTTACGAGAAATGCTCGTTTCAGATGCCGAGGCTTTATTTGAAATGGACAGCAATCCTAAGGTACATCAATATCTTTGGAACAAACCATTAACGGATATCAGCGAAGTACATTCATATATCGAATCTGTCAGAACACAGTATGTTCAAAATAATATTGGACGATTTGTTGTTATTTTGAAAGAAACCGAAGAATTAATTGGTTGGGCCGGATTAAAATACAACACTGAAATGGTCAATAACAAAATTCATTTCTATGATATTGGTTATCGATTAAACGAAAAATTCTGGGGAAAAGGATACGCCAGTGAAGCTAGTTTTGCATGGCTAGATTATGGTTTTAATGTAATGAAAGTAGAAATTATGGAAGCCGCAGCACATACGGATAATATCGCTTCAAACAGAATATTACAAAAAATTGGACTAAAAATGACCGAAAAATATCTTGAAGACGGCGTTTCTTGGAATTGGTACGAATTAAAAAATCCTAACTTATAATGAAAACAATAAAAATAGCTGGAGTTCCGGAACATTTTAATCTTCCTTGGCATTTAGCCATAGAAAACGGAGATTTCGAAAAAGAAAATATCGATTTACAATGGACCGATGTTCCTGAAGGAACCGGAAAAATGTGCCAAATGCTTCGTGAGGGCGAAACGGATATTGCTGTAATCCTCACCGAAGGAATTGTAAAAGATATCGTTGCCGGAAACCCGAGCAAAATACTTCAAGTGTATGTGGAAAGCCCATTGATTTGGGGAATTCATGTAGCGGCAAACTCCAATTATAAGACATTGGCTGATTTAGAAAATAAAATAGTTGCCATTTCCAGATTGGGTTCTGGTTCTCAATTAATGGCGTATGTCAATGCTGACAATCAAGGATGGAAAACTGATAATCTTCAGTTCGAAATTGTAAATACTATCGATGGTGCTGTTGAAGCTTTAACAAACGGAACTGCTGATTATTTTATGTGGGAACGTTTCATGACCAAACCATTAGTCGATAAAGGAATTTTCCGACGAATTGGGGATTGCCCAACACCTTGGCCTTGTTTTGTAATTGCGGTTCGTGAAGAAGTTTTAGAAAATAATCTAGTGCTTATTTCAAAAATTCTTGCAATCATTAATCAAACTACAGAAGATTTTAAAGACATTCCAAGTATCGATAAAACCTTGGCTTTAAAGTACCATCAAAAAATAGAAGATATTCAAGAATGGTTATCGTTAACACAATGGTCACAAAAGCCATTATCAACTGAAATGTTAAACAAAGTTCAAAATCAACTTTTTCAACTTAAAATTATCGATAAAAAAGGTACTTTTGAGGATATTGTAAAAACAGTCTAGATTTCTGTTTTTATTTTTACTATGATAAAAATAAAAGAAATTAATTTTCAGGGTATTAAACAGCGATTCCAGGTCAAAAAACCTTGGGATGACGTTATTATTTTTATCCTAAACATATTAATTGCTATTCCATTATTTATCATTGTTCATCAAAATTTAATTAACCCGAACTGGTTTTTGAATATTGACAGAGTAGTGCTGTTTTTGGTGATGATTGTGATAATTCAAATCATACTTCGATTCTTACGAACGATTATCCTCTTTTGTATTATTCTATATTTATTGGTTTTAGTGTACGGCTCTACAATTGGAAACTATGGATTTAACAGTGTTTTTGAAGATTATAATTCAATCATGTACACGATGTCTGACAATCCATATCCACAGGATATTATTATTGCCAAGTTACTTCCGTTTCCCAATAAATCAAAAATTATCAATGCCATCGAATATCAAAATCCTAAAATCAGGAATTTTGCAGTTATGGCTACATCTAAGCATTTTAAAGATGTAAAAGGGTATTCTGATTACAGAACCATCATTCAATGCTTCGCCGTTTTCAAAGAAATAAATAGCCGATGGAATTATGTAAGCGACCCAAAAGCAAGAGATTATATTGCTACGGCTACGGAATCACTGCTTTATTTTTCTGGAGATTGTGATGATCATTCGATACTTATGGCTGCCAGTATCAAATCTATCGGTGGAACTCCCCGATTAATCCATACTACTGGACATATTTACCCAGAAATACTGATAGGCTCTCTGACTGATTTAGAAAAAGTCAATTTTCTAATTAAAAATGTATTATTTGTTAATGAAAGCAATAAAAATAAACTTCATTATCACGTTGATGAGCGCGGTCAAATCTGGATGAATCTGGATTATACGGCAAAATATCCGGGTGGCCCTTTCATGTCTGAAGAAATTCTCGGTGCATTGACATTGGATTAATTTTCATGCCATTTTCGGTTAAATTCAGTGGTTTTTACTCTCTTTTGAGCGCTCGCCGATAATACTAACCCAGTAATAGTTCGAATAAAATTGTCCTTTTGATGATATACATCTTTAGGTTTATATATTCCTAATTTAGGATAAGTAAAAACGCATTCAAATCTATTTAAAAAACCTTTAATTTTTAATGATGATTTTTTTCTGCTTTATACCTGCTAAATTCTAAGAAATAAAAACTCCATTATTCCTAATGAAGTTGTTACGAATCTATTTGCAAACTATTTTTTACATAATTAAAAAAAATTCAATAAAACAGCACTGTGAAATCCTTCTATTTCAATTTGAAAAAGTAGTTTTGTGTTGTAAATCTTTTGACTTAAAATTACGCAACTGCCACAAATGACAAAACGTTGAAAAATGTAAATTTCTGCCGTTAAATTATATAGAAGTTAATAATTGGGACCAGCATTAGTTAAATGAATAATGAAGTGAAAAAAGCGGGAAATAAAGAAATAAGCTGGACTATGTGCCCAGAATGTCAAGGAAGAGGCAAGAAAAGTCGAGGACTAACTAAGAAAGCGCGACTCCAATATCAGATAGCACTAGACCAGTTTGAAAAGACGAATGGCGAGGGAAGTATTCCTGCCCTTCCTAAAGGGCACCTTCACTCCTGCCCAAAATGTTCCGGATCAGGTTTGATTCCAGCAGTCAATTCTCCTATGGCAGATCAAGAAAACTATCCACACCTTGCCATTATTGGAGGAGGTATTGGAGGCGTAGCTCTTGCTGTCGCTTGTTTGCACCGCGGAATTCCTTTTACCCTTTATGAGCGCGATGATAATTTTGAAGCCAGGTCTCAGGGATATGGACTTACTTTGCAGCAAGCAAGTAAAGCAATTGAAGGACTGGGTGTTTTTTCATTAGAGGAAGGTGTGATTTCCACAAGACATGTGGTTCATACTACAGAAGGAAAAGTTATTGGTGAGTGGGGAATCAGAAAGTGGATCCAATCGGATGCTAAAACTTTTCAAAAACGTACCAATGTGCATATCGCAAGACAATCTTTGCGATTAGCGTTACTGCAACAACTTGGCGGACAGGATTCGGTACAGTGGGGACATCAGTTAATAGATTTTAAGGAATGTGAGGGCAAAGGTGTTGATCTAAGCTTTCACGTGGATGGGAAAATCAAGACTGCCAAGGCGGATCTCGTAGTTGGAGCCGATGGAATTCGAAGTTCGGTACGAAGATTACTCATTGGTGATAGTATTAGCCCTTTACGTTATCTGGGTTGTATTGTGATATTAGGCATCTGTCCTTTGAAAGCACTCAAAGGTCTTAATAGTCCATTACTGGATTCGGCAACAGTATTTCAAACTGCCAATGGTAATGAGCGAATCTATATGATGCCTTATGCTTCAGACTCCGTAATGTGGCAATTGAGTTTCCCAATGCCAGAAGAAGATGCTAAGGCGTTAAGTGCTCAAGGACCTCAAGCACTCAAGGAAGAAGCGTGTCGTAGAACTCAGTGGCACAATCCTATTCCTCAAATTTTAGAAGCGACACTAGAAGCACAGATTTCTGGCTATCCTGTGTATGACCGGGAATTACTCGAACCAGGATTATTGTCAAAAACACAGAAAGTAACTCTGATTGGAGATGCAGCTCACCCTATGAGTCCATTCAAAGGACAAGGTGCAAATCAAGCGCTTCTAGATGCACTATCATTGGCTCGCGTGATCTCAAGAGGATGCAGGCCTTTATCTCAATGGAGAAAAGTTGGAATAAGGGAAAGCGTATTAACGGAGTTTGAATCAGAAATGTTAGAACGCAGTGCTACAAAAGTTAATGACTCTGCAGCTGCCGCACAGTTTCTACATTCTGAAATTGCGCTTTATGAGGGTGATGAGCCAAGGGGACGAATTCTAAAGAAAAAAGACGCATAACATAATCCTGTTATCTGCCATTTATAGCTCAGAGGTTTTAAAAAAGTCAAGACATAAAAAAACTCCATTATTTCTAATGGAGTTTTTTGTGGGCTGTCAGGGATTGGAATCGAACACTTGATACCTGTTTTAAATTTTTTCGAAACCTTAAAATAATACAAATATAGAAACGAATACGTAATTGTTTTCCGATGCTATTGTCTTTCTCTATGTGATACTTATGGAACAATTTTCGAGCCATTTTAAAGAGAACTTAAGTATAAAAACCTGACTTTAAATGTTTCATGTTTGTATATCTCTACGAAATCATTTTTTTTAAAATATTCACTCATAACTATTATAGACTAATATAAGGTATCTGTTTCAGAATTAATTCTGGTTCATTTTTATAGTGTATTCATATTCTGAATACCAATCCATAGTGCCCATCGAAACGTATTTGGTCGCTTTTAGCGCTTTTTCGAATGACTTATTACAGGAAGATAAGTTTATCAACTCTAATATTTGTGGAAGACTGAAAAACCAACAATTGCGATAGGCCCAATGCTCAATATTTGGGTCTAAATCTTTAAATTTATTATATTGCTCAATCCAAACTTGTTGCTTTGACGCAAGGTCATCAAATTTCTTTATAATTTGTGGCTCATTTGACGTGGTTGTAATCGTATGGGTTAGCAAGGATTTTAAGAAATTTTCCATTGTAATCCTGTCCTGAAATCCACCATATTCTAATTGTGTCAAGGCAATCCTTTCTATTTCCCGACCGTTTAAATAAACAACTTTGATACTGCCATCGGTCTGTTTAAGCTCAATACTCCCAGATTCCATCAGGACAATAGCAGTTCTACCTGCTTGTCTTTGTGCTTCCAGAACGCTACTTGATAAATCGACTATTATATCGATATCATTGCCAGATTTTGACTTTCGGGTTAACGGTTTCTTTTTCGCTTCGATTAAGATAATAGATTTATCTGACTCGATAAGGAAGTCACATTCACCTGCTTGTCCTAGATAAGTGTAGTCGCCAGTTAAAGCCACTATTCCTTTTTGCTTAAATTTACGATGTAGAAAATCTTCTATTGGATGACCTAACTGTTGATCCAACCTTTTATTTGTTTCCCTGATTTTTGACGCAATTGCTTCGTAATAGGAAGGTGCGCACCAAGACTTATCCATGACCAAATATTTTAACTTTCCAGTTTTAATAAGCGGTTTGAAATTAAAATCTATTTTAAGATAATCTGATGGTTCGTGGTAATTGGTGTTTATGGATTGAGTATGAGAAAATATATCAAGTATTTGTTCAATTTTATTTTTTTTTAGGCGGTATAATCGCTTACTAAGTGTTTTAAAATCAATTTCAACAGGTCCATTGATATCCTTGATTTGCTCTACAATTTTATAACATACCAATTCTGTCTCTCTCTTTGTATGACCAAATTCGATTCTAAATTTTTCATCAGGGAACTGTTCAAAAATACCGAAAGCAATCTCTAACGCCAAAGCAGGTTTGCTTTGTGGAACTGAATAAATAGAGTCCCACAATGCAATTTCAGTTAATATATTAACTATTTTATCACCATCGGCAAGAATGTATTCCCATTGGCTGTAAGGCTGAGAATAGTAAACTGCAATTGCAATATCTGTAGCAAGATTAAAAATCTCGTCTGTTTGTCTTTGAAAATAAATCGTTTTCTGTTTATCGAAAGGAAAACTGGCGCATAAATTCAGCAAATATCCAAAAGGAATCTGAGGCTTCTGATGATATGCAATTGTCGAAGTATGCCTGGAAACTCTATATCTTTCAAATATTGTAGAGTAAAGATTTTCAGCTAAATATCTAAAAATAATCCGAGCAAGAGTTAAACCACCTACATTTTCGATTTTTTTTGACATGCCCTCAAAAACTAGATTCAGATTGCTGATTATTATCTCTGAATTTTCAACTTCAACAGAACAACCATACTGTTCCAATCGTTTTGCCGCCGTTGCACGATCAAATTCTTTCGGATACTCGTCCCTCAAGTCCTTATACAAGCTAAAGGTGTCGGGAGAAAACTTTAAATAATCTTGTGCGAATTGAATAGCTTCTGTCCAATTTGTGGAAGTTGTCGGGAAATACTTTAATTCTTTCGCGGATGCGTCTCGAATAACTTTAAAAACTTGCAAATACTTATCTGGGTTTTCTCCATAAAGTACTTTTCTAAAAACAAGTTCATCTTTAAGCGAAAGAATTTTTTTTGTTTTAATAATGTTCTCGGTTTCTTCTACCGACAAAGCATTACGAATTTTTTCATATAGATTGTTAGAAATGTCACGAGATAAGTAATCCCCAGTTTTAGGAATATTTAAATACACGTACGCTTCTTCAAGTTTGCTCGGTATGAGAGCAGACGAATTATTAATAAGTTCTTTAAATTGGTTTAGTTCCATTAAGTATGTTATTGAATATTAACTGGGTCTTTAAGATTATATCAATCTATGCTTTCAAATTCAATATCAGTTACTTCAAAACTCTTAACAGTTTCCACTTGCTAAAATATAAATTGAAATGCAGACTTAATTAAGCATGATTTTTACAATAGTACACAAAAAGAACATACTACAATCGAGAATTTTTAATAAATTGAGATTTAACTTTTAGACAATAAAAAAACATTCTAACAGATTTGTGAAGTATCTTAACAAAAAAACAATGCCATTGGAATCCAATGGCATTGTTTGTCTTTCAGTGGGGGCTATCAAGGAGCACAATCGAACATTTGATACCTATTTTAACATTTTTTGATGACTTAAAGTAGGTTATCTAACGCTTCGAATCACAGTTAGATTAACACTCTCAATCTTTGGGCTTATGTATATGAGGCTTTAAAATAGGATGTTTTGGCTGATTTGGTGGTGTCACTCTTCTTCTTTCATCTGGTGTTCCGTCTGGTGTTTTAGGTTTTGGCCCTGGTTTAATTGCTTGAATTTTTTCCATGATACGTGTTTAGATTAAAATTATTTTTTCAACGAGACTTCTTGAAAAGCCTATATTCTAGATACAAATAACATTAATAAAAGTATCATCTCATTACGGAAAACCATAATTCACGAAAACTTATTTAAATAAAAATCATCAATAAACTCATTAGATTTTTCAATTTTTCCGCTCAATATCTAAAAGACTTTCTATAAATTTAATAGAAATTAATATAAAAGGAAGTTTATGGAAACAAAGGAATTTACAAGGAAAGAATTATATGATTTGGTATGGTCAACATCACTTAGTAAGCTGACATTGCAATATGCTTTTTCAAATGAAGGTTTAAAAAAACTTTGCAAACAATTTGAAATCCCTATGCCTGATAATGGCTATTGGATGAAATTGAAATTCAATAAAGAAATTGAAAAGCCAAAATTTAATCCACTTTTTGATGGAGAAGATAAAATCATATTAACTATACGAGAAGTTGGGAATCTCGTTAACATTGATCAATCTCCACTTAGTATAAGAACGAAAGAAATTTTAAGTGATGCTAAATCCCCTTTAATTGTTCCTGAAACAATAAGTAATCCAGACATTTTAATTCAAAATACGATAAGATTTCACGATAAAAGTAAGAATGATCATTATTATAGGGATGAAAAAATTGATACTGTTTCCATTTTTGTAGTCCAAGATAATTATAGTAGAGCTATAAGAATAATGGATGCATTTATAAAATTACTAAAATACAGAGGTCATTCATTTAGAAGAGATATAAATAAAAGAGGACCGTGTATCGTAGTAAACGATGTTGAATTTCATTTTGAAATAAGAGAAAAGAATAAAAGGATCCCTTCCGAAAAACCTTATGGATCGTCTACTTACATTCCAACAGGTATTTTAATTATAAAAATCGGGGAAAGTTATAAGGCTAAAGAATGGAGTGATGGTGCTGTAAAATTAGAAAATCAGTTAGCTAAAATTGTTGCTAAGATTGAATTAGAAGCAAAGGAAGAATTAGTATGGAGAGAAGAATGCAGGTTACACCATATTAAAATGGAAGAGGAGGAAAAAATAAGAAAGGAATTCCAGAAGAAGAGAGAGGTTGAACTCCAAAGAACAAAAGAATTATTTAATAATGCAATATATCACAACAAAGCCAAAATAGTTAGAGAATACTTGAATGAGTTAGAAACTAAAGCGTCATTAAATAATCAACTCACAATTGAATTGCAAGATTGGTTAAAATGGGCAAAAGACAAAACAGATTGGTTTGATCCAATGATAAAAAAAGAGGACATGCTATTATATGAATCCGACAAAGAAGATCTCATTCAGATTAAAAAAAAGGACAACAATTTTTATAGATATTAAATGTTTAAGTGATAAAGTAAAATCACCGTTAAATATAAATTTATACCGATTTAAACTTCACTTAAAATCTTAAAATTCCAATAAGAGGATCGAATTCTGTTCATGAAGGGTGTTTAATAACAACTTCTGCTAGGTCGATTTTAGTTGAAATTTTAATTTTATCGACGTAATTCTTCTTTAAATAATCTGTCAAATTCGACCAATCCTTTGGTACAGATTTTTTCTAAATGAAGAAAATAATTTTCATATGAAGTACAAAAATTAATATTTAATTCTCTCATATAATGAGGGAGAAAATTATCAAACATTTCTATGTCAAATTCTTTGGTCTCTTCATTTTTGTAATCAATATTTGCTGAGGCAAAAACGGGGTTAAAATATTTTTCCGTCAAGTAGTGATATTTTTCAAGTTCATCTTGAGAAAGTTTTGATAGTTGTTCTTTAAAGAACACCATAAAACCGACACCAATATAATCATATAAAGGTTTTGTCGTCTTGGAAATGGCAATTAATTTTTTTCTGATCCATTCTGCCCTGAAGGTATTTTCAAATTCAGGCCAATTGACTAATTGAACATTGGTATTTTTAATTGCATTAAATGCCCCACTCTGAAAGCCCATCTTTGAAATTATAAGTCCATAATTGGCTCCATAGTCATTTATAACTGTACGAAAGGAGTGCACAACATGTTTTGGAACTTTTTTTTTCCAGAATTTACATTCACAAATAATTACGCTTCTAGACACTTGGTTGCTTATTTCTGCATACACATCTACATTAACTTTTTCTCTCACCGTAATTATGTCTTTTTCTGTTTCACACAGATAGCCACATACAGTTAAAATCTCCGCAACTTTGTTTTGTAAATCTTTCCATGTTTTTGGTTCATTTTCGTATATAGTCATTTATTTAATATAAGTTTCTCAAGATTTATAAAAGTCATTTTATGCATCATATCAATCTAGTTTTGAACAAGTGTATTCCAATAAACAATTTGTAATATTTAGATTTAATTGTACAAAAGATTAGAAACAATAATATGCTTTATTCTTCCCAAACTACACTTATTATAGTTTTAAGTTGCTTATAGGGAATACAATATTCGAAAAAATCGCTATCATCCTCATCATCTTTTAATTCGAACCATGTAGATTTATATATTGATTGCGCTTTATCTTTTCCTGAATATAAAAAATCATATTTAGCATCAATATATTCTTGAGCAACAGAATCTTCAGGAGGAGATAATTTAGTAATTTCTTTAATCTTTATCCAATAACCATCTGACTTACTCCAATATTTAACTTGACCATTATTAATAAAAACAACAAATAAAGGATAGATATTTAATGATAATAATCTATAAATAATTGAGGTTAAACTGGTTTTGAATCTTTCTGATAATTCTTTTACTAAATCTGGAGAGAATTTTTTTTTAAATGCAGCTTTCCGTATTATATCTTCCGGCATTAAAAGCTCTGATGCAAAATCGTTAGCTTCCCATTCCTGAATTCCTTTTTTTGCTTGCTGCTCTGCATTATTAAACCAGTTTAGTGTATTGGGTGTTTCATTGTGAATTTCTAAATCTAGTTTGTCATGTAGCAAAAAATGTCCGATTTCATGGGCCACAGTAAACCTTTTTCTCTCTTCAAACTGAATATTGGAGTTTACTTTTATTAATGTTTTGGAATTACCTCTGATAATTTTACCGTCCGAACTTGACAATTTTTCTTCTATTAATGTTGCTCCAAGTCCGGCAACAAAAATATCCAAAGGAATATCAGTAATTTCATCGAAGCCAATTTCTTCCAATAGCGCTTTTGCTTTATTTGAACCTCTACTATTTCTGATCATTTTCCAATTGTTCCAGTAGTTCTAATAAATTTTGATCTTTAATAATTTCTTTAATCTCATCAATTCCTAGATTATCTAAATTTCTATATTGTACCTGAAATTGATTATTTGCAATTAAAGATTTTAAATAACTAATTGGTTTGTCAATATTTTTCTCGATTGCACTTTGTAGTAATGCAGAAGCTTTTTCTAATAAATCCTTGTCTCTCTGCTTATTAATATAACCTTTTAAGAGAAATGAATGTTTACGGAAATTTTTAAGAGCATAATTTTCAATATCATTAATATCGAAACCTTCCTCTTTAAGAATTTCATCATAGGTACTAGAATCTCCGTCAATAATTTGGGAGATAATTACCTCGTCTATCTTTTTGATGAAGTTATTTTTCATAATTCAACACTTTCAATTTTTCTTTTATAAATGGTAACTTGCGATCTAATCGCTTTTTAATATTTGTCAGTTCATCGATCCCGATACCTAATAACTCTGACAAATCGTTTCGTTTCATACCATTAATTATGTATGGTTCAAACAATAATAATTCATCATCTGTCGCTCCCATAGCTGTTAATTCATCATGGCATATAGATAATAAGGCTTGGTAATCGGAATCGTCAAAAGACATTTCGACATCATTATCCATAATTTCAAATGTTTCATTTGCTTTATCAAGCTCAGCGTTTAATGTGTTTGAAATGACACTATCTAATGCACTTATTATCTGCTTTCGGAAATCAGGAAACTTATCAAGATACCAGTTCCGCCCCCCTTCTCTTAAAAAGGCTTCGATTGTATCATTAATCATGTCTTCAATCATAATACCTCTAAACCCCTTTTGATGATTGTATTTGATTCCAAAAACAGTCTTAAGCCTTATGATAGCGTGTTTGAAAAGAATAGCATAAAATTCCGAAGTATAAACCTCCTGAAGTGCTCTGCATTTCTCATCAAAAGTTGCAACTTTTCTATTATCTGACTTCATTTATATAGTAATGCTTAAATTTTAGAAAAAATTTCCATAGCAATGGCAATTTATGAAATTTATATAGCATTACAATGTATACGAGAGGTTTAACTTAAAAAATAAATTATGAGCAAGTCAGCAAACTATTTAATATCTGGTGTTTGGAAAGATTCGAGTGACAATATTACACATGTAATGTTGCATCCGGTAAATGATGGAGATTCCTTCAGCATGGGCGTTAAAACTTCAGAGGGAGATACCATAGCATTACTAAAAAAAGGTAATATTATTAAGACTGTAGTATGGGATTATCCTGGCTTTAGTATCAAATCTAAAGTAACATATGTGCAAAGCCATGGAAAGGAATATTTAAGGAGCGATGCAAATGCTACAACAAAGGATAATTTAGACAATTTAATATCAATGAAAGCAATTAAATAATTATAAATATGGATAAGAGTTTACATTTAGATTCGGTAATTAAAACGCATCAAATTACCAAAGAAGAGCAGCTTTTAAATAAGCACAAAGACAAAAACAAGGAAGTTAAAGAGGCTTTAGAGCAGGAATATATAAGTAATATTTACTCTCCTTTTAATTCTGGTTCCTATGCAAAAAATACTGCTATGAATACCAAATTTGATTTTGATATGGTATGCCCTTTTAAAAGAAATGCATTTGGTTCTAATGGCACATTAAAGCAGATGTATGAAGATGTTTTTGATTTTTTATATGAGAAATATAAAGATGACGCAAATGTCAGAAAGCAAAAAGTTTCTATTGGGATTGAGTTTTTTGCCGATGAAGACGGGGATATTGTCAAAATCGATGTGGTGCCAGGGCGGGAACTAAATCAAGACCAATACAAGGATGATGATAACCTTAATCTTTATGTTTACTATAAATATGGAAACTTTGACCAAGGCAGTGAGAGAATCAAAACCAATGTACAAGCCCAAATAAAGAATATTAAAGATAGAGCAACCAAAGAAAAAGATTCCATTAGAAAGGTCATTCGTCTGCTTAAAGTCTGGAAGAATACAAAGTATAATAACCCTGCGAAGTCCTTCTTTTTAGAATTGATTACAATTAAAGCTTTTGACAATAAAGATGTGTCGGGGAATTTATGGAGTAAGCTAGAAACCGTATTGCAATATATCCGTGACGAAGTTACCGGCGAAAGTTTTACATTGAAAGATCCAGGAAATGGTTCTAATGATTTAATCGATACTTTAACGACAACAGAGAGACAGACTCTGTCTGATGATATGAAGAATATGCTTGAAAGAATTGAGGATAACGATGAAAATATCAAAACTTATTTCCCTGACAATTCAAAATTTCTTGAGGAAGAAGAAAGTGATAACAAATATGAAAACAAAGGAAGCGGATTTTATTCTAATCCACCAAAAAACGAAAGATTCGGTTAAATGCTAGACAAAAGACTAAATACAATCCAGCAAATTTTTTCTGAACTAAATGGGATTTCAATTGAGACCTCATTTAATTCAGATTTAGAATTTAATATAGTTGGAAAAATTAAAGTTCCAGTTGAGTCAACAGACGATTGTTTGTTTTTTGATGTTAAGATTTACCCCGAGTATCCATTAAAAAGAATGGATACAGAATCTATTACTTTTTCCAACAGCGATTATTTAGAATATGGTCATGTGATGGGAGATGGATCTATATGCAGACACACTTCTCACCAGACTGATTTAAAGAAAAAAATTGAGATCGATATTAATTCACTAAAAAGATGGATCTGGAAATATTACTTAAATAAAGATAATGACAAGCATTATGAACATTTGATTTTACAGCCTAAAGAATTTAAGGGCAATCATTTTTCTTTTTTGTTTACTGAAGTCGACCATATTTTCAGCAATCAGCAATTTGGTTTTTTCGAGTATTCAAAAATAAATAACGGACTGTATCATGAAAAGGTTGTTTTTAATAATATTATTCAGGAATTTAGAGATTCTTCAAGTAAAAAGGTTACAGAGTGCAAATGGAGTACTGCCATAAAACAATTGCCAAACAAAGACCTTGGTATATATGTTTTATTAGATAGTCCTCCTGCTAGGATGGGTAAATTTATAATAAGCAATTGGGGAGATTTTGAAGATTTAGTTGATCAAAATCTGCATAGTTTCCTCTATAGTGTTCAGAAAACCAATTTAAAACTGAATGGAAAACCAATTCCTTTTTTAATAGGTTATAGGATATCAGATAAAGAAATACACTGGCAGGTTGCTATTTTAGAAATCGGAAAATTTCCAATTGAGTCTTATAAAGTAGACAGAGTATGGAAAGGTGGATTTATTAATGAAGATATTGTATGGGGTATCACTAAAAATTGTTCTTATGATTATTTCTTTGGAAGAGGTAGATTAACCGAAAATATTACTAAAAGCAAAATACTTATTATTGGGATAGGCGCAATAGGTAGTATGGTTGCCAAGACATTGACAAGATGTGGCTGTACAAGCATTGATGTAGTTGATTATGATATTAAAGAGCCTGAAAATGTATGTAGATCAGAATACTCATTTTTGTCGGGAATTTGTAATAAAGTAGATGATTTATCAAATGAATTATTCTTAATATCTCCTTTTGTTGAAGTCGGAATAATTAATACAATATTGTTTCATGTTGATTCAAAAATAGCACAAGGATTGAACAGTACTAATACTGAATTGCAAAAAAAACTGCTTCATTATGATATTATAGTAGATTGTTCTACCGATAATGATTTACTATATATTTTAAGTAAATTAGAACTTAATCGACTTATAACATTATCAGTAACTAATAATGCTAAAGACCTTGTTTGCTCAGTTGAACCAAACAGTTATAATTGGGTAATGAATCAATATGAAAATGTTTTGGAGAATGAGATGGAAGATTTACATAATCCAACTGGATGTTGGAGTCCAACATTCAAGGCTTCATATAATGATATCAGTACATTGGTTCAATTTGCCATTAAACATATTAACGTGAAATTGAGTGATGACAGTAAGAGTTTGAGAAACTTTGTTTTAAGTACGAATGAGAGCAATATATTTTCAATAAAATTAAATGAGTTTTGATGTATAAAATAATTGAATTAGGGTTAACAATGGAGATAGATGATAAATTATTATCTACTATTATTGAAGTAGGAATGCAACATTATCCAAATGAGTTTGGAGGTTTCTTAATTGGTAATTATTCACAAACACAAACCCATTTAAGAATAACAGATACAATTTTACCAAATAAGTTTAAGGGGACACCATATTTATTTGAGAGAGATACAATAGGTATAGATGATAAACTAAAAAAAATCTATACTGAAGATCCTAAAAAATATTATCTTGGAGAATGGCACACTCATCCAAACAATTTACCAATACCCAGCAGTACTGATATAGATGCCATTAATTCAATTGCAAATCACCCTGAAGTTTCAATTAAAAATCCTTTAATGCTGATTATTGGTTATGATAAGACCAAGGTTGAACTTGGTTTTTATGTTCAATTTAAAAATAAATTATATAGATATGAGTAATAAAATAAATATAAGTGACTTATTTGCTGGATTGCAAAATCAAATGGTTGCGCAATTAAATACTAACAGAGAATTTATTTTGCATCCTGGATCAAAAGGAGATTCTTTAGAAAATGTTTGGATAGAATGGCTGAGAAAATATTTACCTAATAGATATTGTGTTGACAAAGCAATTGTAATTGATAGTACAGGAAGTTTAAGCCATCAATTAGACTTAGTGATTTACGATCAGCAATATACACCTTTTGTTTTTACCCAAAACGGCATTCATTATATTCCTGCTGAAGGTGTATATGCTGTTTTTGAAGTTAAGCCTGATTTTCAGGGTAATGCGGCTGGTGATAATTTTTTTGAATATGCAGGAAAGAAAATTGAAAGTGTAAGGAAATTAAAGAGAACATCGGTTGGTATAATTAATGCTGGAATACCTCAAAATCCTAGAGCACTGACAAAAATAGTTGGAGGTATATTAGCCAGTACTAATACCTATGCAAAGAATAATAATACTATTGAATCACATTTAAAAAGTTTAATAGGATTACAAAGTATTGAAATGGGATGTGCAGTAGACTATGGGAGCTTTTATGTGAATTATGATGGTGAGGAAAATATATCAAACACAAATTTTGAGGAACGTATAACAAATTACTACCTTGAAAGGACTTTTAGTAGCACAACATTTAGTGAAAAAGAAAATTCCTTAGTCACTTTTTTTCTTCAACTCACAAGATATTTGCAACAGTCTATTGGAACAGTAGCAGCTATAGACTTGAACGCTTATGCAAAGGCTGTTGGATTTGAAATTGATGAAAAGATATAATAAGTATGAATAAAGAAAAAAAATATGCTCAAAATGGGGCTTTAGTATTTGGAGTAGGAAATGCAATTATTAATGCATTTAAACAACTCAATACTACTGACCCAAACAGCAAATTTGATTGGAGTCAACTTTTTGTTGCTGCAGTTAAGGGAGCCTTAGTTGGCGGAACAGGAGGATTAATTTTAGGAGCTATACGTGATAATAAGATGAATAAAGTCCTTTTGGAATTTAATAGTGTCCCAAATTATCTCCATAAAACATTAAATTATTACAAGGATGACAATACCTTACTTTTGAACAAAGCAGAACAATTAAAATCAAACTTTCAGTCAAAATTTAAATACGAGTTGGCGTTAAAGCCTAAAATTACTGGTTCAGTTGTTAAGGGCACATCTATTCATGGCTCTGATGTAGATATTCAACTTTGTTTTAAAAAAGATTTTGGCTCTATTGCTAGTGTATATGATACTATTTCTGATTTTATCTTTGACGAATTAAAAATCAAAGAAATTAAAGAAATAAGAGAACAAAAACATTCTATTGGAATTGGAATTCAACTCGAAAACGAGGTTAAAAGAATAGATATAATTCCAACTCGTTTAATTGAAAATGGAAAAAATGACGTTCAGTTATTTGTCAATAAAATTGGTTTGTTTGAAAAACCAACGTATAAAAAGACAAATCATGAAAAGCAAATGTTGTCTCTAAAGTTAAATTATAGAGAGCAAAGAATTGTAAGATTACTTAAAATTTGGAAGGTTGAAAATAATTTAAAAATTAAATCTATTTTTTTAGAATGGTTAGCTAAAAAATCTTTTGACTCAAAACCAATTACAAATAAAATTGAGAAGGATTTAACCAATGTAATTTATTTTATTGCGCGAAATATTGAATTCCTCAGAATTGTTGATACTGCAAATTCAAATAATATTATTTCTAATACACTTACACTGGAAGAAAAGAGTAGTATTAGTCGATTTTGCTTTAAAATGTTAGATGATCTAAGAGCTGACAAAAGAAATACTATAGATTATTTCCCTAGTTTAGAGTCGACTATATAATTTTTAAAGACAACTTTAAATACTATTCGTTAACAACATTTAGCTTCATGTGAATATTCTCATTTTTCACAAAGGCTTCAACCCTTTCAATAAGCATTAGATTGAGGCGGTCAGCACTTCCTCGCGCGTGACCTATATACTGCATAAATTCGCGTAAATCGATAACGTTAAGATATATTTTGTTTTCAGCTATTGCGTTAAATATCTTATATTCTATTGTCTTCCAATCACCAAAAGGGAATAATTCAGAAACCAAAACAATGCAATGAAGAAAAGGAGCTTTGTCAAAAATAATTTCCTCCAAATGCTTATCATATATTGTTGTGTTGGCTGTGATTTTTTTCGAAGCCCCGACAAGCTGGTCAATTCCTGTGGAGATTTGCTTTTGCAGACCCTTAACCTTCTTCTCCATTGCTTTATTAGAAGGACTGTCTATGACCCCGAGTGCCTTACTTTCTATTAAAAAAATACCATTATCAGAAATTGCAAGAACATCAGTTAATTCACGATAACCTTTAGTGCGTGCAATTTGTGGATTCAAGAATAGCTTTTGTTTAAAAAGATCATCAAGAATGATTGTTACTTCTTTTTCGAGAATGCTCCCTTCATCTTTATCATCAACCGTTACATGGTTTGTTTCGTTAAATCCGATGACTGTATTTTTCATAATAATCCAGTCCTGTAGTTTTCCCTCGATTGCAATGGTTTCTATTTCGTACACATTTTTGTGTTGACTTTCCATTTTAATACTGTGGTCAAAACAATCCAGCGAACGAGAAATTCTTTCATCAAATTTACCGCAGTACAGACTTTCGGGATTGCTTTGTAGATTTAGTACTCGCAACTGGTCGGCAATGCTGAATGAGAGCTTTGCAGTTGCAACGCAAATGCTAAGTTCATTATGAAAATGAATGTGCGTAAAGCTACGGTTCATGATTGCAGCAAGAGAGTTATGCTCGTCGGGGAAACGTGCTGTCCCTATAACTGCAGCATAATTTATGGGATCGTCATAAATTCGTAATCCCGAATGAAATATTGCGGGTTGATGTAAGCAGTCCTTGCCGAATAGAAATTCAATGACAAAACCTTTCATTATTGATTTTATAAGAGGCGAAGTTATCTTTACCATGACCTTCGCTCCAAAATCATCATTGATAAACCAAATTGATGCAGGTTCGTGTAATAGTTCTTTGTAAATCCTTTCCTCAATTGTCATAGTTATTGCCCCATTTTTTTATATGATCATGATTTATGTTTAAATATACTTCGATTTCTACAGCAAAAAATTAATGCGATATGGCATTACAATTTTGTTCGATATTACAGTCCAGATATGCCATTAACAAAAGTATCTACGAAATCTAAAATTTTATTCAATATTCGGTCACCTACCTCTTTAGATTTTAGAACGCTAGGCCTTCCATCTATGCGAAGGTCTAGAATTTCTTTTCTTAAGGGTTCACGTTCGGTAAAAAGATAATTTTCTATAAGTTTTTCAGTTTTTTCATCAGAAAGGTTTTCTGTTTTCACCAAATCTTGGAGTGCTTTTTCTTGTTCTTCATTCCAGAATTTTTCAAATTCTTCGGGAATAATATCTGTATCCTCAATGTGAGGTAGACTTTCTTGAATAAATTTTTCAATCAGATCTCTTTTACTTCTTAATGATACTTCGGTATTCAATAAGTTTGTGATCTCCTTTTCAATACTTTCTTTATCTTTTGAGCTGTGTTTTAATTTAAACTTAATCAATAATTGAATAATGTAGGTAACATTGATTGTATCGCGTCTGATCAACTCCAATTCGAAGTCAATGTCGTTTAAAATAGATGTTTTTTCTATAAAAGTACTGTTGCTAAGTTTATCTTTCAAATCCAGATACTTACTGGTGTAATCTGCAAATAGCTGTTCCTCTATTCGTAAATCATTCCAAGTAAATTCGGAATAATGACTCATTTTTTTGTGTAAGCGGATAAGTGCCCTGAATGTCAAAATAAACTGTAGCTTATCTTCTTCAGTATATAAATCATCTACTGCACTAATCTGAGGAACAATTTCTAATAATTTTTGAGTTACTTCATTGAATTTTTCTGTATAAACTTCATAAGGTTCAACAATAATTTCGTCAATTGCCTCCTTGTTACTAAATAAGGCAATTGCTTCATCTGTTTTATCTTTTAGATTTCGAAAGCATACAATATTTCCCTGTGTCTTGTTTTTGTCTAATGTGCGATTGGTACGGCTAAAAGCTTGAATTAGTCCATGGTATTGTAGGTTCTTGTCAACATACAATGTATTTAGATTTTTACTATCATAACCCGTTAAAAACATATTAGCAACTAATAAAATATCCGTTTCATGTTTAGGATGTTTTGATTTTCTGGCAACAGCATTATAATAATTATAAAAGCCTTCAGTATCCTTAATATTCTCTGCCATTCCAAATAGTTCGTTGAAATCTTGCACATAGGTTTCCAATAATTCCCTGCGGTGTGGTTTGAGGCCATATTCTTCTTGTGGCTCAGCGGCCATATTCAGTCGACTGGCCAATTGATCCTCTATCTCTTCCTCGTTTTGGGCATAACTAAAAATAGTTGCTACTTTTAAATTATGTTCACCATTTAGTTTCTTACGTTTAAAAATTTCATAGTACTCAATAACGGCATCAATATCTTGAACGCACATCATCGCACAGAATTTTTTGGACTGTGTTTTCTGATCGTGATGTTGAATGATATAATCAACAATCGCTTCTTTACGTTCAGGAGCTTCAAAAACTTCAGCTTCATTAATTTTTTCAACTTTCAAGTCAATTATATTATCTTTTTTCTTGAAGGTTTGAATATATTCAATTGAAAATCTCAAAACATTTTCATCTCTGATAGCATCTGTAATTACATATTTGTGAAGGCATTTCCCAAATAAACTGGCTGTGGTTTTTTCTCCGTTCGCATTCTCTGCCAAAATTGGTGTGCCTGTAAAGCCAAATAATTGAATGTTTTCAAAATAGCTAACAATGTTTTGGTGTGTATCTCCAAATTGAGAACGATGGCATTCATCAAAAATAAATACCATTCTTTCGTTTTTAAGAGCTTTCATTTTAGCTAAATTCCGACCCGAAATAGCATTATTAAGTTTTTGAATGGTTGTAACAATAATTTTTACATTCGGATTGTTGAATTTTCTGATAAGGTCATCTGTATTGGTTGCTGAGCTTACTGAGCCTTTGCTAAAGCTATCGTATTCTTTATTGGTTTGATAATCCAAATCCTTTCTATCTACTACAAAAACTACTTTTTTAATAGCTGTAATTTTTGATAAAATTTGGCTGGCTTTGAAACTTGTTAAGGTTTTTCCACTTCCTGTGGTATGCCAGATATATCCATTTTTCTCAATGTTGTAGCCATTTAATATTTCGTTTTCGGTTACTTTTTTTATAATACTTTCCACGGCATAATATTGATATGGACGAAGTATCATTAACCGTTTATCTGTTTCGTTAAGTACAATGTATTTACATATCATTTTACTTACATGACAAGGCTCTAAGAAAGTATCCGTAAAACCATTCAGAATGTTGTTAAGAGGATTGTTGTTCTCGTCTGTCCAATGGAAAGTTTGAAGATATTCCTGTTTATGTGTACCGAAGTTGCTAAAATACTTGGTATTTACACCATTGCTGATTATAAACAGTTGAACAAAATGGAATAGCCCTTTTCCTGCTCCAAAACTATGTTTTTGATAGCGGTTGATTTGATTGAAAGCTTCTTTCATTTCCAACCCTCTACGTTTCAGTTCTATCTGGACTAATGGCAGCCCATTAATTAGTAAAGTTACATCATACCGATTTTCGTATTTCCCTTCCTGCGTTATTTGATTAGTAACCTGGTATTCATTTTGGCACCAATGTTCTACGTTCAGAAATTCAAAATAGAGGTTATCACCATTATCTCTTAAGATATGATGTTTTGTTTCACGCAAAATTTTGGCTTTTTCAAATACTGACCCCTTGTTAACAATATTCAGTACTTTTTCGAATTCAGTCTCACTAAATTGAATGTTATTGTGCTTTTCAAGTTGCGTTTTCAAGTTTGCCAACAACTCTTTTTCATTCGCAATAGTCTTATATTTATATCCTAACTTTTGTAATTGGATTATAAGTTGTTCCTCTAAGATTTGTTCAGACTGTTTGCTCAAAATAATTATGAATTAGGAGTTGTTATGTTTAGCTTTAAAATATCAAATTTAACAAAATAAAGAGGTTTATGCCACTTCTCCTAATTCATAATCTAAAAGTTTACTTTAAAGCTTTAAACATTTGTTCGATTGCTTTCTTTTTCTGTTCCATATTGGGATGGACATAGAGATTTAAGGTTGTACTAATATTAGAATGTCCCAAAAGCACACTTACAGTTTTGTAATCGCAATTGCTTTCAATACACCTAGTTGCGAAACTGTGCCTTAGCCCATGAAACTTTAAATCTGGCATCTTCAAATGTTTCATTAAGTTTTTATAATAGCTGCGATAAGTTCTGGGCTCAGTTGGCTTGGCATCATTGGTTAAAACAAAAAACGAAGGGTTAACAATTTTTTTAAATGGTTTGAGTATTCTTAATAAATCTTTGCTTATTGGGATTTCACGTATAGAGTTTTTTGTCTTTGGTGTGTCTAAAATGAGTTCTGTTTTTCTGCTTCCATCTTCAATAACGTAAATGCGTTGGATGGTTCTGTTAACACTGATAACACCATTATCTGTATCAACATCTTCCCAAGTAAGGGCGCAGATTTCCCCTATACGCATGCCAGAGCTTAAGCAAATATAAACTCCTAGATTTCGAAATGTAAAATGTTCCTGAATATAATTCATAATTTTTTTCTGATCAGAACGGTTTAAAACTTCAATTGTATATTTTTCTCGTTCTGTTGGATATTGTATGTCAAATGAATTATAATCCACCCATTTGTGTTTAGCTCCATATTTTAGAATCATTTTCAGAACGATTAGAATATCCTTGATTGTTTTTTGGCTTAAACCTGATTCCAATTTCCGAAATACAAAAGCTTGTACTTCTGCTTCCTCAATCGAATATTTATTACCAAATATGGGTAGTATGTGATTTTCGATTAAAAGTGTGTACGCAGAAAAACTTGATTTCTTTACGTACTGTTTTTTGTTTGTTTTCCATAGGTCAATAACCTCTAAAATTTGTTTTTGATCATTCATTATTATTTGATTTTTATGAATTCCAAAGAAAAGAAATAAGGATTGAGGATTTAATATTACTAAGGTTCCTAATTTGAGATTTCCAGGGTTTACTGAGGAGTGGGAAGAGAAAATGTTAGGAGATGTAGCACCGTTACAAAGAGGATTTGATTTACCTGTTGATAATATAAAAAAGGGTCTG
>NZ_JBLVPL010000004.1:0-267056 GCF_048286755.1 Flavobacterium labens | reverse complement strand
AAAGTTGTTTCCAACTTTTTCAACAAGCCGTTGGGACGGAATTTTATACTCGAAAAATAACCAACATATAACCCTCTCAAAAGTTGTGAATAACTTTATGATGCTTTACATAGGAGTAGCTGTTATAGCCAGTTTATTTAGAACTTTATCATTTCAAATTCAAGCTCACTTTCGCTTATTTGGAAAATTATTTTGCCACTATTTTTTTTAACATATATTCCCATAATTGAGAAGTAATCTTTTTCACTTCCAATTTTGATTAATTGTCTATTATTATCAAATTTCCATTTTTTGTTTTTAGTCATTTCTAATGTCATCAAAAAAAGTTTACTTTTATTTGGTGAGGACATTTCAAAATTTCCGTTTTGTTCAAACTTAAAAATTGAAGACTTAAATCCTTCAATTAAATCTTTGAATTTTGGATCAGTGGTTTTTGTCAAATTTGTTTCAACTTGCCACGTTCCGATAATGTCTTCTTTTTTGATTGTTTGACTAATTATAATATTAGAAATTAAAAGGAATGTAAGTAGAATAATGTGCTTTTTCATCAATTTTGGTTTTAAATTGGTTATAACGTTTTAGTACTACAGCGGGTTTGGGACTAAATTAAGCCCATTCTTAGGATTTGCCACCCGAGCGATAGCGAACAGGCGAAGCAAATCATCCCAAATACAAAAATAACTTTCCATTAAGCCAAGTGCCCAAATTGCTTGTAGCGTGTGTTACCTGCTGGCTTTATTTCTGTATTAGCAACCATTCAATTAATTCATTATTGTCCACAATACTCCAAGAATGTGGATGTCTACTATTTTCAGGCTTTCTATATCCTTTATTTTGTGTAATTATCAATTCTGCTTTAGTATTTCCCAGTCTATTCAATTCGTTAATCATTGCAGAACATTCCGTAACATTCATCCCTGTGAAATCCTCTGCATTTTCTTTTAGCCACCAATTAACATCAGGTTCAGAGTAAATTCTCAAAGGAAGTTTTATTATATTCTTAATAGCTGTTTGAGTAGTGTCACTGAATGAATAAGGTGATGTTTTGTAATAATTTTTTAACGCAATTTTTGGTGACCCTCCCATTTCTTTTTCTAGTCTTTCAATCATATAAACTCTTTCTTCATCGGGAATTTTGTTTACGGATAATCTAACCTCTCTTTTACTTGAATTATAATATCTTTCAAGATCAAGTGGTGGATCAATTGCAAAAATTGCTTTTGGTTTTAGTGATTCATTTTCAGCAAATTTAATTGCTGTACTTCCACCAATAGAAAAACCACCAACATAATAATCAAGGTCAGTTAATTTATGTTTTTTCCTTACGTCTAGTATGATATTATTGAATGATTGTTGGCTTAAGTTATCAATACCAAATGACAAAACACCGTCTTGAAAAGTTGGAATAATTGTCAAAAGTCCACTTTTAGCTGTAAGTGCAGGTAAGTCAGTTTGTTCTAAAACTCTTTCGGCCGTTTCTCCAAATCCTGGAATAATAAATATATAACCAGTCCAAGGTAGTTTTGGAGGATAAATTATTGTGTAGCAATTTTTGCTAGAATCATTTTTGTCAAGAAATACTTTTTCTATTTTCTGTCCAAATGAATTTGTCAGAATGAAGAGTGTAAAAATGGTTAATTTCAGTCTTAGCATTTTAGTTGTTGTTGTTGTTTAAGCTTGTTGCCAACGTGTCGCCTGTAACCGTCAGTCGCGGATCAAAGCGAACTGAGTTATCTCTGACAATATATAACTTTCTTCGTGAAAACAGAACGTTCTGCAACCAAAATCTCCGCGATTGCGGTTACAGGCTGTTAGCAACTGGCAATTACTGCTCAACTTTCGTCATAAATACTCTAATTTTTTCTATTATTTCTTCTCCATCTTCTTCTAATGCAAAATGCCCAGTATCATAAATATTATAGTCGATTTCCTTTACATCTTTTTTGAAAGCAACTGCTCCGCTTTCAGGAAAAAACTCATCATTTTTCCCCCAAACTATTAATAAAGGTGGCTGATTATCTCTTAAATACTGTTGCCATTTTGGATATAGTTTTAAGTTGTTTTGATAGTCGTAAAATAAATCCATATTGACTTTATGTGCATTTGGTCTTGAAAGCCTTAAATAATCTAAATGCCAAGTATCTGGGTTTATTGTTTCAACATTTCTTGTTCCGTGTGTGTATTGCCATTTCAAACCGTCTAATGAAAAGGCTGGTAGTATTGCTTTTTCAGTTTCAGGATTTCGGTCTTTCCAAAGTGCTCTAATTCCAGCCCAAGCCTCGCCCAAACCTTCTAAATATGCATTTCCGTTTTGATTTATTATTGCCGTAACCTTTTCTGGGTGAGCTGTAGCTATTCTGAAACCAATAGGTGCTCCGTAATCTTGTATCATTAATGCATAAGACTCAATTTTTTTCTTTTCTAAAAACGCATCTATAGTTTTTGCAATATTATCAAAAGTGTATTCATATTCACTTGCCAATGGAAAATCGCTATTTCCAAATGATGGATAATCTGGTGCAATCAAATGAAAGTCATCAGATAACTGTGATAGAACTTTTCGGTATTGATGTGAAGATGAAGGAAAACCATGTAATAGCACTATTGTAGGATTTTTGGGATTTCCTGCCTCTCTGTAAGCAATGTTAATTCCATTAATTTTGATGGTTTTAAAAAATGTGGGGTGTTTGTGTGTCATACTTTTTGATTTATCGATAGTTTTACTACTTGTTTCGTTTTTGCATCCTGATAATGTTAATAGGATAATTAGTTGTAATAGGATTATTTTTTTCATATTCTAATTGTTTATAACCTTCTTTCTGTTTCTTTAATTTTTAAGTCATTTATGCTTGCGAACCTTTTTTTCATTAATCCATTTTCATCAAATTCCCAATTTTAGTTTCCGTAAGCTCTATACCATTGACCATTTTTATCTCGATATTCGTACTCAAATCGTACAGCAATACGATTGTCGTTAAATGTCCAAAGTTGTTTTTTAAGTTTATAATCCAATTCATTTTTCCATTTGTCAGCAAGAAAATCCTGTACTTCTTTTCTTCCGTTAATGAATTGATTTCGATTACGCCATTCTGTATCAAGTGTATATGCTTTTGAAATTTGAATTGGGTCTTTGCTGTTCCAGACATCTTCTGCCTTTTGAATTTTTTGTATCGCTGTTTCTTCGTTAAAAGGTGGTAGTGGATGTAATTGTGCCATAATTTACCGAACGTTTGTTAATTAATTACTTCAAATTTTTTTACTCTATTGAATATCGCTTTTCAATATTTTTTAAAGTATTTTTAAAAATATTTGTATCAGCTAACCCTTTTGTTACAATTAGACTGCCTTGCAATTCAATTAAGGTCTGAATGGCGTTTTGTTGAGATTCTGTGGAAGTTAATTTTAAGGCAATACCTAATGAATTAAAAGCGATAATCCATTTATCCATACCAGATTTTACCTGTTGCTCAAATAAAGATAATCCGCTATGCATAGAAAATGCTCTTAAAACACACGTTTCTTTTCCGCTATCATAAAGAATTTCAATATTTTTTAGAGCATCTTTTAATCTCAATTTTGTTGATTTATTTTCGTTCAATAGAGGAAAGAAAATATTATCATCAACCCACTGATCTATATTGTTCAATACACATTCTGCCATCTCTTGTTTTCCATTTGGAAATCGATGATAGAGGCTTGCTTTTTTTAATCCAGTTACTTCTGCTAAATCATTTAAACTCGTTCCTTCATAGCCTTTATCTCTAAAAACTTTGGTAAGTCCAGATATCATATCTGTATCTAAAATTTTCTGTGGTCTCATGGTGCAAAAATAAGTAAAAATTATTATTTACCTAACGTTCGTTAAAATATTTTTTTTCTTCTTGTTTATACACGTTGTTTCTTTTGCTTGTTGCTAACGTCCCGCGGCTTCGCGAGGTTTGGGACTAAATTAAGTCCATTATTCGGATTTGCCAAATCTTCCAAATACAAGACCAATTTCAAATTAAGCCTAAAACACAAATCTTGCGAAACCGCTGTTGTGCGTTAGGCAATTTCACTAATCTTGCTTGATGAAAACACCTTCTATTGTTGCATTCATTCCAAATTGTCCGGCACAATTTCCTTTTAGATATTCTGCATATACAAAATTTTTATAAAAAGTGATTTTGAACTCGCAATCATCACTTTCAGGAAGCTTGTATGTAAAAGAATTGTTCTCTAGTTTTATTGTGTCGCGTTCAACTTGAGCAATTGGTGGTGCTTCTCCATTTCCAACCGATAGTATTTCAAAGGCAATATGATTATTGTCAATTTTTTCAACATTGAATTCTCCACTATATGTAAATTCTCCGTAACTATATTGATAATCTCCAAAGATATCTTTTTGGTTTACGGTTTTACTTTCTGATTTTATGTGTTTTTCTGACCTGTTGAGATTTAAACTGAATTCTTTTCTGCTTTTCGGAGAAAACCATGTTCCATTAAATTTATCACCGTTTGGTTTTCCAGTAATGATTCCAGTTATATTTCCATTTTTGTCAAACTCTAATAATCTAAAGCTTTTGTCATCTTCGATTGTGCCAATTAATTTAATTGGAGTTTTGCTTTTTGTATTAAGATACGTGATTTCTCCAATCACTACATTTTCTTGTAAGGAATAGTGAATAAATATTGGTAGTTTGTTATTTATTTGACCTTCCCAGCATATTTCTTTATCAACGTCTTTTTCAATTTTTGGGCTATTAATTTTAGTTTGATTAAGTTCCGATTTTTCACTTATTTTTTCTTCTTGTTTATTTTGGCAACCAATTAGAAATATGCTTAAAATAAGATATGTAATGTTTTTCATCATCGTTTTTTTTTTGCTTACGCACAACTTATTTATATACTCAGATTTTGTGCAAAAAGATGAGTATATCTCTCTTTTTTGATTGTATATACTCAACTTGGGTTGCGCATTATTTTTTATAAATCATCAAATGGAGATTTGATATTTTGTATGCTTTTGGTACTTACATGGGTATATATTTCTGTAGTTTTACTACTGCTATGTCCCAAAAGTTCCTGAATGTATCTCAAATCGGTTCCGCTTTCCAATAAATGTGTGGCATAACTATGGCGCAACCAATGCAAACTTACGGGCTTATTTATTTGAGCTAATCTAATGCTTTTTTTTAATACTTCTTCTAAACTTCTGTCAGAATATTTTGTATTTTCTCGTTGTCCTTCAAACAACCATTTCTTTGGACGATATTCCTTGTAATAGTCTCTAAGCATTTCAATTATTTTATCGCTTATAGGCACTATTCTGTCTTTTTTTCCTTTTGATTGTTTGATGACAAGAAGTTTTCTGTCTGCTTGAATATCCTTAAAAGTGAGTTGTAAAAGTTCGCTTCGCCTTAATCCGCAAGCATAAATCAAACTCAACATTGTTTTATGTTTTGTATTTGTTAAAACGGTAAGAATCAATTTTATTTCTTCTTTGCTCAGTATATTAGGTAATACTTTCCCACGTTTAGGGCGGTGTATGGTATCAATAATTATTTGCTTATCTTGTATTGTTTTGAAAAATAGTTTTAGGGCATTAACGATTTGGTTTTGATACGATGCCGATAAATTGTTTTTTAGAATAAATTCGTTATTGTAAATGATCAAATCCTCGTTTGTAATTTCCGCAACTTGCTTTTCACGGTAAAATATTAAAAATGATTTGAGCGCTTCGCTATAGGTTTTTATGGTGCTGGGACTATATCTTTTTGACGATAGCCATTGTATGAATTTTGTAATGTGTTCAATTCCCTCGATTGAAGGGAGAGAATTTTTCAGGGGTTCTATCTTGAAACGTTCTCTATTTTCGATTGTATCCGGAATGTGCCAAACGGTTTTTTTTTTGGCTCCATCGAGCGCCATCCACTTGTTTGATTCGTGCAATTAAATCAACATCTTTTTCAAAATAAACAGCGATTCTGTTTTCGTTATTGTGTTTTATCAGTTTTGCTGTCCAAGTCATATTGTGTTGATTTTGTGATTTAAAGATACTAATTTTTTTACAAATATTCTTTTGTTAAGCCAAAAGTTCTTATAGTACCGAGGCTTTTGCGTGAGGGATAAAAGCGGAAATCCTCCCGATTTTTCTTCGGGAGATTAAAGCGGATAACCCGACCCGATTTTTTTAGCGGGTCACGCCCAAATTGTAAATTTTAGAATCAGTAGCAGTATTTGTGTAGCATTAATTTTTAAATAAAAAGGTAGTGGACTTTGCGAAAAACTTTGCGAACTTTGCGGTCAAATAATACGAGATGAAAGGAGTATAACGCAAGTTTGAAATTAACAACTGTAGCGCTATGCAAATTACATATTGCTTAAAAAAAATATAAACTAGGTATGAAATTGCCATGACAACATTTGTCGCAAACACCGATGAAGATCTGGGGATGCCATATTGCTTCGCCTGTTCGCTATCGCTCGAGTCCATTAAAAAACAAATATTATCTATATATGAAAATAAATCCAAAAAACGGAATTGACAAGCTCATTTTCGGAATGAAACAAAACGATGTTACCGCTATTTACGGTAAACCAGACAGGAATTACAAGGACGAGGATGATAATGTGATTTTTGCCTACAACAAACTAAAAATGCGTTTGACGTTCTATGTGGAGGAAGAATTTAAATTGGGTTATATCGTAGCTTCGAGTCCTGAAATGGAGTTGTTTGGTAATAAAATTATCAATAGAAAAATCAGTGATGTCAAAAAAGATTTGGCAGCCAAAGGAATCACTAAATTCACACAAGAGGAATTCGACACATTTGAAAACTATTTCAATGAAGAAAACTGGATCATTTTTCAAACGGAATTTGATGAAGTGGTGAAATTTGAGATTGGTGCGATTATCAATCAAAAAGATGAATTTGACTGGAAATTTGGAAAGAAATAATTGAAATGCCGATAACGCTGATAAAACGGATTAACACCGATTTCTATTAGTGGGTCAATACGCTTACCAAATAAATTATAAAAATAAACCCGACAGATTTTGAAGTCTGTCGGGTTTTTTATTGGTGTTTTTTTGAGAGTTATTGTTTTGGAGCTACTTGTTTTTCCAGCATTTCTAATTCGAAAACAAGTGTTGTATTAGGAGGAATAACACCACCGGCGCCTCTTTCTCCATACGCCAAATTTGACGGAATAAAAACGACTGCTTTGTCTCCAAAGGACATGTTTTCTAATGCTTCAATAAATCCTGGAATCATACCGTCTTTTTTCCCTGCTTCAAAAGGGAATGCTTGGTATCCGTTTTGAGCGGCACGGTTTGCATCAAATTTTCCGTAGTTTTTACAAACTTCCTCATAACTGCTGTCAAAAAGGGTTCCATCTTCAAAATAACCGGCATAGTGGAAATAAAATGTAGTTCCGTTTGCAGGTTTTACGCCAGTTCCTTTTTGGATTATTTTGTATGCTAATCCTGTTGGAGTAGTGGTTGCTGTTGCTTTTGTAGTGGCCAAATAGGCTTTTTTTGCAGCTACTACCGGACCGTATTTTTCAGTGTACACTTTTTTGGCTTCGGCTTCAATTGCTGCTTGTTTTGCTTTGTTTTCAGCGTTAATTGCATCCTGTTTCTTTTGGTCTTCAGATTTATTGTTGAAATAATCTGCGAACACTTTTGGGGCATCAAATTTTTTGGCTAAAATGCCTTTTCTAACGATGGTAACCTTAGTAATGACATCATTTGCAGCAATGGAGTTAACTACAGTCATTCCCTCAGTCACATGACCAAAAACAGTATGTTTACCGTCTAACCATGGCGTTTCCTTGTGGGTAATGAAAAACTGGCTTCCATTAGTAGTTGGTCCAGAGTTAGCCATAGAAAGTATTCCGGCTTTGTTGTGTTTTAAATCTGTAATTTCATCTTTGAACGCATAACCAGGTCCACCCGAGCCATTTCCAGAAGGATCTCCACCTTGAATCATGAAGTCTTTAATGACACGGTGGAATTTTAAACCATCAAAAAACGGTTTTTCTTTTAGTTTTTCATTGGTTACAAAAGTATTTTTACCTTCAGCAAGCGCGATGAAGTTAGCTACGGTAACCGGAGTTTTTTTGTATTCTAATTCAAGCACAATATCTCCTTTGTTTGTGGAAATTGTTGCAAAAATCCCTTCGATTACTGCAGGTGCTTTTACCACTGGTTTTACTGCAGGTTTCACAGCAGCTTTAACTGTTGTCACGGGTTTTTTTACCGGAACAGTTTTCTTTATAGTTTGAGAATGCACGTTTAGCATTCCCACAAATAATAAAAACAGAATTTTAAATTTCATTTTTTAAGTATTTAAGGTCTAACTTTTTAAACTGTTATTGTTGAGGCATTGTTTCCAATAATTCAATTTCAAAAATGATATTAGCACCTGGTGGAATTACGCCTCCAGCTCCCGCTTCACCATATCCTAATCGAGATGGAATAAAAATTACCGCTTTGTCCCCAAAAGATAATTGTTCCAATCCTTCAATGAAACCAGGAATCATGCCATCTTTTCTTCCGCTTTGGAAAGGGATGGGTTGGTACCCGTTTTGAGCAGCTCTGTTTTCATCGTATTTTCCAAAAGTTTTAGAAACACTTTCTACACTGGCGTCAAATAATTCTCCATCTTCCAGAAAACCGGCGTAATGAATGAAAACATTGGTGCCGTTTGCAGGTTTTTTACCGCCGCCTTTCTTTGTAATTACATATTGCAATCCTGTAGGTGTTTTAGTAGCTTTGGCTTTTAATGTGGCAAAATAAGCGATTTTTTGTTCGCGAACTTCTTTGTATTTAGCGTCGTAAATTTTTTTGTTTTCAGCATCAATCGCTGCTTTTTTCTTTTGATTTTCAGATTCTACTGAAAAATAATCGTTGAATATTTTTACCGCATTAAACTTTTTGGCAGCTTCACCATTTCTGATAATAGTAACTTTAGTGATATAGTCATTTTGTACAATCTTGTTGACAACATCCATCCCTTTTTCGACTACATGACCAAAAATAGTATGTTTTCCTTCTAACCAAGGTGTTGCAAGATGGGTGATGAAAAACTGGCTGCTGTTAGTTGTAGGTCCGTTATTGGCCATAGCCAAAACGCCGCCTTTGTCAAATCTCAAGTCTGAGAATTCATCTTTAAATTTATAACCGGTATCTCCAGAGCCAGTTCCTAAAGGATCTCCTGTTTGAATCATGAATTCCGGAATTACTCTGTGAAATTTTAATCCGTCAAAAAATGGTTTGCCTTTAAGGTTTTCATTGGTGACAAATTCATTTTTCCCTTCGGCTAATGTTACATAGTTGGCAACAGTTATAGGTGCTTTTTCGAAATCTAATTGTACAATAATTTCCCCTTTATTGGTTTCTATTTTTACATATAAACCATCAGGAAGATTGTTGTGCTCTTCTTTACAAGAGTAAAAGGAAGCAATAACTAGGAATGCGAATAGGATCTTTTTTTTCATACTAATTTAATATTTGTTTTTTATTGGTATATGGTATCGCCATTCTTTTTTATTGTTTTTGTCCCGTCCCGAAACTTCTTGATCGGGATTAAATCATGGCGATTTCATTTCTACATTTAATTTTATTGAGTTATAGTGTCACTGGGTTTTAGCACGGCTTTGGTTTCTGGTTTGGCGGCCGTAGGTATTACTTTTTGTTGGACTTCACTTTCTTTTTTATACACCATTTCTGATTTGAAATCACGTAAAGTTACTGTACAAATTAAAGGTTGGTTTGTCCCAATTTTTTTGTCGTCACCATGGTAGCCATATCCCATATTTGAGGGGAAAAGGAAGCTTACTTTTTCGTTTTTGCGCATTAATTTAATACCGTCACGCAATCCCATCATGATGTTTTGTTTGTCTACATAATAGATTTGAGGTCTTAATTCTAATTCAGAATAGATTACAACACCTTTTAAATCTTTTATTTCGTAGTCAAAAAAAGCGACATCTCCTTTTTTAGGAGTCAGAGAATCAATATCATTTTTTGTCACATAAGTATACCAATATCCTTTCTTGGAAGCGATATATTTTACGTTAGGATTACTTTTGATTAAAGCTTCAATTTGAGTTTCTTCGTTGGCAACCAATTTTTTATTGCGTGCAATTGATTTCTTCATAAAGCTTCCTGAAGTCTGTGAAATAGGCTTTCTGGCATCCTGATGCTGTTTACAGCTTGAAGCGAGTATGGATAAAAAGAACCCAAATACGATTAACGTACTAAATTTTGACATCTATTATATTTTTAGCGTTGTTACTAAACCTTCAAATTTTCGTATCGTTTCTTCCATCGATACTTCTGATTTTCCGCCGGCAGCATTACGATGTCCTCCACCATTGAAATGGTCTCTGGCAAATTGATTGACATCAAAATCACCTTGTGAACGAAATGAAATCTTGATGATTTTTTCTTCTTTATTTTCGATAAATATAGCAGTAAAAACGATTCCTTTTATACTTAATCCGTAGTTTACAATTCCTTCGGTATCACCTTTTACATGATCAAAAGAATTCAACTCGTCTTGAGTTAGCGTCGTGTATGCGGTTTTGTGCTCCGTTAAGACTTTCATGTTTTGAAGTGCTCTTCCTAATAATTGTAATCTTTCATAAGAGCTGTTGTCAAATAATAAGGTTGGAATCTCCGTATTTTCGACACCTAAATCAATTAATTCTGCAATAATTCTATGGGTTGTTCCTGTTGTTTTTGGAAAACGAAAAGAACCTGAATCAGTAAGAATTCCGGTGTAAATACAAGTTCCTATAGTTTTATCTATGTCTTCTTTTTTTCCAAGAAATAAAATGAAGTTATATATCATTTCACAAGTAGATCCAAACGAGGTGTCAGAATAGGTAAATGCGGCATAATCATCAGGTTTTTGATGATGATCTATCATTATAAATGGCGCTTTCAACTTGGCTAAAACATGCTCCATTTCGCCAGTTCGGTGTAAAGCATTAAAATCTAAAGTGAAAATAAGCTCCGCTTCTTCCAGTATTTTAGTACAGTTTTCTTTGTCTTTTTCGTATACTTTTACGGTTTCTGATCCGGGCATCCAAGCCAGAAAATCAGGAAATTCATTTGGAGAAACCACCACAGGATGATGATTGTTTTTTAATAAAAAATGATATAAGCCTAAGGTAGAGCCCATGGCATCTCCATCAGGACCTCGATGTGGGATTATGGCAATCTTTTTTGGAGTTGATAATAACAACTGTATCGCTTGAATGTCTTGTATTTTCATAGATTGCGAAATTACATTTTTTTAATGTAATGTTGAAATCATTAACAGGAATTTCACGGATTATTAAAGGCAGTATTTTTCTATTTCTATTTTCTTCAAAATGGTTTCTGGGATGAAAAGAAATTAATTGGGAATCAATGTCTTAATTTTTTTAATTTGTAATTAAATCTCGGTACCTATTTCTTAGTAATGCTTTTTATTTTAATAACGATTGTGTTGATTTCATTATTAAGTTCTGTCATGTTAGCATCATACTTATCGGTGTTCTCGTTTAATTTTTTATAGGCAAGTCCATAGAATTCCATCCTTAATTCACAATATTCAATTAAAGTTTCATTTTGTAAGTGTATGGCTTCTGGAAGATATAATTTGTCAAGTTGTTTTAGTAGAATTATATTTTCGTTCCAATAATAAATGCCTCGGTCTTTAATTTCAGACAATTTATTTTCTTTGCTGTCCCCATAAAAAGTAGTGTAGGATTCTAAAGCCATTTTCTCCATGTCTACAAAATCTTGCATTCCTTCTTGATATTTCATGATTTGATAGATGTATACTTTTGAATTTTTACTAAGTGTAAATAAACCTACAGTTAAAATTAGTGTTGTTGATGCGACTATTGTAATTCCAATTTTTCTGTTTTTAACCAATATTGCTAGGATAGCACCAAATGCTATTCCTGAAAGTAACCCTCCAATATGTGCCGCGCCATCGATGCCTTCTTTGAAACTGTTGGCAATATTTAAGACAATCAAAGTTCCTATTGTTAGCAACAGCGAGCTATTTGCTTTTTTGTCAATAGTATTAAACAGGATAGATACTAATAAAATCCCATACATTCCAAAAATAGCTCCCGATGCACCAGCACTTACAATATCGGTATTGTAATATAAACTTGCTAAGCTTGCTATGAGTCCACAAAAAAGATAAGTCAGCAGGAAATCTCTTTTTTTTAAGTAGGATTCTAATAATAAACCAACATACGCCAGCGCGTAACAATTCATTAGCAAATGAAAAATCCCAATGTGTACAAAACAAGCTGAAATTAATCGCCACCAGTTGTTTTCGGTTGTTAGAGGGCCAAAGTTCCCGCCCCAATCAATAATATCCTGTGTTTTTGGTACAAAGATATTAACTCCCGAAAAACTCATTAAAAGAAAAATCAGAATATTTATATTGATGAGAATTGGGGTAATAAAATAATCTTTGGTAGGTATAAATATGGAGAAAAAAGAATAAAATTGAGTGAGGCTTCTAGCTTCTGTTATTACTGATTCCTGTTTTGTAGTTTCAGTATTTATAGAATCCCTCAGTGAACTTTCGTCAAATGCTAAAATGGATTCCTCTTTTTTTATTTCGTAAAATAAATCTAAAAAGGTATCAATATTCTTTTGATTTCTTCCGCGATCATAGATTTGATTTCCATTGCTAAAGCTTGTTATCAAAGGATCGTGATCCTCTAAAGTAATAACAATGGTTTCATTCCAAGTGTTTAAATCATTTTTTGATTGGGCTTTTAATCCGTTTTCATCTATTTGAGTTAAGTCCCACTTCAGTTTTTTAAAGACTTCAATGGCTATGTAAATAAGCTGCAACTTAGATAAGTTATTTAGAGGAATGTATTGTGAAGATGTAGAGGGGAGTCCAAAAGCCATTGCGGTAAAATTAAATTAATGTGGAATTAAGAACAATACTACAAAAAAATAATTTTATAATTTAAAAAAAAAGTGTTTGTGCTTTACAAAAGTTCCATGTTTTTTCTTCTTATTTTTTGATACAGATGGTATTTTGCTCCTTTTACTATTTGAGCATTATAAATTCCTACGGACCCAGAAGAAAAGTACGCGATGACACAAGCAATGCCAATAAAAATACCGCTTTCTATCCCGAAAAGTTCCATTCCCATAACCGTACAAGCGATAGGCGTGTGTGTTGCTCCCGAAAAAACAGCCACAAATCCCATTCCTGCTAAAAGTGCGATGGGTAAAGGAACTACTATAGATAAAGTACTTCCCAGTGTGGCACCTACGAAAAATAACGGAGTTACTTCGCCACCTTTGAATCCTGCTCCGAGCGTGAATCCGGTGAATAGTATTTTTAAGATAAAATCATACGAAGCATTTGGATTAGAAAACGAATCAACAATTATAGGAACTCCTAGACCGATGTATTTTGTGGTTCCAATAAAGTAAATCGCTAAAGCAAGTATTATTCCTCCAACGAAAGGACGAAGTGGAGGAAAAGGTATGCTTTTTGAAAATAAATGACCCCAAAAATGGGTGCTTCGCGAAAATAACATGGCGGCTAAACCAAAAATAATACCGACTGGAATTATCCAAAATAAGGTTGAAAAACTCATTTCAGGGATAATAGGAATGCTATAATGAGTATGTTTAACATGCCAAAATTCAACGGTGAAATAAGCGATGTACGCCGTTAAAAACGACAGCGGAATACTTTTATAACTGATTGTACTGAAATATAGAACTTCTAAAGCAAACAAGGCTCCCGCCAAGGGTGTTCCGAAAACGGAGGAAAAACCAGCGCTAATCCCTAAAATAATTAATGTCTTTCGGTCTCTATTATCAAGTTTGAAAATTCTTGTAAATTGATCGGCAATAGCGCCACCCATTTGAACTGCTGTTCCTTCACGACCGGCTGAACCTCCAAAAAGATGTGTGATTAAGGTGCCAAAAAGCACTAAAGGTGCCATTTTTAAAGGAATTATTTTTTGAGGATTTTCATATTCTTCCAGCAATAAATTATTGCCTTTAACTACTGATTTACCCCAATAATAATATCCCAATCCTATTATAAGACCGCCTATTGGCAAAAACCAAATCATCCAGTTGTTGTGTTCTCTATACTGTGTAACCCAATCTAGTGCTACTAAAAAAAAGGCAGATGCCGATCCAGAAAAAATGCCTGTCAAAACACAAATGAAAATCCATTTGAGTGTGACAAGCATTATTTTTTTAGCGTTTTCTAAATTCATTACCTTAATTAGAGAAGTGTTTTTTACAAAAGTATTATAATCCTTCTTGAATTAATGGTTTTTCAGAAGCTATAGCAGTAAATTCGATTTCAACTAAATATTCTGGGGCTACCAGTTGGTTAATTCCGTAGAAACCAGTGGTTGGTTTTATGTCTTTAAAAAACTTGGCATGAGCGGTAGCAACGGCTTCAAATGTAGAAACATCAGTAGTAAATATGCGGGTACGAATGACATCTTTCATGCTTACATTTAAGTCTTCTAGAACTTTTTCTACGCGTTCTAAAATGTTTAGTGTTTGAGCATGCGCATCGTCAGCTTTTACTTTTTCACCATCAACAATGGCAACAGTTCCTGATACTTCAATGATGTTTCCAATGCGTACTGCACGGCAATATCCCATTTTGTCTTCCCAAGGTGAACCTGTCAAGATATTTTCTCTTTTCATTTTAATTGTGTTTAGGTGTTATTTTACATTGTTTAAATGCAATTTTTGGTGTGGCATAATATTTGCAATTTATAAAAAATACTGAAATTAAAAACAGTAATTTTTAATTAAAAACTTCAATTTTTGTTGAGAATTGTTAGAATTTTAGATGTTCTAGAAGACAATAAATTTAAAAATTGAATGTTATAAATGAAAGTTAAATTATACTATCATTAGTCATTATATATGATTCGTTTTTTAATTTTAAAATTTTACAAGCACTGATAAACTAATTTAAAAAAGTTATGAAAAGGATTTTATTTTTAATGATTGCAATAAGCATCTCCTTAAGTGGATATGCTCAGAATGAATTTAGTTCAAAATTTAAACCCGTTCCACTTAAAAATAATGCTCCTAAAATTAAAAAAGAAACACCTCCAAAAGCAGATCTACCAAAAAAGATAAGTCAAAAAGTTATAAAGAAACAAGACGTTTCTCTAGATGTACCAAAAATTAATTTTATAAATCCTGATAAAATTATTAAAAAACCAGAAAATTCAGACGTTGTTACTTACAAACGAAACCAAAATTTGGGAACTTTTAAAACGGGTTCTCTTACAGCAAAAGTAAGATATCGCGATGCTGCTTATGTTGATGGTGATAAGATTAGAGTATATTTAAACGATAAAGTAGTAGATTACGAGGTTGTTTTGGATGGAGATTTTAAAGGGTTTGAGATAAAATTAGAAAAAGGGATTAATAAGATTGATTTTGAGGCATTAAATGAAGGATTTGCGCCTCCTAATACAGCAGAATTTCAAGTGTTTGATGATAAGGGTAGTATTATTTCTGCCAGTCAATGGAATCTTGGAACAGATTTCAAAGGGACCTTAATTTTGATGAAAGATTAGGAATGTTCTTTTTTAAATTCGATAAATAAATAAAATTAATTTATATTATTTTTGTCGTTTAAATATTATTTTTAGTTTTAAATTTTTCGATAAATATTGACTTATCAATATTCTCTTACTATGAAACAGATTCTTTTTTTTATAATAATTAGTATTGGTATTTCTTCAAAAAGCTATAGTCAGATTGAATTTAGTAAAAAATTTAAAGCAATTCCACTTAAAAATAATGCACCTAAAATAAAAAAAACAGTTCCATCTGAAACTGATATACCGCCAATTTATACTCCAAATGTTTTTAAAAGTCCTGAAATTAAAACCCCAAGTTCAGTATTGAAAATTGGAGAAGAAAACACTATAAACATGACTCCAAAAAATGATTTTATTAATCCAGGAGATGTTTATATGGATAAAATGGAAAAGGATTTAGATAAAACATTAGTCAAGCAGGGTTTGAAAGAAGATTCTAGATTTTTAGTTAAAATTGATGTCAATTTTGGAGAAATTAGAACTAAATCAAATTATTTTGTAATTAAATTTCGTGATTTTGGACAGATTGATGGAGATTTAGCCAGAGCATCACTTAATGGTGTTGTTACCGAACAAAAATTAGTAATGAAAGAAAATTATCAGGAATTTAAAATATTTTTTAAAGAAGGAATAAATACATTTGAAATTGAAGCTCTTAACAAAGGTTTGTTAGGAGGAAATACAGCTGAATTCCAGATTTATGATGCAGAAGGAAAATTTATTAAATCTGATTTTTGGGAAAATTGGGATGCAGGAGTAAAAGGAAAGTTTATAATTGTTAAAGAATAAAAAGCATTTTAGTACCGCTGATTGCTTAAAACGGATCAGCGGTAACTTTGAATTTCATATCAGATTTCACCGTGATATCTTGGGTCAAACTCTCTTTAATAACTGCTTTAGTTCTTATTTTATAAGAAGATGCTTTGATGTATTTGTCTAATTTTTGTGAAGTACATGTTAGATTTATGGTATTTGAAGTCGAATTAATTTCATCTAAATAAGCCAATTCTATTTCATCATTTGCATCAGTTGATATGTATAAATGAATTGATTTTAAAAAACTGAATGACTTATTGCTTGGTTCTGTGATGGTCAATTTTAAATCAGTTAATTTTACATCTTTTACTAATTCAGCTTTGGTGTTGTTGTTTTCAAAAGTGGAGCTTGAGTTTGTGGTAACATCTGGAGTAACCACATTAAAAGCAGTGCCAAGAGGAAATCCACTTTCAATTTTAAAAGTTGTTTGATTGTCTATCGAAAAAGTCAACAAATCATCGATTACATTACACGAAGTAATTAAAAGCATTACTGTTACTATTGATAAATAAATTTTTGTTCTCATTTAAATGTTGTTTTATTTTAAATTAATTTTTTAGAATCTTTAAGTTCACTTACGAAAATTGTAGCGTATAGGTTTTTTTTAAGGCTATTTGATTTGATTTTAGAGCAATAATTGAGGTGAGACAAATAAAAAGAATATTTTTCAAAAATCAATTTTTCAATTCAAAATATAAAAAGTATTTTTGCGCATGCAACACAACGTACTTATTTTAGATTTCGGATCGCAATATACACAGCTTATTGCGCGTAGAGTTCGCGAATTAAATATATTCTGCGAAATTTTCCCTTACAATCATTTTCCGAGTGATTTATCATCTTATAAAGCAGTAATTCTTGGAGGTAGCCCTTTTTCTGTTAGAGCAGAAGATGCGCCACATCCTGATTTATCTCAAATTAGAGGAAAACTACCTTTATTAGCCGTTTGTTACGGAGCACAATACTTATCGCATTTTAGTGGTGGTGAAGTAGCTGCTTCGAACACGAGAGAATATGGTAGAGCTAATTTGTCTTACATAAAAGAGAATGAAGTTTTCTTTGAAGGTGTTTCTGAGAACAGCCAAGTTTGGATGAGCCATAGTGATAGTATTAAGGCATTACCAACTGATGGTGTGAAAATTGCAAGTACACATGATGTGGAATTTGCAGCGTATAGAATTGAAGGTGAAACAACTTATGCAATTCAATACCACCCTGAAGTTTTCCATTCTACGGATGGATCAAAAATGCTGGAAAACTTTTTAGTAAAAATAGCAGAAGTTCCTCAAAATTTTACGCCAAATGCTTTTGTTGAAGAAATGGTGGCAGAATTAAAAGAGAAATTACAAGACGATAAAGTAGTTCTTGGTCTTTCTGGTGGAGTAGATTCTACAGTAGCGGCAGTTTTATTGCATCAAGCTATTGGGAAAAACTTATACTGCATTTTTGTAAATAATGGTTTACTTCGTAAAAACGAATTCCAAAATGTATTAGATCAATACAAAGGAATGGGTTTAAACGTAAAAGGAGTAGATGCAGGAGATCGTTTCTTATCTGAATTAGCAGGTGTAAGTGACCCTGAAACCAAACGTAAAATTATTGGACGTGTATTTATCGAAGTTTTCGATGATGAATCACACCTTATAGAAGATGTAAAATGGTTGGCACAAGGAACAATCTATCCTGATGTTATTGAATCAGTTTCAGTAAAAGGACCTTCGGCTACTATTAAATCGCACCATAATGTAGGAGGTTTACCTGATTACATGAAATTAAAAATTGTAGAACCACTTCGTATGCTTTTCAAAGATGAAGTACGCAGAGTAGGAGCTTCATTAGGAATTGATCCAGAATTATTAGGAAGACATCCTTTCCCGGGACCAGGATTGTCAATTAGAATTCTAGGAGATATAACACCTGAGAAAGTTAGAATTTTACAAGAAGTAGATTCTGTTTTTATCGAAGGATTGAAATCTTGGGGATTATACGATAAAGTTTGGCAGGCAGGAGCAATTTTGCTTCCGGTTAATAGTGTAGGTGTAATGGGCGATGAGCGTACTTATGAGAAAGTGATAGCGCTTCGTGCAGTAGAATCTACAGATGGTATGACAGCTGACTGGGTGCATTTACCTTATGATTTCTTGATGAAAGTATCTAATGATATCATCAATAAAGTAAAAGGAGTCAACAGAGTGGTGTATGATATTAGTTCAAAACCGCCAGCAACTATTGAGTGGGAATAATAATTTAGATTTTAATCTAATCTTTTGAACATCATTGTTTTTAATGTTCTCTATAAAACGGTATCAGATTTTTGGAATAAAATTTGATACCGTTCCGTTATTAATGATTGAATAATTTTATAAATAAAAATGATGAAATATTTTTTTGCGATTTGTATAACGGTTTTGTTTTTTAATTATAGTGTTTTTTCACAAGAAAAAACGACTACGCATAAAGTAGAGAAAGGAGAGACAATCAGTCAGATTGCAATAAAATACAACGTTACTCCGTATGATATTTACCAATTAAATCCAGATGCGCTAAGTGGTTTAAAACCCAATAGTGTTTTGCTGATTCCAAAAAGCAACGGAAAACAAAAAGTAGCGGTTCAATCTAAGGCAAATGTGAAAGCGATTACCCATGAAGTAGCACCAAAGGAAACTTTGTATGGTATCGAAAAAAAATATGGTGTTTCGGATGAAGCCTTAAAACAAGCAAATCCTTTTTTGGAAAAAGATGGATTGCAAATTGGTCAAATTCTTACTATTCCTTCCGGCATTGGACAAAAAAATACTTCTTCAGTACAAACAAAAGCAGTATATCATGATGTTCTTCCAAAAGAAACCAAATATTCTATTGCCAAAAAATATGGGATTACCATTGAAGAATTAGAGAAAAAAAATCCTGAAATAGTTACGAATTTGCCTATTGGTTATAAATTAATTATCAAAGGAACTCCCGAAACTTCGAGACCAAAAGATGATAAAACTGCCACTGTGGTTGAAGCTAAAAAAGAAATTGTAAAAGCCAGTCCCGAAAAAGTTTCTACCGCAGTCAATTATTTGAATTATACGGTAAAACCAAAAGAAACCTTGTATAGTTTATCAAAAATGGTAGGTATGAGTCAGGAAGAATTAATTACTCTTAATCCTGCTTTATCTCAAGGTGTTGTAGAAGGAATGATTTTAAAAGTTCCGGCAACGATTAGTATCCCACAGGAAACTAAAAAAGAATACGCTGTAATCTCAAAGAAAAGTAACGGTAGGAAAAAATTAGTATTGCTTTTGCCTTTCAATATTTCAAAAATTGAGGGTGATACGGTCAATTCGACTGCAATGCGCTTGAAAAAAGACAAGTTCTTGAACATGACTTTAGATTTTTATGCAGGAGCTTTGGTAGCGATTGATTCGGCTAAACAACTTGGACTTGCTATAGATGTGAGTGTGTTTGATTCTCAGGAAACTAAAAACACTTCTAATATTGCTGCAATTATTAAAGAAAATAATCTTGAAAATTCAGATGCTATTATTGGACCTTTTTATCAAAATAATGTAGAGAAAACTGCCGAACTATTAAGTGCAAATCAAGTACCGGTTATTTCACCTTTGTCAAAAGATACAGGTAATTCGTTTAGCAATATGCTTCAAACGATCCCTTCTGCTATAGCGGTTAAAAATGCTATGTTCGATTTCATGAGAGCTAAGAATGGGAATATTATAGCGGTAGTTGATAAGAAAAAAGAGTCGGTTATACAGTTTATTAAAGAGAATCATAAAGATGTAAAATTTTCAGCGCTTACTGCAAATGGTGGTGTATCTGCTGAAAATTTGAAAAGTTTATTTGTAAAAGATAAAATAAACTATGTGGTGATGGAAACCGGAAATACTGGAATGATTAAATCAACTATGGCTACTATGTTAGGTGCTATAGCTGCTTATAAAGTGCAATTGGTTATTTTGGAGCCAAATGAAACTTTAGATACAGACGAAATTAGTTTTGTGAATTTAACAAAATTGAAATTAATGTACCCTTCTGTTACTCGTGAAAACGAATCTCCTGAAGCTTTAGTTTTTGAAAAAGAGTTTAAAAAGAAAAACAAAATTTATCCTAGTGCATTTGCAACCCGAGGTTTTGATATTACTTTTGATACTATGATGCGATTGTCACAAGACAAAAAATATCAAGAAACGGTTGATAATACTGCTACGGAGCAAGTAGATAATAAGTTCGAATTTTACAAAAAAGAAGACGGTGGCTATATTAATAAAGGAGTGTATATCTTATATTATGACACTGATTTAACTATAAAAGAAGCTAATTAAAAGTGTTTAGTATTCAGTAAATTAGTATTCAGTCAAAGCAGTAGAATAAAATAATAATAAAATTATGACATCAAAAGTAACCTACTTAGGTGATTTAAGAACATCATCAATACATCTGCAATCTGGAAATGAAATCATTTCGGATGCACCTTTAGATAATAATGGTAAAGGTGAGGCTTTTTCTCCAACGGATACGGTAGCTAATGCTTTGGCAAGTTGTATGATGACGGTTATGGGAATAAAAGCACGTGATTTAGAAGTTGATTTGAAAGGCTCAACTGCTGAAGTTACTAAAATCATGAATGCTGAACCAAGACGCATCGGTGCAATAGAAATTACTTTTGAAATGTATGGAGAAGCCGATCAAAAGAATAAAACCATTTTGGAAAGAGTTGCCATGACATGTCCTGTTTTTCTGAGCTTAAATACCGAAATCGAAAAACGTATTATTTTTAACTGGAAATAAAATAGAGTAGAGAAGAAAGAGGCAAGGAGTAAGACTATTAAATAAAGCTTACTTCTTGCCTCTTTTTTCTTTTTTTCTCCAAAAGAAATGGATCAAAATCAAAAACAACTCATCAAACTTGCTCATACTAAAATGCCTTTTGGTAAATACGAAGGAAAGTATCTGATTGACCTGCCTGAATATTATGTGGTATGGTACAGCAATAAAGGATTTCCGAAGGGCGAGTTAGGACAGCAGCTTCAGCTAATTTATGAGCTAAAATTAAACGGATTAGAGGAATTGATACGAAATATTAAAAAAAGATACCCTAAACCACTTTAATTTATGAATTCAATAATGTTCTGAATTTTAAATTGGAACGTTTAATAATTCTTAAATTTCAAAATTATCTCATTTTCAAATTAGCTTTTTCTCAATTTATAATTGTATTTTTGCCAAGTTTTTTACTCAACTACAACACAAACAACAACAGAATGAATCAAACGAAATATATTTTTGTCACTGGCGGTGTGACTTCTTCTCTAGGGAAAGGAATCATAGCAGCATCATTGGCAAAATTGTTACAAGCCAGAGGGTACCGTACAACTATCCAAAAGTTTGACCCTTATATTAATGTAGATCCAGGAACATTAAATCCTTATGAACATGGGGAATGTTATGTTACTGATGATGGAGCAGAAACAGATTTAGATTTAGGACATTACGAGCGTTTCTTGAATGTTCCTACTTCTCAGGCGAATAATGTTACTACTGGAAGAATTTATCTTTCGGTTATTGAAAAAGAAAGAAGAGGAGAATTTCTTGGTAAAACGGTACAAGTAGTGCCTCATATTACCAATGAAATTAAAGATAGAATGCAATTGCTTGGTAAATCAGGTGATTATGATATTGTAATTACAGAGATTGGTGGTACGGTAGGAGATATTGAATCGTTACCTTACATAGAATCTGTTCGTCAATTAGTTTGGGAATTAGGAGAGCACAACGGAATTGTGATTCATCTTACTTTGGTACCTTATTTGGCTGCCGCAGGAGAATTAAAAACAAAACCGACACAACATTCCGTTAAAACGTTGATGGAAAGTGGTATTAAAGCTGATATTTTAGTTTGTAGAACAGAGCATGAAATTTCTGAAGAACTAAGAAATAAATTGGCATTATTCTGTAATGTAAAAAGAGAAGCTGTTATTCAATCTATTGATGCTTCGACGATTTATGAAGTGCCAAATTTAATGTTGGAAGAAGGACTTGATGTAGTTGCATTAAAGAAATTAGATTTACCTAAAAAAGCGGCTCCGGATTTGAAAAACTGGAATACTTTTTTACGCAGATTGAAACATCCAAAGCATACTGTAAACATCGGTTTGATTGGTAAATATGTAGAAATGCAAGATTGTTACAAATCTATTCTGGAAGCATTCATTCATTCAGGTGCAGCAAATGAAACTAAAGTAAATGTGATTTCTATTCATTCAGAACACATTGATACCACAAACATAAATGAGAAATTAGCCGGTTTAGACGGAATTCTTGTTGCTCCTGGTTTTGGAGAAAGAGGAATTGAGGGAAAAATCGAAGCAGTTCGTTATGCCCGTGAAAATAAAGTGCCGTTTTTCGGAATTTGTTTGGGTATGCAAATGGCAATTATCGAATATTCAAGAAATATTGTAGGATATGCTGATGCAAATTCTACTGAAATGAATGAGCATACTTCACATCCGGTAGTAAACCTTATGGAAGAGCAAAAAACGATTACTGATAAAGGAGGAACAATGCGTCTTGGAGCATGGAAATGTGATATAAAACAAGATTCATTGGCCTACAAAATTTACGGAAAAGAGACAATATCAGAGCGTCACCGTCACCGTTATGAGTACAACAGTAATTATGTAGCGCAATTGCAAAATGCAGGATTGATTGCTTCAGGTGTGAACCCAGATACAGGATTGGTTGAGATTATAGAAATTGAAGATCATCCATTTTTCATTGGAGTACAATACCACCCGGAATACAAAAGTACAGTAGCGAATCCGCATCCTATTTTTGTAAATTTCGTAGCAGCAGCGGTTCAGGCAAAGAAAAAATAGTTGTTGTTTTTTGAAACAATTCATCAAAGTGCATACTAATAGATTAAACTTTTTTTAAATATAATAATGGAACAAAAAAAATTCGACCTCAATTCGATTATCGGTTTTGCATTAATTTTTGGTATTTTGGTATTCATCATGTACCAAAATCAACCTGACCCGAAAGTGGTTGCAGCTGAAAAAGCACAAAAACAGCTGGCAATTAAGCAGGCTAAAGCCAAAGAATTAGAGGTGAAAACTGTTGCAAAAGCTACTATAGCAGTTGCGGCAACCGGAGATTCTACACAATTGGCTCAATTGCAAAAAACGTTAGGAAATTTTGCTTATTCTGCTACACTTCCTTCGGCTACAGCTGGTTTTACAACTATTGAAAACGAATTGGTTAAATTGAAAATAGCCAATAAAGGTGGATATATTGTTGAGGCTACTTTGAAAAAATTTGAAAAATTCAAGAAAGGTTCCGGGCAATTAGTTGAATTGATAAAAGACAATAACGCTAATTTAAATGTACAATTGCTTACCAGTGATAACCGTACTTTAAATTCTAAAGACTTGTATTTTGAACCTACTTTGACAAAAGTTGGAGCAGATCAAGTTTTGTCCATGAAGTTGAAAGCGGGAGCTAATGAATTTTTGGAATACAAATACATATTAAAACCAAACGATTATATGATTGGTTTTGATATCCATTCTCAAGGATTAAACAAAGTTTTAAATACAGCTAAACCGTTGGATTTAGAATGGAGCTTGAAAACCTATAGAAATGAGAAAAGTGTATCTTACGAAAACCGTTATACTGAAATTTATTTTGAGCACAAAGAAGGAAAAGTTGATTATGCTGGTTTAGGTCAATCAGAAGAATCAGATCTTGAAAAAGCAACTTTTGTAGCTTTCAAACAGCACTTTTTCTCAACTATACTTTTGACAAAAGCTCCTTTCGAAACTGCTAAAGTGAAGTCTGATAACTTGGTTAAAGACGATAAAATCGATACCACTTTTACGAAACAATTTAAAGCAAATATTCCATTAGCTTTTGAAAATGGAGAATTAGATCATAAAATGAGTTGGTATTTTGGACCAACAGATTATAAGACTTTAAGTCATTATGATAAAAATTTAGAAAAAATTATCTCATTAGGTTGGGGTATTTTCGGATGGATTAATAAAATTATTTTCATTCCATTATTTGGATTTTTAAGTTCTTATATAGCTTATGGAATTGCGATAATTATTTTTACAATAATTATAAAATTAGCAATGTCGCCTATTACCTTCAAATCATTCTTGTCACAGGCAAAGATGAAAGTATTGCGACCTGAAATTACTGAATTGGGAGAAAAATTCAAAAAAGACCCAATGAAGAAACAACAGGAAACAATGAAATTATACAACAAAGCAGGTGTAAATCCTATGGCGGGATGTATTCCAGCCTTGATTCAGCTTCCTTTTATGTACGCTTCATTTCAGTTTTTCCCATCGGCTTTTGAGTTAAGACAAAAAAGTTTCCTTTGGGCAGATGATTTATCTTCTTTTGACGAAATAATTAGATTGCCTTTCTATATTCCTTTTTACGGAAATCACATCAGTTTGTTTCCAGTGCTTGCCTCGATAGCTATTTTCTTCTATATGAAAATGACTTCTGGTGACCAACAAATGGCGGCTCCGCAACAAGAAGGAATGCCAGATATGGCAAAAATGATGAAAATCATGATTTATGTATCGCCAATAATGATGTTGTTTTTCTTCAATAGTTATGGAGCGGGATTGAGTTTGTATAACTTTATTTCGAATCTAATTACCATTGGGATTATGATTGTCATCAAAAGATACTTTATCGATAGTGACAAGATTCATGCTCAAATTCAAGAAAATAAATTGAAAGAGCCAAAGAAACAAGGTAAATTTCAGAAAAAACTACAAGAAGTTATGGAACAAGCTGAAGCTCAAAAAGCACAACAAAAGAAAAAATAATTCATAAAAAAAGCTCTCATTTCTGAGAGCTTTTTTTGTGGATATAAAATTAGAGAACAGGTAATAATACTTTGTCAATGGCATGAATAACTCCATTGGAACATTGGACATCAGTTGTGATAATATTTGAAATTCGATTGTTAGCATCTTTAATTTTTGCACCACCAGTAAGTTGAATTGTAAATGTTTGTGCTGGTGTCAAAATTGGAGTTACAACTTGTCCTTCTGTTAAACTGGCTGCTAACACATTAGCTGGACTTACTACATGGTATTGTAAAACTTTAGTCAAGTTTGCCGCTGAAACGCCTGCAATTCCTCCTGGAGCTAATTCAGTATTTAATGCAGTAAACGCAGCATTTGTAGGGGCAAAAACTGTAAACGGACCCGTAGCTGATAATGCAGTTATAAAATTGGGTTGACCTGATCGATTTAGAACACTAACTAAAGTGCTAAAATTGCCATTTGCCGCAGCATGAGTTACTATTGTTGGAAGATCAATGACTTTATCAACTATGTGTATTACACCATTTGAAGCCATGATATCAGCAGTTGTAACCGTTGCGATTCCATTGAGTTTTACTCCAGAAGATGTGTTGACGTACATGCTCAATGTATTAGTGGTTGATGCGGTACCCTTAGCTAAAGTTTTTATATAGCCAGTGGTTAAATCAGTAGATTTCACAGTACCTGTAACAACATGATTTAATAAGATTTGAGTCAAAGCTTCTTTTGGTACATCATTTATAGTTGCATAAGGTGTTGTTGCAAGAAAAGTTGCAAATGCTTCATTAGTGGGTGCAAAAACTGTAAACGGTCCAGATCCTTGCAAAGTAGTTGCTAATTCTGCCTTTACAAGAGCTTGAACCAAAATACTTAAATTAGCAGTGGCTGATGCTTTTCCTGTAATGGTGTTGTCTACAACTACATTGTTATCGTCGTCATCACACGATACTGCTACAACTGAAAATAATACAATCAGAGCCCAATTTCTAATTTTAGATACATTTTTCATAGTGTTTGTTGTTTATTTGTTTCTTCGAAAATAATAAATTGATTTTTTATTTTGTTCAATAATTTTGTAAAAATGATAAACAACATTAAAATTTATTATTTTTTTTAGGTTTGTTTAATTTATTATTTATTAGTACGAGATAGTTAGTAATATGCTGATAATAAGATTTGTATGTGTTTGTTGGGTTTTTTAGTATACTATTGAAAAAAAATAATAATAAAATACTTAAACATTTTATAAAATGATTTATTAAAAGCATTTTTGTTATAAAATCAACGATATTTTTAAACATATAGGTTGAATCTATAATCCTGAATTGACAATTACTTTTGCAACGACTCAAAAGAATAGAGTAGTATATTTGTAAAATAGTCAGGAAAGAAATAATTGTAATTAATAAGTTGACCAAAATAAAAAAGTAAATTATCAGTTAGGATAATATGTAAACATAGAGAAATAATGAAGAAATATAAGATGAGTTTTTTTACACTTTTGATGTTGGTTTTTTTTAGCCAAAATATTGTCTCGCAAACAGAATTTAATAAATTAGATGAAAAAGGTAAAAAACACGGAGTTTGGAAAGGTTTTTATCAGGAATCAAAAAGACCTAGATATGAAGGTACTTTTGAGCACGGAAAAGAAATTGGAATTTTTAATTTTTACGATGATACCAAAGCTAAATCCATAATTGCTACAAGAGAATTTAATGCAAAAGATAATTCAGCGTATACCATTTTTTATGACCAGAATAAGAATAAAGTAAGTGAAGGTAAAGTGGTGAATAAATTGTTTGAAGGACAATGGAAGTACTACCATCAAGCTTCAAAAAATATTATGACTACAGAGAATTACGTAAATGGAAAGTTGGAAGGTTTGCGAACCGTTTTTTATCTTAGTGGTAAAATTGCAGAAGAAATCAGTTATAAAAACAATTTGAAGAATGGTTTTTATAAAAAATATACTGAGAAAGGAATTTTATTAGAAGAGTCGATGTTTAAAAATAACATCTACAGTGGTTTAGCAATTTTCAGCGATACAAATGGAAATATAGTTTCTAAAGGGCAATTTGTAAATGGTAAAAAATCAGGAATTTGGCAGTTTTTTGAAAAAGGGAAATTGGTAAAAGAAACGAATATGAGTTTTCCTGAAAATGCGACAAAATCCAAAAACAATTAACTTTATACTTAACAAATACTGTTGTAAATCTTTTGTAACTTTGCATCCTTGTAAAATTATAATTTTTTGAAGATGAAGCGTGTTGTTGTAGGACTTTCTGGAGGTGTAGATTCAAGTGTTGCTGCTTATTTATTGCAACAACAAGGGTATGAAGTCATAGGTCTTTTTATGAAAAATTGGCATGATGATTCGGTTACCATTTCTAATGAATGTCCGTGGCTTGAAGACAGTAATGATGCTTTATTAGTTGCTGAAAAGTTAGGAATTCCTTTCCAAACGGTTGATTTAAGTGAAGAATACCAAGAGAAAATCGTGGACTATATGTTCAACGAATATGAAAAAGGGCGTACTCCAAATCCTGATGTACTTTGTAACCGCGAAATAAAATTTGATGTATTCATGAAAATTGCTTTAAGTCTTGGTGCTGATTATGTGGCTACCGGACATTACTGCCAAAAAAGTGAAATCGAAGTGAACGGAGAAACGGTTTATCAACTTAAAGCCGGTGCCGATACTAATAAAGATCAATCGTATTTTCTGTGTCAATTATCTCAAGAGCAATTAGCAAAATCATTATTTCCTATCGGAGAATTGACAAAACCGGAAGTTCGTGAGATAGCGGCTCAAATGGATTTGATTACTGCAGAAAAGAAAGATTCCCAAGGATTATGTTTTATTGGAAAAGTGCGTTTGCCAGAGTTTTTACAACAAAAATTGCAACCAAAAGACGGAGTTATAATTCAAATTGACAAAAACGATCCTGTTTATAGTTTTGAACAAGAAGGCGAATTAACTTTAGAAAATAGTTTGCTATCTGATGCTAGAAAAATCCCGTACACTCCAGATATGGGGAAAGTAGTGGGAAAACATCAAGGTGCTCATTATTTCACTATTGGACAACGGAAAGGACTGAATGTAGGAGGAACAACTGATCCATTGTTTATTATCGCCACTAATGTGGAAACCAATACTATTTACACTGGATTGACCAGTCAACATCCTGGATTGTTCAAGAAAGCCTTATTTATAGAAAAAAATGAAGTGCATTGGATTCGTGAAGATTTGGCTTTGGCCAATGGAGAAACTATGCATGTAATGGCTAGAATCCGATACAGACAACCTCTGCAAAGCGCCACCTTGCATCAATTTGAAAACGGAATGTATATAGCTTTTGACGAACCGCAATCTGCAATAACAGAAGGGCAATTTGCAGCCTGGTATTTAGGAGAAGAATTAGTTGGTTCGGGAGTAATTTCTTAGTTTAGTACTTTAATTTATAAAAAGGTCTAAAACAAATGCTTTTCTGGAATTAAGTAGCTCCTGAAAAATAATAATAATGATTCAATCCTAGTAATAGTTGAAGTTTTTAGGGCTAAATAAATAAAGTTAACTATGAAAAAAATCTATATATTTCTTTTTTTGCTGATTACTTCAGCTGGTTTTTCACAACAAGACGCTTGGGTATATTTTAATGCAAAGCCCAATTCTCAATTTTATTTAGATAGACCTTTGGAAATGCTTAGTCAAAGAGCATTAGATAGAAGGACTACTCAGAATATTGCTTTAGACTTTAAAGATGTTCCAGTTGAGGAATCTTATATTAATCAAGTAAAATTAGCTACTGGAATTACTGTCATGGCAAAATCCAAATGGCTGAATGCAGTCCATGTTCGAGGATCTCAAGCTAATATAAACTCATTAGCACTACTTTCTTTTGTCAGTAAAGTTGATTTTGCGGATAAATCACTGAATCAAACTGCAAAAATAGCGAAGCTTTCAAAAATAAAAAAGGTAAATAAAATTAAGAAAACCAAAATTGAATATGCTTATGGCTCTTCATCGAATCAAATTCAGATGCTTAACGGTCAAAAGCTGCACCAACAGAATTATACAGGTTCCGGTAAAATAATAGCGGTTTTAGATGGTGGATTTCCAGGAGTCGATACTGCTCAGCCTTTTCAAAGATTAAGAGCTAACAACCAGATTTTAGGAGGATATAATTTTGTATTAAGAAATCCGGATTTTTATACTGGAGTTTCACACGGAACTTCGGTGCTTTCTTCGATGGGTGGTTATAAAGAAAATTCGTTAGTGGGAACGGCACCAGATGCATCTTATTATTTATTTATTACTGAAGATGATACCTCAGAAAATCCTGTAGAAGAATCACTTTGGGTTGAAGCGGCAGAAAGAGCAGATAGTTTAGGAGTTGATATTATTAATACTTCTTTGGGGTATTTTGATTACGATAATGATGCGTATAGTCATACATATAGTGAAATAAATGGTACAAATGCATTTATATCCCGTGGTGCAGAAATTGCATTTAGCAGAGGTATGATTGTAGTAACATCTGCGGGTAATTCAGGCGGTACAGCAGAGCCACATATTGCAACTCCTGCTGATGCTGTTTCAGTAATTGCTGTAGGTGCAGTAAATTCTTCGGAAGCATTGACTTCGTTCAGTTCAGTAGGTCCTTCTTTTGACGGAAGGATAAAACCAGATGTGATGGCACAAGGACAAGCAGCTATAGTCTCTGATGTAGCCGGAAATATCGTGACTGCTAATGGAACTTCTTTTTCAAGTCCTATAATGGCTGGAATGATAGCTTGTTTGTGGCAGGCGTTTCCTCAAAAAACAAATAAGGAAATTAGAGAATTAGTATTAAAATCCTCGGATAAATTTTCGAATCCAAATAATCAATATGGATTTGGGATTCCTGATTTTGCATTGGCAGTAAGCAACCAGTTGAATTTAGAATCTTTTTCTAAAGATGATTTTATACTCTATCCCAATCCTGCCAGTGACACTGTTTCGGTTTATTTACCTTCAACATTTGATATGGGAACAGTATATATTTATTCCATTTTGGGTCAAAAAGTCTTAGAACAAAAAATCACACCGCAAGCATCTATTATTTCATTGAAATCTCTGCATCAAGGAGTGTATCTTTATAAAATGGAATCAGATGGTTTTTCTAAAACTGGAAAAATAATTAAGAAATTATAGCATTAATACTACATGAATAAAATCACAGAACTTTTTAAAATTAAATATCCAATTATTCAAGGAGGAATGATTTGGAATAGTGGTTATAAATTAGCAAGTGCAGTGAGTAATGCCGGAGGTTTAGGATTGATTGGAGCAGGTTCCATGTATCCTGAAGTTTTGCGGGAACACATTCAAAAATGTAAAAAGGCCACCTCAAAACCTTTTGGAGTAAATGTTCCGATGTTGTATCCCAATATCGAAGAAATCATAAAAATTATTGTTGATGAAGGTGTAAAAATCGTTTTTACATCGGCTGGGAACCCAAAAACTTGGACTTCTTATTTGAAAGAAAATGGCATAACTGTTGTACATGTCGTTAGCAGTTCTGTTTTTGCACTAAAAGCACAAGATGCAGGTGTAGACGCAATTGTCGCTGAAGGTTTTGAAGCCGGAGGACATAATGGTAGAGAAGAAACGACTACGCTTACACTGATTCCTATGGTGAAAGAAAAGATCACTATTCCGTTAATTGCCGCCGGAGGTATAGCAACCGGTCGTGGTATGCTTGCAACGATGGTTTTGGGAGCTGACGGAGTTCAGGTAGGAAGTAGATTTGCTGCATCATTAGAATCATCTGCACATGAGAATTTTAAGGAAACGATTGTAAATGTTAAAGAGGGCGATACACAACTAACCTTGAAAGAACTCGCTCCTGTTCGATTGATTAAGAATAAATTTTATCAGGATGTTCAGCAATTGTATGAAACATGTCCAACAAAAGAAGAACTTATTGGTTTGTTAGGGAGAGCAAGAGCTAAACGCGGTATGTTTGAAGGCGATTTAATCGAAGGCGAATTAGAGATAGGACAAATAGCAGGATTGATTCACGACATAAAATCAGCAGAAGCTATTATTAAGGAAATGATAACCGATTTTGACACAGCAAGAAAAGAAATAATTAATTTCGATTTTTAATTTATAAGGAATGATAAAGACAAAAATATATATAGTATTACTTTTTTTAGTGATGGGTTTACAGCATTCCTTTGGCCAGAATTATAAGTTTAAAACTTCGGGCTTTAGTGTTTTAGAAAAAACTGAAAAAGGGAAATGGGGTAAATGGTCTGATTTAGATTTGGTCAATATTTTAGTCACATTAGATACTGATAAAAATAGAATAGTTGTCTATTCTCAAATCATTCAATTATTTGAAATCATAGATTATCAGCCTATAGAAGAGAATGATACTGATATTGTTTATTCTTTTACCTGTAAGGATAATGAAGGATTAGACTGTACTGTTTCTATCATCACCAGAAAAAAACAGGATAATAGGAAGCAATTGTATATCAATTATGAAGATCGGATTATTGTGTATAACATCTTCAATATGTGATGAATTAGATAAAAAAAGCATTAATTTGAACAATTAAATCGCTCGAATTAATACTTTTTTTGATAATGAATGGCTTTCTAATTTATATTATTATTTCTAATTTGTCAGTTCTAGCGCAGTCGAGAACCTGTATCGCATCTCGACTGCGCTCGATGAGACAAAGAAATATTGGACTATATTTTGATTAATGTCATTAAAGCTTTTCAATGTCCTTTATAAAATCATCGTACTCTAAATAAAACAGTTCAAGAGCATTCATTTTTTCATTGTAGAAGTCAAATATTTCATCCCAATAATTTCGATTACTAACACCAACTCCTAGTTTTTCAACCCAAATTCGACTGATGGTTTTGCCACTTTCCAGTGCATAGTCTTTTTCGAAAATCAAGTCTTTTATAAAATCCTCTTCGAGAATATTTCTTAGTGCTTCCAGTTTTTCAAAATAAGCAATTCTTTTTTCATCACTTCGGTGTTCAATATCGATTAAAACTTGAGCTTTTTTATTGTCTACATAAAATTTAAAAGAAAAATCCTTGATTTTAGTATCGTATAATACCCATTTTCTAGGGTATTTCTCTGCGAATGCAATCCAGAATTCTCGCTTTAATCTTTGTGTTTCTTCTTTGCTGTACATTTGTGATGACTTTTTGGTTTTAGAAAAACTTGCGCAATTGTATTTTCTAAACTATATTTATATGCTATTTTATATGCAAAAATAGACTTTGATTATGGATTTTCAAGAATTTTTACGGTATGTTCCTAAATTAATTGAAGCTAGGCTTCCAGCTTTTGACGCACATGTGAAAATGGCCCCTTTAGAACGATTAGAAAGCTTAAAGAATAGCAATATTGAAGGGAAAAAGCCCAGAATAGCAGCAGTAATGATGCTTTTTTATCCTAAAATTGAGGCAACACATTTGGTATTGATTGTCCGAAATTCCTACAAAGGGGTTCATTCGGCACAAATTGCATTTCCGGGAGGTAAATACGAACTAGATGATGAGAATTTTGCCGAAACGGCACTTCGGGAAACACATGAAGAAGTGGGGATTCATCCTGATAAAATAGAAATTCTTAAACCATTTACAGAATTATATATTCCGCCAAGTAACTTTATGGTACATCCTTTTTTAGGTATCAGTAAAGAAGAACTGGTGTTTGTACCACAACCTTCGGAAGTTGCCAATATTATCGAATTGCCTTTGTCAGTTTTCTTAGACGATGCACTTGTAGTGGATACAAATTTGTCAACTTCCTACGCTGATAATATCAGTATCCCAGCTTTCAAAATAGAGGAACATATTGTTTGGGGGGCTACTGCAATGATGTTGAGTGAATTAAAAGAAGTTTTGAAAGAGGTTCTAGGTTAAAAAATAAAATGTTACAGTTAGAAAAGCGCCTATTAATTGCTTGTAATTTTCAAATAGTTCTGTTGAATTCAGCGACCAACTTCAAATATAAATTTCGTAAGTTTGTAATCCAAATTCACAAAAAAATACACAATTTTATGGGATTGTTGAAGAGAAATCCTTTCGGACACATATTATTTATAAAAAAATGGCTAATCCGAATCTTCGGAGCCATGACGCATAGACGGTATAGAGGATTTAATGAGTTGCAAATTGAAGGTTCGGAAATTATTAGAAATTTACCGGACAACAACGTACTTTTTATTTCTAATCACCAAACCTATTTTGCGGATGTCGTTGCTATGTTCCATGTTTTTAATGCAAGTTTGAGCGGTCGCGATGATACTATCAAGAATGTTTGCTATTTATGGCAACCTAAAATGAATATCTATTATGTAGCTGCTAAAGAAACTATGCAAGCGGGATTATTGCCAAGAATTATGGCGTATGCCGGAGCAATTTCTGTAGAACGTACATGGCGTGCTAAAGGAGTTGATGTTCAGGAGAAAAAAGACATTAACCCCAATGATACTGAAAATATTAAAATTGCATTAGCTGATGGTTGGGTAATTACTTTTCCGCAAGGAACTACAAAATCGTTTAAACCGGTTCGTAAAGGAACGGCTCATATTATTAAACAACACAGACCTATTGTGGTGCCTATTGTTATAGATGGTTTTCGTCGTTCGTTTGACAAAAAGGGATTTCGTATGAAGAAAAAAGGAATTCTGCAGTCCTTTATTATCAAAGAACCTCTTGATATTGATTACGATAATGATACAATCGAGGAAATTGTAGAAAAAGTAGAATATGCAATTGAGCAACATCCTTCATTTCTAAAAGTTATTCCATCTGAAATTATAAAGGAGCAAGAAGAATTGAACCGATTAAGAAAATGGGAATATTAAAAATTTAGTCATAAAGTCAAAAGTCTTAAAATTCAATATTATATGGCGTTGAATTTTAAGACTTTTTCTCTTGGACTTAAAGATCTATTTTCTTTAGTTCTTTATAATTAGCATACAAACGACGTAGTAAAGTGCCATATAATACTCGATAAAACAACCAAAGTAAGCCAAATAACGCAATACTAAAAATACTTAAAACTCCAATTGTAATGGCCATAATCTTAGCACTACTATTTATTTGCTGCTTGAAAGCATCCATTTCAGGATTGTAGGCAAAAGCAATGATAAATCCTACGATTAAACTAAACACTAACATTCCTAAATTATACCAAACATAATATTGAACTGTTTTTCTGGTCTTCAGGATATCCTGCATCAATTGTTTGGTTGTAGCAATTGTAGATATTACTTTATATCTTTTATAAAAAGAATAAATAAAAATTAAAATTACAGCATAATTGGCATAATTTAGTACCTCAAAATAGCCAATTAATTCAGAATGTTGGATGTTTTTTAAGTACCCATCTGAGTCAAAACAAAAACTCAAACACGTCCACAATAAAACCTCTAAAATACTAATAATCAAAATCCACTTCACAATCGAAGATGATTTTTTATGTATCATTTTATAAATCTCAATTTCTGATACCTGCTCAAAAGAATTATCACTCTTCTGCCAGTCTTTTTTTAATAAATCCAACTCTTTCATATTCCTAATGGATTTAATATTTTTTTTAATTTCCCTTTTATTCTATTCATTTTTACCCTTGCATTTACTTCGCTAATTCCTAAAGTTTCTGATATTTCTTGATAATCCTTATCTTCCAGATACATAAATATCAACGCCTTTTCAATATCATTGAGCTGGTAAACCGCTTTATACATTAGTTTTAGTTGCTCTTCCTCCTCATAATCATATTCCACATCATTCAGGAAATGTTGTCGCCCTTCAAATTCGATAGTATTTATGGATCGTTTTGTTTTTCGGTATAAAGTAATCGCTGTGTTCAGCGCGACTCGATAGGCCCAGGTCGAAAATTTACTGTCGCCCCTAAATTTTGGAAAAGCCTTCCATAACTGAATCGTGATTTCCTGAAACAAATCCTTGTGTGCATCATCGCCATTAGTATACAACCTACAAATCTTGTGGATTATATTCTGATTTTCCTGCAACTGCTTTACAAAAGAATGTTCTAAATTATCACTCATATATACGTTAGTAAGTCAATGCTGGTTTTTGTTACAAAGTAGTACATTTTTTTTAGTAGCACAACAGTATTCATTTCATAATTATGATTAGTCCCGCTGTACATTGCAATCTTTATTTTTCTGAACAAATCAGAAAAATAAAGGATTTCTCCCGAAGCTTCGGGACTATCAGGGCTAATTTACACGTTTATTTATTAGAAGAACATTTCTAAAACAAACAAAAATTTCGATACTATTTGATGAAATGTAGCAATAGAAAACTTTGTATCTTTGGTTTTTAACAATTTTGAACTTTTTTACAAACATGAACATCCCAAATTCAACTTTACCCAGAATAGTAATTATAGGAGGAGGCTTCGCGGGAATTGCATTAGCCAAAAAACTAAAAAACAAAAAAGTTCAGGTTGTCCTTCTAGACAAACACAATTACCATACTTTCCAGCCTTTATTATATCAAGTAGCTACAGGCGGCCTCGAAGCTGGTTCTATAGCATACCCAATCCGAAAAGTAATTCAGGAATACGATGACGTTTATTTTAGACTCACCAATGTCCAAGAAATCGATACTAATAATAAAAAAATAATCACCGAAATTGGAGAATTAAAGTATGATTATCTCGTGATTGCCACGGGTTCTAAAACCAATTATTTTGGCAACAAAGAAATCGAGCGCAACAGTATGGCTATGAAAACCATACCGCAATCGCTAAATATCCGCAGTCTGATTCTTGAAAATTTTGAACAAGCTGTTTTAACCACCGATGTAGTAGAACAAAATAGTCTCATCAATTTTGTACTCGTAGGTGGTGGACCAACAGGAGTAGAGCTTGCAGGAGCTTTGGCCGAAATGAAAAAAGCCATTCTGCAAAAAGATTATCCGGATCTTGATATTGCCAAAATGGAAATCAATCTGATTCAAAGTGGCGATAGAATCCTGAATACCATGAGTGAGAAATCCTCTCAAGCTGCCGAAAAATTTCTAACCAGTTTGGGTGTAAAAATCTGGAAAAACGTCCGAGTAACTAATTATGACGGACGTACTATAACCACAAATTCCGATTTGTCATTTGATACTGCCACCGTAATCTGGACAGCAGGTGTTCAAGGCGCTCTTGTTGCCGGATTAGATGGAAAATCTTTGGTTGAAAAAGTAGAACGCATACGTGTCAATGAATTCAATCAAGTAGTGGGCTACGAAAACATTTTTGCAGTAGGCGATATTGCTTCCATGGAATCCGAAACCTATCCGCAAGGACATCCAATGATGGCGCAACCAGCGATGCAACAAGGGGAATTATTGGGTGAAAACTTAATAAAATTAATTGAAAATAAACCTATGGAAGCTTTTGAATACAATGACAAAGGCTCTATGGCTACCATAGGAAGAAATAAAGCGGTTGTTGATTTGCCTAAATACCATTTCAATGGCGTTTTTGCCTGGTTTGTCTGGATGTTTGTTCACTTGTTTTCCCTTATTGGATTCAAAAATAAAGCTGTCGTATTTCTGAATTGGGTATACAATTACATTCGTTTTGATCGCGAAGGAAGATTAATCATTAGGCCGTACAAAAAGAAAAGTTTTACAACATTTACGAGTGATGAAGTGTAAATTGAGGGTATGAAGCGTTCAGATATTTTAATCAGTAATTATATTATTTTTTTTAGTCTTTTATCTGGTACAGTTGCTTTGGGATTTTTTTCTGAAGTGGTTGATAGCATTTTAGGTTTAAAAAACGGAGATTTATCAAGTGTTTTTCTGATAGGTATTTTTGGCTCTATTTTTAGTTTTTTTACTTATGGAATTTTAGTTTGGCCATTACTAGTTTTAATTATTTTATTAATTGAAATTATAGGGTTGAAATCAAAAGTTTCGGTTACAGATTGCAAGAAATTATTTTTACTGGAATGCTTTGTTATAGTTTTTATTTCTTGTTACTTAGCATCAACATATCAATATAATAATTGGTTTTATTTAATACCCATATTTTCAATTGGACAATTAATCAGGTTAAAAGTCTTAAAAAAAGATTTTTAGGGATTTTTAAATCTACAATACTTTTCCTTCGTAATAATTCACCATCAAATTCACAAATTTGCTGTAGCCTTCTATTCCGTCTTTTTGTTGGTTTACTTTAAGGAATTGGTCGTAAAAAGCATGAAAACCTTTATCGATAATCGTGTCGTATTGTTTCCAGAAATGTTCACTTTCTTGATAATTTTTCAAAATACCGGGATGAACAGTTTTTAATAATTGTTTAAAAACAGCCTCGTCTCTGGCTTGCCAATTGCTTAAACAATACCGCAAAGCCATGCTGTAACCCGAATATTGAATGTATAAATTATCATTTTTTATTGAAGCTAAGAATCCAATAAAGTTACATTCGCTTTCGCTTGCATAACCTATTTGGTGTGCCATTTCATGATTCGTGGTCATTGGGAAACTGTACATTGGACCCAAATAATTAACCTGCGCTTCATTGGTAAACGGATTCAAATAACCTCCAAAACCCATGTATGTCAAAGGTAAACTGATAAGTGATTTTTTGATGCTTAAATGATTATAAGTAAAATGGGGATGTTCTTCAGCTAGTTTTTTGTACCCACTCAAATTCATCTTAAAAACTTGGTTTTGTGAGTAAGGAAATACTACTTTCAAACTATCATTTTTTGTAATTTGTTTTTGAATGGCGTTTGTTTTAGTGATTAACTTTTTGGTAAAAGCCAATAAATCAGCATCTGAATAGTCTTTTTTAATTTCCATTTTTTCAAAAAGCGGTTGGCGGTAATAATTAAACGCCCACAGTGAATGAAACAAGAAGTAGAACACCGAAAAGAAACTTAATATGGATAATATATTGCTTTTCCATTTTAATTTCCAAGATTTTCGTTGGTTCCAAAACCATTTTAAAATAAAACCAATAAGAATAATATACATTAAATCCCCCAAAGAAAATGGAATGCTGCCCAATGCTAATCTTGAAAATTTTGAAAGTATCGGATAAAAACCATTACTGTAAAATTGTTCTACTTGTAGCGGAAAATAAGGTAGAACCTGTAAAATTAGTATTTGGACAAAAAGAAAGAAGGAAAGAAAATATTTTGTTCGCACAGGATGAATTTTAGTAATGTAAATATAATTACAATATCAATTACTACCGTAAGGAATTTAAACTTTGTAACTTTGGGACTTGTAAATGTTAAACCTCAAACGAAAATAAATGAGTCAGGAAATAAGAAATCTGGAACCAAAAGCACTTTGGAACAAGTTTGCCGATTTGAATGCTGTACCTCGTCCTTCTAAAAAAGAAGAGCGTGTGATTGCGTTCATGAAAAACTTTGGCGAAAGCCTTGGATTAGAAACTTTCGAAGATGAAATTCGCAACGTAATTATCCGAAAACCGGCTACTGCAGGAATGGAAAACCGAAAAGCAATAGTGCTTCAAGGACATTTGGATATGGTGCACCAAAAAAATTCGGATACCGTTTTTGATTTTGATACACAAGGAATTGATATGTATGTTGATGGGGATTGGGTTCGTGCTCGCGGAACCACTCTTGGTGCTGATAACGGTCTTGGAGTTGCAGCTATCATGGCAATTTTAGAAAGTACAGATATTCCGCATCCTGCTATAGAAGCTTTGTTTACCATTGACGAAGAAACAGGAATGACAGGAGCGTTGAACTTAAAAGGAGGAGTTCTGCAAGGTCAAATTCTTTTGAATATGGATACGGAAGAAGATGATGAAATCGACATTGGTTGTGCTGGAGGAATTGATGTGACTGCAACTGCTGAGTATGATGAAGAGGAAACTCCGGAAGGATCTGTAGGATATACGATTACTGTAAAAGGCTTGAAGGGCGGGCATTCTGGAATGGATATTCACAAAGGCTTAGGTAATGCCAATAAAATCATGAACCGATTGTTATTTGATGGTTTTGATAATTTTGGTTTACAAATTTCCGAAATAAAAGGTGGAAGTCTGCGTAATGCGATTCCGCGTGAAAGTCAAGCAAAAGTAATTATTGCCGAAGTGTATGATGAAGCTTTTGTTTTTGACATGCAGCAAATTGTAAACGAAATCAAAACGGAGTTAAAAACAACAGAACCAACTTTAGAAGTTGTTTTTGAAAAAATGGATGCAACTCCTGCTAAAGTAATGCCTTCAATTGCTCAGTTTTACTTTGTAAGAGCAATGTACACAGCTCATAATGGCGTTTATAGAATGAGTGCTGATTTTGATAATTTGGTGGAAACATCTAATAATATCGCTAAAGTAATTGTTGGCGAAGGACAGCTTTCGGTGCAATGTTTAACACGTTCTTCGGTTGAAACCTCTAAATTTGATTTGGCGAATGCGTTGCGTTCTGCTTTTGAATTAATGGGTTGTGAAGTGGAATTTTCAGGTTCATATCCAGGTTGGACACCAAATTCTGAATCAGAGATTTTAGATGTTTTAGTTCCAATTTATGAAAAACAAAACGGCGAAAAACCAAAAGTAGTGGCATGTCACGCAGGATTAGAATGTGGAATTCTGGGAACGAATTATCCAGATATGGATATGATTTCTTTTGGACCAACGATTCACGGTGCACATTCTCCTGATGAAAGAGCAAGTATTTCTTCTTCTCAGAAATTCTGGAAATTTGTATTGGAGATTTTAGCTAATATTCCAGTGAAATAATCTTGAATTTTAATAAAAGATAAAACCCTCGTTTAGCAATAAACGAGGGTTTGTTTTTATAAAAAAGAATTAGTCTCTTTTAGGACTGTTTTTCTTATCTCTTTTTTCTTCTTTCTTTTCTTTAGCCGTTTTTAAAGGTTCTTTTTTTACGGTCTTCTTAGCGTCTTGACTTTTTGCCATGATATAGGTATTTAATTTTGTTTTTAATTTTGGTATAAGTAAATGTATATAATATTTTGATTTATTTTAAATATTATTTCAAAAAATCCCCGTCTATGATTAATAATTCAACTCCATTAGCAGTTATAGAGCGATGAGAACTGGCGTCATCTGAAACCACATAAGTCATTCCTTTAGAGAGTTGGATTTGCTCACCGGATTCTAATTCACTAATAAAATCTCCTTCGAGACAATGTACAATATGTCCTTTTTGGCACCAATGATCTGCCAGATAATCTTTGGAATACATTACTTTACGAATTCTAAGTCCGCCTAATTGTATCGTTTGCCAATGCGCCATTCCTGTTATCCCGATATGTTCGGTCTTTTCTATTGAATCCCAATTGATAGTTTGGAAAGGTATGATAGACATAGAATTTATTTTTAGATTATTTAATTGCGTTGATAACTCGAATTTAAGCGCTTTAAAATAAAAAATCCCCAACTACTTTCGGAATCGGGGATTAAATTGTTTTTTATTTCAAAATGACTAGTTATTTAAGTAATGGAATACTGTATTTATTTTTTCTTTAGAACTTTGTATTCCTCATAACATCCGCTTATAGCATCCATGATTTGCAAATCATTAGCTGTTTTTATAAAAGATTCAGAGTAGTTACAACGTTGCAGAATTTCAGCTATTTCATTTTTGTCAACACCTAAAAGAACTGATATTGTTTCTCTGTCAAATTTAGATTCCAAAAGATTTCTTACCGTGTCATCTTTCTTCATTTCTTTCAGTTTCTTGAGCTCTTTTGGATTCTTACCAAAGAAATTATAGAGCATGTCCGCGGGATTAAATATAGAACCCAGCACTCTTCCAAAAGCATTTGGAGAATATTCCCCTGCTTCATATCCTTGCGTTAAGCCGGAAATACTATATCTGTAGTTTTCTCTAACCGGGATAATTTTAGTATCTACTTCAAGATATCCTGTTAGATTAAAAGGTCTGATTACGACTTCTTCAAGTGCAATTGCTTTTTCGGTAAGTTGTATTTTGGTGCTTTTGTTTTTTATCCAGTCATTGGTTACACGAACGCGAAGTGATTGAAATCCTAAACTAGTAATGTGAAGCGTGTCGTTCAATTGTACATCTATTTCAAAATATCCTCCTGAATCGGTTGTTGCACCTCTAACTTTATTAATATTAATGATATTTACACTAGATAATACTTGTCTAGTAGTATTGCTGATAATGATACCATTAACTTTTTGGGAGGGTTCTTTAACTTGCGCAAATGCAGTTGCGGAGAGTACTAAAAAAAAGAAAACTACAAAATATTTCATAAACTGGTTTAAGACTTTAAAAGTAATAAAACAGGATTAAATATTTTGTAGTTCCAGTATATAATTATAAGAAAATTAACAATGAATGTTAGTCTCTTCTTGGTCTTCTTGGTCTTGGTGAGTCACCAAAGCTTTCAGAACGTCTTGGTGCCCTGTCAGATGAACCTTCAGTTCTAGGTCTGTCAGAAGAAAAACCACCTTCTCTTCTTGGAGCTGATGAGCTTCTTGGTCCGAATCCACCTTCTCTTGGAGCTGAATTTCTATCGCTTCTAAATCCACCACCTGAACCTTCTCTTCTTGGAGCAAAGCTTCCTTCTCTTCTTGGAGCAGAACTTCTTCCACCACCAAAACTTCCACCAGAACTTCTTCCGTTATGGTCACGTCTTCCGCCACCATCATTTTTAGAAATTTCAACATTGATTCTACGTCCTTCTAATTGTACGTTGTTCAATACTTCCATTACTTTATCAGTATGTTCCGGATCAGTGTTAAAGAAAGAGAAACCTTCTTTTACATCTACTTTGAAAACGTCATCACGACCTAAGTCTAATGTTTCTTTCAAGTAATCTTTCAATGACATCCAATCAAAGTTATCTCTAGAACCTATGTTCACAAAATATCTTGTTGCACCACCATTGTTATTTTCTCTTGGAGCACCATCTCTATCGTCACGATCACGTCTTTCAGAACCTGAAGCTTGATTAGAAATATCTCTAGTTTTCTTGTAGTAATTGATAAAACGATTAAATTCAACCGATACCATTTTCTTGATTAATTCTTCTTTCGATAAACCTTCAAGTACGCTGTTAATTGCAGGAAGATAGTTGTCAATTTCGTGATCAACTTCTGTATCTTTAATTTTAGTAGCTAAGTGTAATAATTGGATTTCGCAGATTTCAATTCCAGAAGGAATTGTTTTTTCTTCGAATTTTTGTTTGATGATTCTTTCAATTGAAGAAATCTTACGCAATTCACTTTTAGTTACGATTACAATAGAAGTTCCTAATTTTCCGGCACGACCAGTACGACCTGAACGGTGGTTGTAGGTTTCAATTTCGTCAGGTAATTGATAATTCACTACGTGAGTAATGTTATCAACATCGATTCCACGAGCAGCAACGTCAGTAGCTACAAGCATTTGAATTTGTCTTCCTCTAAAAGATTTCATAACACCATCACGTTGCGCTTGAGATAAATCTCCGTGCAATGCAGCAGCGCTGTATCCATCTTCAACTAATTTTTCAGCAACAGCTTGTGTATCACGTTTAGTTCTACAAAAAACTACTGAGAAGATGTCTGGATTAGCATCAGCTAAACGTTTCAAAGCTTCGTAACGATCACGTGCATTTACAAGGTAAAATTCGTGAGAAACGGTAGCAGAACCTGAGTTTTTAGCACCAACTGTAATTTCAATTGGGTCTTTCATGAATTGTTTTCCAATACGTGCTACTTCAGCAGGCATTGTTGCAGAGAATAACCATGTGTTTTTTTCATCTGGCGTAGTAGAAAGGATGTTTACGATATCTTCGTAGAAACCCATGTTCAACATTTCGTCAGCTTCATCTAGAATACAAAAACTAATTTGAGAGATGTTTACTAACCCTCTATTAATCATGTCTTGCATTCTTCCTGGAGTTGCCACAATAATTTGTGCGCCTCTCTTTATGTCTCTCGCTTGTTCTGTAATGCTAGCTCCACCGTAAACTGCTACCACATTAATACCTTTTTCGTATTTAGAGTAGTTTTTAATTTCGTTGGTAATCTGCAAACAAAGTTCGCGTGTTGGAGATAAAATTAATGCTTGTGTGTTTCTGTTGTTGGCATCAATTTTCTGAATAACTGGAAAACCAAAAGCTGCCGTTTTCCCTGTCCCTGTCTGAGCCAACGCAACCATATCTGTGTCTTTTTCCAATAATAGGGGAATCGCTTTCTCCTGTACTTCGGTCGGATTCTCAAATCCTAGATCTAAAATCGCCTTCAGTAACGATTCACTCAATCCTAATTGTTCAAATTTATTCATATGTATTTTTAAAATAGGGTGCAAAATTACTGTTAATAATCGATATAAACTAATGCTATTTTAAGATTTAATGTTTTATTATAATTTGATTATCAGAAAGTTATATTTTTTATTTGCGAATTATGCGTTTTGATTTAGGATTTTGGTGTGAAATTACGCCTTGGATTTTGTTTTTTTGTTATAAAAATGTTGTATTTTATGGCGTTTATTTATTCAGTTTTAAAAAATCAATTAATAGCTGTGTAGCTTTTCCTCTGTGGCTGATTTTATTTTTTACATCCAATGATAATTGGGCAAAAGTTTCCTGATATTCTTCAGGTTTGAAAATAGGGTCGTAACCAAATCCCTGATTACCTGATTTTTCTAAAGTAATTTCGCCACGGGCAATTCCTGTAAAAAGATGCTGTTTTCCGTTTAAATTCAATGCAATCACTGTTTTAAACTGTGCCTTTCTATTACTTTTATCGGATAAGCATTCTAATAATTTATCCATATTATCATCAGAATTCCGTTGCTCTCCGGCATATCTTGCAGAGTAAACGCCAGGTTCTCCATTCAGGGCATCTACTTCCAGTCCGGTGTCATCAGCAAAACAATTGTAACCGTATTTTTGTGTAACGTAATTAGCTTTCAGAATCGCATTGCCTTCAATTGTTGTGGCAGTTTCAGGAATGTCCTCATAACAGCCGATACTTTCTAAGCTCAGAATTTCAATCGTGTCAGGAAGTATACTTTGTATTTCTAGTATTTTATTTTTGTTGTTGGAAGCGAAGACAAGTTGCATTTTATTAGTTTTAATTTTACTCTTCAAAGATACATTTTTTTAGATAGTGCGTTGAGATGGTGTCAAGATCAGTCCGAAGAGTCTATTGATAATACGAGTAGCTGTGTGTTTGGAGGTTATTAAATGTTTACGGATGTAATTTATTGGAAATCAATATGTTAATTAATAGTTAAAGTATTGTTTTCTAATGATTAAACTAACATAAGTTGTATCTTTGAGTGTGGTTTTGATTAATCACTTCAATAAAAACTATCTGCAAGGAGAAGAGTATTCAAATTGTCATTTCGTACTGAACGGTATGTTTGATAAATGGTAAATCAAAATTTACAATCGGAGGCCCTTTAAAAAGGCCTCCTTTTTTTTGTGGTATAATTTTAAGGATTTAAATTTTTAAAGTATGAATTAAAAGGACATTTTTCAAGATGTGAAATGATTACTAATTGTAATTTATATGCTGTGATCTAATGCGTTAATTATTAGTTAAACGTTTGTTTTTGAGTGATTTATATTAAATAAGATTGTATCTTTGAATGTGGTTTTGATTAATTACTTGAGTATATCACTCTTACAATAAGATATGATAATTCAATAGTCAGCTATACTACTATAATTGTATGAGTTGATAATGGTAAATCAGAACCGACAACTGGAGGACTCAAAAGGTCCTCCTTTTTGTTGTCGTAATTTTACTATCTGGTTACGCTTTGCAAATTCGTCACCACCCATGAAAATTTAATATCAGCAAAGCTTTTTTACTAGTGACAGCCAAAAGTTAATTTACAGCATGTAAAGTGTATTTATAAAAACAAAAAACTTCCTCCAGTTTATAAGTCAAAACCAAAATTGCACAAGCATTTTTATCTGAATAAACAGTACAAAATAATCAGATAAATTGTGAATACGGTGATTCCTAAAACGAAAATTTATTGTTTCTTGTTAAAGTTTTTGAACTAAATTAACGAGGATATTGAAAATTAAGCTTTTTTACCAGAAAATAAAGACTTAATTTAACTACTTTAAAAATCCAACGTATTATTTTTATCGTAAATACATAATACTAAAATTATATGCACATGTATCAAAGATTATCGAATACCACCCATACTGTTTTACTATTATTTTTTGTTTTTTTGTTTTCAACCAATAGTTTTTCACAATATATTTTTAATAAAAATTCACTTCCTACAGAGTTATCGCTCCATAGTTTTACTACAATTGCTGATGTGGGCCAGCAAAATTTAAAAATTCAAGAGGTAATTGCTAATTACGAGTCTTTAAATCCCAAAAAACTTGAAACCGAAAATGATGATTTGGGTTTTACTGAGAACAATTTTTGGGCTAAAGTCGAACTTGAAAATCGAACAGATACATCCTTAGAATATTATCTCGAAACAGCAAGGCCAATAACTGATCTGGTAGAATTGTATATTGTTGATGGCGCCTCCGGGAAAATTGTCAAAATGGTAAGTGGTGATAGAATGCGGTATTCTGAGCGTAGTTTTGATAATAGAAAATCAATTTTCGAGTTAAAAATTCAGCCTAAATCCAATCTGAAATTGTTTTTGCATCTAAAGAGCGATGGTGAAGTAATAAAAATTCCTGTAATGCTGTATTCATCGGAAAGTTTCATAACTATGATTTCAAATGAGCAATTATTTTTTGGAATATTTTATGGTATTTTGTTAATCGCGGCAATTATCTATTTTTTCTTCTTTTTTGCTTTAAACGAAAAGATATTTTTATACTATAGTTTGTATGTTTTATTTGTTGGTTTACTGCAATTTGCTTTAGATGGTTTTTTCTATAAGTATGTCACTCCAAATGCAGGATGGTTTTCCAATCATGGCGTATTATTTATTGCGATAATTGCTGTTTTTCTATCGGGTAAATACAGTGAATTGTTTTTGAAAATTAAAGAGAATAGCAAGAAAATTTATATTCTATTCAATGTAGCGTATGCATTATTGTTTTTGTTATTGTTCTGTGTGATTTTTATTCCATCACTCTTGTTGTTTTGCTATGTTTTAGTCAATGTGCTTACGCTGGTTTTTTTGATCTTAATTGTATATTCAATAATTTATCTTTATTACAAAAAAAAGCCTGTAGACTTTTTGTTTACAACTGGTATTTTATTTTTGATTTTAGGTTTTGGTATATTTATTTTATATAATTTCGGGTTATTTCCTATTAACTTTTTTACTCAAAACAGTTCGAAATTGGGAACAGGTTTAGAGGTTATTTTTCTTTCATTATCGATGTCAAATTTGATTCGGAATCTTAAAAATGAGAAAAACGAACTCAATCGTCTTGCTTTGGTTCGTTCTGAAGAAATGAATGATTTGAAATCCTATTTTTTATCGAATATTAGTCATGAATTACGAACTCCTTTGAATGCAATTATGAATTTGATTGACTCCATTTCTGTAGAAGTTCAGGATGATAAAATCAGAAAAAATTGCCAAATTATAAAGTATTCTTCACACAGTTTATTGAGTTCTGTAAATGATATTTTAGATTTTTCTAAAATTGAGAAAAAGGAATTAAAATTGGAATCCGTTAAGTTTGATCCCGCGAGAGTTCTGGAAAATTTAAAAAATAATGCGATCAATAGAGCTAATGATCAAGGACTAGAGTTTCAATTTTCAAAATCAGATGCGATTCCTGATTTTTTAATTGGCGATGTGACTAGATTGGTTCAAGTTGTAAATAATGTATTAAATAATGCCATCAAATTTACATCTAAAGGTTTTGTGAAGTTTGATATAGACTGCAAGATTAAAGAAAATAATCGAGCAAGTTTGAAATTTACAGTTTCAGATTCTGGTGTAGGAATTCCTAAAGAAAAAATGAATAGTATTTTTGATTCGTTTTCTCAAAATAGTATTGATAATAAAAGAAAGTTCGGCGGACTTGGATTAGGGCTTTATATTGTAAAGACTTTAGTGGATATGCAAAATGGGACCATTGATATGGATAGTAAAGTCAATGAAGGCACGACTTGTATTATTACTTTAGATTTTGATATTGTACCGCAAGAAAAAAAGTCAGAAGTCTTGACTATGCCTATTGTTTATGATTTAGAAGGTAAATCAATTTTAGTAGTTGAAGATAATCCCATTAATCAAATGGTTGTTAAAATGATAACTAAAAAATGGTTGAATACAACTGTTGTCTATGCTAATAATGGTCAAGAATGCTTGGATGTATTTAAAACAAATCATTTTGATATTGTATTAATGGATCTTCAAATGCCGGTGATGGACGGCTACGAAGCAACTATAGCGATTAGAAATGGGGAAGCAGGAGCTGCTAATGCTTCTGTCCCCATTATTGCAGTTACTGCTGATGTAATGGAAAGTACTAAATTACGTGTGACAGAAATTGGGATGAATCATTATTTATCTAAACCAATTAAGAATGACACTTTATACAGTGCGGTTAAAAACTTAGTTTAACTAAAACGCAATCGTACATAAACGTGTTTAATGCCTTTTTTGTCTGAATCCCTTTCGTCGATTTCTAGAATATCCGTAAGGGATTTTAGCATTGGAGTAAGTTTAGAAAAGCCATAATTTCTTGGATCGAATTCTGGTTTTTTCTTTACTATTAGGTTTCCTACATCCCCAAGAAATGCCCAGCCGCTATCATCGCCTATATCTTCAATGGTAGATTCTATTAACTCGATAGTTTGTAAATCAATTTTATTTAGGCTTTTTGGAGTTGCTTTTTTAGTGTCGGATGCAGTTCGTTTTGGTAATTTCTTTTTGATAGCTCCATCCAAAACTTCAATATAAATAAACCTGTCGCAGGCAACTATGAATGAATTTGGCGTTTTTTGTTCTCCAATTCCAATGACTTTCATACCGGATTCACGGAGTCGAATTGCTAAACGTGTAAAATCAGAATCACTGGAAACAATACAAAAACCATCTACTTTGTCCGAATATAATAAATCCATGGCGTCAATAATCATGGCAGAATCAGATGAATTTTTCCCTACGGTGTAACTGTATTGCTGTATAGGCGTGATAGCATGTTCTAATAATACACTTTTCCATCCACCTGCATTCGGTTTAGTCCAATCGGCATAAATACGCTTGGTGGTCGGTGTTCCAAATTTGGTAATTTCTTCCATCATTCCTTTTACATTACTATAAGGAACGTTATCAGCATCAATGAGAACAGCCAGTTTTAATTCTTTTGTATCTTGTGACATAAATTTCTAATGTTGAAATATTTATTCAAATATACAAAGTTTATTGGGGAAAACCTCTCGAAGTTTGAGGATTAGCCTTGATTGAAACGGTATCCTTTTGTGCTGTTATTGCGAGGAACGGAGTAATCTTTCTTGAAAGCACAAAATATACAGTGTAGCGCAGGACATCGAAGATTCAGTGCAGCTAAATAGCTCCTGATACTCATTAGAATAAACCCTGAAAAATAATTTCGCTTTCAATACCTTTATAAAATTTAAATAATTATTTTTGCAACTTCTTAAAATTAAAATTATTACTTGATATATTATGGTAAAAGATTTATTCGAAAGGATCCAAAACAATAAAGGACCGTTAGGGAAATGGGCTTCGCAAGCTGAAGGTTATTTTGTTTTTCCTAAATTGGAAGGTGAGTTAGGTCCAAGAATGCAGTTTGGTGGAAAAGATATTTTGAATTGGAGTTTGAATGACTATTTAGGTCTTGCTAATCATCCGGAAGTGCGTCAGGCAGATACGGAAGCAGCAGCTCAATATGGTGCAGCTTATCCAATGGGAGCTCGTATGATGAGCGGTCACACCAAATATCATGAGCAATTAGAGAATGAATTGGCTGCTTTTGTAATGAAAGAGTCAGCATATTTATTGAATTTTGGATACCAAGGAATTATGTCAACAATTGACGCTTTGGTTACAAAAAATGATGTAATTGTATATGATGTAGATGCGCATGCTTGTATTATTGATGGCGTTCGTTTGCACATGGGAAAACGTTTTACATACCGTCATAATGATCTTGCCAGTATGGAAAAAAACTTGGAACGTGCTACGAAATTAGCTGAAGTAACTGGAGGAGGAATCCTTTTTATTACTGAAGGTGTTTTTGGAATGCGTGGACAACAAGGAAAATTGAAGGAAATTGTTGCCATGAAGGAAAAATTTAATTTCCGTTTATTGGTTGATGATGCACATGGATTTGGAACACTAGGAAAAACAGGTGCCGGAGCAGGTGAGGAGCAAGGTTGTCAAGATGGAATTGATGTTTATTTCTCTACTTTTGCAAAATCTATGGCTAACATTGGTGCGTTTGTAGCGGCTGATAAAGACATTATTGATTATTTGAAATACAATTTACGTTCTCAAATGTTTGCAAAAGCATTGCCAATGATTCAAACAATTGGATCTTTGAAACGATTAGAATTGTTGCGTAATCACCCGGAATTGAAAGATAAATTGTGGGAGAATGTAGATGCATTGCAAAACGGATTGAGAGAGCGTAATTTCAATATTGGAGATACTAATACTTGTGTAACTCCAGTATATCTTGAAGGAAGTGTGCCAGAAGCAATGATTATGGTAAATGATTTAAGAGAAAACTACGGAATTTTCTTGTCGATTGTAATTTATCCTGTTATTCCAAAAGGGATTATCTTGTTAAGAATGATTCCTACAACGTCTCATACTTTATCAGATGTTGATGAAACATTAACTGCTTTTGAAGCAATTCGTGAGAAACTTGAAAATGGTACGTACAAAGAAATTGCAAGCAGAACTACGGTTGATTTAGACGCTTAGTTTTTGAAATTATAGCAATTTTAAGTTTATAAAAAATCCATCAGCTTTTGTTGATGGATTTTTTTTGAAATGTATCTAGCGAATAATGAGTATATTTATGCAACTTAAAATTTAAAGGTTATGAAAAAAGTAATTTTATTAGGTGTCGTTTTTATAACTGGTTTTGTTTCTTGTAAAAAAGAAAAGGAAACGGAAGAAACGCCAATTGCACCAGAAGAAATAGTTGTAGAAGAAACTGTTTCAGAAGAATGCTATAGTACAATTATTAAAAAAGACACTATTTCGATGTATTTGAATGTAAAAGGAAATCAAATAGCTTCTGGGAAATTGAGTTATAAGTTTTTTGAAAAAGATAAAAATGAAGGAACTTTAGTGGGAGAAATAAAAGGCGATACGCTTTTTGCAGAGTATACTTTTATGTCAGAAGGAGTTTCGTCAATTCGTGAAGTTGCTTTTTTGAAAAAAGGAAATACGTATGTTGAAGGTTATGGCGATGTTGTAGATGACAATAAAGGAAAAGTTACTTTTAAAGATGCCAAACAATTAAAATTTGAAGGAAATATCGTTTTGTCAAAAGTAGATTGTAAAATGTAATTTTCATTATAAAACAACATTATTCAAAACAAAAAATCCATTCGCTGCGACGAATGGATTTTTTTGTTTTAAATGCTAAAATCTAAATTGTTATAAATTCTTTAGAAAAGTACATCTTCTTTTGTGAACAACAGGATTAAAATGTTTCCATAAGTTATGAATGGCAAGATTGTCCGCTAGTTCAGGAGTTCTGAAACAATTGATGACTCCCTTTTCTTTGAAAGTAAGGTAGTATTCATTGAAAATTATCGCTGTAACCGCTTTGTTCTGATAATCTGGATGAACACCTATCAAATAGAAAATCATGTCCTTACTTTGGTTTTTTGCTTTAAGCAAATGAAGGAATCCAAATGGGAATAATTTTCCTTTTGATTTTTGCAACGCTTCAGAAAAGGAAGGCATTACAATACTAAAAGCAACAATATTATGGTCTTTATCTTCCACAAATTTGATGAATTCAGGATTGATAAAACTAATGTATTTTTTCTTGAAATATTCTTTTTGAACGTCTGAAATAGCTACAAAAGACGATAAGGATGCATAAGATTCATTGAATAAATCAAACATTTTATCCACATGTGGCATCACTTCTTTGGTCGTTTTGAAATTAAGCGGACTTAACTGGTACCTTCTTTTTACCAAATCATTTGCCTTTTCAAAAAATTCCGGTTTTACATTTTCGAAAGGGAATTTACTTTCTAAGAATTCTTTTTCTACACTATATCCTAATTGTTCAAAATGAGTGGCATAATACGTATGATTATACCACGTAATCATAGTTCCAATTTCATCAAAACCTTCCGTTAGGACACCAACTTTATCTAAATTTGAAAATCCCATCGGGCCTTCAACGTGTTCTAAATTGTTTTTTCGACCTAATTCATACACTTTTTCCAAAAGTGCTTTAGTTACTTCAATATCATCAATCACATCAAACCAACCAAAACGAACTTTCTTTTTTTGTTGGTCGTTTACTTCACTCCAATTGATGATTGCCGCAATTCTACCTACTATTTCATTATTTTTGTAAGCAATATAAAAATATGCTTCGGCATTTTCAAAAGCTGGGTTTTTTGTTTTGTCAAAGGTTTCCAATTCATCAGCAATGATTGGCGGAACCCAATATTTATTGTTTTTGTATAGGGAAAAAGGGAATTTGATATAATCCGTTAATTCACTTTTTGTTTTAGCTTCTTTTATTGTAATCATTATCCTTTTTTTGTCTTTTTTGCTCTTTTTAATGCTTTTTTATCGGAATCCTTATTGTCAATGTTTATTCGTACTTCTTGATAATTGGCGTCGTAGCGCCAAGAAAAACCAATACCTCCATAAAGTACCGAAGGTGTGTCTTTAAGGCTTGTGCTTATTGATGCATCAATTTGCATGTCTTTATTCAATAAATAAGCCGTGCCACCACGAACTATTGCATCAGCATACAAATCACTTTTTAGGCCTTGATTTTCTACAAAACCAGACCATTTGTTGTTAAAGCCGCGTGTAAGTGTAATGGCATATCCATAGCTAGGAAAATCTGTACCAATGTAATCTGCGGTAATATTTGACACTAAAACCCATCTTCCGTCACCAAAATGGTTTTGAGTAATTAACATCGCTTTTGGTGAGAATTGTGCAGGATATCTACTCACGGTTGGGTTTCTATTTGAAAGCGCATAGGGATTGTTTTCTGCAGAATAATTAACGCCCACAAATCCAGAGATAGCTGGAATTAACTGGTGCCAATTGAATGCTCGATTGGCTTTCCAACTGTATATGTTTACCTTTTTTTCGTAATTTTTGAAAGGATCGTAAATCAAATATTTAGCTCCTAAAACAGTTTGTTTGAAATCAGCAATGGCAGTTTTGTTTAACAAGGAGGTGTAGGTTTCATTTTGATATTGTATATCGACTATCAATTCCAGTTTTTCCATAAATAATCCCCATCGTAAGGTGGCATCAACCCCAAAACCATTGGCATCATAATTCAATAAGCTATGATTTTGTTTTATGCCGTAAACGCCTGTTTCTATTTGGATTACTGACTTTCCAACTGCGTAAGCCGACATAGTTTCGCCTGGTCTGTTAGAATTTATTTGATCTGTATGTTGGCCATAATGAATACTTGGAAGCATTGAAATAGCAGCGATAAGTAAGATTTTGATTTTGGACATATTATTTTTTTTGGGTTAAAAAGTAATAACGCTTTTCAAATGTACTATATTTTATTATTTATTTAAGAGAGATATTTTAATTTTGAACGGTTGATTTATTAATTTTGGAAAAAAATTACACTTATATGCAAACAGCTTCTTTCATTGGTTTTATAAAAGCGCTTTTTTACATGATCGCTTTCTATTATATTTTTAGATTTTTAGCAAAACTATTTTTGCCATTATTGGTTAAAAAGGTAGTCGAAAAAGCGGGAGAAAATATGCAGAAGCAACAGCAATATGCACAAGATAATTCTTGGAAAAAAACTCAAACTAAGGATGAAGTAATTTACAATACGGCAAATGCTAAAAACCCACGCGAAACCAAAAAAGTGGGCGATTATGTTGATTACGAAGAAATAGATTAAATTTGTCGTTTTTAGTACCGTTTTTATTCTAATCCAAACCATTTTACATTGAAAATAATAAATAAGTTCTATCCGCACGCCCTTGCCATACTTGGTTTTGTTGTGATTTCTCTCCTATATTTTTATCCTGTGTTGCAAGGAAAACAAATTTTCCAATCAGATATTGTGCAGTATACAGGAATGGCCAAAGAACAAAATGACTTTAGAGCCACGGATGATGTTGAACCGTATTGGACTAATTCTGCTTTTGGTGGAATGCCAACGTATCAGTTGGGAGCAAAATATCCACATGATTATATTGGCGCGATAGACGATGTTTTACGGTTTTTACCGCGTCCTGCGGATTATTTGTTTTTATATTTCCTTGGATTTTACGGTTTGATGCTGGTGCTAAAAGTAGATCCTTTGAAGGCCTTTTTTGGAGCTTTGGCCTTTGGTTTATCTACCTATTTGATTATTATTCTTGGAGTTGGTCATAATGCCAAAGCGCATGCTATTGCTTATATGCCACTTGTTATTGCCGGATTTATTCTGGTATTTCAAAAAAAATATATTCTGGGAGGTTTGATTACGCTTTTTGCGACAGCATTAGAAATCAATGCGAATCACTTCCAAATGACCTATTACTTATTGATTTTTCTATTGATTCTTTCTGCTTATTTTTTATATCAGCAAGTAAAAGAGAAGGAGTATAAATCGTTGTTGTATTCCTTTGGAGTATTAGCCGCAGCAGGAATCTTAGCTATTGGTGCCAATGCTACAAATCTATTAGCAACTTCTGAGTATGCTGATTTTAGTATTCGTGGTAAAAGCGAACTGACATTTAATCCAAACGGTTCAAAAAACGAGACTACTTCTTCAATGTCTAAGGACTATATCACGGAGTACAGTTATGGGGTGATGGAAAGTTTTAATCTTATTGCACCACGACTTTTTGGTGGTTCTAATAATGAGGCTGTTGGGAAAGACAGTAACATGTATGAATTCATGATAGGTCAGGGAGTTCCGGAAGATCAGGCAACTGATTTTGTTTCAGGAATGCCAACATATTGGGGAGATCAACCTATTGTTGCAGCTCCTGCATATATTGGAATTGTAGTGTTCTTTTTGGCAATTTTGGCTTTATTTATTGATAAAAGAAAGATTAAATATGTATTTCTATCGGGTTCAATAGTTGCGTTAGTTCTTTCATGGGGTAAAAACTTCCCTGTTTTAACGGACTTTTTTATTGATTATGTTCCAATGTACGATAAATTCAGAGCGGTTTCTTCTATCCAAGTTGTTTTAGAATTGTGTATTCCAGTTTTGGCTATTATGGGATTACAGTCTTTCTTCAAATTAGACAAAAATGTCCCGAAACTTCGGGAGAAAGCATTATATGAAACCACAATTTTTGGTTTAGGAATTATTTTGATTTTATTTTTAAGCAAAAGTATGTTCAGCTTTTCTGGAGGAAACGATGCTTATTTTCAAGAAAGTTACGGTCCTGAGTTTGTAAATGCGCTTAAACTGGATAGAATGAGTTTGTATAGCGCTGATTTGTTGCGCTCAGGCTTCTTTAGTATGCTAACAGCAGGAGTTTTATGGTTGTTCATTAAAGACAGATTTGCCCAAAATACAGCCATTATAATTGTAGGTTTATTGATGGTTTCCGATTTGTTTTTTGTAGATAAAAAATATGTTTCCGGGAAAGATTTTGTAAGCGGAAGTCAAGTTGAAGTACCTTTTCAAGAGTCACCTTCGGATACTGAGATTCTAAAAGACACGGCTAATTACCGCGTTTTTGAAGTAGGCGATATCATGGGGGCAAGAGCTTCTTATTTCCATAAATCTATTGGTGGTTACAGTGCCGTAAGACCTAGAAGAATGCAGCAATTAATTGATTATCAAATTTCAAAAAATAACATTGAAGTCCTTAATATGCTCAATGTCAAGTATGTTATTCAAAAAGACAAAGAAGGAAAAGAATTCCCAGTATCAAATCCTGATGTTAATGGAAATGCATGGTTTGTGAGCCAAATAAAATTGGTGAATTCAGCTGATGAAGAGATGAAAGCGTTGGATAGTTTGGATTCTAAAGAAGTTGCGGTTGTAAATAGTAAAGATTTTGATATTAAAAATACGGCTTTCGCCAAAGACAGTTCAGCAACTATAACTTTAGAAAATTACAAACCTAATTACTTGAAATATGTTTCTAATAATTCAAAAGAAGGTTTAGCTGTTTTCTCCGAAATGTATTATGGAAAAGGTTGGAATGCCTACATTGATGGAAAAAGTGCAGACCATATTAGAGTGGATTACGTTTTAAGAGCTTTGAATATTCCAGCAGGAAAACACACAATCGAATTTAAATTTGAGCCTCAAGTAATAAAAACAGGAAGCTTGATTACTTTGATAAGTTCCATAGGAATGCTTTTACTTTTAGTAGGTGGGATTTATTACGAAAGGAAGAAAGGTTTAAAGCTTAAAGTTTAAAGTTTTTTGAATTTTGAATAATTATGTTGAATTCTGAGGTTTCGTAACCTTAAACCTTAAACCTTAAACCTTAAACTTGGAACCAAAAAAAATTTTAATAATTACCTATTATTGGCCACCGGCTGGCGGACCAGGCGTTCAACGTTGGCTCAAGTTTGTTAAGTACTTGCCGGATTTTGGTATTCAGCCTATTGTTTATATTCCAGAGAATCCAACGTATCCTATTGTTGACGAGAACTTGGTTAAAGAAGTTTCAGATAAAGCGATTATTCTGAAACAGACCATTTTTGAACCGTATCAATTGGCTTCTTTTCTTTCGAAAAACAAAACTAAAAAAATCAGTTCGGGAATTATTCCAAATGAGAAAAAGCAATCTTTTTTGGATAAAACCTTTCTTTGGATTCGTGGGAATCTTTTCATTCCGGATGCACGGGTTTTTTGGGTAAAACCATCGGTTGCTTATTTGGAGAAATACATTGTTGAAAATAATATCGATACCATTATAACTTCTGGTCCGCCACACAGTCTGCATCTTATTGGATTGGAATTAAAACAAAAATTTGATTTGAAATGGTTTGCGGATTTCAGGGATCCATGGACGACTATTGGCTATCATAAATCCTTACGATTGTCCAGTTTTGCTGCCAAAAAACACAAAGTATTAGAACATAAGGTTTTAAATACAGCCGATACAATTATTGTAACTAGTAAAACCACTAAAACGGAATTTCAAGCGATTACAAATAAACCAATTGCCGTAATAACGAATGGTTATGACGCAGAAAATGTAGAAAAACAAACTTTGGATTCAAAGTTCAGCTTAGCGCATATTGGTTCCTTTCTTTCCGAGAGAAATCCCTTAATTTTATGGGAAAGTTTAGTGGAATTGATTAATGAAATTCCAGATTTCAAATCACATTTGGAAGTGAAATTGATCGGAGCAGTCAGTCAGGAAGTTTTGGAAACCATTACTCAATTTGGGCTAAATTCCTATTTGAATAATTTAGGTTATGTTTCGCATGCAGAAGCCATTGCACATCAAAGAAAATCACAGGTTTTGTTGCTCATCGAAATTGATTCCGAGGACACAAAAAGCATTATCCCAGGGAAATTATTCGAATATATGGTTTCAAACCGACCTATTATTGCGGTTGGTCCTAACGGATCTGATTTTGCCGAAATCATAACAGAAACCAACACAGGTGTATTTTTTGATTATTCAGAGAAAATGAAACTTAAAAGTGTAATTTTGGATTTTTATAATCAGTTTTTGGAGGGAAAATTACAAGCAAACGGAGTTGGATTACAAAGTTATTCCAGAAAAAATCTCACGAAAGAATTGTCACAATTAATCCAATAAAATTAGAAGTTTTACCTTCTTTTAACCTTAAATTTTAAACGCCTAAAATGGGAATAGTATTAAATCAATCTTTAAAGAATACGATAATTACCTATTTGGGTTTTGGAATTGGTGCAATTAACACACTTTATTTGTATCCATTTTTTTTAGGAACGGTATTTTATGCTTTAACAAACTATATACTTTCTTGGGCAAATATTATTATGCCGTTGTTGGCTTTTGGGATGCAAAATACTTTGGTGAAGTTTTATACTCAATATAAAACAGAAGAAGAGCGCTCTCGTTTTCTCTCGTTTACAGTACTAATCCCTTTCTTATTGTGCATTCCTTTAGTATTGATTGGATTATTCTTTTTTGAACCCATATCGTTGTACTTGAGTAAAGAAAATCCGGTGGTTAAGGATTATTTATGGCTTATTCCATTTATAGGGCTGAGTATGGCTTATTTCGAAATTTTTTATGCCTGGGCAAGAGTTCACATGCATTCAGTCTTTGGGAATTTTGTTAAAGAGGTGGGACTTAGATTATTTTCTTTGTTTGCTTTGATAGGAGTTTATTACAAATGGATTACTGTTGTAGATTTTATTTATGTTACGGCTATTATTTATTTTTTGGCTTTTATTATCACGATGTTTTATGCTTTCCGAATAAAAAAACCTGTTTTTCAGTTCTCCATTCCTCAAAATGTGAAAGATGTTTTAGTATATACTTTTTTCATTATTTTATCAGGTAGTGTTGCAGTTATGTTACTGGATATTGATAAGATTATGCTGAATCAATATATTAAAATTGAGAATATTGCCTATTATTCAGTTGCGACTTATATCGCTTCTGTTATTGCAGTTCCCAGTCGTGCGATGCATCAGATTACATATCCCATAACGGCTAAATTGATGCATGAGAATAAACATGATGAATTAAATGATTTGTACAAAAAGACTTCAATAAATCTGCAAGTTGTTGGTGGTTTTGTGATGTTGTGTATTTTTGTTAATATCAATCAATTATATGTAATGGTTCCAAAAGAATATAGTGGAGGAATTCTTGTGGTATTTTTGATTGGGATTTCTAAATATTTTGATTTGATTTTAGGAAATAATAATGCTATAATTTTCAATTCAAAATATTATCGAATGGTTTTGTTTTTAGGATTATTGCTTGTTTTTTTAACAGTAGGATTAAACATGTTTTTTATACCAAGATATGCTATAACAGGGACAGCAGTTGCAACTTTATTATCAATTACTCTATACAGTTTGGCTAAATTACTTTTTGTAGTCAAGCGTATGCATTTGTATCCATTTACAAAACAAACAGTTTATTCTCTTGTAATCACTTTTGGAATATTTTTATTATTTTATTTTTGGGAATTTCCTTTTAGTCCCATAATTAGTATTGGGTTAAAATCTATTTTGGTTACTCTTTTATACGTTTATATTAATTATAAATTTGTTATTTCTATTGAAATTAATCAAGCGTTAGATGTGGTTTTTAAAAAATTAAGAATTAAAGTATAATTTTTTTTTAGTTCAGAAATAGTACTAATTCTAATTCCTAAAATCATCTTTCAAACTAAAGTTTATCATAGACTAACGTTTTCTTGCTTGAGAAAATAGTTACAGAAGTCTTATTGTAAAGTTAATTAAAGAGTTTTGTATGTGAATATTATAACTTTATATAATTATTGTATAACTTTTAAAGTATCTAAAAAAAATATATTTGTGTAGAACTTTAATAGTAAAAATAACTAGCAGTTTAATTGTTTTGGATTGATCAAAAATCACTAAAAGTGGGTATTGTGGAAATAATAGATTACACTTATTTTTGCGGAGTGTTATTTTAACAAACTGTTTTTAGAAAATAATAAATAGCTAAAGTAATTTATACCAATAATTATGAAAAGCAATACATACATTAACGAAGAAAGTCTACAAAAATTTACTAGTACGCTAGCTAATAAAATCCACCATGGATTTACTATTATAGAGCAAAACGATAGTTTACCTTTTGCAGTTTTGTCTAAAGGCAGGAAAGAGGTAGATCATGGATTTAATTTTTTACTTTGTTGTATGACTTTAGGAGTATGGTCAGTTGGCTGGATTTATGTGACTTATGTTTCTTCCAAAGAAAAAAATATAGTGATAGCCATCGATGAAGATGGAAATACATTTGAAGAAAAATGCTATTCAGAATAGCATTTTTATAATTTTTCCTTCAGGTATTTTCCAGTAACTGAATCTTTTATTTTTACAATTTGTTCAGGAGTTCCTACGGCTAATAATTTTCCTCCATTTTCTCCGCCTTCAGGTCCTAAATCAATAATCCAATCTGCACATTTTATTAAATCAAGGTTGTGCTCAATTACTAATATAGAGTGACCTTTATCTATCAAAGCATCAAAAGAAGCCAATAATTTTTTGATATCATGAAAATGCAATCCAGTTGTGGGTTCGTCAAAAACAAATAAAGCTTTGTCCTTCGTGGCTCCTTTTACTAGGAATGAAGCGAGTTTTATACGTTGTGCTTCTCCACCGGAAAGTGTAGAAGATGATTGTCCTAATTGCACATAACCCAATCCAACATCCTGTAAAGGTTGCAATTTCTGAGTGATTTTAGCTTGTTTATTGGCGATAAAAAAAGCAATAGCATCATCTATTGTCATCGTGAGTATATCGTGAATGTTTTTGCCTTCAAAAGCCACTTCCAGAACTTCTTTCTTAAAGCGTTTCCCGTTACAGGTTTCACAAGGCAATTGTACATCGGCCATGAAAACCATTTCTACGTTTATGGAACCTTCTCCTTTACAGGTTTCACATCTTCCACCATCAACATTAAAAGAAAAATGTTTGGCTTGGTAGCCTCTTATTTTTGATAGTTTTTCCTTGGCATACAATTCTCGAATATCATCATACGCTTTGATATACGTTACAGGATTAGAACGGGAACTTCTTCCTATCGGGTTTTGATCTACGTATTCAATATGCTTGATTTGCGAAAAAGAACCGGTCATTTCAGTAAACTGTCCCGCTTTTTCACCCACATTCTCCAGCTTTTTTTGCATCGCTGGAAAAAGGATTTTCTTAACAAGCGTACTTTTTCCGCTTCCCGAAACTCCGGTGATGACCGTTAGTACATCTAGTGGAAAAGTAACATTTATATTCTGTAAATTATTTTCTCGTGCTCCTTTTATCTCAATAAAATTCTTGAAAAGCCTACGTTTTTTTGGAACCGAAATTTCTAAATCACCATTCAGATATTTTGCTGTCAGTGAAGTGGATTTTAATATTTCATCATACGTGCCTTGAGCTACCAGATTACCTCCAAAAGTACCTGCTTCCGGACCAATGTCAATAATCATATCTGCGGCTTTCATGATATCTTCATCATGTTCTACCACAATAACCGTGTTTCCTAAATCTCGTAACGATAACAGTACTTTTATCAGGCGTTCTGTATCTTTTGGGTGTAAACCAATGCTAGGTTCATCTAAAATATACATAGAACCCACTAAACTACTTCCAAGCGAAGTCGCTAAATTGATACGTTGTGATTCTCCTCCGGAAAGTGTAGCTGAATTTCTGTTTAATGTCAGATAATCTAATCCTACTTCGGTTAAAAATGACAAACGGTTGTTAATTTCCACCAATAATCGTTTGGCTATTTGTTTTTCATAAACATCTAAATCAATATTTTCGAAAAAAGTAACCAAATGTTTAATGGGTAAATCAACTAAGTCAGAAACTGTTTTTGAATTAATTTTTACATAGGAAGCTTCAATTCTCAAGCGTTTTCCTTTGCAGGAATGACATTTGGTTTTTCCTCTGTAACGAGAAAGCATCACTCTATTTTGAATTTTATAATTCTTTTCTTCCAGTTCTTTGAAGAAATCATTTAAACCTTGAAAATAGGTGTTTCCATTCCAAATCAGTTCTTTTTGATCCTCAGATAATTGGTAATATGGTTTGTGGATTGGGAAATCAAATTTGTACGCGTTATTGACTAATTCGTCTCGAAACCAACTCATGCTTTCACCTCTCCAAGGGAAAATTGCATTTTCAAAAACGGATAAAGTCGTATTTGGCACCACTAATTCGCTATCAATTCCTATAATATTGCCATATCCTTCACATACTGGACATGCTCCATACGGATTATTGAAGCTGAATAAATGTACATTTGGTTCCAAAAATGTAATCTCATCCAATTCGAAATTATTGGAATACGAATACTTTTTATCAGAGTTTAATTCTTGTAAATAGCAAATTCCTTTTCCTTCAAAAAAAGCAGTTTGAACTGCATCAGCCAATCGATTGTAGAACTCTTCTTCTCCCGAAGTGTTGGGATTAACCACAATCCTATCAATAATAAGCTTGATGTCTTTATTTTCTAAAGAATGTTGGTCTATTTCGTCCAGACGTACCATTTCATTATTGATCAAAATCCTTGCAAAACCTTGTTGTAAAAGTACTTTTAGTTTGTCTTCCAGTTTTCGTCCTTCTTCTAAATGAATAGGAGCAAGAAGCAACCATTTGCTCTCTAATTCAAAAGTTTTTACATCGGTAACCACATCAGTCACCGTATTTTTTTTGACTTCACGACCAGAAATAGGAGAATATGTTCTGCCTATTCTGGCAAAAAGCAATTTTATATAATCGTATATTTCGGTTGAAGTTCCTACTGTAGAACGTGCATTTGTTGTATTTACTTTTTGTTCGATAGCAATCGCAGGAGCAATTCCCTTGATGTATTCCACTTTTGGTTTATCCAATCGTCCAAGAAATTGTCTCGCATACGAAGATAAACTTTCTACATAACGGCGTTGCCCTTCGGCATATAAAGTATCGAAAGCCAAACTTGATTTTCCAGAACCTGAAAGTCCTGTAATAACCACTAATTTATTTCGGGGAATCGCAACATCTACATTTTTTAGGTTATGTACTTGTGCGCCTTTTATGATGATATTTTTCTTTGGATCTAATTTCGAAAGGTCAACTTGCATAAAAATGATAATTTTTACAAAAGTAATCAATTTTCAACTGACTAAAAGGATTCAACAAGTCACAAATAATGATTAAAAGTGTGGTTGATAAGTGATTTTTCTTCTTGTATAGTTTTTATGTTTTCTATCATCTAAAAAAATAGTATTTTTAAGATTATTTTTGAAAAAAATTAACTTCACCATACCATTGAAAACAAAACTATACATTTTTCTTTTTTTAATGTCCTTTTGTGCTTTTTCTCAAGAATTGCCACCAATTGTAAAATATGCCTCAACCACTTATGGTGCGGGAAACCAGAATTGGATGATTTCGCAGGATCAAAATCATTCTGTTTTCTTTGCTAATAATGAAGGATTATTGGAATTTAACGGCTCAAATTGGGAATTATATCCGTCACCAAACGAGACTATTGTTCGTTCTGTGAAAGTGATTGGAACTAAAATTTATACGGGTTGCTACATGGAGTTTGGTTTCTGGACAAGGCAGGCAAATGGAAAACTAAAATACACTTCGCTCAGTAAAACAATAAAAACTCAAATTCTTAATGACGAACAGTTTTGGAACATATTGAACTATGAACAATGGGTGATTTTTCAATCTTTGGACAGAATTTATATTTATGATACCAAAACAGGTGGTTTCAAAATCATTGCTCCCAAAAACAATATTACTAAATCGTTCCGTACAAAAAATGCAATTTATTTTCAAAGTATAAATGAAGGACTTTTTGAAATTGAAAGCGGAAAAGGGCGCTTGGTATCTAATAATCCTATTCTACAAAACAATAGGATTGTCAACGTTTTTGCTATTGATGAAGGCCTTTTAATCCAGACTCAGCTGAATGGATTTTATAAACTTACAGGAACTGTTTTGACTAAATTTACTACCGAAGTGGACTCGGAATTAGCATCCAGTAGCGTGTATAGCAGTCAATTGCTATCGGATGGAAGTTTTGCTTTGGGAACAGTCTCTAATGGGATTTTTATCTTAAACAATAACGGGAGAATTAAATATCACATCAATCAAAACAAAGGGTTGAGTAATAATACAGCGTTATCTTTATTTGAAGATGCCGACAAGAATCTTTGGGTAGGATTGGACAACGGAATCAATTGCATTAATCTGCAATCTCCCATACAAAATTTTGTTGATGACACTGGAATTTTAGGAACCGTCTATACATCAAAACTTTATAAAGGTAATTTGTATGTAGGAACCAATCAAGGTTTGTTTTATAAAAACTATCTGACTAATGATGAATTCAAATTTGTAAACGGAACTAAAGGGCAGGTTTGGTCTTTGTTTGAGTACGATGGAACGCTTTTTTGCGGTCATGATTCAGGAACATTTGTGATTGAAAACGCTGTTGCAAAAAATATATTTTCAGCATCAGGAACTTGGAAATTTGAAACAGTCCCCAATCAAAAAGGGCTTTTACTTCAAGGGAATTACTACGGAATCTCTGTTTTGGAAAAAACGAATAATCAATGGAGTTTTAGAAATAAAATTGCAGGATTTGATTATTCCTCAAAATATTTTGAAATCACTAATACTTTGAATGTATATGTAAGTCACGAATATAAAGGAGTTTACAGGCTGGAATTAGATGGGAAACTGTCAAAAACAAAACCTTTTGTGACCTATAAAACACCAGAAAAAGGTAAAAATGCCAGTCTAACTAAGTTCAACAACATAATTTACTATGCTAATAAAGAAGGTATTTTTAAATTGAATGAGAAGACAAAACAATTCAGTAAGGATAATTTATTAAGTTCTGTTTTCGAAAAAGATGAATATACTTCGGGAAAATTGATTGTGGATAATTCCAATAAAATATGGTTGTTTTCAAAGAATTACATCCATTATTTTTCATTGAGTAAACTAAGTAATCAACTGAAGCAAAATGTAATTCCTATTCCAGCTTCATTAACGAATTCGATGTTAGGCTATGAAAATATTACTCAAATTTCCAATTCTAATTATTTGATAGGAACTACTGATGGATATTATATTTTGAATCTTAATGAATTAAGTTTTAAAAATCATAACGTCTCTATTTCCGCAATTACAACAAATAAACTAAATGAAAGCTCTGAAAACCGTTCCATTCAGGAAGAAGGCAGTTTTAAATATGATGAAAATAATATAACCATTAATTATACGGTTCCTGAATTTAATAAATACATCAATGCTGAATTTCAATATTTATTAGAAGGATTTCAAGAGGAGTGGAGCGAATGGAGCGCAAAACCAACAGTGAATTTTAAAAATTTGCCTCCTGGGGAATATACTTTTAAGGTGAGAGCTAAATTTGTAAATTCAACTTTAGAATATACAGCTATATATACTTTTACTGTTGAAAAACCTTGGTATTTAACTAATGTTGCTCTTTTTTTCTATTTTGTTTTTGTGATTGTGATGGCTCGATTTATTCATAAGACCTATAAAAATTACTATCAAAAACAAAAAGAGAAATTGATAGAAGAGAATAATTTGTTATTAGAGATTAAAGAACTTGAAAACGAGCAGGAATTAATGCGCATTAGAAACGAACAGCTTTCTCAAGATGTAGATACTAAAAATAGAGAGTTGGCTGTTTCTACGATGAGTTTGAACAGTAAAAATGAGTTGTTGGCTTTTATCAAAGATGATTTAAAGAAAACACCAGATGATGGCAACAGAAGTATAAAATCAGTCATCTCTACAATAAATAAGAACATAACTGAAGGGGATAGCTGGAGTGTATTCAAAGAAGCTTTTGATAATGCCGATAAAGACTTTTTGAAAAAGATGAAATTGGCGCATCCATCCTTAACTCCAAACGATTTGCGATTATGTGCCTACTTGAGATTAAATCTTTCCTCAAAAGAAGTGGCACCTTTGTTAAATATTTCTGTACGAAGCGTTGAGATAAAAAGATATCGTTTGCGTAAGAAAATGGAATTGTCGCACGAACAAGGACTTGTAGAGTACATTTTAGCTGTATAGTTCCTTCTATATTTTACAGATAAAACTATACATTACCACAACAATAGCGTTATTGTTGTGGTTTTTTTGTTTTAGAGAAAATCTGAATTTCTTAATTTCTTCTTAATTCTCAGCCCTTTTTTAAATATTATGAATTAAACAAGTGATTTTTTGCATTGTATGTTTTTTGTAGAGGTTCTTTTTAATTTATTATTAGTTCATCCGATTAATTTTATAATTCACAAAAAATATAAATTATGAAGTCAAACTATCTACTAATCCTTTTTCTACTTCTATCCTCTTTTGGTTTTGCCCAAGGATATGATGTAGGAGGAGTTGTTAAAGAAACCGGTTCTGGTTTACCTATACCAGGAGTAAATGTTCAAGTTAAAAATTCAACTATTGGGACGGCGACAGATATGGATGGTCGTTTTTCTCTAAAAGGAGTTTCCTCTGGAGCAACTTTAATATTTTCATATTTAGGATATAAAAATTTAGAATATAAAGTAGTATCTAATAATAGTGCTCTTTCTATTTCGTTACAAGAGGATTCTAAAGTATTGGATGAAGTTGTAGTAATTGGATATGGAAGTCAAAAAAAGCGAGAAGTAACAGGAGCAGTTTCTGTGGTAGACAGTAAAACGTTGGAAGCTTTAAAACCGGTTAAAATTGAGCAAGCTTTACAAGGAACTGTTTCAGGAGTAAATGTTACAACTACTTCGGGTGCTCCAGGTGCAGCTTTGGATATTCGCATCAGAGGTATTGCAACTAATGGTGAAAATAGACCTACAACTATCATCGATGGATATGTTGGAGAACTTGGATTGTTAAATCCAAATGATGTCGAGTCTATCACCGTTTTAAAAGATGCTCAAGCAGCTATTTATGGTACTATTGGTGCAAATGGGGTTATTCTTATCACGACAAAATCCGGGAAAAAGAATTCGAAATCAAAAATTAGTTACAACACTTATACAGGTTTTCAGGAAACGTCAAGAACATTACCTATGTTGAATGCTACTGAATACGCCTTATTATTGAATGAAAGTTATGCTAATGGTGGAAACTCAATTCCTTTTCCTAATGTTTCTGGTTTAGGTAAAGGAACAAATTGGCAAAATGAAGTTTTCAGTACCAGTGTTCCTATTATCAATCATGACATCTCATTTTCTGGTGGATCTGATAAAATTACCTATGCGGTAAGTGGTTCTCATTTAGATCAGGAAGGAATTATTGGCGAAAGTAAATCTGGTTTTTTAAGAAATACGGCAAGAGTTTCTGTAGGTGCTGATGTTACCGATAAATTGAAACTGAAAACAAACGTAATCTACACTTATTTTAATAGAAAATCATTAAACGAAGGTGGTTTAGGTTCTATTTTGTTCAATGCTTTGAATACTCCATCAACATTAACTCCTTATGATGCGAATGGTGATTTTACTAAAGTGCCTACAAATACTGGGTTAGGAATTGAAATTATAAATCCATTGGCTCAAATTGCCAATACTTATAATGACTACAACTTCAAGAAAGTCAATGGTAATTTTGGATTGGATTACAAGGTTTTCAAAGATTTTACGATTTCAAGTTCTATTGGTTTTAATACTTCAAACAGTGAGTCTAAATCGTTTGCCAAGCAAATTTTATATTGGATAAATCCTTCGGATAAAGTATTTGATGTTTTGAGAAGTTCGGTTTCCCAAAGCGCTATTAATGATAATGATTATTCATTTGATTTATTTGGAACTTACACTAAGAAAATTGGAGAAAACCATAATGTAGTGGCGACAGTGGGAAATACTATTTTCAAACAATATGGAAACGGATTATTTGCTACTGGATTTGATGTTCCTTACAATTCATGGGAATTTGCAGATATAGCATTGACCAAAGGAATTTCTGAAACCGTACCAAACGGTTCGTATAATTATGACGAACGAAGACTTTCTTATTTTGCAAGAGCACAATATGATTACAAAGGGAAATACCTTTTTTCTGCGATGATACGACGTGATGCTTCTACAAAATTTGGACCTGGAAATAAAGTGGGTTATTTTCCATCATTTACTGCGGGTTGGGTAATTTCTGATGAAGGCTTTTTTGGAGAAGACAAACTAATAAACTTCATGAAATTGAGAGGGAGTTACGGTACTTTAGGAAATGACCAAATTCCTAACAATGGTTATGTTTCACAACTAAGCGGAGAAGCGACGTACGTTTTTGATGATGTTTTAGTGAATGGTTTAGCTACAGGACAAATTCCAAATCCAAATTTGAAATGGGAAGAAGCAAGAAAATTTGACGTTGGTTTAGATCTTAAATTGATACAAAATAAAGTTTCTATTGTTGCGGATTATTTTATTGATACAAGAGCCGATTTATTAATCCCATTTATACCTGTTTCAGGAATCAACGGAACAGCAGCTCCTGGTGCAGGTTCACCAACAATCAATGCAGGAACGGTAAGAAACTCAGGATTAGAGTTTGCAATAGATTACAAGAACAAATTCTCGGAGAATTTTTCGATGAGTGTTGGGTACAATGTTACGTTCCTTAAAAACGAAGTATTAGCCGTAAACAACGGAATAGGATATATAGAAGGAGGTTCATTTGGCGTAGGCCAACAAGCACCTTCAAGAATGGAAGTAGGTCAGCCAATAGGTTATTTTTATGGCTATAAAACAGACGGAATTTTTCAAAACCAGTCAGAAGTTGATGCACACCCGTCTCAATTATCTTTGGGTGCTGACGCCAGTCCTGGAGACCTTCGATTTGTAGATGTGAATGGAGATGGAATTCTTAACTCTAATGACAGAATGAATATTGGAAATCCAATTCCTGATGCTACAATGGGTTTCAATTTACAAATGAATTACAAAAATTTTGATTTTGCAGTCTATACTTTTGCTTCAGTAGGGAATGATATGGTAAGAAATTACGAAAGAAATCTTACCGATGTCAATCGACTTAATTATGTTTTAGACCGTTGGACCGGCGAAGGAAGTACTAATACTACTCCAAGAGTGACTACAAGTGCTACAGGAAATTCTACTTTCTCCAGTTATTTTGTTGAAGATGCTTCTTATTTAAGAATCCAAAACATGCAATTGGGATATTCAATAAATTCTAACTTTTCTGAAAAAGCAGGAATCACAAAACTACGTTTGTATGCAGGTGTAAATAATTTATACACATTTACAAAGTACAAAGGTTTTGATCCGGGTGCTTCTAATGGAGCTCCAATTGGCGGAGGAATTGACTATGGTTTTTATCCAATCCCAAGAACCTATTTATTAGGTTTAAACATTAATTTTTAATTCGTATTAAAATGAAAAAGCACCTATTTATTACCCTTATATCGATAACAATCTTCTCAACAGTAACCATTTCCTGTAGTGATGATTTTGTAGATCGACCTATCGAATATTCGATTGATTCTGAGAATTATTTTAATTCAAAATCAGATTATGACAACGCTTTAATTGCAGCGTATGATTTGTTGCAAACTACATATCTGAATGCATTGTTAGGCGAAATAGCTTCAGATAATACTTTGGCCGGAGGCGAAAGTCAATCAGATACTCCTGGTTTTCAGCAAATTGACGATATGATTCACACACCAGTGAACAGTAATCTAAAAAATTTATGGGACTGGATGTTTGCAGGAGTTCAAAGAGCTAATTACATTTTGGAATTCAAAGACAAAACTGATTTTGAAGGGAAAAATCAAGTGATTGGTGAAGCCCGTTTTCTTAGAGCCTATTATCATTTTGAATTAGTAAAATGGTTTGGTGGAATCCCATTGAAAGGGGATGCAAGATTCAGTTCTGGTGATGAGAAAATAATTCCGCGTTCATCCGTTTCAGAAGTATATGCCTCCATTGAAGCTGATTTAATCTTTGCTTCTCAAAACTTATCTGCAACAGCATCCCAAAAAGGAAGAGCAACGAAAGGCGCAGCATTAGCATTATTAGGAAAGGCTTATTTGTACCAGAATAAATACCCACAAGCGGCGTCAACCTTCGAAAGTTTAATTGGAACATCTGCCTATTCAATGGTTTCAGACTACAATACTATTTTTGAAAATGCTGGAGAAAATGGATTAGAATCAGTTTTTGAAGTACAATATACAGATGTGGAAGGTGCAGGTTTTGGATGTCTCCAATGTAGTGAAGGAAATGTAGCGGTTGGTTTCAGTGGACCAAGAAATTATTCAGGCGATTTATTTACGTCAGGTTTCAGTTTTAATGTGCCAACTCAGAAAGTCGTAAATGCATTTGAAGCCGGAGACAGAAGAAAAGCGGTAGCAATATTAGACATCGAAGCTTGGGCAGCTTCAACAGGTGCAACTTTCGGAAAAGGATATGAACACACCGGTTTTTTTAATAGAAAATACATTCCAAGAAAAAGAAGTGCCAATGCGCAAGGAGATTTAAATCTTACAAATCCTAATAATTACAGAGCCATTCGCTATGCAGATGTTCTTTTGATGGCGGCCGAAGCTTACAATCGCGGTGGAATCGATGATACTAAAGCAAGAGGTTATTTGAACCAAGTTAGAAGACGTGCTTTTGGTGATTTGAATCATGATATTTCGTCTTCTGGAGCAGCTTTGACTGACTTTATTTTAGCAGAAAGAAGAGTGGAATTAGTTGGTGAAGGACACCGTTTCTTCGATTTAGTACGTACTGGTAAAGCAGCTCAGGAAATTACTGGATTTAAAGCCAACAAAAATGAATTGTTTCCTATTCCTATTGAGGAAATTCAATTTGCTAATGGAAATTGGACACAAAATCCTGGATACTAAAAACTAATATTATTTAAATATGAAAAACTTAAAATTAATACTAAGTATTTTTGTGCTAACTATCCTTTTGGGATGTTCAGATGAAAATAATGACGTAGATCTAGACGGCGTTAATGCACCTTCAAATATATCTGCCTTGACAACCATTACACAAGATAACTCAGGAAATGTTACTTTTTTACCAAAAGGAGAAGGTGTAACTCAATTCGAAATTTATTTTGGAGATGCAACGACAGTTCCTGTTTATGTAAATCCTGGAGCTACTATTACTCACAAATATAAAGAAGGTAAATTTCAGGCAAAAATAGTAGGTGTAACTATTAACGGTAAAAAAACCGAAACTATTCAAGAGGTAACAGTCTCTTTTTTGGCACCGACAAATTTTGAACCGACCATAACTATTGGAAGTAATCTTTCGATTAGCGTAACCGCTAATGCGGAGTTAGAGACATTCTTTCAAGTTTATTTTGGAGATGTAGCGAATGAAGTTCCGGTAGATTTCATGCAAGATGAAGTGATTACACATACGTATTTAAATCCGGGAACCTATCAAGTAAAAGTGGTAGCATTAAGCGGAGGGGTTGCTACGACACAAAAAATACAAAGTGTAACAGTAACTAATTTATTTGCTGCTCCTGTGCCTACTATTCCTGAAGCAAATGTTATTTCTATGTTTAGCGATAGTTATACAAATGTTGCGGTTGACACTTGGAGGACTTCATGGTCACAGGCAAATTTAGAAGATATTGATATTAGTGGTAACAAAACCAAAAAGTACAGTTCATTAGGTTTTGTGGGTATTGAAGCGACTACATCTCCTATAAATGCTTCGGCAATGACTTTCTTCCATACCGATATTTGGTCATCTGATTTTACAGAGTTTAAAGTTAAATTAGTTGATTTTGGAGCTAATGGTGTTTTTGGTGGAGGGGATGATAAAGAACATGAAATTACAATCGCTAATCCCGCTAAGGAAAAATGGGTGAGCTTAGATATTCCATTAAGTGATTTCACTGGATTGACGACACGCAGTCATATAGCACAGTTAATTTTTGTAGGTGCACCATTTGGAAGTACAACTGTCTATGTAGATAATGTTTTCTTTTACAATAAAGCCGGTTCTATTACGGCAGCGCCAACTCCAACTCTAGCAGCATCTAAAGTAATTTCTATGTTCAGCGATGCTTATACAAATGTTCCTGTTAACACTTGGAGAACTTCTTGGTCAAGTGCTACCTTGACGGATTTAAGCATTAATGGAAATGCGACGAAAAAATATAGTGCATTGGATTTTGTTGGTATAGAAGCAACTACAACTCCTATAAATGCTACTGCGATGACCCATTTTCATACTGATGTTTGGTCCTCAGATTTTACACAATTCAAAATAAAATTAGTCGATTTTGGAGCTAATGGAGCTTTTGGAGGTGGAGATGATGTAGAACATGAAATCACAATTCCTTCACCAGCAAAAGGATCTTGGGTAAGTTTAGATATTCCGTTGAGCTCTTTTACAGGATTAACCACGCGAGCACACATTGCGCAGTTAATTTATGTAGGCGCGCCTTCTGGAAATAATACCGTTTATATTGATAATGTTTATTTTCATAATTAATTAAAATATAGATATTAGTAACTAATTATGAATTTAGAATGAGTTGGTATACATGGAGTATCACAATTATATTTTTTAAAAAATAGTAAAAATGAAAAAAATAATAATAAACATAGTATCCGTTTTTGTCCTTCTTTTGATGGTCAATTGTCAGGAAGATAATTTGGGTTTTGGAGCGTTAGACACGCCAACCAACCTAAAGGTTACGGCAGAAATAATAGGTAAAACAGCAGCTTTACCAAACGGAGATGGTTCCGGAAAAGTAAAATTTACCAGTACTGCAGAAAATGCAATTTCGTATAAGTACATTTTTAGTGATGGAACTTCTAAGAATTCGCCAAGTGGGATTCTTGAAAACACCTTTGCTACACCAGGTACAAATACGTACACGGTGACTGTAATTGCATCTGGAGCTGGAGGAGTTGCTACCAATATGACTTTGGAAGTAACCGTTTTCAGTGATTTTAAAGATGAACAAGCGGTACAATTCTTAACAGGTGGTGCGTCTAGAAAATGGTATTGGGCACAAAGTGAGGAAGGTCACCTGGGAGTTGGTCCAAACGTAGCATGGTCTGATCCTACTTTTGGAAAACAAAATTATTATCCTTCATTTTATAGTGCTAAAGCAAATGAAAAATCAGCTACATGTTTATATAATAGCGTAATGACTTTTTCTTTAGTAGGAGCTCAAATGAAATTTGAATTGGATAACAAAGGTCAAACGTATTATAATGGTGCTTTTAAAGGCGGTGGCGATGATGCTTGTTATGATTTAAATACCAGTGGTACAAAAACAGTAACTTTGAGTAAATCAGATTCATTTGTGTCAAAAAATCCAGATAGTGCAACTCAAACTAGAGGTACGGTTTTAAATATAGCTGATGCAGGTTTTATGGGTTATTTTGTTGGAACCAGTTCTTACGAAATTCTATCAATTACAGATAATCGTATGGTTGTGCGAGTGATTCAGTCAGGAAACCCATTTTTAGCATGGTATCATATTTTTACAACAACTGCCCCTGGTGCAGTTGTAACTCCGACCCCGATTGCAAATTATACTGTTTTGAAATTCTCTGACGAATTTAATGTTGACGGTGCACCGGATCCTACAAAATGGGGATATGACCTTGGTGCTGGCGGTTGGGGTAATGGTGAAGCCCAGACGTATACAAGTGCAGCTGATAATGTTATTGTACAAGGAGGAAATCTAAAAATTACGGCTAAGAAATCAGGGTCAGGATACACTTCCGCAAGACTAAAATCAGAAAATAAATTTGAATTTACTTATGGGAAAATTGAAGTAAAAGCCAAACTTACTACTGGTGCAGGAACATGGCCTGCAATATGGATGTTAGGACAGGATTATGCAACAAATACATGGCCGGGTTGCGGTGAAATAGATATAATGGAATTTAAAGGTAGTGAACCTACTAAAATACACGGAACACTCCATTATCCTGCAGTTTCTCCAGGAGCGGGTAATACTAATTCAACAACTATTGCAAATGCTTCTTCTGAGTTTCATATTTACAAAGCCATTTGGAGTCCTACTTCAGTTCAGATCTTTGTGGATGACAAATTATATCATACAGTAGCAAATAATAATTCTTTACCATTTAATAAAGATTTCTTTTTAATTTTGAATGTGGCAATGGGAGGAAGTTTTGGAGGTGCGATTGATCCTGCTTTTTCACAATCTTCGATGGAGATTGATTATGTTAGGGTTTATCAATAGAACACGTAATGAATTTATAAAGGTCGGTTTTGTACCGGCCTTTTAATTATATAAAAAGTTTAGAGATGAGAAATAAATCCCTAGTAGCATCATTTGCTATAGCAGCTCTAATAGTTGCAGGTTGCAGTAATAAAATCTTGAAATCTCCTGTTTCTTATTCCAAAGGAAATATTTTAAATACTAAAGTAGATTCAGTTCTCCTATTGATGACTTTGGAAGAAAAAATAGGGCAACTCAATCAGTATAATGGTTTTTGGGATATTACAGGTCCAACACCGAAAGAAGGTCAGGCAGCAAAAAAATACGAAGACTTGAAAAAAGGTTTAGTAGGATCGATGCTGAATGTAAAAGGGGTGAAAGATGTAAAAGCGTTGCAAAAATTAGCGGTGGAACAAACGCGATTGGGAATTCCGTTACTTTTTGGATTTGATGTTATTCATGGTTATAAAACGATTAGTCCTATTCCGCTCGCTGAAGCAGCAAGTTGGGATTTAGATGCAATAAAAAAGTCAGCAGCAATAGCCGCAGAAGAAGCCGCTTCGGTAGGATTGAACTGGACTTTTGCACCGATGGTTGATATTTCCAGAGATGCTCGTTGGGGACGTGTTATGGAAGGTGCTGGTGAGGACACTTTTTTAGGAAGTAAAATTGCCGTAGCACGTGTACAAGGTTTTCAAGGCGATGATTTATCCGCTACAAATACTATTTTGGCTTGCGCCAAACATTTTGCAGGATATGCTTTTGCAGAATCCGGAAGAGATTATAATACGGTTGATATAAGTGAAACCGTGTTGCAGAATACAATTTTCCCACCTTTTAAAGCGGCTGTTGATGCAGGTGTACGAACGTTTATGAATTCTTTCAATGAACTGAATGGAATTCCCGCAACAGGAAATGGGTATTTGCAAAGAGAAGTTTTAAAAAGAGATTGGAAATTTGATGGTTTTGTAGTTTCGGATTGGGGTTCTATCAATGAAATGATTTCACATGGATATGCTAAGGATAGTAAGCATGCCGCTGAAATAGCGATTAATGCCGGTTCAGATATGGATATGGAATCTAGTGCGTATGTGGAACATTTGGAGGCATTAGTTAAAGAAGGTAAAGTCAAAGAAAGTGATATTGATGATTCAGCTAGACGAATTTTGAAAGTAAAATTCGAATTGGGTTTGTTCGACGATCCATATAAATATTGTGATGAAAATCGAGAATTGACAACCGTTGGGAAACAAGAATTTCAAGAAGGAGTTTTAGATGTAGCCAAAAAATCGATTGTACTTTTGAAAAATGAAAAGGAATTATTGCCTTTAAAAAAATCAGGTCAAAAAATTGCATTAATCGGTGCTTTGGCCAATGATAAAACGAGTCCTTTGGGAAGTTGGAGAATCGCAGCTGACGATAATTCGGCAGTTTCAGTTCTGGAAGGATTACAAAAGTATACCGGAAATACGCTAATGTATGCTAAAGGAGCTGATGTAACTGAGGGAAGAACACAATTCATTTGGGAAACTAAAATCAATAGTACTGATAAAAGTGGATTTGCAGAAGCCATTGCGGCTGCAAAACAAGCTGACGTAGTAATTATGGTTTTGGGAGAACACGGTTTGCAATCAGGTGAGGGAAGAAGCAGAACCGATTTAGGTTTGCCGGGTGTTCAGCAAGAATTGTTGGAAGCAATTTATAAGGTCAATCCTAATGTGGTTTTGGTTTTGAATAACGGTCGTCCATTAGCTATCCCTTGGGCAGATGAAAATATTCCTGCAATTGTTGAAGGATGGCACTTGGGAACGCAAAGTGGTAACGCAATAGCGCAAGTTTTATATGGCGATTACAACCCAAGCGGAAAATTACCAATGACTTTTCCTAGAAATGTAGGTCAGGTTCCTATTTATTACAATTATAAAAATACGGGAAGACCGGTGATGAATGAGCCCGAAAGTGTATTTTGGTCGCATTATATTGATGAAAAGAACACGCCTTTGTACCCTTTTGGTCATGGACTTAGTTATTCTAGATTTGAATACTCTAATTTGCAATTATCATCTAATGCATTTGCTAAAAATGGTAAAATTGAAGTCTCTGTAACTATAAAAAATACTGGAAAAGTTATCGGAAAAGAGGTCGTTCAATTGTATATTAGAGATTTGATAGGAAGTATTACTCGTCCGGTAAAAGAGTTGAAAGGATTTGAAATGATCGAATTGCAACCCAACGAAACCAAAAAAGTAGTATTTTCAATCGATGAAAAAACAATTGAGTATTTTACAGCCAACAAAAAATGGGAAGCAGAAGCTGGAGATTTTAAAGTATTCATTGGAGGAAGTTCAGTAACAAAATTGGAAAGTGATTTTCAATATTCTAATTAAAATAAAATGAAAAAATTATTAGTATTATTACTTGTGGCCAATTTTTCTTTTGCGCAACAGAACAAGCGAAAACTGGTTTGGGAAGAAAATTTTAGAGGTACCAAATTAAATGAAAAATTTTGGAATTTTGAACTTGGAGATGGTTGTCCTAACTGTGGTTGGGGAAACAACGAACGACAATTGTACACGAAACAAAACCATAAGGTTGCCAAAAATCAATTAGTCATCACGGCTAAAAAGGAGGCTGATAAATATACTTCGACACGGATTACCACCAAAGGCAAAAAAGAGTTTCAATACGGTCGTTTCGAGGCAAGAGCAAAGCTTCCTGTTGGACAAGGAGTTTGGCCCGCTTGGTGGATGTTGGGTTCAAATATCAGTGAAGTCGGTTGGCCTAAATCGGGAGAAATCGATATTTTAGAATATGTTGGGAAAGAACCTAATATGGTTTTTACATCTTTGCATACGCAAGACAGTCACGGAAACACTATAAATACTAAGAGAACAAGATTTGATGCTATTGAGGAAGGTTTTCACATTTACGCTGTAGAATGGACGAAAGACAAAATTGATTTTTTTGTAGATGATACTTTAGTGTATACCTTTCAACCTAAAAATAAAACAGAAGCGATTTGGCCATTCAACCAGCCCTTTTATTTTATTGTTAATATGGCGATAGGAGGAAATTTTGGAGGTCCCGAAGTGAATGATAGTATCCTTCCGCAAGATTTCATAATTGATTACATCAGAGTTTATCAATAATCAGAAATATTAAGTAAAATATTTAAAAACAAAATAAGGTTTGATTGTAATTAATTGATAATCAGGATTTATTTTGTTTTTTTTCTTTTTAAGAATTCCTTGATATAAACTATTCTTTTTTTATGCAACGGCATGCTATTTGTATAATAAATGTGAAAAATAAAAGAAAAATTTTAACAAATTTTATTCATGATATGTTAATTTTTATTAATTTTACTTGCATGTTAAAACAATAATTAGTTAAATTTGAAAACTTAACAAACCTAAATATACACTAGCCTATAATAAAAAACTACTTTTTAGAGAAATCTCTTATTTTATTTTAAAACTAAAAAGTATTATTATGGTTAATATACAACTCCCTGACGCGTCATTAGTAAAGGATTATGTCGCAGGTAACGAGGATGCCTTAGCTAAATTAATAAAAAGGCACGAATCAAAAATTTATGGTTTTATTTATTCGAAAATTCCGGATAAAGATATTACCAACGATATTTTTCAAGATACTTTTATCAAAGTGATTAAAACTTTGAAATCAAATTCATACAACGAAGAAGGTAAATTCTTACCATGGGTTATGCGTATATCTCATAATCTGGTTGTAGATCATTACAGGAAAACAAAAAAAATGCCTATGTTTAGAGAAACCGAAGAGTTCTCTATATTTTCCATAATGTCAGATGATTGTCAGACGATAGAAAATAAAATAATTTCGGAACAAGTCGAAATGGATTTAAAAAAGCTAATCGAAGGACTTCCAGCGGATCAAAAAGAAGTATTGGTGATGCGAATGTATCAAGATATGAGCTTTAAGGAAATTTCGGAATCTACTGGAGTTAGTATTAATACCGCTTTAGGGAGAATGCGTTATGCTTTGATGAATTTGAGAAAAGTGATAGACAAACACCAAATTGTTTTGACCAATTAACAATATGTTTGAACTTGCTGCGTTGTAATATAAAGAAAAATATATATTACTCTATGGCAAAAATTTACTCAAAAAAAGCATCAGTTTCAGAAAAAAAGAAACCAAGTAAAGAAACAATTTCTTTCTTATTAAGTTATTCCAAAGCGTTGAGCATAATAAAAATAGACAATAAAAGTTTCGAAATCATATCGAATTAAAAACACCAACTCCAATTATTGGTGGTCATAAGTGTATTTAATTTGGTTTTAAATTATTAAAAAATCCCACTATTTTTAAATAGTGGGATTTTTTGTTAAGAACGGTTTATTTTTTGTAATAGGAATCAATGACTGTTTTTCTTCCAATTGTTTTAGTGATAATATCCTTGTCTAAATCCCAGCCACGAGCCGGAGAATATTCCCTTCCGTACCAAATAATCTGAAGGTGTAAATCATTCCAAATTTCCTCAGGAAAAATACGTTTCGCATCTTTCTCAGTTTGAATAACGTTTTTTCCGTTTGTCAAATTCCATCGGTACATCAATCTATGAATGTGAGTGTCAACAGGAAAAGCAGGAACCCCAAAGGCTTGTGACATTACGACACTTGCCGTTTTATGTCCTACAGCTGGCAATTCCTCCAAAAACTCAAAACTTTGAGGTACTTTTCCACCGTGTTTGTCAATTAAAATATGGGATAAACCATGAATTCCTTTTGATTTCATTGGCGATAAGCCGCATGGACGAATGATTTCCTTAATTTCCTCAACAGACATTTTTATCATATCATATGGATTGTCTGCTTTCGCAAAAAGTAAAGGTGTGATTTGGTTCACGCGAACATCTGTACATTGTGCCGAAAGTAAAACAGCAATCAATAATGTATAAGGATCTTTATGGTCTAAAGGGATAGGAATCGTTGGGTATAGCTCTTTTAACGTATTTATAACAAACGTTACACGTTCTTGTTTATTCATTATTCATTAAATTTGATTTGTAAAGAAAAACAATTTCAATGGCAATAGCAAAAGTCAAATTCAATTCAAATAAATAAAAAATATAAATAATGACAACATTAAAAAAAGGAGATAAAGCACCTGATTTTTCTGGTTTAGACCAAGACGGAAAATCACATCAATTAGTGGATTATGCAGGTAAGAAATTAGTCGTTTTTTTTTATCCAAAAGCAAATACACCAGGATGTACAGCAGAAGCATGTGACTTAAGAGATAATTTTGAGCGATTTCAAGCTAATAATTACGAACTGTTAGGCGTTAGTGCCGATGCTCAAAAAGCACAAGCCAAGTTCAAAGAAAAATATGATTTCCCTTTTCCATTACTTGCTGATGAAGATAAATCTGTGATTCAGGCTTTTGGTGTTTGGGGACCAAAAAAATTCATGGGAAAAGAATATGATGGTATTCACAGAACTACATTTGTAATTGATGAAAAAGGAATTATAGAGGACGTGATTTCAGATGTGAAAACTAAGGCTCATGCCGCTCAGATATTGAAATAATCTTTTTTTTAAGTAAAGAGCCAAGAAAAAGACATTAAAATTGTCTTTTTGTTGGCTCTTTTTTTACTTTGAAAACTACTTAATTACTTTCCTTCAAAACTTTATTTGGGTCATACCCAAAGAGACGGTGTTCTTTGATTATTTCTGCAATACCAGTAGGAAGCATTGTTTCCCAACCTGGTTTCCCATTATTAATCATGTTTAAAACTTCACGAGAGAAGACTTCTAAAATAGATGGGTCATAATCATCGATATCGACTACTTTTCCGTTGAATTTAAAGAATTTGTATAATTCTTTCATTCTTGGATGTACTTTTAAGTTTTCTGATGTGATTATTTCTCCATCTTCTCCAATCATTGGATACAAGAAAACTTTCATATCGCGATAGAATAACTTTCCAAATGCTTCCAAAATCCCACCGCTTAAATGACGGTAATATTTTTCATCAAAAATATCGACTAAATTATTCACGCCCATGGCTAATCCCATTCTGGCTTTGGTGTAATTAGCAAAATATTCCACCACTTTATAATATTCCTGGAAGTTTGAAATCATTACCGTTTGTCCAAGAGAACAAAGTAATTCAGCTCTATCCATAAAATCTCTTTCGTCAATTTCACCATCAGAACGTAAGTTTGATAATGTAATTTCAAAAACTACCAGTGTATTTTCGGCATTCACTTTATTCTCGTTCAAGAACATTTTCAATGATTTCTCATACATGTCCATGTTCACTTTTGTAACGGGACGAAAACTACCTCTAAAAGCAAGAATGTTTTTCTTGTATAAAATTGCTGCGGGAAGAATATTTTTACCTTCTGGGTTAAACATTACCGCATCAGTCATTCCATTTTTTACTAATTGTAAACTCATCAAACGATTGTCTACATCAGCAAAACGAGGTCCTGAGAAATTTATAGTATCTATTTCTAATTGATCTTTATCTAAGTGGTCGTATAAATAGCGCAACAATCGTTTAGGATCATTGTATTTATAATAAGCGCCATAGATTAAGTTTACACCAAGAATACCAAGTGTTTCTTGCTGTAATCGTACATCAGTTTCTTTAAATCGAATGTGAATGATAATTTCGTTATAATCTTCATCCGGTTCAATTTGATAACTAATTCCAACCCAACCATGTCCTTTAAATTGTTTTGCAAAATCAATAGTAGCTACAGTATTGGCATAACTAAAAAACATTTTGTTAGGATGTTTCTCTCTGCTCAATCTTTTTTCTATTAGATTTACTTCATGAGAAAGCATTTTTTTAAGTCGGCTTTCTGTTACGTAACGGCCGTCTTCTTCAATGCCATATACAGCATCACTAAAATCTTTGTCATACGCAGACATTGCTTTTGCAATTGTACCTGAAGAACCACCAGATCTAAAAAAATGTCTTACAGTTTCTTGACCAGCTCCAATTTCTGCAAAAGTTCCGTAAATATTTTCATTTAAATTGATACGTAGTGCTTTGTCTTTAATCGAAGGGATTTGTTCGATGATTTTGTCACCTTTTAATTTTATTTCTGTATCCATTTTCTTTTAATATGGCTAATATTTTGCAAAGTTAATGAAATAGGTTTCTAATGAAAGATAATTAACCCTATTTTTGTAAATAAAAGCAATAAAATTGAAGGTATATTTTTTAGGAACTGGCACATCACAAGGGATTCCTGTTATTGGGAGCAATCACCCAGTATGTAAAAGCACTGATTTTAAAGACAAAAGACTAAGAGTTTCCGTTTGGATTTCTTGGGAAAATCATTCTTTTGTAATCGATTGCGGACCTGATTTCAGGCAGCAAATGCTTTCTTCAAATTGTCAAAAAGTAGATGGAATCCTCTTTACTCATGAACATGCTGACCACACTGCGGGAATAGATGATATTCGTCCGTTTAATTTCAAGCAGGGAGAAATACCAATTTACGCACATCAAAGGGTTATAGATAATCTGAGAAGACGGTTTGAATATGTTTTTGAAACGGTAAATAAATATCCAGGCGCACCTTCTGTTGCAATTATAGAAGTTGTCAACAATCAACCATTTTCTCTAGGAAATAAAACGGTAATTCCTATTGATGTAATGCATGGAAATCTTCAGGTTTTTGGATATCGAATAGATGATTTTGCCTATTTGACTGATGTAAAAACGATTGAAAAAAGCGAAATAGAAAAATTAAAAAATTTGAAGGTATTGGTAATAAATGCGTTACGAGAAGAGCCTCATGATACGCATTTCAATTTGAAAGAAGCATTAGATTTTATAACTTTGGTCCAGCCGAAAACAACATATCTTACACACATTAGTCATATTATGGGATATCATGAAGAGGTTCAAAAAAATCTTCCTCCAAATGTTTTCCTAGCGTATGATAATTTAGAAATTACATTATAATTTAATCTACAATGAAACAATCACTATTCCTTTATCTCACTATTTTAGCAGTACTTTCTTCAATTTTTACTTATATGTTTTTGAGTAAACAGGTTACATTTGAACAAACAAGGTATGAAAAAACTACAAAAAAGTTAAGAGACAGTATACGTTTAGTTTCGAATCAGTTAGCTGATGCGAACTATTTTTCTTTGGCTAAAAATGAAAATGCCCAAAATTATTTTGATTCAGGAAGTTCAGATAAAATAATTCAATACGAAAAACTAATTCCTGTTGTTACCGAAAAATTATTAGATTTTAATTCCAACCCAAAAGGGAATCCTTATACCGGTCAAGATCAAATTGGAGCTAATGAATTTATTATCAATAAAGTAAGGGTCCTAAACCACAGATGGATTATTGCGGATTTTAGTGATGGCGAAATTTGGGGAGAAGTTTTATTAAAATATTTTGTCAATCCTGATGATAGTATTTCATTCGAAATAAATCAATCATTGTTATATCAAAAATAAGTATGAAAAAGGGATTGTTATTTTTGATAATAATCATTTTTGCTTTTTCTTGTGCAAAGCAAATGGATCATAAAAAGGAATCTAAGAGTCCAATTCTAAAAGAAGAAAAACCACCATTAGTAGGAGGCGATTTGGATGAAAACGGTTGTAAAGCTTCTGCCGGTTATACTTGGTCTGTGTTGAGAAAGGAGTGTATTCGGGTTTTTGAAATCGGAACTCGATTAAATCATTACGAGCAAAGCGGAGAAACTGCAACTACATCAGCTTTTGTGATTTTTGAAGCTAACAACGGTAATAAAGCAGAATTATTTCTGGATACCCAAAAGGAGTCTATTATTTTAGAGAGAAAATCCGAAGGCCAACCATGGGTTAAGGATGATTGGCAATTGATTACTTGGAAAGGTTATGTTTTGAAAAAAACAGAAGAAATTAAATATACAGGACAATAAAAATCGGTTAGTTGTTTACTAACCAATTTTTAAAGTCATAGAAATTTTGTGGCGCCACTCCATGACCCACAGGATATTCTTTATAAGTTATATTTATTCCTAAATTTTCTAATATTGCAGGTGTTTTTCTAGCCCATTCTACAGGGATTACTTGATCTGCAGTTCCGTGTGAAGCAAATATTTTCAAGTTAGTAAAGTTGTTTTTAAGATAATCCTCAGCTACAATTTCTAAATTCAAATAGCCGCTCATAGCGACCACTTTTTGAATTTTTTCTGGGTAAGAAAGCGCAACAGCATAACTCAAGATTGAACCTTGGCTGAAGCCAACTAAAGCAATTTGTGTGTCATCAATTGGATAATTAGCAATCAATTCATCAATAAATCCAGCTATTAAATCCCTTGAAACTTTGGCTTGTTCGTGGTCAGAAAATTTGTTTTCGTCTGCATCAAAGTTTATAGCATACCACGCAAAAGCACCGTATTGCATATCATAAGGGGCACGCGCTGAAATAATATAGTATTCATCAGGAAGCTCGGTTGCAAATGAAAATAAATTATCTTCGTTGCTCCCGTATCCATGTAATAAAAGGATAAGAGGATTTTTGTCTAATTTTATTTTAGGTTCTCGTATTTTATATTCTAAAGATAAATTCATTGTAATTATGATATATTTGAAAGCCATTTTTGATAATAATTCCCTAATAATGGAACCGGATTTGTTTCGCCTTTTATAGCACTTGTAATGCCATAAGACCATAAAACAAACACGAAAATCCACATTGGAGCTGAAATCATTAAGCTGTCAAAATTGCTGATGATTAATCCCAATGATATGAATGTTAAGGTAAGTCCCAATCCTTGGCGAATGTGAAAGGAAGCAAATGCATTTTTGTCCTCTGAGTTCATTGACATCGCTATGAAAACGCCAATTCCCAAGATATAACTGGTAATAGCGGCAGTTTTACCTGACTCTGAATTATTATTATTATTATTATTATTATTCATTTTTCTATGCTAAAATTAATTTTCCTTGATTCACAATTCCGTACACTTTCCCTTTAATTTCGGCACCTAAAAATGCAGAATTTTTTGATTTTGACAAAATGGATGATTTTGTGAAAATGTTTTTTGGTTCAGGATTGAATAAGGTAATATTTGCTTTTGAACCTTCATTTATAACTTGGATATCAATACCGAATGTGGATTTTCCAGCGGTCAATTTATCTATTACGGTTTCTAATGGCAATACGGTCATCAAAGCACCAAAAGCACTTTCCATTCCGATTGTTCCATTTTTGGCACCGTCAAATTCCATTTTCTTATGTTCAATGTCTATCGGATTATGGTCGGATGTAATCATATCGATAGTTCCGTCTTTTATCCCTTTCAACAATGCTTTTCGATCGGTTTCAGTTCTTAGCGGCGGCGAAACTTTATAACGAGTGTCAAAACCTTCTAGTTTTTCATCGGTTAAAACCAAATGATGTACTGCCGCACTACACGTTACATTTAATCCATTTGCTTTAGCCTCTTTGATTAATTGAACTGATTTTTTAGTCGAAATTGTCGGAATGTGAAGTTTTCCTCCGGTATATTCTAATAGAAATAAATTTCTTGCAATTTGTAATTCTTCAGCAAGATTTGGAATTCCTTTCAAACCCAATCGGGTAGAAACAATGCCTTCATTTGCAACTCCATTTCCTTTTATATTCTCGTCTTGAGAAAAAGCAAGAATTAATCCATCAAAATCCTGAACGTATTGTAAAGCGATTTTTAACAAATTAGCATTATCTAAACTTTTATTATAATCACCAAAAGCAACTGCTCCCGCATTTTTCATATCATACAATTCAGCCATATCTTTTCCTGCGCTTTCTTTGCTTAAAGCGCCAATAGGATAGAGTTGAGTTGCAAATCCTAATGCTTTGTTTAACACAAAATTCACTTGGGATTGATTGTCAATAATAGGGAAGGAGTTGGGTTGTAATGCGATTGCCGTAAAACCACTTTTAGCAGCTACAGTAAGCCCGTTTGAAATAGTTTCTCGGTCTTCAAAACCAGGTTCTCCAAGAGAAACGCTACTGTCAAACCAGCCTTGGGAAACATGTAAATTATCAAGTTGTATTTCTTCTGCTTTATCCGGATTTGGAAGCGTTGTTCCAATTTTTTTTATAAAACCATCAACAATTAAAATATCTACAGTCTTATTATGAAAGGGACTTTTCGAATCGATAATTTTTGCTTCTCTGATGATTAATTTCATATGTAGATAATATTTGTTTTTTTTAATAGAATATTGAATTTGCATTAACTTTTACGACCAAATTACGGTCATGCTCATTTCATCTTTATTTTTTAATTTTGGGCCTTCGTTATTTACTTTACGAATCGTATAATTGCCATTTCGGTTATTAGAAATAACAGTGCAAAGATAACAAACCATTTCCAAATTTGATTATCGGTCCTGTCAGTTTGTAAAGAGTCAAATAGCGATGGGATTGATTCGATTGTTTTATAGTCAGAAAGGATATTGTCATTGGCTGAAGCCAAATCACTTTCGGTTCTGTTGTAATTAAAACTGATGTTTTCAATCCACTCTTTTTTATTGTAAATGCTGAAATTTCCAGCTTGTTCCGGATAATCATTGAAAGTCATTTTGACTTTATTATTGAGAATTTGTTGTATCGGAATAAATTGTTCATCTGAGCCTTTTACGGTTAAAATAGCATCTTTGTTTAGCGATACTTCTGTTAAATGCGGATTGTTATTCCCAATTATCAAAGCATTTACACCGTTATTTTGATTGTGCATCGCCATCTTATAAAATGTAGGTACAATTAATGGAGATTGTTGGAAATTTGAATTTTCAATGTTGATAGGAGCTGCAAAAACAGCAACTGCTGAAACTGAATTTGCTATCGATGTCAAGAAAACACTTTGGTCCTCATAAGATAAAGCAGCAGGACTGGAACTTGATAATACAAACGAATTTTTTGTTTTTGGATATTGAAAATTAGTCACTTTATTTTCAAAAACACTATTGAATATAGGATGATTAAAGTTGATTTTAGTAATCAGCTTTTCTCTATTTTCTAAAGAATTGAATTTTAGGTTTCCAAAATTCGACATAAAAGAATTCATATTTGTAATGGAACTTATCGCCGAAGGAATCACAATTAAATTGCCGCCTTTTTCTACAAAAGATTTCAGCGTGGTTGCCAAAGCTTGGGGAATTTCATCTAATTCATTTAAAATAATAGTGTTTTGTTCTTCAAGTTTATTGTAGTCTAATGCGCTTAAAGTATAATTGTTGAAATTGAATTCTTCACTGGTGTAAATTCGGGAAAGGAAGTTGCTTTTTGCTGGTTCTCCAATGCTGATGATGTTGTTTTTTTTCGTTTTAGAAATGCTAAAATATAACGTGTTATCATAAGACAAACCGTTGTCAACTATGGAGAAATAACCATGAAAGGACTGTTTTGGAATCGTAAAGTTGAGGTTTCTTTTCTTCGTGTCTAAAGTTACTATCGTTTTAGCAATAAGCTTGTTTTCATTGTATAAAGAAATTGGAATCGGGTTGAAATCATCTCCATAACCGGATATTTGCACACTAATTTCATAAAAATTTTCTAATGTTTTATTGATGAAAACGCTGTCAATAGAAACATTATTTTTTTGTTCTGCTTTTGGGATTATAAATAAAGGCGAATCAGTTGCATCACTATTTTTTAGTTGTTTTTCATCAAGACCTAAGGCATCGGTAATGACAATGATGTCCTTTTTAAAAGCCGATTTATGCGCTTTTATTTTTGCCATTATATTGTCCAATTGGAACGGAGTAGCGCTGTATTTTAGATTTTGCAAGGCACTACGAACCGACTTTATATCGGTGTTCCAATAATTCTCGGAATTAGTGAGCAAAGAAAAATTTACATTTTCAGGAGTTTCTTCTAGCAGTTCCTGAACTGCTCTTTTTAGCAATTCTCCTTTTTTGCCTTTGGCTTGCATACTAAAAGAATTATCCAAAATGATATACAATTCATTGTTGGCATTTTTACTGTCTTTGGACGCAAAAAAAGGCTGCGCAAATGCTATAATAATACAAGTTAGCAGTAATAAACGACAGGCGAGAAGCAGCCATTTCTTGATTTTAGAGCTTTTTCTGGTTTGTATAGAAAGTGCTTTTAAGAAACGAACATTAGTAAAATATTCTTTTTTGAAACGGCGTAATTGAAATAAATGAACCAAAATTGGAACAATCAACAAGAACAGAAAGTATAAAATTTCGGGATGTTTAAAATGCATTCTGAGGTTGAGTTTACTTCACTGGATTTTATTTTCAATGGAGTTCATTGAATTTCGTGAGTCAAAAATACAAATTTGTTGACAGTTTTAGTTGAAGTTGTTATAATTTTTCAAAGGAATAAACAATTGACATTCATTATGAATATAATGTGTATTTTAGCTTTCTAATAAATTTTAAAAACATGAAAAAGCCGTTTGCTGTTCTTCTATTAGTTTTCATTTTTACAAGTGTTCAGGCACAAAAAAATAAATTCAATTTACTGATTGGAACCTATACCCAAAGTTGTGACAGTAAAGGAATTTATGTATATGATTTTGATTCAAACACAGGCGATTTCAGTTTTAAAAATGCTACTGAAAAGGTTATAAATCCAAGTTACTTGACGGTTTCAAAAGATAATAATTTTGTGTATTCCGTAAATGAATTTGGTGCTGAAAGCACAGTAAGTTCTTTTAGTTATAATCCAGCAAGTGGAAAATTAGACTTAATCAACAAGCAAAACTCCAAAGGTGCCGATCCTTGTTACATTATAAACGATGATAAAAATGTAATCGTTGCCAATTATTCTGGCGGAAATATTTCTGTTTTCAGTAAAAATGATGATGGAAGTCTTGCTGGAGCTAAGCAAGTAATACAGCATTATGGAAAAGGGATTAACGCACAAAGACAAGAACGTCCTCATGTGCATATGGTTCATTTTTCTCCAGATAAAAAGTTCGTTTTGTCCAATGATTTAGGGAATGACAAAGTGTATTCCTATGGCTATAATCCTAATGCTGCTAATACTGTTTTAGAATTGAAAGATAGTATTTCTGTAAAATCAGGAAGTGGACCAAGACATTTAACCTTTAGCAAAGACGGAAAATTTGTTTATCTATTACAGGAACTTGACGGAGCGTTAACAGTTTTTAGTTACGCTAACGGAATATTAAAGAAGATTGATGAAACGACTATTTTAGCTAAAGGCTTTAAAGGAACGTTCAGTTCTGCGGATATTCATATTTCGCCTGATGGGAAGTTTTTATATGCGTCTAATCGCGGTGAAGCAAATAACATTACAATTTTTAAAATTCTAAAAAACGGAAAATTAGCATTGAAAGGACAAAACAGTACTTTAGGGAAAGGACCTAGGAATTTTGCGATTGATCCTACTGGGAATTTTCTTTTGGTAGCTCATCAATATACAAATGACGTGGTAATTTTTAAAAGAAGTAAAAAGACTGGATTACTTACTGATACTGGTAAAAAGATTGCTTTATGTTCTCCTGTTTGCTTGGTTTTTACCAAGAATTAATAATACAGTTCAAGAAAAAAGGCTAAAAATGATTGTCATTTTTAGCCTTTTTTTAGTATTATTTATTCTTGTCTTTTCTCTTTTTGTCTCTGGTTTTTAGCATATTTCTATTTACAGAACCGTGCGTTTTTTTCTTGGTTACACCAGGTCCGCCCAAATTGACTTTCTTATTCTTTTTGCTTTTTTCTTGAAAAGCACCATCTCCTGCCAGTTTCTGTTTTTTCATCATAAACTTAATCGGTTGTCTGTCTTTTTCAGGTTCGATTAATTTTGAAGAAACTTCAACGGTTTCCGGAAAAGGTTCGATTGCTAATTCCATATTCATTAGCACTTCTATTTCCACTTTAGATTCTTCTTCACGAGGAGCGATAAGACTTATTGCGGTTCCTGTAGCATCTGCACGTCCAGTTCTACCAATTCTGTGCATGTATAGTTCTGGCATTTCCGGCATTTCGAAATTGATGACATGGGTGATATTGGAAATATCTAAACCTCTTGCCATAATATCTGTGGTAATCAATCCACGCAGATTTCCTTCTTGAAAAGAAGCCATAGTACTCAAACGATAATTTTGTGATTTATTCGAGTGAATTACTCCAAACTGACCTTCAAAATCTTCTTCGATACGTTCGTGAACCATATCTGAAATCTTCTTATTATTAACAAATACCAGCACACGACTCATGTCTTCGTTGTTTTGTAATAAGTGTTTCAGAAGATTTATTTTGGTATTAAAATTGGGAACATTATAGGTGATTTGTTGGATGTTTTCCAATGGAGTTCCTGATGCCGAAAGCGTAACCTCTTCCGGATAATCAAAATAATCATTCAAAATAGCATCTACTTCATCCGTCATAGTTGCGGAAAATAGTATGTTTTGACGTTTTTTTGGCATCATAGCCAAAATAGCCGTTAATTGGGTGCGGAAACCTAAATTAAGCATTTCGTCAAACTCATCGATTACCAATTTTTGCATTTCTTCAAAACGAATCACATTGTCCAGCGTTAAATCCATGATTCTTCCTGGAGTTCCCACTAGGATGTCGCAACCTTGATAAACGGTTGTTTTTTGGGTATTGATGTTGACACCACCAAAAATACCAACTGTACGAACTGACATGTATTTTGTCAATTTTTCTACTTCTTCCACCACTTGAACTACAAGTTCACGTGTAGGAACCAGAATTACTATTTTAGGAGTATGTCCCGGAGTAAATTTGTATAATTTTAATAAAGGCAATAAATAGGCAAATGTTTTACCTGTACCAGTTTGTGCAATTCCCATCATATCTCTTCCAGACATAATCACAGAAAAAGTTTTTTCCTGGATGGGAGTTGGAGAAGTAAATCCTAAATCATCTATTGCTTTTTGCACAGATTTAGGGAGATTGAATTGTTCGAAAGTACTCATTTGCTTAAATTTTGTGCAAAGATAGTCTTTTTGAAAGTAAAACTGTAAAATCGACTATATTCAAGAAAAGAGGACTTTGTTTTGTGCTATTTTACTTGAATTTTAACTCCCATGACAAAGCAACTGAATAAATCCAAAAGTAATTTCCTTGGTCAAATATTATTTCTTGGTGTGAAACTCCAAATTGGGTTCCCCAAGCATTTTGTTTATTTGAGGAAGTAAAATAATATCCAAGATTGATTCTTTGGGATTTTAAGTCGACGAATTTTGCCGCATCTTCATTGATGTTGAACTGATTAATTTCGGGAGAAAAACCCACACTAAGCGATACTCCTAAATAATTATCTGCATCACTTCGGTATTTTCGATAGGTAAAAGTTCCGGATTTACTCGTTCCAGTTTCTCCAGGAGTTATGTAAGGTCGAAAAGACATGTAACTATTTCCTGTGTACCAACCCAAAGAACCGGTATATATGTTTGTTGTAGTACTGTATTTCAAACTTCGCAAACCTAAGGAAACTTCGAAGCTTTTAGGTAAAGATTTGTATAATTCCAAGCCGTATCTCACATCAGGAAATAGAAAAGAATTTGACAGGCCAATATTTACATAAGCATAAAGACCTTTTGCAATTTTAGGGTATAAATCAACTTCATATTGCAATCCATTTTCATTAAATCTCCTATTTAAATTTACTCTTCCTATAATGCTTCCATATTTAGTTTGTCGCCTGTACATTATCGCATAATATTGCATTGGATCAAAAACATCTGAATAAATATCTACTGATGAAGTTATTCCTATTGCATTTTGACTTAAAGAATTATTCAAACTGATTTTATAATCTTTTGCTTTTTGGTCGTTAGGATTCTGAGTCAATATTGATTCAATAGTATTTAATGCCTCTAATGGATTATTTGTTTTTTCTTGTGCACTGGCCTTTAAATATAATATTTCAGGATCATTAGGGAAATTTTTTAAAGCCTCAGTTGTCATTTCTAAAGCAGGATAAGGCATATCATCCCATAATTCATTTTTAATTGCTGCTTCCCAAATGCTTTTATCCTTTTTTTCTTTGTCAAAAATATAAGTAAACTCTTTTCTGGCTTTTTTATATTCGCCATCCCAAGAATAGGTTGTTGCTAAAAAAGAACGGATTTCATGGTAATTAGGATATTTAGTCAAAATAGACAACAAGGTATCCTGTGCTTGTTTTCGTTGATTACTGAAGGCAAGAGTACGAGCAGTTTCAAATGAAGTATCTGGATTTCCATTGTATTTTTCTTCTTGCCCATACATTTGAAAAATCATTGTAAAGCAAAGTACAAAGGTTAGTTTAACTATTTTTTTTGGAATCATTTTGCAAAGGTTTTTTTAATTGTAAATAACTCTTTTTCTTTTGGATGTTTTTTTATAACACTGTCAATGATTCTATTTGCCATTATGGAATTATTTGTTCGGAAATAGGCTTGCGCTAATTTTACACCTAGTTCAGTTACTTCGACTTTATTTTTTAATCCTTTTTTTCCAGTAGTAATTCCCTTTTCATTTTGATTTGACCACCAATACATATCCATTAAAGCAAGATAACTATCATTATAATAAGGTGTTCTTTTTATTACTTCAAGAAATTCTATTTCTGCTTTTTGATAATTTTTATCCCAAGCTAAAGTTCTTCCTTTTAATGTTCTAACATCAGCATAATTTGGAAATTCATTTAAAATGTAATTACATAACAGTCTTGCTTTATCTCGTTCTTTGTTAAAAGCTAATTCTCTAGCAAGAAAAAATATTTGATCATAAGTCTTCCCATTAGTTAGTTTTTTTATAGTAACTAGATCTGCTTTAGTAAATGCAAATGCAGGCTTGGTATAAATATTAATAGCGTTTGGAATGATTTTATTTTTTTGAGTCAAGTATGCATTAAGCTTTTTGGCCTCATTTAAAGTATCAGTTATTGCTTTAAGTATTTCAGCATCATTTACTTTTGCAATATCAAAGTTTTCATTTATTTTAAATAAATCTCCGTTAGATAATAAATAATCTTTATAAATCATTTCATTAATACTTCCTTTATTTTGCATTATAGGAATAGTATGGATATTTCTAAATTTTCTTACAGTATCTAAACCTGTACTCATCCATGCTGTTTTCTCCATTTTATTCATTTTGTAATTATTCATTAAAAAAGAAACTAAACTGGGTGTTATATCCCAATGGGATGAAACAGATTTAAATGTTTGTGGTTTTTTTAATAATGGACTATAAATATATAATGGCACATGAAAGCGACATAATTTATCTTTTTGAGCAATAGGAATTAGTCTATGATCACCAGTAATTACAAATATAGTATTCTTGTAATCGGGTCTTTTAGAGTAAGATTCCATGAAGTTTTTAATAGAGTTATCAGTGTATAATAGACTAGCAAATATGTCTTTATATGTTTTTACCTCAGATTTTGTTACCTCAAGAGTTCTATTTGAATTAATTATATCATCAACTTTTTTTAAATACTCTTTTTTCTCAGGAAAATCAAATGGTTCATGATTGGTCAGTGTCATGATAACATCTAATCTTGGAAGTTTTTTTGAATCTAATTCAGATAATGTTTTTTTGAAAATTTCACCATCAGGATATCCCCAAGAAAAGCCTCCGGAATTTTCTTTGGTCTTAACATAACCAGGTCCAAATTTATTAATATCTATAACATTATCTATTCCGTTATATTCTAAGAAATTTATTTTTCTATCAAAACTAGATTCATCACCACAATAAAATGAAGTAGTATATTCATTAGCTTTTAAAATACTCACTAGTGAAATATTAGAAGGCAATGGGTTCATCTCTAAAAAACCTTTTTCTCCGTAAGGCAAAGAGCCTAATATGGATGGTAATGCACCAAAAGTTCTACCTGCATTGCTAACAAAGTTTTCCCAATAAAGCGATTTTGGAATTAATGAATCTAGGTAAGGTGTGAATCCTCTGTAGGCATTTTTACCAATAAATTCATCACCTAATCCTTCGACAACAATCATTACAATATTTGGTTTTTCCTCATGTATTTCAAAAAATGGGGCTAAAACATCAGGAGAAGATGAAAATGGCTGGAGCAGAGGGTATTCTTTTTTATAAAATAAATCATCGGCATTAAATGCATTTTTATCATTTTGAAAACGAAAAATATCGCTTACAAAGAAGGATAGTTTGTTTTGATAAGATGAATCTGACACGTCGGGCAATCCAAATTTTATTGCACCTAAAATTAGTATTGAAATTCCTGAAATAATATAAGCGATTTTTGGATTTCCATAATTTACAAAAAGGTTATTAATTCCTAAATAAAGAAGTGGGAAAATAACAAAAGGAATGAAATATAAGTAGGATAATGACTCAGATGCAGTTACAGTTGTATACATGTCACTGTAGGAATATCCTAAAATATCTGCACCTAGATTTACAAGAGTGGTAAGGTTGTATTTAACTAATGCAAATTGACCAATGATTACTAATGAAAATATGATTTTTATTGCAACGACGCTCCATGGTTTTCTAATCAAATAAAAAATGATATAGATTGGAAAAAACAATAATCCAATTAATACTCCTATAACCAATTCATTAATTAATTTATAGAAGAGTGTTGCAGTTACATTTGGGATGTTTATACCGTTAGTTATCTTTGTATATATTTCAAAAACACTAATGAAACCAAAAGCAATTACTAAGGAAATTGTTAAATAAATATACGGGTAACAATTATTTAAAAAGGACTTAATCTTCATATTTTATTCTTCTGTTTTTTGAGCAATTTAATCATTTGTCATTCCTTTTCTAGTCATTTCTCCCCATTTTATTTTTTTGTTAAAATAGTAGTCAAAATTACCTTTTATTGCAGCATACAAAATAAAGGGATGATTTGTAAAAGGTTCTAAAAAAGCTGTAGTTATCAATTTTAAGCCCATCCCTTTTTTCTTATATTGATGGTAAGTAAGCTCTTCGGATATGATAGTTATAATCGAAAAGAATACAATAAATAAATAAGAAAGGACAATAAATGCAATGGCATAATCCCATTTAACGTTATGATTTATTAATAGAAATGAAAAATAAAACAAACCCAATACTTCAATCACAGGAGCTAGTCTTTCATATATTAACCAATATGGAAAACTAATTGTTCCTAATGCATTGTATTTACGATTAAAACCAATTTCACGATGTTTTTTTAATGTTTCTATAGTTCCGCGTGTCCATCTATTTCTTTGTGAAATAAATATTTTATAATTATCAGGAGCTTCAGTCCAACAAAGAGGATCTGGGATATAAGCCACTTTGTATTTTATTTTTTTCTCCTCCATATGTCTTCTCATTCTTACAATGATTTCCATATCTTCTCCAACAGTTTTAGTATCATAACCTCCAACTTCAATGGCTATTTTTTTATCGAATAATCCAAAGGCGCCCGAAATAACTAATAAACCATTCAATTTACTCCAAGCCATTCGACCTAATAAAAAGGCTCTTAGATATTCTAAAATTTGTCCCCTTACAATTAAGTTTTTTGGCAAGTTGACATCTAATAATTTACCATCTTTGATAACACATGAATTTGCAATACGAATAACTCCGCCTGCTGCAATCACTTTTTTGTCAGTAGATTCTAAAAAAGGTTTAATCATTTTTTGTAAAGATTCTTCTAGTAATAAGCAATCTACATCTATACAAGCTACATATTTATTTGGACTTATGTTTAATCCGGTATTTAATGCATCAGCCTTACCTCCATTTTCCTTATCTACCACAATTAATTTTTCAAAAGCGGGGTTTGTGGATTTAAATACTCCTTTTCTAAGAGGTTTTGTTGGGATTTGATTGTTAATAAGATGATCGACTTTAACTAAGTCATAGGCTTTAATAAGTTTTTCAAGGCTATCATCTTTACTCCCATCATTAATTATTATTACATCGTAGTTTACATAGTGATTTGATAATAATGAACGTACGTTTTCTACAATGTTTAGCGTTTCATTATATGCTGGGGCAATAATAGATATAGAAGGTGAAATAGAGGAAGACAAAATTTCTTTGTAATTAACAAAACTATTTTTTTTCATATAATCAATTGTCTCAACTGCTGAAATTGCTGCTAATATAATATACGAAAGTATTGCACTAAGGGCAAAACCAAAAAAAAGGTATTGAATTAAATCTATTATCATTGAGGTAGTTTTTTAGAATAATTAACTAGCTTTAATTAAATTGGCACTTTGAGATAACTCTTTATTTGTTGTGATGATTTTAATTACATTAGAATCATCAACATTAATAATATTCAATATTTTCATTGCTGATACTTTTATTTCAAAGTTTTCATGATTAATGTATTTTGAAATGAATGTAAAATCATTTGCATCATGCATGTTTTCCATCATTTTAAAGAATGCAATTTGTTCTTCAATACTGCGTTGTTCAAAATCATTTTTCAAAACAGTTACAGCTTCAAAGTCTCCCATGTTAGAAAGCACATCGATTGCATCGATACGTATGGTTTGATCAGCATGATGTAAAAGTGAAATAATTTCTTCTTTGGCTCCAAACTGATTGTATATTTTAGCTAGTTTTAATGCAAATAGTACAACAGTATTGTTTTCTGATTCTAACCAATCCGTTATATCAGGTATTTTTTGATCTTCAAAATTTTGAAGGATTTCTAGAAGTTGTATTTGGTCCCATTCTGATAATGGAGTTTTTAATACATTTAAAAAATCAAGACCATCAAAATGAAATAATTTTACTAAATACATTTGAATCTCTTTTCGTACTTCTTTCTTTTGGTGATTGATTAAAAGAATTACATCATCATGTACTTCTTTAATTCCAAATTGAGTTAGCTCTTTAATCGCTTTTGCAACTACATTCCATTTTTTATCTTTCAATTTTGAAGAAGCATAATTAATGAGTCCCGTTTGGTAATAAAGATTTTGAATAGCAAGAGCCATTTCACCTGAAATTTCATTTCGTAATTTTAATAAAGTTGAGATAATCAATTTTCTTTTTAGTGAATCTTTTGAACTTTTTTTTAAATAATCAACGATTGTTTGTTGTTCTACACTTATCTCATCCTCTTCATTGCCAGAATACAAGTATTCTATTAAATCCGATTCGTATTTTTTTTGATATACCTTTTCAATTCTTTCTTTAGTTCTTAAGCGATTTCTTAAATATTTTAAATAAAGAGATAAACTTATTATTATAATGATAAATAGAGTACTCAAAGCCCATGACAATTTTATAATTGTAGGGGCGTATTCGAGATAATCAAAAATATATTGAAATATATTTACCATGTTTTTTTTATCGTTATTTTTTTTATCGTAATAATCTTTTTATTCGAATGCTTAATTCGTTAGGACTAAATGGTTTACTCATAAAATCAGTTGCGCCTAAATTAAATGCTTTAAGAACCATTTCTTCTTGGCCTGCTGACGAAAACACTATTATTGGTGTAGCAAGCTCTAATTTGTTTCTTGCATGACTTATTACTTCTAATCCACTTACAAACGGCATCATTATATCAGTGAGAATAAGATCTGGATTGTTTTCCTCAATTAATTCTATTGCTTGTTTTCCGTCAATAGCTATAAGAAGTTCATATCCTTCTTTTTCTAACCTAAATTTTAGCAGTAATGAAAGGACTGAATTATCTTCGGCCAAAACTATTTTCTTTTTGTTCCTCATTTGACTTATGCGTTTGAATTAAATTAATAATTCAGATTTTAAATTCTAAAAATCATTGGTTAATAGTATTATTCAATTATCGCTTTTAACTTTAATTTATTAAGTGTTTTTAGTAACCAAATATAATACTATTTATTTTTAAAATACTCGATTAAGTGCAAAAAAAACGGGTAAAGTGTTAAAACGTAAGTTAAGTATTGCAATTTTTGATAAAATTTAAATGAAATTTGCGCTTAAATTTTTTATAAAAAGAGTGTTCTATAAAAAATAAAAGGTCTTTTTGAATCAAATTTCACTTTTATAAAAATTGAAATAATCGATTTTCGATGAGATAAATTTTGAAATAAATTTAAAATTTTTCGAAAATACCCAATCCAAATAAAGCAAAATCATATTTAACGGGATCAATTGGGTCAAATTCGCGAAGTTTTAAATCTAATTCAGCTAATGCTTTGCCATCATTTTGTTTTCTGGTCAGCAATCCTAATTTTCGGGCTACGTTACCAGAATGCACATCTAAAGGACAGGATAGAGATGCTGGAGAAATACTTTTCCATATCCCTAAATCGACACCTTTAGTATCTTGGCGGACCATCCATCGTAAATACATGTTGATTCGCTTGGCTGCAGAATTGTTCAGAGGGTCTGAAATGTGTTTTTGTGTTCTAAATTGATGGGGAATTTCGAAGAATGTCTTTTTGAATTCCGAGATGCTGTTTTGCATGGTTTTTAACTCTTGGTTTTTAGCATATACGGATTCTAATCCATTATGGTTTTCATAGATGTTTTTTAGGCTTCTAATAAAACTTGCAAAATCCTGTCCGTTAAAAGTTCTATGAACAAAAGTTTCTAGTCGTTCCAAATCATTTTCGGAATGTGACATGACAAAATCATAAGGTGCATTTCCCATTAAATCCATCATTTTATGGGAATTTTTGATAATCATTTTGCGATTTCCCCAAGCAATGGTTGCACTGAGAAAACCAGCAATTTCGATATCTTCTTTTTGTGAAAATAAATGCGGAATTTGGACTGGGTCACTTTCGATGAAGTCGAGTGTATTATATTGTACCACTTTCTCGTCGAGGAAAGATTTGAGTTCTGAAGAATTCATTTTTATTTAAAGTTTAATGTTTAAAGTGGTTCGTCGTTTCAAATGAACTTTAAACCTGAAACTTTAAACTTTTTTAGTTGCTAATCATTCCGTCAACCATTACTAATTTTCTGTCGGCCATATTCGCTAAATCTTCATTATGTGTTACAATCACGAAAGTTTGTCCAAACTCATCACGCAATTTAAAGAATAATTGATGTAAGTTTTCTGCTGAAGCAGTATCGAGATTTCCCGAAGGTTCATCGGCAAAAATGATGGCTGGTTTATTAATCAGCGCTCTTGCGACAGCCACACGTTGTTGTTCTCCGCCGGAGAGTTCATTGGGTTTATGATTCATTCTATGGGAAAGTCCAAGATAAGTCAGCAGTTTTTTTGCTTCAATCTCAGTTTCCGGTTTTGATTTATTGGCAATGAAAGCGGGAATGCAAACATTCTCTAATGCTGTAAATTCAGGTAATAATTGATGAAATTGAAAAATAAAACCTAAATTTAGATTTCTGAATTTAGATAAGGTTTTGTCATTCATAGTTAGAATGTCTTCATTATTGATGCGCAATTCAATTCCGTTTTCAACTGTCGGCTTGTCTAAAGTTCCAAGGATTTGCAAAAGAGTTGTTTTTCCGGCTCCTGAAGCACCAACGATAGAGACAATTTCTCCTTTTTGAATATGTAAATCGACTCCTTTCAATACATGTAGTTGATCGTAATATTTATGTAGATTTTTGGCTTGTATCATTTTGAAACTGTTTTGACAAAGAAACAAAGATTTTAATGATTATTAAATGCATCCCAATATATTTTGCTTTGACAAAAGATAAACTTTAGTTAATATCGAATAATCAGTTCGTTTTAATGGATAAATTTGATTCTAAATCTAGAAGGATGAAAAAAATAATTGGTATTTTTCTGGCACTATTGCCTTTTTCATTTTGTGCAAAAGAAAAGAGTAGTATGGTGCCAAAAAGTAAAGAAACAAAAAATATGGAAATACAAAACGGATTGGAAGTTGCAACCTTAGCAGGAGGTTGTTTTTGGTGTACAGAAGCAGTTTTCTTAGAACTGGATGGAGTAAAAAAAGTTGTTTCAGGATATATTGGAGGTGCTACTGTAAACCCAACGTATAAGGATATTTGCAATGGAGACACGGGTCATGCGGAAGCTGTTGAAATTACTTTTGATCCTAAAGAAGTAAGTTTTGGAGAACTATTGGAAATATTTTTTGCTACACACGATCCTACTACATTGAATCGTCAGGGAAATGATATTGGTACACAATATAGAAGTGAAATTTTTTACCATAATCCTATTCAAAAACAACTTTCTGAAGATTATATCGCTTTGATGACTAGCGAGAATACATTTGGGAAACCAATAGTAACTAAGATTTCTGCAGCGTCTAAATTATATGAAGCCGAAGATTATCATCAAAACTATTACAATCAAAACAAAACACAAGGATATTGCAGTTATGTTATTACTCCAAAAATTGAAAAGCTCAAAAAAGTGTATCAAGACAAATTGAAAAAATAATTGGCATTAGATTTGTACATTTCCTGATAAATTGAAATAGTATGACAGAGCAAGTGCCCGTTAGTGTAGAAAACAATAAAACAAGGAATCTTATATTAGGAATTTTGTTTGATGCAATAGGATTAGTATCGTTTACAGTTCCATTAGTTGGCGAGTTTTCAGATGTGATTTGGGCGCCATTAGCCGGATTTTTAATGACTTGGATGTATAAAGGAACCATAGGACGAGTAGGAGGTGTGGTTACTTTTCTGGAAGAGATTTTACCTTTTTCGGATTTTATACCAACATTTACATTGACCTGGATTTATAAGTATTGGATTAAAAACAAAAACGCCTCGTAATTGAGGCGTTTTTGTTATTCTGTAAAAAGAAATCCTAATCCCATGCGTTTTAGCATCTTTTTTTCGAATGCCCAAAAGAATTTGAACTGTCCAAAAAGAAAACCGATTAGTACTAAAAGTACTTGGTATATTGGAAAAATTAAAATTAATCGAACAGGTGTAAACCAATAGCCTAAGTCTTCTTTTGTAATTCCCAACCAAAAACAAAATGGTTTTGACAACCATGCCGAAGCCGAACCGGTAATCGCAAAAACGATAAATATGATGATGAGTTGGAAATTAGTTTCAATTCCCCAACGTTGTTTTAGTTTATTCATTTTTATTTATAATGATTACAAATATAGTAACATTATCTGATGGGGACTAAACCAAAAAGTTTTTGTTTGTAGGTGTTTTGAAAATAAATCATGTAATTGTAGATCAAATAATTTACTTCGTAGCCATAATCAATATTTGAATCATAATTGATAGACATTTCATATAAATTTGGATCAAATCGCATAGGCTGTAAAACGCGGCTATTCCACTCGCTGATGTAAAATTGATTTTTATTCTCTAAAAAGCTTTGAGAATGATATCCTCTTGGGTACGCTCTTGAATTAAGCCACATACTAAAACCGGGATCAATAATAATAACTTCATATTCTAGATCGTCATTGGCAATTCTTACAGTATCGCCTTGATTTGTAATAGGCTTTTCAGAACTTGGAAAATTAGACTTTGAAGTGTTGCAACTAAAAATAGAAACTAGAATAATTGCTAATAGATAAACACTATTTTTCATAAAAAATAAATTGAATATTAAATTTACAAAAATTAAATGATTTGTTAATAGCGTTTTAACATAAAAAATCACCTACAATGAGTAGATAATTTTTTATAAATATTTATTTTTATTATTTCCCAAAGAGCTTACCGAGTATACTTCCAATTCCGCCACCCTTTTTTGATACAGCGGACATCGCATCACTGATATCTACTTTGCCATCTGCATTTTGGTCTAAACCAAATTGACCTCCATATTTAGATATAGCATCCATTATGCCGGAATTCTGAGCACTATTACCAGAAATAGCTGCTATCACATCTGAAATTTGAAAGCTACTGTCATTAGGATCTTTCGCTTTATTGACTAACGATCCTAAAATTTGAGGAATTAAACTTCCTGCAACATCAGAAGCAGTTTCACTATTGATGCCAAATTTTTCACCTAAGGTCCCCGTAAGTTGTTCGGTGAGTTGTTGTACTACAGGATTTGAGCTGTTTTGTGCATTGTTTCCTTGAAACAAACCTGCAAGTTGATCTGCTCCGCCTTCTGCAACTATTTTTTGTAATCCTGAAAAAATAGAACTACTGGCCTCGGTCATAATGGCTTCATTATGTTCGTTAGGAACGGCTTGGTTCTTGACAACTGACTCTACTCCAAACTGTTGTGCTAATTGTGTTAATTGTTCAAACATGGAAAGTATTTTTAGATTAGAAATCAAATTTAATAAAAAAAGGGATTTATTAAACATAAGTTAATAAATCCCTTTTTATTTATTTAGTCTAAAATACTAGCCTAATATGCTAATAATTTGTGAAGCTAATTCAGTACCAATTCTGTCTTGAGCTTCTCCAGTTGCAGCCCCAATATGAGGAGTCAACGATATTTTATGATTCATCAAAATAGTCATTTCTGGAGTTGGTTCGTTTTCAAAAACGTCTAATCCTGCGAATAATACTTTTCCGCTGTCTAGTGCTTTTACTAATGCTACTTCGTCAATAACTCCACCACGAGCACAGTTTACAATACCTACACCATCTTTCATGATTGCTAATTCTTTTTCTCCAATGATGTAACCATCTTGTGCAGGAACGTGTAATGTGATGAAATCAGCTTCTTTGAATAAAGATTCCAGTGATTGAGAAACGACAGTAGTTGTGATAGATTGCCCGTCAAAAAACTCAACTTTAATGTCAACTTGCGGGATAAAACTATCGGCAGCAATTACTTTCATTCCTAAACCTAATGCCATTTTAGCAGTAGCCTGACCAATACGGCCAATTCCTACTACACCAAGAGTTTTCCCTCTTAATTCAATTCCGTTTGCATAAGCTTTTTTCAAGCCTTCAAAGTTTGTATCTCCTTCAAGAGGCATATTTCTATTAGAATCGTGTAAAAAGCGAACACCAGAAAATAAGTGTGCGAACACCAATTCTGCCACTGATTCTGATGAAGAAGCTGGAGTGTTTATTACGTGAATTCCTTTGCTTTTAGCATAATCCACATCAATATTATCCATTCCTACACCACCACGACCTATAATCTTTAATCCTGGGCAAGCGTCAATGATATCTTTACGTACTTTAGTCGCACTTCTTACCAAAACTACACTTACATTATTTTCGTTTACAAAATTAGCTACTTGTTCCTGAGCTACTTTTGTAGTTATAACTTCAAATCCACCTTTTTCTAAAGCTAGAATTCCACTTTTAGAAATTCCATCGTTGGCTAATACCTTCATTTTTTTTATATTTTAAGATTGTAAAATTTAAAGATTTAAAGATTCAATCTGGTTTGTTTAATGTAGCGATTGATTAAAAATTCATTTTTCAAATCTTTAAATCATTCAATGTTTTAATTTTTAAATTGCTTTTTCCAAAGCCTGCATAACATCAACTAATACTTGAACACTTTCTAATGGAAGTGCATTGTACATAGAAGCTCTATAACCACCTACTGAACGATGTCCAGGTAATCCAGATATTCCTGCTGCTTTCCACATTGCATCAAATGCAGCAGCATGTGCTTCATCATTTAATAAGAAAGTAGCATTCATGTTTGATCGATCTTCAACAGCTGCAGCTCCTTTGAATAATGGGTTTCTGTCTATTTCTGCATAAAGTAATGCAGCTTTAGCATTGTTTATTTTTTCAATAGCAGCAATTCCACCAAGGTTTTTCAACCATTGTAATGTCAATAATGAAGCATAAACAGGAAAAACAGGAGGAGTATTATACATACTTTCTGCTTTAATATGTTTAGTGTAATCCAACATACTTGGGATAATTCGGTTGTTTTTAGCAAGAATTTCTTCTTTTACAACAACCAAAGTAGTTCCTGCCGGACCCATATTTTTTTGAGCACCTGCATAAATCAAATCAAATTTAGAAAAATCTAATTCTCTTGAAAAGATGTCAGAACTCATATCACATACAATTGGCATATCAACTGATGGGAATTCCTTCATTTGTGTACCAAAAATAGTATTGTTACTCGTGCAATGGAAATAATCTGCATCTGCAGGTACCGAATATCCTTTTGGAATATGATTGTAATTTTGTTCTTTTGATGAAGCAACAATAACAGTATCACCAAAAAGTTTCGCTTCTTTTATTGCTGCTGAAGCCCATGTTCCAGTATCAAGATAAGCCGCTTTTCCGCCTTCTTTCATTAAGTTATAAGGAACCATCAAAAATTCTAAACTAGCTCCGCCAGCCAGAAATAATGCTTGATATCCTTTGCCTTCTAGGCCTAAAAGTTCAATAACAATTGCTCTTGCTTCATCCATTACGGCAACGAAGTCTTTGCTTCTATGGGAAATTTCTAAAAGTGATAACCCAGAATCGTTAAAATTTAATATTGCTTGTGCTGATTTTTCAAAAACTTCTTGTGGTAAAATACAAGGTCCTGCGCTGTAGTTGTGTTTTTTCATGGTGTAGTTTAAGTCCAAAAAATTAAAGTGCAAATTTCGGCAATAGGAATTTAAAAGGCGTTAAATAATTCGAAATAATTAAACATATTTCAACTATGTTGTTAACAAAAACGAAATAGTATCGGTGTTATCTGCGTAATTCCACAATTTTGGTTTTTGGGTTTGCCCAAAGTCAATGCTGTTCGCTATAAGATTATCACTTACAATGCATTGAATTTGCTCGTTTTCAGACTGTAATCTTGATTTCAAATCGCTGATATCCTCATAAAACTCATAAAACACACTAGAAATTGGCGAGGCATGGCTTTGATCTTCTTTTATTGTCAAAAAACCATTATCCAATAATTTAAAATTACTCATCAGAAAAACAGCTTTATTGTAATCATAATTGTTAGCGTATTTTTCATAATGAATAACATCTTGGTATTCAAATATTGCTTCAAAAAAGGCATCAAATACGTATCCTTTTGGAACAAAAAGTTTAGAAACATTCCGACAGCCCAATCCAAAATATCGGAAGATATCTTCCCCTAAAGCTGCTAATTGTTCTTTAGTTTCTTTTCCATTCAAAACTGCAATTGAATTTCTGCTTTTTCGAATAATAGAAGGTTTGTCTTTAAAATAGTATTCAAAATAACGCGCCGTATTATTACTTCCTGTTGCTATTACTGCATCGAAATTCTCTAATTTACCTTCCACAAATTTAATATTGTTAGCTAATTCAGAATCAATAGCAATGATGTACTTTGCTAAAAAAGGCAACAAATGTTGATCATTTGATGATGTTTTTACCAATACATTATTTCCTGTAATTAAAACGGAAAGGAAATCATGAAAACCCACTAAAGGAATATTTCCGGCAAGAATTAAGGCAATGTTTTTAGGTTCTTTTATTTGTAAATCATAAGCCGAAAGCCATTGATTTAAGTTTTCTGAAGTTAATGCTTCCGCCCAAGATTGAATAGAAAAATACACTTGTTCTGGCGTATACCATCCATTATGTGATTGAGATAATTTTATTAATTCGATAAAATCATCAAAAAACACATCGTTGTGCAAAACAGTTGGATTCTTAGAGGTATTATCTTCAGAAAATTGACTTAAGAATTTTCCTAATTCAACAAAAACACTTTTTTTTGTTTCTAATGTCATAATGTTTGCTTATGAATAGTTTTGATTGTAATTTTGCACAAAAATAAGCATAAATATGTCGAAAGTCAAAAGTCCTAATGTCAAAAGAATTTTGGCGTTTGACATTTGATACTAAGACTTTAAAACTATAGAAAAATGGCAATTATTATAACAGACGAATGTATCAACTGTGGTGCTTGTGAACCAGAGTGCCCAAATACAGCAATATACGAAGGAGCAGATGACTGGAGATATAAAGACGGAACAAAACTTAAAGGGAAAGTAATTTTGCCGGATGGTACCGAAGTAGATTCTGATGAAGCTCAAACTCCTATTTCTGACGAAGTGTATTACATCGTGCCAGGAAAATGTACAGAATGTAAAGGTTTTCACGATGAGCCACAATGTGCTGCAGTATGTCCTGTAGACTGTTGTATTCCAGATGATAATCATGTAGAAAACGAAGAAACGTTACTAAATAGACAAGCGTTTTTACATAACGAATAAAGATTAAATTTTAATTTAAAAAAAAATCCTGAGCTATAACTCAGGATTTTTTTGTTGTATTCCGTAATAGATTATTTTTTGATAATTACAAAAGTTTCTACCGTTATCTTATCTGTTTTGTCATCATAGGATTCTAAAACTAAATTCCCATTAGCATCAAAGTAACCATAAGAAGTTTTGTTCTTTGAACTGTAAATATAATTGTTGTTTGATGTTTTTCTTAAAACAGCAGCTTTTTCAGCATTAGGTTGGTATATAGTATATCCACTTTCAGCTAGTTTGACTTCATATTTTTCTCCGTTTAAATCATAGTATGCTGATCTATCTACATCAACAATATTGGTAACCCCATTTGCTGTAATGCTAGTGATGGCCGTAACTTCAACCGGTGTTTCTTTTCTTTCTTTGTTTAATGCATTAGATTCGGCGTCTTTCAATTCAATTTTTTGAATTTCTTTTACTTCTTGAGTTTTTACTGATTTTTTTTGCCCATCAGAATTTTTTACAGTAGTAACTGTCGTTTTAACTTCCGATTTAACATTTTTATTTTGAGCTTGAATATTTACTGTAAATAGAAAAGCAGCTATTCCAAGAATTATAGTTTTCATAATATTTAATTTTGTGATTAATATGAAACAAATTTACAATCCTTTGGCTGGGTACTTGTTACGTAATTATAATAAAAGATTATATAATTCACATAAAGGGTTTAGTGCTGTAGGTTTTACTTACTTCTTGCGGCAATTACTCCAGCATAAAATTTTCTGATGAAGTTGTTTTTCAGTTGCTGATGTGATAATAACTAAATTCAGGGAGAATTAGTGAAATAAAAAAAGGGCTATCGAAAGATAGCCCTTTTTAAATTATTCAATACTAAATTAGAATTTATAGTTTAAAGATAAATTAAACATAGTTCCTAATTGGCTAAAGTGATATCCATCATACGTCATTTGAGAATAACGTTGGTTGAAAGTGATCAAGTTAGATTGATTTTTTACTTGAGTAGGGTCGTTTAAAATAGCTGTCCCAGCTGCATTTTCTGCTTTGAAATTCCATTCAGGAAGAACATTTAATAAGTTGTTTACATTCAATGCCAAAGTTAATTTTTCAGTTGCAGAGAAAGTAATTCCTAAGTCAGTAACGACTTTTGGAGTAAACTCAGTTCTTAAGTTAGCATTCAAACCATCTTGTTTGAAAGTTGTTTTTCCGAAATAAGTATTGTTCAAAGAGAAACCAAATTTACCGATTTCATAATTAGCTCCTAAAATCCATTTGGTATCAGGTCTTGATGTAAACATTAATGCGTCTAATGTTCCTCCGAACGAATTGTTTGTTACATCAGAGATTCTTTCATTTTGTAAGGTAACATTACCAGATAAATTGAATCCTAATTTTCCTTCTCCTAATAAGATGTTATTGTAATTAGCTACTACATCTAAACCTGATGTACGAGAATCAAATGAGTTTGAAAAGAAAGCAACATTACCAAATTGAGTATCTTGTCTGTCTCCTAATACAATTCTGTCCTCTACTTTGATATTGTAGTAATCTACAGTAAAGTTGAAGTTTTTAGAAGGCTTAGCTCCAATACCAACAGTTACGTTAGTTGATTTTTCAGCATCTAGTTGTGGAACACCTAAAATACGAGCTTGTGGAGATACATTGTTGATAATTCCACTTACTTGAATTCCTTGACCAGCTACAAAAGAATATTGTGCTTTTTGTGTGTAAATTTGGTGTAATGTAGGTGCTCTGAATCCAGTAGAAACAGATCCTCTTAATGTAATTTTGTCATCTGCAAATTTATATCTTGAGCTTAATTTCCAAACGGTAGCTCCACCAAAATCACTATATTCTTCATGACGAAGTGTTCCGTTGATTAAGAAATCTTCAGTTACATCATAAGCAACATCAAAATAAGCTCCTAAATTATAACGATTCCATTTTCCTGAGTTTTCAGGTCTGTTTCCTGCAAACGAGTCTGCACCAATACCATCCCAAGAAGCTTTATCTCCTTCGATTACTTCAAAATTTTCTGTTCTGAACTCAGTACCGAAACCAATACTCACTTTGTCTGATACTATTTTAGAGATGTCTAAATTTCCTACAATGTGATTAAAAGCAGTCCCTCCAGGTTGAAAAGTAATAGGGCTGTTTTCTTGATAAACGTTGTTACCATTTGCATCTTGAATGTCTGATCTGTTTTGAGAGTTTGTTACTGAATACGTTTGGGAGTTACCACCAACTGTTACACTAGCGTCAGTATTCCAACCGTTTTTAACTGCTTTATATCCTAAAGTAGCATTGTAATCATTTAAATCTCCAACAAAAGTAGGAACATAACCTACGTAAGACGCTGCTGTACCATCTCCAAAGAAATCAGCAAGGTATGGGTTAGCAGGATTTAATGTTCTCCAATATGGTGTTCTGTAATTAGCAAATGAGTTTACTTTTTTGTAAACGTATGCTGCGTTATAATACAATGATGTTTCATCTGATAATTCAAATCCACCATTAACTAAAAATTTAGCAGCTGCAGTTTCTGGAGATCCATTGATATTTCCAGCATCTGGTTTTTTTGCAAGGAAAGCTTGAACATCAGAAAGTGAAGCTCCAAAATCTCCTGCTTCACCAGCTGCATCTACAGTTCCAGGTCTGTTTGCAAGATTAACTTTTGAAAAATCAACAGTATAGTTGATATATCCTTTATCACCTACTGTAGATCCATTATTTAAACTTACTCCAATCATTTCTCCGTCACCTTCAGAAGTTACACCACTTCTAGCAGTTACAGATCCACCGTTTGTACTTTTCTTTAAAATGATATTCATAACTCCAGCAATCGCATCAGAACCGTATTGAGCAGATGCACCATCACGAAGTATTTCTACTCTTTCGATAGCATCTGTAGGTATTGCAGAGATATCAGCACCAGTTTCCCCACGTCCTGGAGATGTTTGTACATATAACAATGAACTTAAGTTTTTACGCTTTCCGTTGATTAAGATTAACGTTCTACTAGGTCCCATGTTTCTTATTTCATATGGATCTAGCAATGAAGTAGCATCATTTACAGGAGTTTGAACCGTGTTAAAAGACGGAATTTTGTACTGTAATGCTTTGTCAAATGATGCTTGACCAGTTGAAGCCAAATCTTTTGATGATATTACATCAATAGGAAGTGGAGTGGTAGTGTTACTTCTTGGAGCCGTTCTTGACCCTGTTACAACTACTTCGTCCAGGTTTTGTCCGCCTTCTTCGGATAAAACAACATTTATAACAGCATCTGTAGCTGCTTTTTCTAATTTAGAAAACCCTACATAACTAAAAACTAAAGTAGCGCCCTCTTTTACTTTAATCTTATACATACCGTCCATGTCAGTAGAAACTCCGTTTTGTGTTCCCTTTTCAATAATATTTACACCAGGCAAGGCATTGCCGGTGTTGTCTTTTACAACGCCCGAGACTTCTTTTTGTGCAAAAAGAAACGAGACGTTTAATAGAAATAATAATAATGCAAATTTTTTCATAATAAGTTGTGTTTGGTTTTTGTTTGTTTTAAAATCGGTTGCAATATAATTTTTTTTTAACAAAAGATTAGCACATCGTTTAATTTTTTATAAAAAATATATCAGGCCTGTTTAAACTGTAATTTTTACTTAATTAAACATTTATAAAATCTTATATTTGCAAACTTTTAAACTAAATGCTAAACTTTTAACTGGCAACAGTTATAGGTAAAGAAAAAGATCATAGAATCTCAATCGTTCAGTTTTTTTTAAAACTAATAGGATTGGGATACAATATTCCATTAAAAAATAAATATTATCTACATATGAAAGCAGGGATTGTAGGATTACCAAATGTTGGAAAATCAACATTATTCAATTGTTTGTCTAATGCAAAAGCACAAAGTGCAAATTTTCCTTTTTGTACTATCGAACCTAATATAGGTGTTGTGAATGTTCCGGATTCCAGAATAGAAAAACTGGAAGAATTAGTAAAGCCAGAGCGTGTGCAAATGGCTACTGTTGATATCGTGGATATCGCAGGATTGGTAAAGGGAGCTAGTAAAGGGGAAGGTTTAGGAAATCAATTTCTGGGAAACATTAGAGAGTGTAATGCTATTATTCATGTTTTGCGTTGTTTTGATAACGATAATATTGTTCACGTTGATGGAAATGTAAATCCTATTCGTGACAAGGAAACAATCGATATTGAGTTGCAGTTGAAAGATTTGGAGAATGTTGAAAAACGTTTAGAAAAAGTAAAGCGTGCAGCCAAAACTGGTAATAAAGAAGCAATCGTTGAGGAAGCGTTGTTGAACAGAATTAGAGAAACGTTACTTCAAGCAAAATCTGCTAGAACAATAACACCTCAAAACAATGATGAAGAAGTTTTGATGGAAGGTTTTCAATTGATTACCGCAAAACCAGTATTGTATGTTTGTAACGTGGATGAAAATTCAGCAGTTAACGGAAATAAATATGTAGACCAAGTTCGTGAATTGGTAAAAGATGAAGATGCTGAGGTTATTGTCCTTTCTGTAGGTGCTGAAGCAGATATTACTGAATTAGAAAGCTACGAAGAGCGTCAAGTTTTTCTTGAGGATATGGGATTGACGGAGCCAGGAGCTTCGGTTTTAATTCGTGCTGCTTATAAACTATTGAAGCAACAAACTTATTTTACCGCCGGAGTAAAAGAAGTTCGTGCTTGGACCATCAATGTTGGATCAACCGCGCCACAAGCTGCGGGAGTTATTCACACTGATTTCGAAAAAGGATTTATCCGTGCCGAAGTTATTGCGTATGAAGATTTCGTTCATTACGGTTCTGAAGCTAAATGTAAAGAAGCAGGAAAATTTAAGGTTGAAGGGAAAGAATATATCGTTAAAGATGGTGATGTAATGCACTTTAGATTTAACGTATAAATATATAGTCATAAAGGAGAAAGTCATAAAGTTGAAAGTTAGCAATAACTTTCGACTTTTTTTATATACCCAATTCCAGCTTTCCACTTCAAACGAAGTTCACTGAACTCCAATTAAAATTATAGTTTAGTGAAGTAATAATTTACCATCAATCTCTTTTTTATCAAGAAAAAATGAGATTGATGGTAAAAATGCTTTCTGTTTCACTCTGGGATAAAATCGGATAAGAAAGAAATGAAGTTTCGTTTTCTTATCGTTTTTTAAATCTGTGAATCAGTGGTTAATTGTTTTGTTACTATTTTATTTTTACTACTTTTAATAAAAACTAATTCTCATGAAAATCATAGCTTTTGGCGCAAGCCCCAGCAAAAACTCTATCAATAAAAAATTAGCGACTTACGCAGCCAATTTATTTGAAAAGGCCGAAGTGGAGGTGTTGGATTTAAATGATTACCAAATGCCGATATTTACTATTGATATAGAAAAAGAAATTGGTCAGCACGAGCTGGCAAAAGCATTTTTGGCTAAAATTGCCACTGCAGACATTCTAGTGGTTTCTCTTGCTGAAAATAACGGAAATTATTCAGCAGCTTTCAAAAATGTTTTCGACTGGTGCTCTAGGATAAACGCTAAGGTTTTTCAGGAAAGACCAATGTTACTGATGGCTACTTCACCAGGAGCCAGAGGCGGCGCAAGCGTTTTAGAAATTGCTAAAAAAGCTTTTCCATTTTATGGTGGAAACGTAAAGGCTACTTTTTCACTTCCTAGTTTTGAGGCTAATTTTGATGTTGTAAACGGTAAAATTTCTAATCCTGAATTGGATAATCACTTGAAAGAAATTATCAAGAATTTTTAAATTAATTTATATTAGAATGCAATTGAAAAATTTGTTGCTGCTTTTTTTATGTCTTTCGTTTTTAAATACGGCTTATTCTCAAAAATATAATGTAGTAGATTCTATTGTTGATGCTTATCCTAAAAGTATAATCAGTACTGATCAATTAGTGGAATTAATTAATAACGATTTTTTCAAGCAGGATGAGAAAGCAAGAGCTGTTTTTAAATGGGTTGCAACTAATATAAGTTATGATGTTGATTTAGCTAAAACTATGGAATTTAAATCCATTAATGCATTTTCTTATAAAACTGAAAAAGAAAAAGAAATAAAAGAAAGAAAATTTAAATTAGATTTAGTCACAGGTGCTATGGCTTCAAGAAAAGCAGTTTGTCATTCGTACGCTGCTTTGGTAGAATATTTATGTTTAAAATTAGGATTAGAAGCTAAGATTGTAATCGGAAATTTAAAATCTAATCCATCACAAATTGGAATTTTACCTATAGATGTAAATCATGGTTGGAATGTGATTAGAATAGATAATGACTGGAAATTCATTGATGCGACATTAGCTGCAGGATTTATTTCTGTTAAAACAAATTTGTTTAAGTTTTATTTCAATGATATTTATTTTTTTACAAATCCAGATAGTTTCTTTTTGAATCATTATCCATTGGATGAGCATTGGCTTTTAACAAAAAAAAATAAAAATGATTTCGCAAAACTGCCTTTGTTTTTTGGGAATTATTTTCAAAGTAATTATCAATTAATTAAGCCTGAATCAGGGTTGCATTTAACATCAGAAACGGAGAAGTTTATTTTTGCGATTCAAGGATTGGATGAATATGATACTGTTGAATATTCTTCTAGTATCGATAATAAAGTCATCTATTTAGATCAAAAAAATGATTTAGACTATGGAATCTCGTTGGTGGGTAAAAAAAACTCTTTTATTTCTATTTTTGTTAATGGAAAGATAATTGCGATTTATAAAATTATTTAGGAATTCATTTTAATTTCAAAATCTTTCAATAGAAAATGTCAATATCATTCTTGATAACTTTGATGACTTCCTATTTTAAATTTTATCGAATTACACTATATTAGCACAAAATCCACAAATTTTACAATGTCCGAACAAAATCAATATACCGAAGATAATATTCGGTCGCTCGACTGGAAAGAACACATTCGCATGCGTCCCGGAATGTATATAGGAAAACTGGGAGATGGATCTTCTGCAGATGATGGTATTTATATTTTGGTCAAAGAAGTTCTCGATAACTGTATCGATGAATTTGCCATGGGTGCCGGAAAAACTATTGAAGTGACAATTAAGGACAAAACGGTTACTGTTCGGGATTATGGCCGTGGTATTCCGTTAGGGAAAGTGGTTGACGTAGTGTCAAAAATGAATACTGGAGGGAAATATGATTCAAAAGCTTTCCAGAAATCAGTTGGTCTAAACGGAGTAGGAACTAAAGCAGTCAATGCGCTGTCTAATTATTTCCGAGTAGAGTCTGTTCGAGATGAAAAACAAAAAGCGGCCGAATTCTCCGCAGGAAATTTGGTTCTCGAAGAAGAAATTATAGACACTACCAAACGAAAAGGTACCAAAGTTATTTTTACTCCTGACGAAACCATTTTTAAGAATTACAAATTCCGCATGGAATATGTAGTGAAGATGATCCAAAATTATTGTTATCTAAACAATGGTTTAACCATCATTTTTAATGGCGAAAAATACTATTCCGAAAACGGACTTAAAGATTTATTAGAAGCCACGATAAATGTTGAGGATTTAGAATACCCTATCATTCATTTAAAAGAAGGAGATATTGAGATTGCCTTAACACACAGCAAAACCCAATATTCTGAAGAGTATCACTCCTTTGTCAACGGACAAAATACCACTCAAGGTGGAACGCATTTAGCAGCATATAGAGAAGCGATTGTAAAAACCATTCGGGAGTTTTATAATAAAAGTTTCGAAGCATCTGATGTCCGAAAATCGATTGTTACGGCCATTAGTATCAAAGTAATGGAACCTGTTTTTGAGTCGCAAACCAAAACCAAATTAGGTTCGACAGATATGGGTTCAGAGCCCGGAATGCCTTCGGTACGTACTTTTGTAAATGATTTTGTGAAAACGAAATTAGATAATTATTTGCACAAGAATCCTCCAACAGCAGAGGCGCTGTTGCGAAAAATTCTTCAAGCCGAAAGAGAACGTAAAGAGCTTTCTGGTATTCGAAAATTAGCAACAGATCGTGCTAAAAAAGCGAATTTACACAACAAGAAATTAAGAGATTGTCGTGCGCATTTACCCGATACCAAAAATCCAAGAAATTTAGAAAGTACGCTTTTTATCACGGAGGGAGATTCGGCTTCTGGGTCCATTACAAAATCGCGCGATGTAAATACGCAAGCGGTTTTTAGTTTGCGTGGTAAGCCTCTGAATTCGTATGGAATGAGCAAGAAAATTGTTTATGAAAATGAAGAATTTAATTTATTGCAAGCGGCGTTGGATATTGAAGACGGATTGGAAAAATTGCGTTACAACAACATCGTAATTGCAACCGATGCCGATGTCGATGGAATGCACATCCGATTATTATTGATTACGTTCTTTCTTCAGTTTTTTCCTGAGTTAATAAAAGAAGGACATTTGTATATTTTGCAAACACCACTTTTCAGGGTTCGAAACAAGAAAGAAACCATTTATTGCTATTCTGATGAAGAGCGTAAAGACGCAATAGAAAAATTAAAACCAAAACCTGAAATCACCCGATTCAAGGGATTAGGAGAAATTTCTCCCGATGAGTTCAAAAACTTCATTGGAGAAACCATTCGTTTAGATCCGATTATGATGGACAAAAACACTTCGATTGAGCAATTATTGTCTTTCTATATGGGTAAAAATACGCCAGACAGACAGGAATTTATCATCAAGAATTTGAAAGTCGAATTAGATGTAATCGAGAAAGTTTAAATAGTTATAAGATGCCTACAAAAAGAACACTAATTTTTATCGCTTTATTATTTGTAATTAGTTTTTCGACTACCTTTTTTATCATAAGAAGTAATGACCATAAAGAATGTGATACAGGTGTAAAAAAAGAGATGGATAAAAATGGAATTGAGGTTACAAAAGAAGAGCATGTTTGTAAAGAAAAATATTCTTTTTAGCATTTTTAGCACAAAATTAGAATTGATTACTATTCAATAGAATATATTTAATGAAAGACGAAGAAGACGAAAATACAATTCCAGAAGGTCAGGAAGAAGATAATTCTATTGATGAAAATCAATCTGAAGAGAAATCTTTTGAAGGCCAGCATTTTTACGATAATCAAGAAGACGGAAACGATACTATTACCAAAGTTACGGGAATGTATAAAGACTGGTTTCTGGATTATGCTTCCTATGTAATTCTGGAGCGTGCCGTTCCGGCGATTGAAGACGGTTTTAAACCGGTGCAACGTCGTATCATGCATTCTTTAAAGGAATTAGATGACGGTCGTTACAATAAAGTAGCGAATGTAGTTGGACACACTATGCAGTATCATCCTCACGGAGATCAGAGTATTGGTGATGCGATGGTGCAAATAGGACAAAAAGAATTACTTATTGATTGTCAAGGAAACTGGGGGAATATCCTAACAGGTGATGGTGCTGCGGCTTCCCGTTACATTGAAGCGCGTTTGTCTAAATTTGCTTTGGAGGTTATTTATAGTCCAAAAATCACCGATTGGGGCGTTTCTTATGATGGACGAAGAGCAGAACCAAACAATCTTCCGGTGAAGTTTCCATTGCTTTTGGCACAAGGAGCCGAAGGTATTGCTGTTGGTCTTTCGACGAAAGTGTTACCTCATAATTTTAATGAATTAATCGATTCTTCGATAAAAATATTAAAAGGGAAGCCTTTTACACTGTATCCGGATTTCATGACACAAGGAATTGCTGATGTGTCTAATTATAATGACGGATTGCGTGGCGGACGGGTTCGGGTTCGTGCCAAAATTGGTCAGTTGGACAAAAATACGTTGGTGATTACCCAAATTCCGTTTTCTACAAATACGACTACTTTGATTGACAGTATTTTGAAAGCGAATGATAAAGGGAAAATAAAAATCAAGAAAATTGAAGACAATACTGCGGCAGAGGTCGAAATATTAATTCACCTTTTTCCTGGTGTTTCTCCAGATAAAACCATTGATGCGTTGTTTGCTTTCACGGCTTGTGAAACTTCGGTAGCGCCATTGGGCTGTGTGATTGAAGATAATAAACCGTTGTTTATTGGGGTTTCGGATATGTTGAAAATCTCAACCAATAGAACGGTACAATTGCTGAAAAGTGAATTGGAAATTCAATTGAGTGAACTGGAAGAACAATGGCATTTTCTTTCTTTGGAACGTATTTTTATTGAAAATAAAATCTATCGTGACATTGAAGAAATGACGACTAGAGAAACGGTAATTAAGGCCGTTGATGATGGTTTGAAACCACATACGAAACACTTAAAACGTGCTGTTACCGGAGACGATATTTTGCGTTTATTAGATATTCGAATCATGCGTATTTCTAAATTTGACAGTAACAAGGCACAGGATAAAATCGAAGCGTTGGAAGGCGATATCGAACAAGTAAAACACAATTTAGAACATCTGATTGATTTTGCGATTGCCTATTTTACCAAATTGAAAGAGAAGTACGGTAAAGGGCGGGAACGTCAGACAGAACTTCGTATTTTTGATGATATCGAAGCAACCAAAGTTGTTTTAAGAAATACTAAATTATACGTCAATAAAGAAGAAGGTTTTGTAGGTACGAGCTTGAAAAAAGACGAATACGTTACAGACTGTTCTGATATTGATGATGTAATTGTTTTTCTGCGTGATGGAAAAATGATGATTACCAAAGTAGATGCGAAAACATTCGTGGGTAAAGATATTATTCACATTGCTATTTTTGACAAAAGCGATAAGCGAACTATTTATAACATGATTTACCGTGATGGAAAATCTGGGCCTTCCTATATAAAAAGATTCAATGTTTCAGGAGTTACCAGAGATAAAGCATACGATTTAACCAATGAAACTGCTGGTTCTCAAGTAGTATATTTTTCTTGCAATCCAAATGGTGAAGCTGAGGTAATTACGATATTATTGCGTCAGGTAGGAAGTGTCAAAAAACTGAAATTCGATATTGATTTTGCCAGTTTAGCGATAAAAGGCCGAGCTTCCAAAGGAAATTTGGTTACTAAATACCCGATCAAAAAAATAGAACTGAAGGAGAAAGGAATTTCTACTTTATTGCCAAGAAAAGTTTGGTTTGATGATACTGTTCAACGATTAAACGTTGATGCAAGAGGGGAATTATTAGGGGAGTTCAGGCCTAATGATAAAATTTTGGTCATATCGCAATCTGGAAAAATAAAAGTAATTACACCAGAATTATCGACTCATTTTGATGAAGATATGGTGGTTTTGGAGAAATGGATTCCAAAGAAACCAATTTCTGCGATTTATTATGATGGAGAAAAAGAGCGTTATTATATCAAACGTTTCTTGGTGGAAACAGAGAATAAAGAAGAAAGTTTTATCACGGAACATCCTAATTCACAATTAGAGATTGTATCAACAGATTATCGTCCTGTGGCTGAATTAATTTTCACAAAAGTAAAAGGAGTTCAAAAAGAAGCGATGACAGTAGATATAGAATCGTTTATATCGGTGAAAGGATATAAAGCCTTGGGGAATCAATTGACAACTGATAAGTTGAAACAAGTAAACCTGCTGGAACCTTTGCCGTATGAAATTCCTGTTGAGGTTATTCCTGAGGATTTAGAAGTAAAAGGAGAAACGGATGCTGATGATTCTGATATTCAATTGGAAGATGATGGACAGATTACTATGTCCTTAGAATAAATAGAAGCTCCTGAAAAGGGGCTTTTTTTATGTTTTTTTGCCAATTTTACGATTATTTAAACAATTGTTTTAAGGTGATTTCTTTTTTCTCTTTCAATTTATTTAGAATTTTCAAAAAAGCAATAGCAGTAATATAGGCATCTCCCATTGCAGTATGTCTGTCTTTTTTGGAAATATCAAATTTATCGGCAAGCTCGTCTAAACTATAATTTTCTTTGCGTTCCAATAAATTAGAAACCAATAACGTTTTTTTATACAAAACAGCCGTGTCCAAAGTTTTGTTTTTTAATTCTGGCAACCCATTTCTTTCGAGTGCCCTGTTAATCATAGTAATGTCAAATATTGTATGATGCGCAATGATAATAGAATCTCCCAAAAATTCTAAAAACTGTTGTAGCGCTTCTAATTCTGTAGGGCGATCTATGACAAATTCTTTTAGAATTCCATGAATTTTTGCAGTTGCTTGATCGTAATGTTCTTGTTGAATAAAAACTTCAAAACTTCCATTGATAGGAATCGTATTGTTTTGCAGAACAATAGCCCCAATGCAAAGTATCCTGTCAGTTGAATAATCAAATCCGGTGGTTTCTGTGTCTAAGACAACAAAACGAACCGTATCAATATCGTTTGAGAGCTCCTCATCAGATGATTTTTCGGATTTTCCCAATAAATCAAATAAAATAGTTTTACTTTTTTCTATAAAATTTGTCATCATAATATATTTGAAGGATTAAATCGGATGGTAATGACTTCTTGGAGTTCCTTAATGGTTTTGAACGTTCGCTTTAGCTTAATCTTTTCTAATTTAGATAACGCTTCGAGAGCAATAAACTGCCCGGAATCATTATGCAAAAGCCCTTGTTTGGTTCTGAACTTCAATAATGCTTTATAGGAATATGAACAGGCTAAATACAATTCTTTGTTGTTGGGTTCTAATTCTGCCAATTTTTCAAAACGTTCGGGAGTATTGCTGATCGATTTTACAGAATGGGATAGAATTAAAACTCTTGCGGCATCGGTTAGTGGCATTAAAGCGCGTCTTTTTATATCGAAAAAATCTTTGTGAGCGCCATCTTGTTCTACTAAAAATTGTCTAAAAAATCCTGTTGGAGAAGGGCTTTGTAACGCACCACTTACCAAGTGAATGTAAAAAACAGGATTAGCTTTTATGTTTTCAAAAATAAATTCAGAAAGCTTGTTTACCAGTTCGCTGTCTCCATAAGACAAGCTGTAATCAAAAAATATGAAGGACAATAATACTTCATTTTTTCCAGGATTGGTGATCCAATGATAAACTTGACTTTCCCATTCGCTTAGACTTAAGCACCATTTTGGGTTAGACGCCATCATTTCTGCTGGACAATAATCATAGCCAATATCAAAAAGCCCTTTATTGACATGTGCAGCCAATTCTAAAAAATACTTCTTAGTGCTTTCTTTTAATTCTTCGGGAACATCCTCATAGACTAAAGCATTGTCTTGGTCAGTATGCAGTAACTGTTCGCTTCTTCCTTGACTTCCTAATGCGAGCCATCCAAATTTTACCGGTGGTGGCGTTTTCATTTTCTTCAAAGCTATTTCAATAACTTGCTTGATACAGGCATCATTTAATTCTGTAATTATTTTAGAAGTCAGTGTCATAGGAATATTTTGGTCTAAATATCCTTGTAACAATTGCATTATACTGGCGCGAATTGGTTTTATCTGTTTTGCCTTTTTAGCTCTTTTTACCGCTTTTATCAATACTGCTGGATTATTACCAAGTTCTACCATAACATCGTGTTTGGAGAGAATTCCAACAGCTTTGGAGTTTGGCGTGCCATCTTTCGTAAGACATAAATGACTGATATTGCTTTTCATCATAGCCATTTGGGCTTGAGTAACAGTCATTTTCTTTGGATACGTAATAACAGGAGTTGTCATTATGGCGGCGGCAGTTGTTGTGATTGGAAATTCTCCAGTCACAATTTTGTTCCTTAAATCCTTATCGGTAATGATGCCAATGGGGAGCGAATCTTCGATAACAAGAATAGCGCCCACATTTTTTTTGGTCATAGTCTCCGCAATATCTTTTACAATAGTGTTCGAATAACAGGTAATCAGTTTTTTAGAGTATTTTACTGGCTGTAAGTCTAATAGTTTTCTACCGGTGTCAAGACCTTCTATTCCTATTGTTTCACCATATAGTTTTCCGCTGTGACTTTTAGAATACGGATTGTGTGTATTAGAAGCAAAGCTTTCGATTAAAAAATTCCCCACAGCTCTGTTTTCTAACGCATAAGGTTTGAAAATTGCGATTGGAATCGCATAAAGAATGCTTTCTTCATGGGCTCTGGCTTCCATTTTATAGTTTTCATTGGCTATAAGTGGTCTCAACCCAAAAATATCTCCTTCATCACACATATCTAAAATATCATTTTCCAGACTAGTTCTAAGTGCGACTGCTCCTTTGTGTACAACATAAAAACAGGAGTGCGTTTCTTCGTTTTCGACAAAGATAACACTGTCCTTTTCTTTATAAATAATGGAGATTTGTTCAGAGATAACTTCGATGTCTTTTTGATGTAAAAAGGAAAAAGGAGGGAAGTTTTTTAAAAAGTCAGCAACTCTATGGGAGATAGTATTTTTCATGGTGCTTATTTGTGTCTAAGTTAATTTATAAAAAATAAAATAAAAAGGAAAAAGACCAAATTGGAGTCTTTTTAGCGTTTCCCTATTTAAGGAGGAATATATTTTCAGAATAAAAAAAAAGCTCCCGAAAAGGAGCTTCTTTATCAAAAAATAGTTTGATTATTTATTTTTCTTCATTTTCATATTCAGCACTTCAACTAATAATGAGAAAGATATGGCAAAATATAAGTACCCTTTTGGTACTGGAGTAACGTGATTTCCAAAGATTAAAGCATTCGATAAATGCGCACTTTCGGTAAGTAGCATCATTCCAATTAGTATTAAAAATGATAAGCCAAGTATTTGAATAGAAGGATGTTTATTGACAAAATTCCCAACAGGAACCGCAAATTGCATCATAATTAATACAGAAATAACTACTGCAGTAATCATAATATACAAAGCACCTTCAACCCCGTTTGTCATACCTACCGCGGTAAGAATACTATCAAAAGAGAAAACTAAATCAATCATGATGATTTGTAGCAGTACATTTTGAAATGATTTTGTAGCCGCTTTTCCTAATTCTTTTTCTTCATGACCTTTCTCGTCTACTTTTTCACGAATCTCATTGGTACTCTTATAAATCAAGAATAATCCTCCGCCTAGTAAAATAAGACTTTGACCAGTAATTCCGGCTGAAAACCAACTTAAATCTATATGAAACCAAGGTTCTTTCATTTGAATCAATAAGTTGATACCAAACAAAAGCGCAATTCTCATGAACATGGCAAGGAACATTCCTATTTTTGTGGCTCTCTTACGTTGTTCAGCAGGTAATTTTCCTGTAGCAATTGATATGAAAATAATGTTGTCGATTCCTAGTACAATTTCCAAAAAAGTCAATGTTAAAAGGGCAATCCAAGCATCAGGATTTAAAAATACTTCCATGTTTAGTTATTATTTGTAATTAATTTGATTTTATATGCTTAATCGGAAATCTTAGTAACGGTTCCTCTTTGTTTTTCATCAACACCAACCATTCCAAATTCAAAGGTATAGGAATTTTTTGTGGTTGTCAAAATTTTCATACCGATAGCCTTTTCCTCAGCCATATTTTTTGGATGCAATTTCAGTAAAACATATTCACAATCGTTTACCCATCGTATCGAAGCGGTATCAGTCTTTCCTTCAAAAGTTTCTATTTCGATACTGTCATTACGCTCAAAAATAGCCGTTTTCTTTACGCCGTCAACTTCATATTCAAACTTGAATTTTCCAGTTTTAAAATCCTTACAATTGCGCTCCGCATCATAGCAAGACATTAGCAGTAATAGTGGGAGGAGGAATACTATTTTTTTCATTTATCAGTATATTTATTTTTTAACTATTGTATTTTAATATCGTATTTGTCCAGAAGTCCAATGATTCCTTGTGTAGAAAACTTGGCTTTTTTCATGGGGTTGAATTCGGGGTCAATTTTAAAATCAGTTGCTTTTGAGAAATCGGCTCCCGCTAATTGTGTATTGTTAAAAATAGCACCGTCCAAATTACTGTTATCAAAAACGGAACTCGTAAGATTGGTACCAACAAAACTTACCTCTCTTAACGAACAGGAATTGAATTTCGTCTTTGGCATTTTTTTATTGGCAAACGAAGAATAATCCAAAACACATTCCTCAAAATTGACATTAAACAAGAAATCATCGCATTCCTCAAATTGAATGCCCAATAATTTACAGTTTTTGAATTGTACCCCTTTCAAGCTTGTTCCTGATAATTTGGTCATAGCCAAATTGCAATCAATGAACTCGCAATCCATGAAGCTACTATAGGAGAAGTCACTATTTGATAAATCACAGTTTTTAAAAACGCAATCTTCAAATTCTCTATTGTTTACTTTTTTATCGACGTAAACTATTTTTTCAAATGTTTTTTGAACGTGAATTAGATTTTCCATTAGTCGTTAAATAAACTTTTCATAATTATTTTTAATCCCAAATACATCAAAAGCATTGCGGCAATACAAGCAATTATTCCTATTGCTAAAACCAAATAATGCCACACATTTTGCTTATTCATGAAGGCATTATAAATTACGGCAGGCCCTAAGAATAGCAATGGCAAAGCTCCCGCTAAATATTTAATTCCTTTAGATAATAGTTCTTTGTTGGTTGCCATAATTTAATAATTAAAATTCATAATCCACACAATATCTCAAATCTCTAATTTTACCTATCCATTCAGCAACAACATTATGTGTTGGATGATTTTGGTATTTATCTAATGTTTCAAACGAATCAAAATAGGAGTGTAGAACGGCATCAAAGTTTGAATATTCACTTTCAATATTTATTCCTACCCGTATTTCAATTATTTCAGGAATATCCTTTTTTAAACCTTCAAGCTTCTCTTTTAAAATAATTGCATTTTCGGCTTTGCTTTTGCCTTCTGCAAAATCTTTTAATTTCCACATTACGATATGGTGAATCATTGTTGTTTACTTTTTAAAATTATCAACAGCTTTCCTTACACTTCCATATTTTTTTAATAATTCGGCACCTTCTTCATAGGAAACAGGAATTTCTCCCATAATCATTTTCACACCGCGATCCACCAGTTTGCTATTACTCAATTGCATGTCGACCATTTTGTTTCCTTTTACTTTACCTAGTTGAATCATGGATGCAGTAGTAATCATATTCAGTACCAGTTTCTGGGCTGTACCGGCTTTCATACGTGAACTTCCGGTTACAAATTCCGGTCCTACAACTACATCTATAGGGAATTTTGCGGTTTGGGAAAGCGGACTTCCTGCATTACAAGAAATACTGCCTGTGGTAATATTATTTTCGTTGCAAGTTTGTAATCCTCCAATAACATAAGGCGTTGTTCCTGAGGCTGCTATTCCTACAACGACATCATTTTCATTTATATCAAAAGCTTTCAAGTCAATCCAGGCTTGTGTTGCGTTGTCTTCGGCATTTTCTACGGCTCTACGGATTGCGGTGTCACCACCGGCAATAATCCCAATTACCAAATCGAAAGGTACACCAAATGTTGGTGGACATTCCGAAGCGTCAACAATACCCAAACGTCCGGAAGTTCCCGCGCCAATATAGAATAATCTACCACCGAGTTTTATTTTGGCAACGATTTCAGTCACTAATGTTTCTATTTGGGGTAACGCTTTTTCTACGGCAAGAGGAACGGTTTTGTCTTCCTGATTAATATTAGACAACAATTCTTGAACGGACATTTTTTCTAAATGTTCGTACTTTGAGGATTGTTCTGTGGTTTTAGTAAATTCCATAGTTATGTTTTTTTGAAGCGACAACTAGCGAGGTGTCCGTACATTTATTTCTTGCGTGAGGGATAGAAGTGGAAATCCTTTTTATCATGTAGCGTTAGCGAAATGAAAAAGGATTGCAACGAATAGCCCGACCCTTGTGGTCACGCCCAAATTATAAATTTATATAAAATAAGCCAATGCAATTCCTATCACAATCATCGAAACCTTTGCAATGTTAAACTTGTGTCCTTCGCTGCTTTCGAAAATAATGGTGGATGAAATATGAAATAATATTCCTATTACTATAGCTGTAATTTCAGTATAATACACGTTTAATATTGGCAAATAATTAGATAAGATTGTTCCTAGCGGCGTCATGATTGCAAAAGTAATCATAAAGAAAAAAATTGCTTTTTTATTCAGACTTGCATTGATAAAAAAAGTAGTCAGAATAATGGCAATAGGCAAATGGTGAATGGCAATTCCTATGGCTAAATCATGATGATGGCTTACGGGGAATCCTTCAAGAAAGGCATGTATACAAAGACTGATGAACAACAACCACGGGATTTGGGTCATTATTTCATGTCCGTGAACGTGACCGTGTTCAGCTCCTTTTGAGAAAAATTCCAAAATAATTTGGAACAATATTCCCAGCATGATAAAGAGTCCAATGTTTGGGTTTGCACTTTCGTAAATTTCAGGCAATAAATGCATTACCGTTAATGAAAGTAAAAAAGAGCCACTGAAAGCCAGTAGCAATTTTAAGTTAGTTTTGTTCTTTGGTCGTATAATCAATGCGACGATATATCCTAAGATTACGGAAAGTAAAGGTAAAAGGTAATTCATGTTTCTTGCTTAACCGTTTATTTGTTTATTTGTTTAACCGTTAATCTGCTGCACGGTTTATTTGTTTTTTCGATTAACCCTTTAAACGATTAACCGATTAACCCAACAATTATTTAAAAATCATGATTAGGCGTTCGCTATCTGTTTTATGGAATTTTTTCAATTTGTAATCGCCAAAAATATCCAATAGATAAATTCCGGCTTCTTCCATTAATTCCTCGAAATCTTTTAGGGTAAGGGCTTTTACTTTTTCAGTAAAATGAAATTTTTGACTTTTGTCTTCAAAGTCAATTTCTTTATAAATATGCCCGTCTTTTAAATAGCGTTTGATATGAAAATCGATGCCTTCGACTGTTTTTGTTTCTTCAGGAACTAATGTTTCTAGGACTTGGGCAACATTCATGAAGTCAATCACGGCAAAACCATATTCCGAAAGGCTTTCTTTGATGGCTTTTAATGTAGTTAGATTGTCTTCGTCATTTTCGAAATAGCCAAAGCTGGTAAATAGATTAAAAATGGCATCATATTTTTCTTCAAAAGGTTCACGCATATCGTGAACTTTGAAATGGAGTGTTTCATTCGTATTTTTAGTTGCTTCGGTAATGCTATTTTCAGATAAATCAGCTCCAAGAACTGTAAAACCTAATTGATTTAAATAAATAGAATGACGGCCTTTGCCACATGCTAAATCCAATACTTTTGCTTTTTCAGGAAGATTAAGATAATGGGTAAGATTATCCATAAAAACCTGAGCTTCTCTATAATTTCTGTCTTTGTAAAGAATATGATAATAGGGAGTGTCAAACCAAGAGGTATACCAGTTTTCAGTTGATTTCAGTTGATTTTCAGTTGGTGGATTTTGTGCTGCAGACATTTATTCTTTTTCAATTAATTTGATTGATGCAAATTTAGTGTATTTTTGCAACGAATACTTGATTTTACAATGGAAAATAATTATAAAATGGTTGCCAAAACCTTTTTTGGTTTTGAAGAAATATTAGCAAAAGAATTGCAAATGCTTGGCGCACAAAACGTGGAGCAAGGTGTGAGAATGGTGAGTTTTAAAGGGGACAAAGGGTTTATGTACAAAGCGAATTTAGCGTTACGTACGGCTTTGAAAATCCTGAAACCTATTTATTTTTTCAAGGCAAACAACGAACAGGCTTTATATAAAGGCATTTCGGGAGTGAATTGGTCTAAATTGATAGGTGCCAATCAGACATTTGTGATTGATACAACGGTGCATTCGGAATATTTTAATCACTCAGAATTTGTTTCTCAAAAGTGTAAAGATGCGATTGTCGACCAGTTCAGAGAAAGAACGGGACAACGACCAAGTATTGATAAAGTACATCCTGATTTAAGAATCAACATTCATATCGATAAAGACCAGGTTTCAGTTGCACTGGATACTTCAGGAAATGCATTGAATCAACGTGGGTATAGAACTGCTACCAATATTGCTCCTATAAACGAGGTTTTGGCAGCAGGAATTCTATTGCTTTCCGGTTGGGACGGCCAGACGGATTTCTTGGATCCAATGTGCGGTTCGGGAACATTCTTAGCCGAAGCAGCAATGATTGCCTGTAATATTCCGGCAAACATTAACCGTAAAGAATTTGCTTTCGAAAAATGGAACGATTGGGACAATGACTTGTTTGATGCTATTTCGGATAGTTTGTTGAAAAGAGTTAGAGAGTTTCATTACACGATAAAAGGCTATGATAAAGCACCAAGTGCCGTTCAAAAAGCTAAAGACAATATCAAAAATGCTAATCTTGACGAGTATATTTCGATTGAAGAAATGAACTTTTTTGATACTGAAAAAACTTCAGAAGGAAAATTACACATAGTTTTCAATCCGCCGTATGATGAGCGTTTGGATATTCACATGGAAGAATTCTACAAAAACATTGGTGATACTTTAAAGAAAAATTATCCGGGAACAAATGCTTGGATGATTACTGCAAATTTGGAAGCATTGAAATTTGTAGGATTAAAACCTTCGAGAAAAATCAAGCTTTTTAACGCTGGTTTAGAAGCACGTTTGGTAAAATATGAAATGTACGAAGGAAGTAAGAGAACAAAGTTTCAGGTAACAACTGATAGTGCTGAATAAGCAATATTCAATTTTTTACTTTCGACCTTTGACTTTAAAACTTTAAGACTTAAAAAAATGACCAAATTACAAATACGAGCATTTATTTACCAACTAGGATGTTTTGCAATATTATTTATTTCTGCTAGATATGTAGTAGCCCATTTTACTAATTTAACGGGTTTCTGGATTCCATTAACAGCATTTGTTATAGGAACGCTTTTGGCACCAAAATTTCAATCGGTAAAAACCAAAGACGGAGAGAAATTATTCATGAAATGGATTTTCATGAAAGGAATTAAGGAAATAGGGTAGTTTAGTTTATTCTAACAAAAAAATAGCAAAGAGAACTGTAGTTTTCTTTGCTATTTTTTTTTATTTGTATTTCGTAATTATTTTTTCTCAGCTTTTTTAGCAACCGCAACTGGCTTTACTTTTTTCTTGTAAATAGGAACAAAATAAGTAACGGTGTAGTTGAATCCTACTCCAAAACTACCATCGTAAGTTCTGTTAAATCCAGGGATATATAAGTTAGAGAAATTCTCAGGTTCTTTGTTGGTTACCAATCGGTTCAATCGAAGACTGAAACCCATAAATACGTTATTGAATACTTTAGCCTTCACTGCGGCCACGACTTCAATCCAGCTCGCTGTTAAACCATCAAACTTTTTACCGGAAGGAATTACAGGAACTTCACCAAAATAAGGATTGGCATTATAAATTCGATAACTGTTCAATTGCTGGTTAAAAGTACTGAAACCGTAGCGCATTCCTATAGAAATGATATTCTCCATATCCAGCCAGTTTTCATAGGCATTATAATCAAAACCTGCTTTTAGGTACGAACCTTTGGTGGTGAAATTAAGGCGGTCATCATCAGTAGTTTTGTTTTCGTTTCCAATTTCGGCAGCCAAAAAATATTTTTTTGTCAATCGATAATCTCCCACAAACTCAATTCCTTTGTAATTTTCGTCATATAGAGCGCGTGTCAGTTTGAATAAATCTAGTCCTACACGAATCCCGTATCGGTCTGTTTTTACAGGAATCGAATCATTATTTTTTACTGTTGGTTCAATGGCAACTAATGGTAAAGGAGCTGCGGGAACAATCTGTTCTGTTTTTGCAGTTTTGGGATCACTTTTCACAGTTGTTGTCTCTTGCGCCTGCATCAAAGTCAACGACAATAAGAGACAAATACTAAAAAAAGATCTTAATGTGTGTTTCATTTTCGTTTTCTAAGTTACTTTTTTCAACCGAGATGTATTCTATCCATTTTTCATCTGCAACAGCAGCATCGGTATGTGTATATGGATTTATTGGGTCTAATGTAAATATAGTTTTGTAGCCACAAGCTCTTGACACAAATAATTCTTGAGTCGTATAATCAAATTTTATATTGTCTACGTTCACCAATGCGGGATTAGCATTGCCAGAATTTAACGTAAAACTATAACTTGTACTGGTTCCAACTGTTTTTAGCGGAATCGAAATCGTGTTTCCGTTTGTCAGGTATTTAGCATCTCCGGTAGCCGCGTTAAAAATAATTCCCTCAGGCATTCCTTCGCCAACTACTTTTAGATTTGTGACATTTTTTAAAACCGAAGGATTCAAGTAATCATAAAAGCTAATCACCAAACGAGGTGTTGTGGGTGTATTTGCATCGCAAATATCATCTTTCTCACAACTGGAGAAGGATAGCGCTAAAGCGAATACCAATAAAATTATTTTTTTCATATTTTTTTAATGAAAACTTTTGATTGCAGTTTATTAAAATCTGCAATCAAAAATCAATTATCTTTTTTCCAAAAGTACAACATTCTCTACGTGATGCGTTTGAGGAAACATATCCACAGGACGCACACGAGTCACTTTGTATTTTTCATCCATTAAAGCTAAATCACGCGCTTGTGTAGCCGAATTACAACTTACATAAACTACTTTTTCAGGAGCAATTTTCATAATTTGTTCGATTACATCTTTGTGCATTCCGTCTCTTGGTGGATCCGTGATAATAACATCAGGATGCCCGTGCTGAGCGATGAAACTATCGTTGAAAACGACTTTCATATCTCCTACAAAGAACTCACAATTGGTAATTTCATTGCGTTCTGCGTTCAGTTTTGCATCTTTAATGGCTTCAGGAACACTTTCAACACCTATTACTTTTTTTGCTTTTTTCGAAACAAATTGAGCAATAGTTCCCGTTCCTGTGTATAAATCATAAACAATTTCATTACCGGTAAGACCAGCGAAATCGCGTGTTATTTTATACAATTCATAAGCTTGGTCAGAGTTGGTTTGGTAAAAAGATTTCGCATTAATGCTGAATTTCAACCCTTCCATTTCTTCTAGGATGTAATCACAACCTTTGTATAATTTAATATCAGTATCGTATAAAGTATCGTTGGCTTTATTGTTTACCACGTATTGTAGCGAAGTAATTTGCGGGAATTTCTCATAAAGATGGTCTAGGATTAATTCTCTGTTGGCTTTATCATTTTCAAAAAACTGAATCAAAACCATAATTTCACCAGTCGAAGCCGTTCTTAACATCAAAGTTCTCAATAAGCCTTCATGAGCTCTTGGATTAAAGAAAGTCAGTCCATTTGCATTAGAAAAATCTCTAACTTCATTTCTAATCGCGTTCGATGGATCTTCTTGTAAATGACATTTATTGATGTCCAGGATTTTGTCCCACATTTTCGGAATATGGAAACCAAGCGCATTTCTGTTTCCTAAATCTTCGGTGCTGTCAATTTCTTTTTCGGTCAACCAACGGCTGTTCGAAAACGAAAATTCCATTTTGTTTCTGTAAAAAAACTGTTTTTCAGAACCTAGAATCGGTTCAAATTCCGGAAGTTCTATTTTCCCAATGCGTTGTAAATGATTTTTCACCTCATTTTGCTTGTAATACAACTGTTGGCTGTATTTCATATTCTGCCATTTACAACCGCCACAAACACCAAAGTGCTCGCAAATAGGCTCAACGCGATGCTCTGAATATTCATGAAAATGAACTGCTTTTCCTTCGTAATAGGCTTTGCGCTTCTTGAAAGTTTGCACATCAACCACATCACCCGGAACCACATTCGGGATAAAAACTACTTTTCCGTCGGGAGCCTTTGCTACCGATACGCCTTTTGCTCCAGCATCAAGGACTTTTATTTGATGAAAGACAACTTTGTCTGTATTTTTCTTTGCCATAGCGCAAAAATAAGTGTTTGAATGGTTTTATAAATTCAAATTGTGAAATATTTTCACTTTTAGCTGTTTTTTATTTGAGCCCATTGCTGCTTTTCGCTGCGACTGCGTTGTTGCACTAGCGAGCTTTAGTTAATAAATGTATAGGCCAACTCCTCTAAAATTGTTTTAGATATGAATTTTAAAAAATGTGAATTATGCAATTTTTTTGTTTAATTGAATAACATTCCGCTTTGATAGCATCAATATATTTGACATAACGAAATGATTAACATTATTTAATATAAATTTAAAACTAATCAACATGATACATTTACAAAATATCAGCGCAACTTTTAAAAAGTCTTTATTATTAATCACACTTTTATTTTCTCAAAGTCTTATTTGGGCACAAGATAAAACAGTGGATGTGAACTTGAATGTAGATAAAGGCGGAAGTGACTGGTTCGCAGAGCCATGGATTTTAGTTGTAGGTGCTGCAGTTTTTATTATAATTATAGTAGCACTTGTAAGAGGTAAAAGTAGTAACTAATTTCTACTGATACTCCTTTATGATGAGTAATTAATAAACCGGTATAAATTGACCTTCTATAAGGTTTAATTTATGCTGGTTTTTTTATTTTCAATTATTTAAAAAGCTGTTTAATTGAAGTATCCGATTGTTGCAAGTTTTAGATTGTCCATTTTTATAGTTCTGCCATTTTATAAATTCAAATTCCAAAATATTTTATATTTAGCTTTTTTTTATTGAGCCCATTCTCGATTTTACTATAATGCCACACTTCTAGCCTCTTTCGCTAGCAGTAATATTGCGACAGTAAAGCAGTTTTAGTTTGCCGCATTTTTCTGGAAAGCGTTTCACAGTTTTTGCAACTGCCAGTTTTCGCTACAAACAAAGTTCATTGAACACCGCTAAAAAATAAAAATTAAGTGAAGTAATCGGGGGCAGGAAATTGCAGGTGAGAATTAGGTTTTTCTTCAGGGAAAATTTCAGAGAAGCACAATTGTATTTAATTTTTGTAAAAAAAGTATACGATAAAATAATTACTATATATTTAAGAACCAAATACTCTTTTTATGCGTAAATAGGCTGATATAAAAACACGTAATTTAACATTTTATTTAGAAGGTCTTTAGTATTAGTAAGAAATTAATCACTTATTTTGTTATTTGTAATTTATTATTGTAAAAAAAAACGAAAATAAAATTCTGTATGCAGTTATATAAAAAATTATCTCACATAGGTTTTCTTAAAAAGAGTTATGCATTCAAATTTTTGTTTGTCGCATTTATAGGGATACATATTCCGTTGATTGGATTATTGTTTTTTGTGCTTTATGGTAGTAAAACTATTTCTGCGGATACTATTTTAATTTTCGCACTTATAATGACCTTAGTCGCTACAGGTGCAACTTTACTGTTTCTAAAGCGACTAATTAAGCCAATTGAAGTCGCCTCGAAAGCTTTACATTTGTATAGAAACAAAAAAATTGTTCCTTCATTACCAAATAATTTCTCTGATGAAGCCGGTTTATTGATGAGTAATATTCAGGATTCAATTGCAGAAAATGAAAATTTTATTACAGAAAAACAAGATTTAGTGTATTTACTTTCCCATGATTTAAGAAACTTTGTTGGCAATTCTAAATCGGCGGCATTGCTTATTTTAGAGGAGGAACCTTCGGAAGCCATAAAAGAATTAGCCGAATTGATTCTTCAATCGACAGAACAACAATACAATTATATTGAAAACTTTATCAAATTACTAAAAGAGCAAGATCAAATTATAGAAAAAAAATCTGAAAATGAGATTGTTCAATTTTCTTCTATTTTTTCGGTTGTTTCAAAACAATTAGATCAGTTGCTGACTAACAAGAATATTAAATTGGATTTGTCAATTGAAGTTGAAGAAGCTCTTTTAAAAATAGATAAAATTCTATTGATTCGAGTTTTAGTGAACTTGATAGATAATGCTATAAAATTTTCGTTTCCGGATAGTGAAATAAAAGTTCGTGTTTATCTTCAAGGCAGTAAACTGTTTTTTAAAATAACGGATGAGGGTGTAGGTTTTGATCAAAATGAAAGTCATGAACTGTTCCGTAAATTTACTAAAATGAGTAAATTAGGAACGGCAAATGAGCCATCTACAGGAATTGGATTGTATTTGTGTAAAAAAATAATAGAAAGACACGACGGACAAATTTTAGCAGAAAGTGATGGAGTTAATAAAGGAGCTACTTTTTCTGTCATTTTTTAGATGGAAAATTGTCTAACGAATTTTAAATTTTCGTTAAAAAAATCTATTTCTAAAAGCGTTTTTTTACAAATGAACTAAATTTGAGAAAACATAAAACATAATATTATGAAAAGAAATGCAACCGCAGTCTGGAATGGTTCACTTAAAGAAGGAGCCGGAAAACTTACCACCCAAAGTACAACATTAAAAGATACGCAATATTCGTTCAAATCCCGTTTTGAAGAAGGAGTTGGGACTAACCCGGAAGAGTTGATTGCAGCTGCGCACTCGGGCTGCTTTACAATGCAACTTTCTGCCTATATCACTGAAGTTGGTTTTGAAATAGAAAGTATCGAAACTAAATGTGATATCGACTTGGTGGAAGGAACAATTATAACTTCCCACTTAACGGTAAATGCAAAAATAAGTGCAATAACAGATGAAGTTTTTCAACAATTAGTGACTAAAGCAGAGAAAAATTGTCCTATTTCTAAATTATTGAATGCTGCAATTTCGACCACTGCGACTTTAGCATAAAAATAGGTATTCATATAAAAAAAGGCTCGATTTAACATAAATCGAGCCTTTTTTATGTGATAAAATGAATTACCAAAGTTGGTGTACTTCTGGTTTTATATAGCGCTCATAAATGTCATTCATCGCTGCAGTTTTTTCGTAAGTTAATTTAGGTAAATCATAAACTGATAAATTAGATAATACATGGCTTTCATTAGAAGCACCAGGAATAATACAGCTGACTTCATCAAAACCCAAAATCCATTGTAAAGCAAGAGGAGCTAAGTTTGTTGCTTCTGGAAATAACGATTTAAATTCTTCTACGGCTTTTAAACCTAGTTCGTAATTAATACCAGAGAATGTTTCGCCTTTGTCAAAAGCAGCTCCATCTCTATTAAAATTGCGATGATCTTGTGTGTCAAAAGTAGTTTTAGCATTAAATTTCCCTGTCAGAAGTCCGCTCGCTAAAGGAACTCTTGCAATAATACCAACATCATGTTTCATTGCTTCTTTGAAAAATAGTTCGGATGGACGCTGACGAAAAAGATTAAAAATAATCTGTACCGAAGTTACATTTGGAAATTCAATCGCTTTTAGTCCTTCTTCCACTTTTTCGACGCTAACGCCAAGATTTAAAATTTTTCCTTGCTCTTTCAAACGGTCAAACATTTCAAATATTTCGGGACGGTAAAATACTTCTGTTGGAGGGCAATGCAATTGTATTAAATCTAGTGTTTCTAGTCCTGTTCTTCTCAAGCTATCTTCCACAAATTGTTGCAGCACTTTGGGCTGATAACCTTCATTTACATGTGGGTTAATATGTCGACCGCATTTTGTAGCTACATAAATTCGTTCAGAACGGGAACGAACCACTCGGCCTACAGCAGTTTCACTCAATCCGTTTTCATAAACATCTGCGGTATCAATAAAATTTACGCCATTGTCAATTGCGGCGTTGATTAACTCATCTGCAGTTTTATCATTGAAAGGAGAACCCCATTTGCCGCCTACTTGCCAAGTGCCAAGTGATATTTCTGAAATTTCAAAATCTGTTTTACCCAGTCTGCGATAGTTCATTTTTTGTTTCTTTTTAAAGTAATAATTTATTTTTGTAATAGGACTTTGGCGATTGCTTTTTCAACTAGTGGCGCCATCACTTGATATCCTGTTTTATTTGGGTGTACTTCATCATTTGAGTATGAAGCAGGCAAACCTTTTCGTTTATCTGCCATAGCCGAAAAATAATCTAGATACAGAATGCCATTGGCGTCAGCGTAATTTTTTATCATTTCATTTAGAGCCACCACTTTTTCAGCCGGATTTTGATTGGGTTTCCAAGAGAAATCATAAGCAGGCAATACAGAGCAAAGAATTACTTTAATCTGGTTTGCTTTTGCCAATTCGGCCATTGAGAAAATATTATTTGCAATCATGTCCAATGTTGCCGGACCGGTATTACCGGCAATGTCGTTTATTCCAGCCAAAATAATCACAGCGGCGGGTTTTAAAGCAATAACATCCGCTCTAAAGCGTATTAGCATCTGAGGTGTAGTTTGACCGCTAATACCGCGATTAACGTATGGTTTTCCTGCGAAATATTCAGGATCTGTGATACTCCAAAATTCGGTTATGGAATCGCCCATAAATACAATTCTTTTTTGTCCGGGTGTTACCGGTTTCAGATTTGCATTTTCATTTTGGTATTTATTTAAATTTGGCCAGTCTTGAGCCTGTACTTTTCCTCCCATAATGATTGATAAAAATAGAATGCAGTAAATTAATGGTGTGTTTTTCATTTGTAACCAGATTATAAAGTTTGAATCAGTTGAAACGTTTTTTTGATTAAAATAGAAATTGTTCTTGCTTAAAATCGAAACAACCTTCCTTTTTATATTCGAAAGATACAGAAAAGGAAGGTTGTTTTTATAACGCCTAATTAATTTAATCAAACAAATCTGAAGATAAATAACGATCGCCACGGTCACAGATAATGGCTACAATGACTCCTGATTCTAATTCTTCGGCCATTTTTATTGCTGCTGTAACTGAACCGCCACTGCTCATTCCTGCAAAAACGCCTTCTTCCAGTGCTAAGCGCTTAGTCATGGCTCGTGCTTCTTCTTCGGAAACTTCGATGATTGTATCTACTTTATTGGCATCAAAAATTTTAGGCAAATACTCTTCAGGCCATTTTCTGATTCCCGGAATTTGAGACCCATCGCTAGGTTGAGCGCCTATAATTTGAATAGCAGGATTCATTTCTTTCAAATAGGTTGAAGTACCTATAATTGTTCCCGTTGTCCCCATAGCAGAGACAAAATGGGTTACAGTTCCTTCGGTATCATTCCATATTTCTGGACCTGTGGTTTTGTAATGTGCTTTCCAGTTGTCGTCATTTGCAAACTGATTAAGCATAATATAACCGCCTTCGGCTACTTTTTTATCAGCATAATCTCTGGAACCTATTATTCCGGTAGCTGCCGGTGTCAAAATCACGGTTGCTCCATAAGCACGCATAGTTTGAGTACGCTCTTTGGTAGAATCTTCCGGAAGTACCAATTCGATTTCGATATTGAATAATTGAGCAATCATGGCTAAAGCTATTCCGGTGTTGCCACTAGTTGCTTCAATAAGTTTATCTCCTTTTTTGATTTCTCCTCTTTCTAATGCGGAAGCAATCATATTGTAGGCTGCGCGATCTTTTACACTGCCACCAGGATTGTTTCCTTCAAGTTTCAGTAAAAGTTTTACGTTTTTATTTTTTATCAATTTAGTAGTTTCTACTAAAGGCGTGTTTCCAATAAGGTCTAATATTTTTTGTGATTTCATGCTGTTTGGTGTCTTAAATTGTAATAATCAGATTTTAATGGATTACAATTGGTATTCGTTTTTGAACAATGTTTTTTAAAGAGAGTATTTTAAAAACAGCAACAACAATAGCAGAAAGGAATATTTTTGTAGTTCAGTGACATTTTCATGGGTTTTAAAACGAGCCACAAAGATATTGAACTATTTCGAATTATTTCTTTCTCAAGCATAAAGCTATCTGGTTTATTTAGACACTTTTGTTAAATAAAGTGATGTTAATTGTAGTGGGAATTACTATTTTAGACTTTTTGGATAAAAAAGCTGTTGTGTATCTGTTTTATTTTCAATGTATAGGAACCGATTATTAGTTTTGATGAAAGTGTTTTTTTAAATTAGCCAATAAATAACAATACATGAAATCCACTACTACTTTTACAAGCGATATTTCAAAAAAAGAATTTCCAATAGCCGATAAAATTTCGGCTAAAACCATTCGGAACCCAATATTGGCGCTTATTCAAAATGATTATCCTGATTTTGAGGAGGACAAATTCTTATCAATTGGCGAGTTGAATATGTATCGCGAGAAATACATTTCTAATTATTTACTGGTCGAAATAGGGGAGTTGTCTAATCTGGAAGCTAAAGTTATCGGTTCTTTGAATGAAGATAAATCATTAGTGAGCACTGTTGAAGATGAAATAGGTGTTCGTACAGTGGGACAAAAAGTGGCAGATAAAGTTGCTGCTTTTGGTGGAAGCTGGAAATTTATAATCCTTTTTGGTGTATTTATTCTATTTTGGATTTTGATTAATATTTATATTCTCTTGAATAAAGGATTTGATCCGTATCCATTTATTTTGCTGAATTTAATTTTGTCATGTCTTGCCGCACTTCAAGCTCCAGTAATTATGATGAGTCAAAATCGTCAGGAAGAAAAAGATAGAGAAAGATCCAAAAAAGATTATATGATTAATCTAAAATCTGAACTTGAAATTAGAATGCTTCATGAAAAACTGGATCATTTGATTATGCACCAACAAGAAGAATTGATTGAAATTCAAAAAGTGCAAATCGAAATGATGAATGATATTTTGACTAGAATCAAATAATTTTGTTGTTCTAAAAAGTCTAAAAAAGGAATCTTTAGTAATGCTTAAAATAATAACCTGCAATCATAAAAACACCATTTAAAATTGCCGAACCAATAATGAATTTTTTGTAATTCCTGTTTTTGTCGATAAAATTAAAACCTAAAATTCCCAAAAATAACAAGGTGGTAAAAATGGCTGGATACATCTTAAAAGCACCTTCGAAATCCCCTTGCAAAAGCAACAAAAAACCCCTCTGAAAACCACAGCCCAAACACTCTATTCCAAAGAGTGTTTTGCTTAAACAAGGCAGCATAAATTTTTCTAAATCCAATGGTTTTTCTTTTTGCAATTTTACAAAAAAATAAGAAACGTTTGTGATAATAATTGTTGCAATTTTAAATTGATTACTTTTGAAAACTGATATTTAAAAAGATGAGAAAGTTTATAATTCCAATAATGGTTGTGGCGATATCTGTTGCTTTATACGAGCAGGTGAGTGCTGAAAAAAATGTGTATATAATGGTAATTGCAATTGTAGTTTTCATGATGGGAATGATGCAATTGAGTGCCAAAACGCCAAGTAAAAATCAAGATAAAGAAGACGAAAATGTTTAACAAAGGAGATAAGGTTTCAGTACTTGACGAAGCGATCAATGGAGTCGTGTTGTCAGTCAAAGAGAAGCAAGTTACTGTAGAAACAGAAGATGGATTTACGATGACATTTTTTGTCAATGAGTTGATTAAAACAAACGATTCCAGTAACTTACTAGATTCTATTAGAAGAATTAATGTAAGTGAGATTTCAAAAGAAAAAGAAATCCCGAAAGCACGAAGTTTTGTTAAGGAAAAGAAATCAAAGCACGAAATTCCAGCTCCGGAGTTTGATTTACACATCGAAAAACTGGTACCAAATAAACGCGGAATGTCTAATTATGACATTCTGACTTTACAGACTGAAACGGCAAAACGTCATATAGAATTTGCTATTCGGAATCGCATTCCAAAGATTGTTTTTATCCACGGCGTGGGTGAAGGAGTTCTAAAAGCTGAACTGGATTTTTTATTAGGTCGCTATGATAACATCGCTTTTCAAGAAGGGAATTATCAAAAATATGGTCAAGGAGCAACAGAAGTTTTTATAAAACAAAGTGCTATGTAAGTTTTATTTTTGGTTTTAAAAGCACAAAAAAAAGGTCCGATTTTTAAGCAGTTTTCATTAGAAAATTCACTTAAAAATCGGACCTTTTTTTGCGACTAAAAACGATTGTTTTTGTCTTTAATTTTGCTTCTTATTTGGGATTAATTTGTGGTTAATAATTCTCCGTAAATATAATTATCACCTAAAATAAAATCACTGCTTCCCTTCTTCATTTTTGCTTTTTTTAGAACTACGGTATGTTTAAAACCAGTTCCTAAAGTGGTAGTTGTTACTTCCACAATTCCACTTTCGTTTGCTACTCCAGCCACTGCAATCCATTCTTCACTTACTGCAGGAGTTGCCGGAAAAGTAGTGTTGCAAAAATAAGCACCAGTTAGTAATCCTGAGAATAATCGATAAGTAAGTTTGTTTTTTGTATCGCTTATTAATCCGGTTCTTGGATTGTTTAGTGGTGTTGCTTCATTAACAATTAAAGCGGGATCAATGTCTAGAATAAGAGCTTCACTACTATTGTAATCGTATAATTGTTTAGATGAACTGCATTGTTCAAGCGTTTTATTGAATGCAAAAGGTAGAGGCGTTGCACTAATTACATAGTCCCCAAAAGGGAATGTTTCATAAACTTGTGTCCCGTTACTTTTTACAAATGTGATATTTTTGAACGTGATATTATGATTGTAGCCGGTAATTTTTGTGCTGTTATCAGTTGTATTTGTTGTTTTGACAGCCGTAGTGTTTATAACTATTTTTCCACCTGAAGTAGTCCATTGATCCACAACAATTGGTGTTGCCGGCGGAATTGTTTCACAAATAGTCGATGAAGTTACAGCACCATTATAAAAGCGATATAGTACACGATTTGATGCGCTAATGTCTAATTCTTGTGATTTCGTTTCAGTTGGGAAGGTAAATCCAACAACTTCAAGAATAAGGGCTTCAGTATCTTTTAGTTTGTAGATGATGTTATTCGTGGTGCAATTTTGCGTAGCAACATCTTCAAAACTAATGTCTTCTTGAATTAAATCACCATCATCGCAACCGTTTAATAGTAATGCAAAAACCAATAGGCTTACAACTCTTTTCATTTTTATAATATTTGTAACAAAAATAGAATTTTTAATTTGTTCCAATTGCATTCCCCTTTAAAAATAGATTATTTAACAGGATATTGGGTTTTTAAATTTCAATTAGTGAGAGAGATAGAAAAGCATGTGCTTTATTGTATTGCTGTTATTGGATGAATTTAAAGCAAATAGAAATCATTATCTTTGCGCAAATTTTACACTAAAATGAGACCTAACAAATATTATTTAGCTGCTTTCTCTGCCTTTTTTATCTGGGGTTTTTTTAGTTTAGCATTAAAACCATTACACAATTATCCTTCGTTAGATATTTTATTTTATCGTGTTTTTTTTAGTGTAGCGCTGATGGTAGTTATTAATGTTGCTTTTCGACGCTATATAATCCTGCAAAATTGGAATCATTTCAAAGTGATGACTGCAAAACAAAAGAAAAGTGTTATAACATTGACACTTGGCGGTGGCGTATTTCTATCCTCAAACTGGTTTGTATTTATTTATGTAATGAATCACGTTAGTGTAAAAGCTGCTTCATTAGCCTATATGATTTGTCCAATTTTAACGACCATATTAGCTTTTTTTATATTAAAAGAGAAATTGAGTAAATGGCAATGGTTTGCAGTAATGATAAGCGCCTTTAGTTGTGTTTTATTATCATTAAATCATTTTGAAGACATTTTTTACAGCCTTATTACGGCAGCTACTTATGCGATGTATTTAGTGAGTCAGCGAAAAAATAGTGAATTGGATAAATTTCTTGTTTTGACTATTCAATTAGTTTTTACAGCAATAATTCTACTTCCTTTTTATCCTGATTATAGTGGAAATTTACCTACAGAGTCCTTATTTTATAGTTGTTTGCTAGTAATCGTAGTCTTTTTTACGATTATTCCGTTGTTTTTAAACTTGTACGCATTAAAAGGAATTAACTCGTCTGCAGTTGGGATTATGATATATATTAATCCAATTATTGGGTTTCTATTGGCCATCTTTTATTACCATGAACACGTAAGCACACTCCAGTTATTTTCCTATTTCCTGATTATGATTTCGATAGTTGTTTTTAATGAGAAGTTTATTTTTTCTAGAAAATCGAAAAGCATTCCAGTAGAAATAGAGGGTTTAAAATAATTTTATAATTTCCAAAAAAATGAAAAAAGTATATCTCGATAACGCTTCTACAACCGCTATTCGTGCCGAAGTAATCCAGGAAATGACCAAAGTAATGACAGAAGATTATGGAAATCCATCGTCAACGCATAGTTTGGGTCGTGCCGCCAAAAGTATATTGGAACTTTCCAGAAAATCGATTGCCAAGAATCTAAATGCGACTGCACAGGAAATTATTTTTACCTCTTGTGGAACCGAAGCTAACAATTGGATACTTCGTTCTGCGGTAAAAGATTTACAGGTAAAACGAATTGTTACCAGTAAAATTGAGCATCATGCGGTTTTATACACGGCTTTAGTCTTAGAAAAAGAGTATGGTATTCAAATTGATTATGTGGATGTGAAACCAAATGGAGAAATTGATATTACACATTTAGTGGAGTTGCTTTCGCAGGAAAAGAAAACATTGGTCAGCCTGATGCACGTGAATAATGAAACAGGGAATGTTTTAGATTTGGAACGAATAGGGCGCATTTGTAAAGAGCATAATACCTTATTTCATTCGGATACGGTGCAGTCCATAGGAAAAGCTACTATTGATTTACAAACTATTCCTGTTGATTTTATTGTGGCAAGTGCACATAAATTTCATGGACCAAAAGGTGTTGGTTTTGCTTTTATTCGAAAAAACTCTGGGTTACAACCCTTGTTTTTTGGTGGCGAACAAGAAAAAGGATTGCGAGCAGGAACCGAAGCATTGCATCAAATTGCTGGTATGGCAAAAGCATTAGAAGTTTCCTATGCCAACTTAGAAGCTGAGCAAAATCATATTGCTGAGTTGAAAACCTATTTGATTTCCCAACTCAAAATTGAATTTCCGGAATTTAAAATTAATGGAAATCCTGATGGGTTTTATACTGTTTTGAATGTTCTTTTGCCTTTTTCCGAAGCAAAAACGGCTATGATATTATTCCATTTAGATATGAAAGGAATTGCTGTTTCCCGCGGTAGCGCATGCCAATCCGGAAGTATAAAACCTTCACATGTTTTAGCCGAAATGCTTTCTGTAGAGGATTTGAAAAAACCGAGTTTACGTATATCATTTAGTCATTTCAATACAAAAGAGGATATTGATTTACTTATTTATGCGTTGAAAACAATATAAAAAATCTGCTCGAAAGACTCGTTTCCTATGTTATGTCTTATTTGTTCTGCTCTTTCAATTTTGCTTTTTCCTGTTTTTTAAAATAACCCCGAAATAGAAAATTGTGTTTCAAGGCTTCCATGTTTTCATTCAAACGAGAACTCGCATCATTAATATTTGTCATCGTAGAATCTATTTTTAGTACTAATTCCGGATTATTGGATAAGTAGTTTATAGCTCCTTTGCCACCTTTAATGTTTGTAATGGTCGAATTGAGGTTGCTAACTACTTTATTTATTTCAGTACTGGATTTGTCTAAATTGCGAACAACTGCTTTCATATCATTGGCAACAGCGGTATCTTTCAAAAAACCTATCACATTATCTTTATTTTCTAAGGAAGACATGAGTCGGTTTAATTTTATCACAGATTCTGAAGTTCCTTTTCCGGTACTTTTCAAGTAGCGGATGGTTTCTTTCAAGTTATTGGCTACAGTGGAATCTTTAATCAATACCCCCACCGTTCCTTTGCCTTGATTTATTTCCTGTGTAATTTTAAGCAAATCAGCCGTAAGAAGTGCCGCATTTTTATTGGTCACACCAAGGGTATTCAGTAAATCATCTGTACGAATTCGGCTTAAGGATTGAATCTCATCGCCTGGATTTACAGCTGCTTCCATTCCTTTACCTGGGATAATATTTATAATCATATTACCTACCAAACCATCAGAACCTATGGTGGCAACAGCATTTTTTCTGATGTGAGGAAAAATAGTTTTATCAATGAGCATATCTACTTTGATGGTAGAGTCATTGATCATTTCTATTCCGCGGACAGTACCTACATTTATTCCTGAATATAGTACATTGTTGCCTAATTGTAAGCCACTTACGTTGTTAAAGACCGCCTCAAGATGATTGGTTTTTCCAAACATTTTTTGCTTATCGCCAATGAAATATATTGCCAGTACAAATAGCGTTAATCCGATGATTACAAAAAGTCCAAGGCGCAGTTTTTGTGATGTCGTTTTTTCCATAATGTATTCTTATTTAAAGAAAGCTTGTACTTTAGGATCGGTTGAGATTGATAATTCCTCAAAAGTTCCTTCGATATAATTGATGCCGTCAACCAGTAAAATCATTCGGTTCGAAATCACTCTGGCACAATCCACATCATGTGTTATGATAATAGCCGAAGTGTTGTATTTTTTTTGGATAGACATCATTAACAGTAAAATTTCCTTTGCCGTAATAGGATCTAATCCAGTTGTTGGTTCATCATAAAGAATTATTTTTGGCTGTAGAATTAAAGTTCTTGCCAACGCTATCCTTCGTTTCATTCCTCCCGAAAGTTCTTCGGGCATTAAATTTATGGTATGTGCGAGTCCCACATTTTCTAAAGCTTCCATAACCAGTGGCGTGGTATCGGTTATTTTTCCAAATTTTTTTTTGTGACGGCGTAAGGGAAATTCTAAATTTTCTCTAACGGTCATAGAATCATAAAGTGCGCTCCCCTGAAAAAGGAAACCTACTTCCGTCCGAAGATCATCTAATTCTTCCCGGTTGAGTGCGCTAATATCTTTTCCCATTATTTCAACAGTCCCACTGTCATGTTCTTCTAATCCAATGAGGCATTTTATCATAACAGATTTCCCGGAACCTGATTTTCCCATAATAACCAGATTCTCTCCTTCATTCAAAACCATATTAAAACCATCCAAAACATGATTATTACCATAGCTTTTTATTAAGTCTTTGATTTCTATTATTGCTTTTTGATTTGGTGTAGATGTATTCATAATCAGTTATAAATCATAAAAAATATCCGTGATAAAAACAGCAACAAAGTCAATAATAAACAACAGCATCGAGGTAAAAACCACTGCGGAATTAGCCGCTAAACCTACACCTGCCGTTCCCTTTTTACAATAATAACCTTTAAAACAACCCACTAATCCTATAGCAAACCCAAAAAAGAAAGTCTTAATGGTTGCCGGTATTAAATCCCCAAATTCCAACGCATCAAAAACCTGATTGTAATACAGTAAAAAAGAAACATTTCCTTTAATGTTTTCTACTAAAAAAGAACCAAAAATGGCAATAGCATCTCCAAAAAAAACCAAAACAGGAAGCATGAAAGTAGTTGCTAATATGCGGGTTACGACTAAATACTTGAATGGATTTGTACCAGAAACTTCCATAGCATCTATTTGTTCTGTAACTCTCATAGATCCTAATTCAGCACCAATCCCGGAACCAATGCGGCCTGCGCAAATTAAAGCCGTAATGATAGGTCCAATTTCCCTGATAAGAGAAATACTCACCATTGAAGGCATCCAGGAAACGGCACCAAATTCCTGTAACGTGGGGCGCGATTGCAAAGTAAATACTAAGCCAATGATAAATCCTGTCACTGCAACAAGCAACAAGGAACGATTTCCCATATAAAAACATTGTCTAAGGAATTCTTTGAATTCCGAAGGACTTTTAAAAGCTTCTTTAAAAAAACGACCGGCAAAATAGGAGAGTTCGCCAACTTCAAGTAAAAAACTTTTAAACAATTCGATTATTTTAAAAATACTATTCATTAGCAAATGAATTAATTTTTAATAGAAAAAAAGCTACTCAAATATAGGATTATTGTATTGATTTTCAGTGTTTTTAAAGTATTTTTTAATGTTTTTATTGAAAAAACATAAAAAACAAACGCCATTCAAATTTTGAATGGCGTTTGTGGAACATTTTATAAAAAACTATTGTACTAGACTTTATTCCTTCTCGTTTTTTGTATCCATCATTTCCATCAGTTTCATTCCAAGAAGGCCGCTGATAGGTCCATCAGAGCCATTATTTCCTGAAATTAAAACATCAGGAATTACTTTGATTTTTCCTTTACCAATCTCTTCGGTTATTTTGTATTTCGTGAAGTTATCACCACCCATTGCTGAGACTTGCAATTGATATGCTTCGGCAGTTGATTTACCAATAGCCATAATTTTTTCAGCTTCGGCAAGACCTGTTTTAGAAATTCTTTCGGCTTCGGCACTAGCAGTTAGTTTTGTCGCCTCTGCTTGTGCTCCAGCTCTTGCTTTAGTTGCTTCCGCTTCTGCATTAGCACGCATTTTTGTCGCTTCTGCCTCAGCATTTACATTTAATTTTAAACTGGTAGCATCTCCTTCCGCCTTTTTTACTGTTGCATCAGCAGTACGTTGCGCAATTTCAACACTTTGTGACGCTTTTACGATTTCTTTTTGCATATCGGCAATAGCGGTTTCTTTTTCCATTCCCTGACGTTGCTCCTGAGCCATTCTTTGGGTCTGATAGGTTTTTTGCTCTTCTTCGGCTATCTTCCTGTCAGTAAGTGTTTTCATTAAGGATTCCGGTGGTACAATATCACCTATTAATGTATCAACTGCATTTACATTGTATTCATCAAGAACCACTTTGATATGATTTTTAGCAGATTCTTGACGTTCTTTTCTTGTTGATAAAAAGGATATTACATCACTTTCCTGAGCAGAGTTTCTAAAATAATTCCCAATTGTTGGTTCCAAAACCTGTGAAACAAGATTGTTCATACTTCCAAAACGGGCAATTACTTTTGGAGCTTCATTCGCGGGAACATGAATAATTTGGGACACATCCAGATTAAAAGGGAAACCATCTTTTGAACGAACTGTAATTGTGGATAAATTTTGGTCTAAATTATGGGATTCACTGCGTGCATCTGCCCAGTTCAACACTAGATTTGTTGTAGGAACAGGTTCTAATTTAGTAGTGTATTTATTTAAGGCATATTTTCCGGGACCCAGCGGCTCCATCCATACACCACGTTGCCCTTTTGAAACAATATTTCCATGTTTGAAAGTATCACCTGTTACATCCTGTCCATCTTCGCCAATATAAGAAATCACAACACCAACATAACCAATAGGTACATCTGTCATAGGGGTTTGTTCAATTTGTATCGCCCAAGTATTAATATAATAGGATCCGGCAAGCATAACCTGTGGCTGTAATCCACGATTTCCACCATTTTTTAGAAATTGATCAAAATCTTGAAAGTTATTGTGATTTTCAACAAATTTACCTGCAATTTGACCAATAGGAATTGGCTCACCATCCATAGCGGTTACTATTCCGACCATATTCTCTGAAATCACAATTTGAGGGGACATTACCACTTCAAATAAAAAGGTATTAATCCTGTAAGATCCAGTAGTTATAAAGGCCGATTGACGTCCTTTTTGCCCGCCATTATTCAGAAATAAGGTAGCATCTTGAAAATTGTCTGAGTTCACTTTTTGTGCCAAAATTCTACCAGTTGGTATTTCTGCACCGTCTTTACTCAAAAGCAAACCAATATTACCCTCAGGAATAATGGTAAAAGGAGCCATTTCAACAGAAAATTGCCAAGGCCACATAGCCCAGTATAATCCCGGAGCAAGTGTTTTTGCCTGAAAACCGGCTTCCCCTTTAGTAGCAATAATTCTACCGTCCGGTAAGGATTTTTCGGATCCAAAAAGGACAAATTTTTTGGTTACTAAACCAATTTTATCTTCAGGAACGATTACCATTCCGAAGAAAACACGTAAAACGAATTTGTAAAGAATCAGGCACAAAACCAATACTAGTACCCACCAATAATCTGTAATTGTTGTCATATTATATGAATTAGAATTGTAAAATTAATGCAATTTTTTCTGTTAATATTAAAAATTGAGATAATTAACGTTTGAATAATCTTACTAAATTTATATAAAAAAACATCATTTTTAAGATTGTAAATAGGCGATTTAAGACCTGATTAATTTTGAATCAATCAAAAGTTAGTGTTTCGTATATTAACACTTTTAGCGGTGTTTTTTTTGCTCATAAATTATTCTAAAACAGAACATGGAAGTTAGTAACGCGTCTGTTTTTAATCCATTTTTCTATTTCACCAGACCAAAATACAATGCTTGATGCCGCTAAGGTTATTCCTAATTCGTATAAAGATAAAGGTTGGGTTTTAAAAATTTCATTAAAGAAAGGTATGTAAATAACCATAAATTGAAGAACAATAGTTATCAATAGTGCACCTACCATAGGTCTGTTAGTAAAAAATCCAATTTTGAATATAGATTCACGCCCGGAACGAATGACCATAACATGTCCTAATTGGCTAAAACAAAGTACCGTAAAAGCCATCGTTTGCCAATGAGAATTGGTGTTGTATATAGCGTATGCCTGCACTCCTATGGTTACGCAGCCCATCAAAAACCCAACCCATAAGATGTGTAAAGCCATACCGTTTGAAAAAATATTTTTCTTTGGATTTCTGGGTGGTCGTTTCATGATATTTGTTTCAGATGGCTCTGAGGCTAGTGCTAATCCGGGTAAACCATCCGTTACCAGATTAATCCAGAGAATGTGAATCGCCAATAACGGAATAGGTAAACCGAAGAATGGCGCTAAAAAAATAGCCCATATTTCGCCTGAATTTCCCGTCATAATGTATTTGATGAATTTTAAGATGTTATCAAATATTTTCCTGCCGTGTTTAACGGCAATAATGATGGTGGCAAAGTTATCATCGAGTAAAATCATGTGCGAGGCTTCTTTTGATACCTCGGTTCCATTGATTCCCATAGCAATGCCAATGTCAGCATTTTTTAAGGCAGGAGCATCATTCACACCATCGCCGGTCATCGCCACAAAATGGTTTTTGGATTGTAAAGCTTTAATGATTCTTAGCTTTTGTTCTGGATTTACGCGGGCATATACTTTTACCTTTTCGACAATTTTTATAAATTCACTCTGTGTTAATACGGATAGTTCTGAACCCGTTAAAACAAGGTCGTCGTCTGTGACAATAATGCCAAGTTTTTCGGCAATTGCTTTGGCAGTTAGTTTGTGGTCACCCGTAATCATAACGGGAATAATACCGGCGCCTTTGCACTCAGAAACCGCCTGTCTGGCTTCTTCTCGTGGTGGGTCAATCATTCCCACAAACCCAATAAGCGTTAATTCATTTTCTATCAAATTGGCATCTAAAGTATCCGGTAAGGACGAAAGTGTTTTCATGGCGTACCCTAAAACCCGATATCCTTTTTCAGCCATTTCGTTGACTTTACGTTCAAATTCAGGAATAAGTGATTTTTGATTGGCATTCAGTTTGTGAAACAATATATCAACAGCTCCTTTCGTAATCACCATAATTTCACCATTAGCATTTTGGGTTTGATGAATTGTAGTCATACATTTTCTTTTAGAATCGAAGGGCAATTCTGCTATTCTGGGCAACTTTAATTCTAAATTTGGGCGATTCAAATTTTTATCGAATGCATATTGTACCAAGGCAAGTTCTGTAGAATCTCCCAGCCATTTCCCATTTTCTTCTTTTGTAACATCATTATTTAAAGCGATAGCGTGTAACAGTAAATTTTCTTCCTTAAAAACAGTATCATACTTTGTATCCGATGTTTCAAAAATTTCCTGTACCGTCATTTTATTTAACGTAAGAGTTCCCGTTTTATCAGAACAGATGTAAGTCACGGAACCCAGAGTCTCTACTGCCGGTAATTTTCTAATGAGCGCATTGCTTTTTGCTAATTTTTTGGCACCAAAAGCAAGAGCAATCGTAACTAATGCAGGTAAAGCTTCAGGAATTGCAGCAACAGCAAGCGAAATAGAAGTAATTAACATCATCAAAACAGATTCTCCACGTAACCATCCGATACAGAAAATTACAGCGCAGATAATAAGTATAATCACTGATAATCGTTTGCCAAAAGCAGCTAACCTTTTTTGTAAAGGCGTAGCGGTTTCATCGGTTTGGATCATTTTTGCGATGTGTCCAAGTTGAGTATGCATTCCAGTTGTTACAACATAAGCTAGTGCGCGTCCGTTAGTAACAAATGTTCCCTTATAACCCATATTGGTTTGGTCACCTAGTGCATAATTACCTTCGGGGAGTTCCTCAGTATTTTTTTCTACATTGTTTGATTCGCCCGTAAGCGCTGATTCGTCCACTTTTATTTGATGGGTTTCAAAAAAACGGACATCTGCAGGAATAACATTTCCCGCTTCCAGTACAACAACATCTCCAGGAACAATATCTGATGCAGGAAGGTCGATTGTTTTTCCTTCACGTAAAATACGGGCATGGTTTGCTGCCATATTCTTTAATGCTTCCATTGCTTTCTCAGCCCGATATTCTTGGATAAATCCTACCACAGCATTAATAATAATGATAGCAAGAATAATTATTGTATCCGTGAGATCCCCTATTATTCCTGATATGATTGCTGCAGCAATAAGGATGAGAATCATAAAATCAGATAATTGAGAAAGCACCATTTGTACTACTGTCTTTTTCTTTTTATCCTCAATTTGGTTTTTACCATGTTCGCACAAGCGTTCCGAAGCCGTTATATCATCAATACCGGATGGAGTTGTGTTTAGCAACTGTGTTATTTCTGATAGTGGAAGTAAATGCCAGTTCATATTTTTTACTTTTTATATTCAGTAAAAAGAATATTGTGATTATCAAATCTCAACTTTCATACAAACGTAATCTGTTTTTAGTGGAAATCAGCTCATTTTGCAAGGCATCAATTTTTTGCAATAAATTAAATACGACATCAATTCCTTCTGTATTAATATCTAATTCCTGATGGATGCGTATCATTTTCTCAATTTCATAGATTGCGTCCGGATGGATATATTGCGTTTCTTCGATTGTTTTTACTTCGAGTAAACCCATCTCACTGAGGTTGTTAAAAAAGGATAATTCTACTTTATAATGGGTACATAATACAGGTATAGCGATAAGGTTTTCTATGTTCATGACGTTTTTAACTTAGCGAGTTCCGTAAATAATTCTTTTTCTTTCTCAGTAATATTTGTGGGTATTTGCACTTGATAGGTAATATATAAATCTCCAAATTCCCCTTCCTTTTTATAGACAGGAAATCCTTTTCCTTTCAGTTTTACTTTTGTTCCGTTTTGAGTTCCGGGTTTTACGGTTAGTTTTACTTTTCCGTCAAAAGTATCTGCGGTGATATCGCCACCCAATAAGGCAGTATATAAATCTAAGGTAACGGTGGAGTAGAGGTTGTGTTTATCTAGCTTAAAGTTGGTGTGGTTTTCAATGGTGAAGGTGATGTACAAATCTCCTTTTGGACCACCGCCAGCGCCTTCACCACCAAGTCCGCTAATTTTTATTTGTTGGCCATTTTCAACTCCGGCAGGAATGGTAATCCGAATGTTTTTGCCGTTAATTGTCAAGGTGCGTTTGTGGGTGGTGTAAACGTCTTTTAGGTCGAGATGCAGTTCAGCATTAAAATCCTGTCCTTTGAACTGTGCACTGCGGCGACCTCCACCTTCTGATGTACGACCTCCAAACATAGATTCAAAAAAATCTGAAAAATCTGCCCCGCCGCCAAAACCACCTTGTTGGCCATTGCCTTGGTATTGTCGTTGCTGTTTTGATTTTTCAAATTCTTCCGCATGTTGCCAGTTTTCGCCGTAGTCATCATATTTTTTACGATTCTCTGTATGGCTCAATACTTCATTGGCCTCATTGATTTCCTTAAATTTTCTTTCAGCTTCTTTATCGTTGGGATTTAAGTCGGGATGGTATTTTCGGGCCAGTTTTCTATAGGCCTTTTTAATCTCGGCTTCGGTTGCTTTTTTGTCCACCTCAAGAATCTTGTAATAGTCTATAAATGCCATCTGGATTTTTTTTTATTTAATTTTCGGGCTTTAATAATACTTTAATCGAAGGTATTTACTGTTTAATGAACTCACAATCTGCTTTAATTTTTACTTCGTCGCTAATCATTTCCGAAGGAAATTTTTGACCTATATTAAAATCAGAACGCTTTAAAATTCCGCTAAACTGAAACCCAGCAGTAATTGCTTTTGATTGTTCATTCACTATAGTTCCTCTATACCACATAGTAATTATTGCCCGTTTTGTTATTCCATGCAATGTGAGCGTGCCTATAAGTTTGTATTTATCCTTTCCAATTTTTTTTATGGAGATGCTTTTAAAAGTCATTTTTGGATATTTTTCCACATCAAAGAAATCAGCACTTCGCAAATGATTATCACGCATTTCTACTTCGGTGTCAATAGATGCTACATCAGTCGAAAGTTCAAGCACAGCATCACTGAAATCTGTTTTGTTAGTGGTTGTGGTTATCTCAAATTTTTTGAATAATCCGGCTATATCTGAAATGCCGTGATGTACAGTGCTAAAAGTAAGTTTGGAATGCATTGGATCTGCTTTCCATGTTGTTTGTGCCAGCAGAAAAGTAGAGAAAAACAATGTTGCGATAATTGTGCTTATTTTTTTCATGTGGTATTATTTTTTAATTATTTGCGAGTTTATAAAGACGTTTGGAGGTTGTAATCTCGCTTTTATCAATTTTTGTAGGTGTAAAAGAGATAGTACAAATGATGGTAATTGTTAGACATTTTTGTCTATCAAATTTAATTAATTTTAAGGTATTAAAACAGTAATAAATTGCTTTATTTCAATAGGTTATTAAAATAAAAAAAACTCTAAAATGAGTTTTTATGCCATATTTTTCTCAAGAATATTTTTCAATTCTTATATAGGTATTAATTCGTCCTCCATAGCTTTTAAATCTTGTTTCTTTTTTAGCTCTTTCAATATAGATTTGTATTCTAAAAATTCGATGTCTTTTGGATTTATTTGCAATACAAAATTGATTTTCCCTAACAAATGTTCGAGATAATTTTTTTGGTTGATTTCTTTGTATTCGCGATGTTCTTCGAAACCAAATTTCTTGATGTAGTACATGGCTTGTCTCAAATCATTGCGTTTGTGGAATACCACTTGTGGTTTTTCATTCACCACGATCCCAGTTACGGTTTGTCGGGTATTGGACTTCATGAGTTTAGTCTTGTTTTTATTGATACGAAGGTTTAATTTTTCAACAGTTTCAATTACTTTATGAAGCAATTTATTTTCATCAAAATCCCCCGAAAAACTCATGTCGTCAGCATAACGGGTGTATCTTATTTTATGCAATTTGCAGTAGACGGCTATCTCGGTATCGGCATTTTTAAAAATTAAATTCGAAAGATAAGGGCTTGTGGGTGCGCCTTGAGGCAAAGCTTTGTCTCGGGTGCATAATTTGGATAGCAATCTCGATACCATCTTAGAATAGCCTAATTGATGAAACTCTTTTTCAACTAATCCAATAGTGATTGATTGAAAGAAGTTTTCTAAATCCAATGTGAATACTTTAGGTTGATTTTTATGAAATTTTAGATTTTCTATAAGGCTTACATTGGTTTTGTATGCTTTCGCAAAAGGGCTGATGGGAACTTTATTGAGTATATTTCTCAAAATCCAGATTTGGATTTCTTTCAAGCTAGGAAGCGGTTCAGAAATAAGTCGCTTTGTGCCATTTTTTTTTGCAATTTCAAAATCACGGTAAAAATAGCGGGGATAAACAGCCGCTTTTTTTAAGTATTCTTTCTTGTATCCCACCAGAAGTGATAAATGACTTGGGTTATAAATAACGGGTACGTCATTAGAAAATAATACTTCTGCATAATCCAGACAGCGTTGAATATGTGGCAGGGAATAGCCTATTTTATGGGATTTGTCTGTAAAGGTATCTTTGTATTGTGTAAAATCCATAGCGTTGAAATCGTTAATGGAGTAGGGACTATTTTGTCCCTAACCCCTATTAAGAATACCGGTTTAAAAGTTCGGAGCTCTGCGGAGAATCTTTTAAACCTGGTGCTTGAAAGAACATTCAATTACAGAGCAGTGACTCACGGCTCCGATGTTAACCTGAGCTAACAAATTTCTTTGAGAAATGAACTAAAAAAATAATTCATCCTGACTGGGAATAAACACTATTTTACTGCTTAATTTGGGAATTTTACTCTCCAAATCTTTTTGAATCCAATCCTCTTTTTTTTTAGTTTTTAGTCGGTGTGGTTCCATTGTTGTATGTTTATAAAATGCTTATTGTTAATGTTTTAAATGATTATAAAGCACATATAAAGTTAATTAAAAATAATTTATTAACAGTACTTATAGGGATAATTTTTTCAATAATAATTTACTTTTGGAAACAGAAAACGTTTTTCTGTTTTGGAAAGAAAACGGTAATTATTGTTTTCTAAAAATCAATTATTGAATCGCTTGTAGGGAGTATACGTGACAATTATTTCTATTATTCGGGTAATGCAATACGAAAGAAAGTTGATGGATTTCGTTAATAGATTATTCTTGATTTTTAGGGAATTAGGTGTTATTCTTTGGCATTGAGCAATAATTTCGGTGAGGTGTGCTCGAAACATTTTAGAAAACAAAGCGGAATTTATTTCGACATTCATTTCAAGGCTTCCGTACGAACTTAAATTATTCAGATTAAAAGATCCTATTGTAGTCCAATTGCCGTCTATTACCGCGACTTTTCCGTGTAAGATAGATTGGTCCCATTCATATAATTCAATATTATATTTAAGCAGTTTGCCATAGAGAAAACAGGTAGCACGCCTTGTCAGAGGCAGGTCTGATTTTCCCGAAAGAATTAATTTAATTTTCACCTTATTTTTGGATGCTTTTTTCAAGGCTCTAATGATTCGTATCCCAGGTAGAAAATAGCTTCCCACAATGATTATTTCTGTTTTTGCATTTCGTATGGATTTTATATACCCATCACAAATCTCATTTTCACCTTTTAACCAGTCATTTTGAAGGATGCGAACCATTCCATCTTCCTCAAATGGAAAAGAAGATTTTATTTTTTTGTTTTGGAAGTGTCTTTTTTTAAAATAGATATCGGTGCATAATTTTTGAAGTGGTTCGGCAATTTCTCCTTTTAATTGAACTGCATAGTCCAACCAAGGAGCTTCTATAGGGGAACCACAATATTTATCAGCTATATTTATGCCGCCAATTAGTACCACTTTTGCATCAGCAACAATAACTTTTCGGTGTAGTCTTCTACCAAGATAAAAGGTATAAGTAGAAATTAAAGGAGCAAAAAAACGAATATTTATACCAATTTGTCTCATTTCTTTTATTGTTTCGGAGGGAAATGATAAAGACCCCAAACCATCCAAAAGAACATAAACCTGAACATTTCGGGAAGCAGCTTCTTTTAATGCCTTAATAATTCTATTTCCAGTTGCATCGTTCTCAAAGAGATACATTTGCATGTGAATTTCAATCTGTGAATTACAAATAATAGCCTCTAATCGAGAAAAATAATCTTCGCCACTGTAAACAAGTTCCAGATTTTTTGGAGCTATAAGGCTATTTTTATTTTCTATCATGGGCTTTATTTATTTTCACTTCGTTAATCAAAAGAAATTCCATTAGGTTTTCAACATCCAAAACACCAACAACTTTATTATTTTCCATAACGAGCATTAATCTTGATTTATTGAGTTGAATGAGCCCAAAGACTTTTTCTAAAAGAGAATCACTGTCAAGATAAACTAAATTTCTATCCATGACATTGTAAATAAATTCATCATCTCCTTTTTTAGAAAGCGCCATAATAATCTGATCCCGATTCAGCGTTCCAACAGGAATACCTTCTTCAATAATCAAAAAATTCTTGTTTTGACTGTCTAATACTAATTTAACGGCTGTTTTTACAGTATCATTTGCATCAATCGTAGGATATTGCTTCATTACTACATCGTGGACTTTAAAACCTTTCAAGATGAATTTAGATTCCGTATAATCAGCTTCAACCTGAGCTCCAATAATTACAAAAATACCTATAAAAACTAAAATTGGAGAAGTGAAAAATCCAAAAATGATGAATCCCACTGCCAATAGTTGCCCTATCCGTGCCGAAATTCTTGTTGCAACATGTCTTTGTAACTTGAACGATAACAGCGCACGTAAAATCCGGCCGCCATCCATAGGAAAAGCAGGAATTAAATTAAAAAGTGCCAACCAGAAATTGACTAAAAAGAAATTGAGGAAGAAATTATTGGCGTTTACTCCATTAGACAACTCCGCCATTAATTCCTCTGAAGTATCGGGAATGGTAATAAAGATTCCAGTGATAAAGGCTAACGTAATATTTACCAAAGGTCCGGCAAAAGCCACTATTAATTCTTCGGATGGTTTTTCTGGTAATCGTTCCAGCCGGGCTAATCCGCCAATGGGTAAAAGGGTGATGTCTTTGGTTTTTATGTTGTAATTTTTTGCCGCTAAAGCATGGCCGAGTTCGTGTAATAAAACAGTAATGAATATGCATAAGATAAACACCACTGACCATATAATTTGAGTGGCATTTTGTCCTGATTTGTAGTTCATGAAAATGATAAACAGAATAAGTAAACTGAATGTCCAGTGTATGAATATTCCAATACCTGATACTTTTCCGAGTTTAAAAGATCCTTTCATCTTTTGAGTTTTTAATGTTACCAACCACAGTATGATTACAAAACAGACAAACAATCTAAAGGCTATTCGTTTATAAATGAATTCAAAACCGGTATTAGTTCACCTCATTTTCCGAAATACCATTATAGGTCCAAGCATTTAAATTCGCAATTGTTGCGTGTGCAATTCCCTCTAATGCTTCGTTTGTCAAAAAACCTTGATGGCCGGTAATCATTACATTAGCATGGGAACGAAGTTTTAAAAATAAGTTGTCATCTATTGGAGAATCAGTATGATCTTGAAAAAATATAGGTTTCTCTTTTTCGTAAACATCTAAGCCTGCTGCACCAATGGTTTTATTTTCGATAGCTTCTAATAAATCTTTGGTATTTACGATTCCTCCACGAGCAGTATTAATAAAAATCACTCCTTTTTTCATTAATGTAAAAGTGCTTTTATTAAACAGATGGTTAGTTGTTCCATTGAGCAGATAATGCACAGATATAACATCAGCAGTGGCGCATAAATCTTCGAGTGAGACATAAGTAATTGGAATTTCATCCATGAGTTCCTTGTTTTCCTTAATATCAAAAGCGATTATTTTACAACCAAAACCATGCATGATTTTTGCAAAAGCAACGCCAATTTTTCCAGTCCCTACTATCCCGATTGTTTTTCCATGCAAATCAAAACCAACTAAATGATCCAAACGATAATCGCCAATTTGCATCAACGTCTGACCTAAAACCAGTTTTCTGTTTAGTGCCATTAACAAAGCTAAGGCTAGTTCAGCAATGGCGTATGGCGAATATTCAGGAACATTTGCCACTTTCATCCCTAATGACTTTGCTCGAACCAAATCAACATGATCGTAACCTACGGAACGCAGGGCAATATATTTTACACCACAAGTATATAGTTTTTGTAAAACTTTTTCTGAAGCATCATCAGAAGTAAAAAGTGAAACAGCATCAAATCCTTTGGCTAGGGACGCGGTACTTTCATTCAATGGCTGCTCCGTAAAAACTAATTCGTGATTACCATGAGCCGCTTTTTCAAGGAAAGCTTTATCAAAACCCAATATGCTATAGACTAATACTTTCATTTTTGCTGTTTTTCATTTCTAAAATAATACTTGTTAAGGTAGTGAATTTTCTACAAACCTGTTTCAGAAATTTCAATTCTTATTTTTAAATTTAAAGAACTTAAACTCTTTTTAGTCAGTACGATTAAGGAGTAAATGAATGTTTTTGTTATTTTTTGAACCGGTAAATTTTTTCAAAAAATTAATTTCGATAAATCATCTTTTTTACAGCATTGGTACTATCATTTTTTTGAGGAATGGCAGCTTTTTCTAAATATGCAGGGTAGGGAATAGGGCCTTCAATGGCGCACAATCGTTGCACTGGAGCATCCAAATCATAAAATCTGTTTTCCATAATCTGGGCATTCATTTCCGAGGAAATACTCACGTAACGTTAGTCATTTTCTACTATCAAAAAGACGCCTTCATCATTTTGAAATGCTTCGCGAAGACTTTGATTTAATGCTTCTCGATAAGTGATGGACAATGTCGCCCTGCTGTTTTTCATGGGATGAATCAATTATTGTTGTTGTTTGCTTTTCCAACGTTTTAAGGCAGGCAAAATATGTACGGCTTTTTGAATCATATAACTAGGAAGGTTTCTTTTTTCCATATAGGTTTGTACAATATTTTTCATGTCATCGAGGTTCATTTCCGGATTTTTTAAATCACTGTTCACATAACAATACTTGCAATAGTCATTACTTTTAATACCGTTATTTTCGGTTCCTTTTAGTTTGTCTGTATGAAGTGGCATACCGCAACTTTGACAAAACAGTATGTCTTCCATACTGTTTGCTTTTAAAGAGTTTAGTGTAAAGTTTTTCATGATGTTTTTTGATTTTAATATTAATAATTAAATTTCGGTGTAAATAAATTTTGTCCATTTATCTTATGGTTCCCGAGTTTCTTGTTCTGCAAAATCCAATACTTTCTGAATTTTTATTTTTATTTTGTTTTCAAAACCAGTAATCTCATTTTCTGTAATCCATTGCTGTTGCAAAACCTATAGAATGCTGGTTCGTATAGCTTTATATTTTTTCGAAAATGGTTTCTAAATACTGCTCTAGAAAGAATTGCCTAGCGGAACAAGATTGTACTCAATAATTATTTCTGGCTCTAAACGAATGGTTATTTTTATGGCATTCGAAATCAGGCAGGCCTTTTCACTCATTTCCAAAATATGTTTTGCACGCTCTGCTTTTTGGGAATAATGGATGACTAGTTTTGGTTGAAGAATGATTTCGGTTATAGTATGTTTTCCATTGATTTTATCAACATTACAAGTTGATTTACTCTCAAAACTGATAAACTGTAGTCTTGAATTTTCAGCAATCGATAGAAAAGTAGTTAATAGACAACTGTTTATCGCTGCAACAAATAGGTGCTCTGGAGACCAAATTTTCTCCATTCCTTTCGGAAATTCTGGAGGTGTTGCGACTTCAATATTTTGAGGCAGAGCAGGGGAACTTAACATTCCTTTTCTTTTGTCTGACCATTTTAGATTTACTTCGTAAGTATACATCATATGTGTTTTTAAGTGACATTTAAACTCAAAAATTATTGTGCGACAAATCCGCCATCCACTGCCATTGCATGTCCAGTTACAAAAGAGGCTTCGTCTGAGCACATCCAGACCACAGCTTTTGCTATTTCTTCGGGTTTGCCAAAACGTCCCATTGGCTCTAAACCTGTAAATTGTTCTATCGCTTCTTTCGTTTTTCCGGTAAGTCGATCAATCATAGGTGTTTGTATCACTCCAGGGCAAACCACATTTACCCTGATTCCTAGTTTAGAACATTCTAATGCAGCGGTTTTAGATAATCCAATAACACCATGTTTAGAAGCTACATAAGCAGGTAAACCAGCGAATCCAACCAAACCCGCCACAGAAGCACAGTTCACTATAGCGCCTTTGCCTTGTTCTAGTATTTCGGGGATTTCATATTTCATGCAAAGCCAAATTCCTTTTAGATTTATACCAATGATTTTATCCCAGTTTTCTTCTGTACAATCTTGTGTAATAGCAGATTTTCCCTCCACACCAGCGTTGTTATAAGCATAATCCAAACGTCCATAAGTTTCAATAGTTTTTTCAACCATTGCTTTCACGTCTTCGGTTTTTGAAACATCGCATTTGATAAAAATAGCTTCCCCACCTAAATCCTTGATGAGATTCATTGTTTCGCTACTTTCTATCCAATCCACGACGACTACTTTAGCTCCTTTTTGGGCGAAAGCCAAGGCGGTTGATTTGCCAATTCCGGATGAACCACCCGTCACGATGGCTACTTTATTTTTGAATGTTGCTTCCATAATCAAATCGCTTTACATTAGAATTTCTCTTTTTGTTTTCTTTTCTGCTTCCAAAATATTTTCAATGCCTTTTATCAAGGCGTCCGGATTAAACGAAATACTGTCAATGCCTTCGTTTACTAAAAATTTAGCAAATTCTGGAAGATCGCTTGGTGCCTGTCCGCACAATCCCACTTTTATTTCAAAACGTTTGGCAACCCGAATCGTTTCTTCAATTAAAGATTTGACAGCAGGATTTTCTTCGCTGAACAAATAACTTACCAGTGCAGAATCGCGGTCTAAACCTAATGTGAGTTGCGTTAAATCATTGGAACCAATAGAAAAACCGTCAAAGAGTTTTGCAAATTCATCGGCCGTTAATACATTGCTTGGAATCTCAATCATGACATATACTTGTAATCCGTTGATGCCTTGAACTAACCCATTTTTAGACATTTCGGTAAGCACATTTTCACCTTCTTCAACGGTTCTGCAAAAAGGAATCATCAGTTTTACATTCTGCAGTCCCATTTCGTTTCGTACTTTTTTCATGGCTTCACATTCTAAAGCAAATCCTTTTCGATAAAAATCACTGTAATAACGTGATGCACCACGGAAACCAATCATTGGGTTTTCTTCATCGGGCTCGTAATATTTCCCTCCGATGAGGTTAGCATATTCGTTGCTTTTAAAATCACTCATTCGAACAATAACTTCTTTTGGATAAAAAGCGGCGGCAACAATTGCTACAGCTTCTGCCAGTTTATCAACGAAATAATTTTTGGGGTCTTCATAGCCTTTCGTTAATGCCGCTATTTCTGCGATAATCTTCTCATCTGTTATTTTTTCAGGTTCGCACAACGCCAGCGGATGAATTTTGATGGTATTAGAAATGGCAAATTCCATTCGCATCAAACCCACGCCCTGATTGGGATAATGGCTTAATTCAAAAGCTCTTTCCGGGTCGGCAAGAATAAGCATGGGAGCCGTTTTTGGCATTTCAAGTTTGCTGAAATCCTGTTCTGATACTTCCCATTTCAGTTTTCCATCGTAAATATTTCCTTCTTTGCCTTCGGCACAGGAAACGGTGATTTCCTGACCATTTTTTACCACGGAAGTGGCGTTTCCGCAACCCACTACGGCAACTGTTCCAAGTTCTCTGGTAACAATCGCTGCATGGCTGGTGCGTCCGCCTTTGTTGGTAATAATTGCTGATGCTCTTTTCATAATAGGATCCCAATCTGGATTAGTCAAATCCGTTACTATGATTTCTCCATTTTGCAATAATTCCCCTTCTTGCGGACTGTTTAAAATTCGTGCTTTCCCGGAAGCAATTTTATCGCCCAGCGCAATTCCTTGTGTCAAAAGTGTGCTTTTTTCTTTGAGTTTGTAAATTTCCCGAACTTGTTTATTTGCTTTCCCATGAACGGTTTCTGGACGAGCCTGAACAATGTAGAGTTGGTTGTTTAAACCGTCTTTTGCCCATTCAATATCCATTGGTTTTTTATAATGTTTTTCAATTTTAGAACACCATTGGGAGAGTTGCACGACTTCTTTATTAGTTAGCGAAAACTGGTTTTGTTTTTCGAAAGAAGTATCGGTGTTGATAATGGTATTTTCTGCCGATGAGGTTTCTGATTTTTCAGCATAAATCATCGTAAATTCTTTTCTTCCGCACTGTCTTTTCAGAATTGGATTCAAATCTGGATTTTCTAAAGTAGGTTTAAAAATCATCCACTCATCAGGTGTTACCGTTCCCTGAACAATGTTTTCCCCTAAACCCCAACACCCGTTGATGATAATGGTGTTCTCGAAACCGCTGTCAGGATCAATGGTAAAACCAACTCCTGAGGAAGCTTTATCGCTTCGTACCATTTGCTGTACGCCAACAGATATTGCAATGTCTAATGCAGCAAAACCCATGTCATGGCGGTATTTGATGGCTCTATCTGTAAATAAGGAAACAAAACAGCGGTGAACTGCATCCAATAATTGTGTTGCGCCGTTGATATTCAAAAATGATTGCATTTGACCGGCAAAACTCGCAGTTGGTAAATCTTCAGAGGTAGCGCTGCTTCGCACGGCTACATCTAAAGTATTGAGGTTGCATTGTTCACTAAGCGATTTGTAGGCAGTGTTAATTTCATCCCGAATTTCGTCCGGAATAGCAGCTGATAAAATAAGGTTTCTGGCTTTTTCTCCTATAGAAGAAAGATTGGAATAGTGTTCTGTATCTAATGAAAACAATAAATCTGTCAATGGTTTCTCCAGATTATTCATTTTCCTGAAATGACGGTATCCTTCAGCTGTAACTGCAAATCCATTAGGAATACTAATCCCTATTGGATTAAGCTGATTGTACATTTCACCCAAAGAGGCATCTTTGCCTCCAACTTTACCAATGGCATCAATACCAATTTGGTCAAAAAACATTATGTATTTGTACTTCCCCATTTCGTATGTTTTTTTAAGTATAAACAGACCATTATTGGTATGCTAGATTAGAAACAAAAGAAAATTACTGGGGCAGATTTTTTAATTAATAGGATAGTAAATTTTGTAATTCTGAAGTAGGTTTGAAATTTACATATCAAGTTTAAAAGTAGAGGTAGTAGGTGTTCCTGCCAGTTTAAACCAATACTGTAAATTTAAACAAATAATTATTTTATTGGTACAAAAAAAATACTTTTTTTAAATATTTTTTATTTTAAGTATTTAGTATACAGATATTTGTATTTTTTTATTGCGTTTTTATTAAGCAAAAAAGTCAATGATATTGTTTCATTTGGATATGAAAATAATTACCGTTTCTCGTAGAAATACCTACGAGTCTGGAAATAAAACCTTGATATGTTTAAGGCGAAATGTTTTCTGATTAAGATTAATAAAACAACACGTTAGTGCATTTTATCTAGTCATTTCAATACAAAAGAGGACAATGATATACTGTTTAAGGCCTTGAAAAGTTGCTAAGGAAAAAAATTTAACTAACTAAAGTACTGTTTTAGGATATTGAAAGTTATTTTATAAAGTAATGCAGAATACTTAGTGTTTTTCGATTGCAAATACGGTTTTATAGTATGTAAACAATTCTTTTTTGTTTTCTTAAAAGTAGAAGTAAAATTAAAATGGAAATGATAGCTGTAGCCGATCAAAAAAAAACCATCAAAATTACTTTTGATGGTTTTAGTTGATTTATTGATAAAGAGAATTTTTTAATCTCTAAATAAAAAATTATTGTTTAATCAAGTATTTGATATCTTTAATTTTACCATTTATAGCGATTTTCAAGAAATAGTATCCTTTACTCAATTCAGATAATTCTAATTTTGTTGTTGATTTTCCAGCTTTAACTTCTTGACTGCTTTGTTTTTTGATCTGTCCGTTGAAGTTATAAAGTAAAAAGTCAACCTTTGCATTTTCAGAAATGTTAATGCTTACATCTACATTATCTACGAATGGATTTGGAAAAACATTTACATCAGTTATTGATACAGAATCCTTATTTATTGATGCACAAGCACCTAAACTATCTCCATGAGCTAAATGGCTTGCAACAGCATTTTCGTCAATACAAATTGTTTTTCCGTTGTGACATATTTCCACTTTTGGATTTTTTGAATTACTTCCGCAACGCACATCAATTACATTTACAATTTTTTCTGTGGCAGATATACAACCGTTAGCGTCTTTCACAATTAGTGTATATGTGGTAGTTGCCGTAGGACAAACCGCAATACTACTTGTCGTTGCTCCAGTGCTCCATTGGTATGTATAAGGTAGTACTCCTCCTGTTACTGTACCGGCAGAAAGTGTTGTGCAGGAATCATTAGTGTAGCCATAATAAACATTTACCTCATTTGTTGATGGAATAGTAATCATTAAAGGCTCAGTTATAGTGAAATTAGCAGTCAATTTATTGTTTAAAGCATCTTTTACAATTACAGTATAAGTTCCTGGATTAAGATTAGATATGGAGTTTGTATTTGTGATTTCATCAGTACTCCAAGTATAGGTGTATGGTGTAATTCCGCCTGAAACAGAAACAGTAGCAGTACCATTAGCTTCGCCGTTGCAAGTAATATTTGTTGCACTGCTAGCGTCAAGAGTAAATTCTTTTAATTGCAATCTTACAGAAACTGGAAAGTGGTCCGAAGCTGTTTTAGTATAATCACTAGCGTAAAATTCATAATGTACTCTAGCGGATTCATTGATGTATAAATTAGCAAGTTCGTTAGAAACTGTTATATGATCAATCATGTTTTCATAAGTAACATAAGATCTAAAGCCAGCGTCACTTAATGTTTTAGTAAGTACATTAAAATTGGAACTGTCATTTACATACCTTTCATAAGTAGAAACTGTAGTTGTTACATCAGATACTGTATAGTCAACATCATCGTTATAATCTCCTAGTAATACTAAGTTTGCATCTGGGTATTGTGCACTCAATGTGTCTTTTAGAACTTCTACATCAAACTTACGCATATCATATTTGCTTTGTGCATCACCACTGGTATTTGCTCTAGCATGAAGATTAATAATATTGATTTGTTTTTGATTACCATCAATAGTAACATTTGCAGTCATCATAAAAGGCAATCTACCACTTGCAAAGAATCTAGATTTATCAGCATCAGGATAATTTGCTAGTGCTGAAACATCGCCACCATTATAAAAAGGATGAATGGTTTTCAAAAGCACCTTGGTATTCAACGGAGTTACTGTTTTATTTTTATAAATAAATCCAACTTTTTGTTTTGGACTACTAAAATCATTAGGATATGACGTAGCTTCCGATAAAACATAGCTGTAATCATTCATTTCACTAACCATCTGAGCAAGCAAAGCATCATCAGAGATTTCTTCTACAGCATAAATATCAGCATCTAATTGCTGTAAAACATTTTTGACAGCCGCTTTTTGTATGGCATCAGAGTTGGTGTTTCCTGCTGCAGGCGAATTGGTTTCATCACCAAACCAAGCTATGTTCCAAGTAGCGATATCCAAAGTTTTTTCTTTTGAAATTGCTAAATCATTACCAGTTTGTTCATATTTATTTGCACATGGTAAGTCTGTTCTCATTCTAGGTAATAGTTGTTGAGTTGCAAAATAATTCCCCACAACACCTATTATTTCTGAACAATTCTCTGGTTGTGCAAAACCAGTAAGATCACTTACATCTGCATCGATTCTCAATTGAGCTGTTCCGCTAGCATCCGTAATATTAGTGTTTGAATTACCAAACATCATGGCACCAGGTTTAGGAAAAGTTGTGTTTTGAATGCGAACTAATTCAGCTGGGTGGTTTCCCATTTCACTCAAAGTGATAGTAAGGGGCGCAATAGGTTGATTAGGTAATCCATTATTGGTAACCGCACTTACAGGGCTTATTTGTACTTGTTCGCTGAAAGAGCTTCTAGTTCCTGTAATTGTGATAGAATCTCCTATTTTAAAAAGTCCAGTTCCATGAACCAATTTGTCAAAAACAGCTATCGCTCCTGTAGCATCTTGAAGGTAAGCTGATCCTGAAAATTGGTCAGAAACGGTTAAAACTCCAGTTACAGTTACAATTTCTCCATCTGTTTTTGCCCTAGCTTCCGCAATTGGAATAACCACAATAATATCAGAAGCATTACCAAAAAACTGTCCTTTATTTATAGCTCCAAAAGTATTATTGACTGCTTGCCAAGTGAAATCAGCATAAGTAAATCCTACTCCAGTTAATTGTAATGAAGTTCCTATTGTCGCAGTACCTGCTTCAGCAATACCTATATCCGTACTTTTTATTCCTGCAGCAGGACCATTAGTAGCAGTAAAAGTACCTTCGTAGCTTAAAAATTGAATAACTTTTCCAGAAGCATCTACTAATGCAATTCCGTCAGGAGAACCATTTTGTAATCCAGCAATGTTTACTGATACAGTACCATAACCATTTAATTGATCTGGAATAATTCCGGATAAATTTCCTGTTGGAGTATAGCTAGCTCCTCCTGTTCCATTGTAAGGAATGATACTCCATCCTGTTAGATCAGTTCCTGAGTAACCAGCAATTTCTACTGCTTCACCAATATCAGTTCCCGAATTGTCATAATGGATTTCATTGATAAAAACTAATTCACCAAATTTTTCTCCCTTGTTAGGTTTTCCAAAAGTACTTGGTGCTGCTACCCATGTAAAATCAGAATATTTAGTTCCTTTACCAATAAGTTGAAGTGAATTCCCTAAAGTTGCAGTACTAGCTTCAGCTATACCAATATCAGTGCTTGTCATTCCTATCGCAGGGCCATTGGTCGCTTTAAAAGCACCTTCGTAGCTTAGAAATTGAATAACCTTTCCAGTAGCATCTACTAATGCAATTCCGTCAGTAGCACCATTTTGTAATCCTGCAATGCTTACTGATACAGTACCATATCCGTTTAATTGATTTGGAATTGTACCAGACAAATTTCCTATTGGAGTATAGCTCACTCCTCCTGATCCATTGTAAGGAATGATTTTCCATCCTGTTAAGTCCGTTCCAGCAAGCCCAGCAACTTCAACTCCCTCTTCAATATCTGTCCCTGCATTATCATAGTGAATTTCATTGATAAAAACAGCTCCAGCTGGAGTAGGTGTAGTAGTATTTAAAGTAGTTATGCTAACCACATTACTAGCTATTGAAACGTTGTCATTAGCATCTAATGCATTCACTGTTAGGGCGTAAGTAGTATTTGGTGTTAAACCATTAAGGGTAAAACTAGCAGCTGTTGTAGCTGCTAATAATGTACCTCCGTTATAAATTTCAAAAGAAGCATTTGATGTTCCTGCTGTCCAAGATAATGTTGCAGTAGTAGCAGTAATATTAGTTGCAACTAAATTTGTTGGTGGAGTAAGAGGCTCGGCAACCATTGCGAAAGATTGACCTATATTGATATTTCCATATGTGCTTGCAACTGATGTTTGCCATGTAAAATCACTATATTGATTTCCAGTTCCTTTCAACTGTAATGATAAGCCTACTGCTTCGGTTCCAAATTCAGAAACGCCAATATTCGTACTTATTACTCCGTTTGCTGGTCCATTAGTAGCAGCAAAAGTTCCTTCATAGCTTAAAAATTGAATAACATTTCCTAAGTTGTTTACTAATGCAAGGCCATCAGGTACTCCATTTTGTAATCCATTTATAGATACGAAAACAGTTCCAAATCCATTAGACTGATTCGGAATTATACCTGATAAACTCCCTGCAGGAGTATACGATACACCGCCACTTCCATTATAAGGAATAATGCTCCACCCCGTTAAATCGGTTCCAGCTGTTCCAGCAATTTCAACACCTTCACCTACATCAGTACTTGCATTATCATAATGAATTTCGTTCATGAAAACAACAGAAGTAGTTGGAGTTGGTGGTGGTGTACCAACTAGAGTTTTTACAGCTACGTTATTACTAGCGTTTGAAATGTTTCCAGCCGCATCAAATGCTTTTATGGTTAAAGTATAATTTGTATTAGCTGTTAATCCAGATAAAATATAACTAGGAGTTGAAGAAGAAGCAATTTGAACTGTTCCGTTATAAATTCGGTACCCTAAAACGCCCACATTATCTGTAGACTGAACCCATGTTAATGTAGTTTCTGATGCCGTTGTATTTGTGGCAACCAAGTTAGTAGGTACAGACGGAATTTCTGTATCCAATTGAACACTACCGTCAAATCTATTTTGAGCTTGTGGCCCACCCCAAATTGCTGTCGCAAAAGCAGGGTTATCAATGAAAGGGTTTCTGTTTCCTTGAACACCTTCTAATATTGTATTTCTATTAATTTCTACTTGGGAAACTGGATCTTCTGCACTCCATTGAAGTAGAATATCGGTCATGTCAGTACTGTAGTTCTGCGAACTTACAGTTACTACACTAGGAAGACATTGTGTCCCATAATGCAAATACATGTACATAATCATACGGGCAACATCACCTTTCCATTCATCGCCAGGATAGAAGATATTGTTGACTAATTTAGCATTTCCAGATCCGGCACCAAAAGGATAATTGTTTCTAGTTGCATTAAAATTTACATCTGAGGCTCTTAAATGATGTGCATCACTTCCAGGGCCTTCACTTCCTAAATTAGGATTTCCTAATGATCTAGGAAATACATGTTCTCTATTCCAGTCCCCTTGGTTTCCACCATTTTTATCTTTGGATCGGGTTCGATCATTTGTTAAATCAGCATCACTGTCATTATAACCATAAATCAGTAAAACTTTCGAGGGATCGTTAGGGTCTAAGTCAGTTTGTTTTAGAGCATCCCAAACTCCAGGAGTGTAAGTCAAATAAGTAGAATGGGTTGAAATAATTAAATTTGACAGGCTTGTTTTTAAGGCATTTCCTGTTTGGCTAATATTAGTTCCGTTATAATAAGTAGGAACTTGAGCATTGGAAATAAAACTTAAAAAAATAAATACAGCTACAAGAAAGAACTGTGTCTTTAAGTAAAATTGCTTCATAATAGTTTTAGTAATTTGTTGGACCGTAAAACTATAAATATTACTTTTCTTATTTACTGAATACTATTAACAAATTGTTAAAATTATTAACATTTAATGATGATTTGTAAACGTTTATTTAATAGAATTGATTAATAATTAGTAATTTGTTGATTCAAAGTATTAACTCTTATTTATTAGGTTGTAATATTAAAGAAGATAATCTATAAATAATGCTTCTTTTTTTAGGTAAAAATCAAATGATTTTAAAATCGAGCAAAATAGAGATTTTAGTGTTGTACGTAAATTAATAGAAATAATAAAGTTGAAGATTCAAAAATTATTTTGGATTATAAATGTGTATGGATTGCCCCACTAATTTCCATTGTCCTTCAATTTTTTCTAATAATCGAATTTCATAGGAGAAAGTTTTTTTACCATCCTTAGCAGTTGATTCTTCGTCATGGCTCACCCACGCACTATTCCCATTAATACTCATTTTATAGTTTGTATTTACAGAAAAACCGCCATTTCCCATGGCACTAGGATTTGTGTTAATCATAGCAGTTGGAGGAATATCCAGTGTAACTCCCTCAGGAGTGGAAATTAATATTCGGCTATACGGTTGAATGTGCCAGCATTCTGAATGTCCTTTACTATCAGCAGCTCTCCATGTTGCGGACTCTTTTTCCAGTAATTTTTTTATAACTACAGCTTCATCACTATTCTGGCTGTAACTTACCATGTTGATTATTAGGATAAGAAAAAAAGATGCTGTCCACTTCATGTTGTTTGTATTTTTTAGTTTGGAATAATCGTCTTGCTCGTTTTAATGCTAATTAGAGTAAATGTATTATTTTATAACATAAAAACAAACTAGTGCTCAGTTATTTGCAGTTTAGTGCAGTTGTTTAATTGTGGTTTTAAACTTTTCAATTTGTCTTCTGTGACGTAGAATATGAACTATGGCATGTTCCATCAATTGTTCTATGTCATAAAGTTGTCCCCATGAAGTCCTAATTTTCTTTGAAGAATCACATTCTTCAAGCGCATCATCCTCAATTGTTGCAAATGTTTCCTGTGTGAATTTGAGAACGTTATTTAAATCATTTATATAGTCAACAATAGAACTCCGATTTAATTTTTCGGGACGGATGCTATTTATATCTTTAAAATTCTGAATGTAAATACAATAGGAATATCCTGAACTTACCACATGTGAAAGTATCGTTTGAATGGATTTGCAATCAGGATTTTTGGTCTCTTGATCAACTGTAAATGTTAAGTACTCCTGTGAAACATCTTGAATTACATGCTGCAATTCTATGATTGCTTTTTCATATTCTGCTAATAATGCGCTAACCGCGTTTTGACTGTTTTTATCGTTCATTTTTAGACTTAGTTTGAATTCGGCGCATTATATCAGAAATATTAAATAGAGACCTAAAATAGCAACCAACAGCTTTTTTATAAAAGCGAAACAATTGAACTTGTTTGTCTCTCTATTATTCGTTCCCTTTTTTTATCCATTTTCCGACTTCTGGTGCTACATAATTTTCCATTTTTTCAAGCAAATCGGTAGCATTATCACTCACTAGAATCATTTGCTGATTGATTTGTTTTAGAAAACCTTTATCGACCATGTTTGCAACAAATTCTAGTAACAAATCATAAAAACCATCGATATTCAAAATTCCAATAGGTTTTTTATGAAGTCCAAGTTGCGCCCAAGTTAGCATTTCGAATAATTCTTCCAGAGTTCCAAAACCGCCGGGCAAAGCAATTATTCCATCGCTAAGTTCATTCATTTTGGTTTTTCTCTCATGCATACTTTCTACAATGAATAATTCGGTCAATCTATCGTGTGCGATTTCCTTCTTCATCAGAAAACTTGGTAAGACACCAAATACTTTACCGTTATGATTTAAAACACCATCTGCAACACTACCCATAAGACCTACTTTTGCACCACCATAAACGAGTTCATAATTATTTTCGGCCATTAGTTGTCCAAGTTTGAAAGCTTGAATTTCATAATTTTTTTCGTTTCCAAAGCTGGATCCACAGAAGACAGTAATTCTTTTCATGTATAAAATGTTTCTTATTTATATGCTCAATGTTATCGGCAGCGGATGCATAATTTCACTTACGATTCTGTTATATCAGCGCGGTCGGGTTTTTAAACTGTAAAGCATTTTACATAGTGAGTGATATAAACCGCTTTTATCATTTTCACAATATAAGCCTCCATAAGTATTGGTTTAAATTTTATTATTAACCGTTTTTATGGTATTTAAATTTTTGTTTGGTCAAATATTTATTGGTACAAAAACCACTACATAAATCTACTTAAAAAGAATAGAAAAATGATTGTTTTTTTAAATATGCATTTGATTTTTAGTTTTTTGGAAGTGTTTTTTTGTTGTGCTAGAGAGAATTTTATGTGACTAAAAATCTATTTTTAGCGCTAAAAAAAACATATTTATAAAGTTATTGTAAACGAAAAGATGGAATTTTAAATGTAACAAGAACTAAAATCAAAGTTTTATATATTTTAGCTCTTGTTGAATAGAAATAATTTACACCTTATTCCATAAGCTTTTTTAACTCAGCCATGGTGATAGGTTTTATTAGATAATTGCTAACGGCATCGTAAGTTTTGGCTTTTTCGATGTCCTCTGGATCAACAGAACTGGTCATTATATAAATCGTGATTGGATTTACATTTGGAATTTTTATAAACTCATCTAGAAATTGCCATCCATCCCAAATTGGCATATTCAAATCCAAAAGAATTAAATCAGGAAGCTTCTCATCAGCAATAATAATTGCTTTCAGTTTGTCAAAAGCTTCTTTAGCATTCCGAAAAATCATGAAGCTTTCGCAAAAATTCGCAATTTCCATTATTCTTTTTGTTCCAAAAACAAAAATAGGGTCGTCATCAATAATACAGGCAATGTCAATTTTAGGCATGTTTAAAATATAATTTAAAAGTTGTTCCTTTATCTAAGTCACTCGTGACTTTTATTTTTCCACTAATGGCTTCAATTTGGTTTTTAGTAATAAATAGTCCTATACCACGGGCATCTGAATTGCCATGAAAAGTCTTATACATTCCAAAGAGTTTGCCACTATTCTTTTTTAGGTCGATTCCAATCCCATTATCCTCGATATTCAAAACTACAAAATCATTTTCTATTTCGGTATATAATTTTATAAACGCAGACCGTTTATCGGATTTATATTTCACAGCATTCGAAAGGAAATTGAGTAAAATACTATGAACATAAGCTGAAATACCTACTATTTCCAGATTTGGATCTGCTTCGTTGTAAATGGTTACGTTTGAAATTTTCGCAAGAGCACTAATACTATTAATTGACGTATTTAAAGCTTTATGTAGATTGATAGTTATTAGGTTTTCACTTATTGTAGTGTTCATTAACACTACTTCATTGAGATGTCCAATAGTTTCTTTTAAATTTTTTGAAGCAGTATCTAATAATTGGATAAATTCGTTTTCTAAGAATGTTGGGTTTTCATATAACAACAAATCGAGCATCATGGCTATATTTCCGGAATGCGATCTAAGATTATGTGAAACAATGTGTGCGAAATTTTTTAACCGCTCATTTTGGTCTTTGGTTACATGGAGCAGAGATTGTATCTCATTTTCAGCTTTTTTAATAACGCTGATATCTACCGCAATTCCTAAGTACCCTACTATAATGTCTTTGTTTTTTACAACAGTTACGGTTAGTTGCACCGGGAATTGACTTCCATCTTTTTTTACATAGGTCCATTCGCGCGTTTCAAATTCACCTTTATCTGCTGCATGGGTAAAAACATTAAAACCTTCTATTTTGCATTTATTTTCAGAACTTAGCTCTATTCCTCTGGCTATAATTTCTTCTTTCAGATGAATGGTTTCCGGTGTTTTTAAAAAAATAATTTCCTCTTTTTTGTATCCCAATAGATTTTCTGCGCCAACATTGAAAGTGGTAATGATTCCATTGACATCAGTCTCAATAATTGAAACCTGAGTGCTGGCATCAAAAATACTCTGAATCTTAGCTAATGCTTGTTCCAGCTCTTTTTCTGCTCTTTTTTGGGCGGTTATATCTATTATCTGTGAAATAAAATATAGAGGTTTGTTGTCTTCATCTCTTACAAGTGAAGCGGCCAAAATGATAGAAACAGTACTGCGATTTTTACAGATGTATCTTTTTTCCATATGGTAGAAACTTCTTTTTCCATCAATAAGTTCCTGGAGCAAGGTGAGGTCCGTATCTAAGTCGTCCGGATGGGTAATATCCTGAAAAGTAAGGAGCATCAATTCCTCTTCATTATATCCCACTATCTCACATAGACTTTTATTTACTTTGAGCCATTGTCCAGACTCATTGAGTAAAGCCATTCCTATAGCGGCACTTTCAAAGTTTCCTCTAAAAGCTTCTTCGCTGATACGGAGTTGTTCTTCGGTTTTTTTTCTGGCAGTAATATCATCGGTGTACATTATTAATCCTCCTACTATTCCACTATCCGTATACCAGGGTTTAACCTCCCATTTTAACCATTGGATTGTTCCATCGCTTCGAACAAACTTATCTTCGTCTCTTTTTTTCGTTATTCCGCTTAGGCATTCACGATGAATTTGCTTCCATTCTTCTCCAATTTCCGGGAATATTTCATAATGTGATTTGCCTATTATGGTTTTGTCATGTAGTCCGTAATCATCTCTCCATTTTTCCGAAGAAGCTAAGTAGCATAAGTCCACATCAAACATAGCTATTGCCGTAGGGGTTTGTTCGATAAAAAGCTTGTTTCGTTCAAAGGTTTTCTTGTATTCAGTGATGTCTGAATGAGTGCCGTACATCATTAATGGTAAACCTTCTTCAGTCCAACTAATAACTTTTCCACGGTCTAAAACCCATATCCACTCGCCATTTTTATGTTTCATTCTACATTCACAATTGTAGAATTCTGATTTTTTTTCAAAACAGTTATTTAACTTTTCACCAGAAGTAATCAAATCATCAGGATGAGCCAGATCTATCCAGGTTTGAATGCTTATGGGTTCCAGTTCTTCGAGTGTATATCCTATGATTTCTGCCCAACGTCTATTAAAATGAGCTTCTCCTGTTTGTACATTCCAATCCCAAGTGCCAACATTCGTACCTTCAAGCACACTTTGCAACTTCTCTTTTTCTTGAATAAGGGCTAATTTTATTTTTTTTTCAGCAGTAATGTCTTGAACTGTACCATATACTCTGATGCATTTGCCTTCAGAAAATTCTGCTTGACCAATTGATCTTACCCATCGGTTATTATTCTCTGCAGTCACTATTTGTAACCTATAATCAAAGTGTTTGCCGTTACTAATGGCTTCTCCAACCGAGGCGATTATCTGATCTCTGCTTTCACCTTATTTGTAAAAATTTATTGCAGTATCTAAATCGGGTTCGTAATCGGCGCTAACTTCGTGAATTTCTTTGGTTACGGGACTCCAATGTAAGGTATGTGCGACCAAGTCAACCTCCCAATATCCAATACGTGCGGCTGAATTACAATTTAATAATAATTCTTCTTGCTTTTTTAGATATGTTATATCGGTATGGGCACCCAGCATTCTAACTGCTTTCCCGTCTTGATCGCGAATTGCTTTGCCACTACATTTTATCCAAACCGTAGTGCCTTTTTTATGTTTATAACGGACTATTTGCTCGTATAAATGATTAGGATTTTCGCAATGTTTGATGAAATTTTCGGTTGCTTTTTTTAAATCTTCCGCATGAATAATGTCCTTCCAAGATGCTGATTTATGAGGCATTTCTAGAGGATCATAGCCCAGTGTTGTCCAAAATTTCGGATTCATCCATTCCTCTTCAGGTTTTTCTAAATCCCAATACCATAGTCCATCTAATGCGGATTCCTGAATGAAATCAAAAATAGAATTGTCTATTTTGAGAAGTTCGTATAATTCTTTTTTGAGGTAGCTCATCCGTTTTGAACAAATTGATATTGAATCAAAAATAGATTAATTTTTCTAACCAACAATTTTTTTTAACTTTTGAAAAGCACAAAAAAAGATAGAATTGTCGTACAAATGAAAGATGCTTTTTTTAAGGGCTTCGCTTTAAAGAGTTATTACATTGAAGAAAAAAAAAGAATGACATTTATGCGTGAAAGTTTATTCTTTTATCTAATGTTCATTTTAGAGTCAAGAACCCGCAAATTTAAATTTGATTTTAGTTTTTGTCATTTAAAATGGAAGTAAGACTCCAATTATTCAAAAAAAAAATTATTTTTGTATGTACACCTTCTTAAAGCGGGAAGTGCTATAAAGTTGTTAGCTATTAATCAAAAGGTATTTAAACGGATTTAGATTCTTGTTTAATGAAATTTAAAAAAATACCCACCCAAATTAATGAAAAAAATCCCTTTACCTACAAATGAATCGGAACGATTAACAGCTCTTGAAAGTTATTCAATTATGGATACTTTACCGGAAAAAGAGTATGACGCAATAACACAATTGGCTTCCTATATTTGCGGAACTCCAATAGCTTTAGTCAGTTTGTTGGATAAAGAAAGACAATGGTTTAAATCAAGTGTTGGATTAGGAGCGTCCGAAACTCCTAGAGAGATTTCGTTTTGCCAATATGCAATTATGGGAGAGGAAGTCTACGAAGTTTCAAATGCTTTAGAGAATAAATTATTTGCTGATAATCCTCTGGTAACTGGCAATCCTGATATTAGATTCTATGCGGGAGCACCTCTAAAAGATTCAGATGGTTTTAATTTAGGATCGCTTTGCGTTATTGATACGGTGCCTAGGACCTTGAGTACAGAACAAAAAAATGCTTTAAAACTATTGGCAAACCAAGCCGTTTTATTATTGCAATTGCGAAAAAAGAATTCAGATTTAAATACTACCCAAAAAGAATTTCAGAATTTTATTGACCTTTCAAAGGATTTGGTTTGCATTGCAAATGTGAACGGGATGTTTTATAAAGTGAATCCCGCATTTACGTCCGTTTTAGGTTATTCTAAGGAAGAACTGGAAGGAACTCCGTTTGTGAATTTTGTTCATCCCGATGATTTGGCATCAACCTACCGTGAAGTAGAAAAACTTTCTAACGGTGAGCTTACAATCAGTTTTGAAAACAGATATCTCTGTAAAAATGGGAAATATGTTTTATTAAGCTGGAATACCTCTCCAGATCCTATTACTGGTAATCTGTATTGTATAGCCAGAGACATGACTTTAGAAAATGATCAGAAAGAAGCGCTGGTAAAAACAACCAGTGAATTATCGGCAATTCTAAATTCTACAGAGTTTTCAGTAATTGCGACGGATCTTGTTGGAACAATTAAAGAATTCAATAGAGGAGCTGAAATTATGCTGGGTTATACTGCCTCCGAAGTAGTTGAGAAAACTTCTCCAGCTATTTTGCATGTTTTAGATGAAGTAATTAAAAGATCAGAAGATCTCACAGTTGAACTTGGGGAAATAGTAGTGCCTGGATTTGATGTTTTTGTTGTTAAGGCACGAAAATTAGGAATAGCTGATTCTCATGAGTGGACCTATGTACGAAAAGACGGCAGCACATTACCCATACAATTATCAGTAACTGCTATAAAAAATAGCTTAGATGAAATTACAGGTTATCTTGGAATAGCAAAAGACATAACAAACGAAAAAGAAGCAGAGTTAAATTTAATAAACAGTAATAAATTATTAGACGAATCGCAAAGTATTGCTAAAACAGGAAGTTGGAAATTTGATTTAATTACAAAAGATTTAGTTTGGTCAAAAGGACATTATAAAATTTTTGAGATTGATGAATTACCTCCAAATGTCCTATACGAAGTGTACAGAAATATGCTTTCACCACAAGACTTGGTACTATTAGATAAAGAAATTGAAAAAAGCGTTGCTACAGGTCAGGATTTTGAGTTTTTGAACCGTATTGAATTTCCTGATAAACGAGTAAAATATATTTTGACTTTAGGTGAGGTTATCAAAAATGAAGCGGGAGAAGTGATTGGTGCTCAAGGGAGTATTCAGGATATTACTGAAAAAACATTGGTGGAACAAAGTTTGATAAATAGCAATAAATTATTAGATGAATCTCAAAGTATCGCAAAAATTGGTAGTTGGAAATTTGATTTAGCTACAAATGATTTGGTATGGTCAAAAGCACATTATAATATTTTTGAACTGGAAGAGTTAAGTTCAGATAAGTTATTTGCTGCCTATAGAGAAAGGATATTTCCCGATGATTTAAAGATATTAGATAATTTAAACCTTGATAAATTAGATATCGATGAAGATTTTAAAATTAGTTATCGAATAGTTTTACCAGGTAATAGATTAAAGTATATTTTAGAAATTGGGAAGCCCATTAAAAATGAAAAAGGGAAGATGATTGGTTTGCAGGGTTCTATAATGGATGTTACTGAAAAAACACTTGCAGAGCAAAAAATTGCTGAAAAAGCAAAAGAAATCAATGACATCAGATCCGCATTAGATGAATCTTCAATTGTGTCTATTACAAATAAAAACGGGGTATTTTCATTTGTAAATGATAATTTTTGTACTATTTCTAAGTATACAAAAGAGGAATTGGTAGGAAAAGACCAAAGAATAATTTCAGGTAACCTTTCACCGGATTTTACCAGTACGATATATGAAACAATTATCAACGGAAATATATGGAAAGGAGAAATTAGAAATTTAGCTAAGGACGGAACATATTATTGGGAAAAAACAACCATTGTGCCATTCTTAGATGAAAAAGGAAAGCCGTATCAATATATTGCTATAAGTGCGGACATTACCGATCAGAAAAGTGCCGAAGAAAACTTAAAAGTAGCATTATTAAATCTTGGGAAAACAAATAAAGAACTCGATCAGTTTGCATACGTAGTGTCACATGATTTGAAGGCTCCGCTCAGGGCAATCAATAATCTTTCGGAATGGATTGTTGAAGATATGCCAGATATGCCAGAAGATGTAAGCGCTAACTTTGATTTATTGCGCGGTCGTGTGATGCGAATGGAAAATTTAATCAATGGAGTTTTAGATTATTCGCGTATTGGACGGGTTGAAATTGAGAAAGAAACTATTGATTTGAAACTAATGCTAAGTCAAATCGTAGATTCGATTGTTCCAGTGGAAGGGTTTGAAGTTACTATTGACGAAAACCTTCCGGTTATTGTATCTCAAGGAATACTATTGCAACAGGTTTTTAGTAATTTGATTAGTAATGCAGTAAAATACAATGATAAACCTTTGGGGAAGATAGGATGTCGTTATAAATCGGTACCCGGTTTTCACCAATTTAGTATAAAAGACAACGGTCCAGGGATTGAGGAAGAGTACCATGAAAAAGTATTTAAAGTTTTTCAAACCATTGAAGCGCGCGATGTAAAAGAGAGTACCGGAATTGGATTATCTATTGTCAAAAAAATTATTGAAGAAATAGGAGGAACTATTCATATTGAATCTGAACAAAATAAAGGGTGTAGTTTCATTTTCACCGTGCCTAAATAGATTAAAATGGAGGAATCTGAAAAAAAGTGCCAAGAAGAATTGGTAACACTTAAAAAAGAATTTGAAGAGTTTATTTATATTGTTTCACACGATATAAAGTCGCCAATGAGAGCGATATCAAATATAACTACCTGGATTGAAGAAGATTTGGGAAGTGATGTAAATCAAGATGTTTTAACTAACTTAGGACTGTTGAAAAATAGGGTAAACCGTCTTGAGAACATGATGAATGCCTTACTTGAACTTTCGCGGGTTGAACGAACAGAATTAGAATTTTATGAAGTGAATATTCCTAAAATGATTTCCAGTTGTATTGCTTTATTTGACAATACAGCAAATGTAGATTTTCATTTTAAGGCTGATTTGCGTAAGGAGAATTGTATTACTTTAGGATTGAAAATGCAAAAAGTAATAATGAGTGTGCTTGATAATGCCGTACGGTTTAATCATGAAGAGAACAGGAAAGTATTTGTTGACGTAAGCGAAAATGAGAATGATTATGAAATAAAAATCTGCGATAACGGACCGGGAATACCGGAAGAGGCAATTCATAAAATTTTCTCTATTTTTTATACCGTTAATTCTAAAGATAAAGTGGATACAACTGGAGCCGGATTAGCCATCAGTTGTAAAATCATGAAATTAGTGGCGGGGAAATTAGAATATGCACCGGGATTAAGCAGCGGTTCAGTTTTTACAATAAATTGGCCCAAAACAATAAAATTAAAAAATTAATATTATGAACCAAAAATTGGTAAATATTTTATTAGTCGAAGACGATGAAGTAGACGTGATGAATGTAAAAAGAGCATTCTCTAAAAACAATATTATGAATCCGCTTTTTGTTGCAGGAAATGGAGTGGAAGCCCTTGAAATGCTCGACGATAAGATAATTCCTTTGCCTAAAATCATTATTTTGGATATTAATATGCCAAAAATGAATGGAATCGAGTTTCTGAAAATTATGAGGCAAAACGAGAAACTTAAAAATATATCGGTTTTTGTAATGACCACTTCAAACGAGGACAGTGACAAGATTAATGCTTATAATTTGAATGTCGCCGGATATATTCTTAAACCGCTTTCTTTCGAAAAATTCTTGACTTCAGTCGCAACGCTCAAAAATTTCTGGCAATTATGTGAAATGTAATTTATTTAAATTATTTAGGTTATGGGAAACGCAAACATCTTGCTGGTAGATAATAGAAAGACCACAATTGAAAATATCAAAAAGTCTTTTTTAGAAATTGATTGTAAGCATACTTTATTTTCAGCAGAAAACGAAAATGAGGCATGGTTAATGTTAGATGGATCTCATAAAATAAATCCTGTTCCTAAAATCGTACTTATTGATGTGAACAGAACAAAGAAAAAAGGAATAAATTTATTGAATGCAATACGAAATCATCCGGATCTGAAATCGATTTTAATCTTTGTAATTACAGACTCGGATGAAGATATTAATAAAGCAGCAGCTTTGAACCTGAATATTGCCGGTTACATTCCATTGTCATTTGAAAGCGATAAATTGAATTATTCTCTTTCGGTATTGAATGATTATTGGAATATCATCGAATTTTCAAGTCAAAAATAACAGCACATTATGGCCCTTATTTTAAAAATTTTAATAATCGATGATGATAAAATCGACTCTATTACAATCAGCCGTTCGATATCTCAATCTGGAATGATTGCTGAGGTAGACAGTGTGTTTTCTGCAAAAGAAGGCATGGAAAAGATTGAATCAATGTATTATGACTTAATCTTTTTAGATTATTTGATGCCGGATACGGATGGAATTTCTTTTTTGAAAAAAGTAAGAACTGCAGGAATTGAAACACCTATAATTTTTGTAACCTCACAAGGTGACGAAAAAATTGCCAGTCAGGCCATACTAAGCGGTGCTTCGGATTATATCCCAAAAACCCTATTGACTCCTGATGGTGTTTCCCAAAGTATTAGAAATGCAATCAAATTACATGAAAGTATAAAACTCCGAAAAGATACTGAATTAGCGTTGAAGGTAAATGCTAACCGACTTCTGGAAGCGCAAAAATTAGCCAAAATAGGAAGCTGGGAAATTAATTTAAGCACTAATGAGGCCTATTTTTCTGATGAATTCTTTACTATTTTCGAAATGGAAAACGAAGAAATTGCTTCAGTTAATTTTTTTAAATCTTGTTTTACTGATGCTGAAGATTTAGCTCTTTTTGAAAACAATCTGAACCATGTTATTAACACAAATGCAGAAGTACAGTTTCATCATAGCATCACAAGTAAAAAAGGAACGGTAAAATATATCAATGAATTCATCAAGTGTGTGAATGACGAAAATGATACACCGTATAAAATTTTGGGAACCATTCAAGATATCAGTGAACAAAAACGTACAGAAGCAGAATTAATAAAAGCAAAAGAATTAGCAGAAAAAGCAGTTGTTGTAAAAGAGCAGTTTCTTACTAATATGAGCCATGAAATTCGGACTCCTATGAATGGAATCATTGGATTTGCAAAAATTCTTGAAAGTACAAATCTAGATAATGACCAAAAACAAAGCGTGGAAGCAATAAAAAAAGCTAGCCATAATTTGATGTATATTATTAATGATATTCTTGACTTCTCGAAAATTGAAGCAAATAAAATGACTTTTGAAGCTGTAAATTTTTCTTTGTCAAAAACAGTGAATTATGTGATTGAATTGCTGTCTCCTAATGCAAAAGAGAAAAAAATAAAATTATTATACGATATTGATCCGGATATAAATGATAATTTAATTGGAGATCCTACAAAGCTATCTCAAATTTTAGTGAATTTGGTTGGGAATGCTTTAAAATTCACCGAAAAAGGATATGTGGAAGTAGTCGTTACTGAAATGCGCGAAACCGAAACCGATTCTTTTATTAAATTTTCAGTAATCGATACCGGAATCGGTATTGCAAAAGATAAAATAGATTCGATATTTGAAAGTTTCAATCAGGCCTCAAACGAAACTACCCGAAAATATGGTGGAACTGGACTTGGTCTAACCATAACGAGAAAACTGGTTGAGTTGCAAGGTGGAAAAATTAATGCAGAAAGTGTTGTTGCAGAAGGAAGTGAGTTTTCTTTTTCATTGCAGTATAAAAAGGCACAAACAGCAACAAGCAATCTCACTAAATTAAAAAATACGGTAATCAATCCTGATTTCTTGAAGGCGTTAAAAATACTTTTAGTGGAAGATAATGAATTGAATCAGCTTCTTGCGATGAAAGTTTTTGGAAAATGGGACAAACAAATTGATATTGCCAATAACGGAAAAATAGCGATTGAAAAGATCACGAATACCGATTATGATATTATTTTGATGGACATTCAAATGCCGGAAATGGATGGGATAGAGCTCACACATTATATTCGGACTCAAATGGGGTATAAATCTAATGTTCCTATTATCGCTTTGACGGCGCATGCTACATTGGGAGAAGAGAAAAGATGTTTGCAAAATGGAATGAACGACTATTTGTCTAAGCCCTATGATTTCAACGTGTTATTGGAGAAATTATATAATAATTTAAATTTAAATAAAGGATTTTATACAGCATCTTCTAAAACACCAAATGAAGTGGCGACAGGAGAGACACTATTTAATTTTAAATATTTAAAAGATTTTGCGGAAGGAGATCAGAGTTTTATTAAAAATATGGTTGCTATTTTTTTAGAAAACACACCGGAATCTATAGAAATTATTTTGAAATCAAATAAAGATGATGATATAAAAACGTTGAGAGAAGAAATTCATAAGCTAAAATCGTCCATAAGTTTATTGGGTATTAGCAAGGCTTCAGAAAGTATAAAAATTATTGAAAATGAAATTGAGACAAATCCCTTGAGCCAGAAAAGAAGAGACGAAGTTGTTTATTTAAATAAAGTTTGCCAGTTAGCTATCACCGAGCTTGAGTTTGTGGAAGAATATTAAATTATATCTTGATTCTTATTTTTTTGCGATCAGAAATTGCTAATCCAATTTTTTTTAAATTTTAAACGTATGAAACCACTTTTATGAAGAAGATATTAATTGCTGAGGATGACGAGATGATGCTGAAAACCATGGAATTCAGATTGGTTAAAGAAGGATATCACGTGATTCTATGTATAAACGGTCAAGTTGCTTTAGACAAAATAGTTTCAGAAAATCCAGATTTAATAATTTCTGATATAATGATGCCCTTTATATCGGGATTGGATATCGTAAGAAAAGTGAAAATCGAACTGCAACTAAATATACCAATTATTATACTTTCGGCTGTTGGATTAGAGAAAACAGTATTGGAAGCTTTTGAACTTGGCGCAGATGATTTCATGACAAAACCTTTCACTCCAAATGAATTGTCCGTTAGAGTGAAACGCCTTTTAATTAAAAAGTAGTACTTTAAAAAGCTTTATTTGTTAAAAGATGAATTATAGTTTTATATATTTATCGTTAAAAAACTTTACTTTTTTACAAGTAAATCAATGTTTTCTGCACACACGAGTCGGGCTATTTTTAAAATTATAACACGTTTAAAGCTTACGCTGAATGAAATTCTAAAGAGTTTTTTTCGAAATTATCAATTAGTGCATTAGGTCAATCATACACTATTCTAATCTGTAAACATGTATCAATTGCCCCACTAATTTCCATTCTCCTGTGATTTTTTCTATCTTGAAGTCTCACATTCTTCAAGCGCATCATCTTCAATAGTTGCAAATGTTTCTTATTAATTTTAATTGTGAGATGGTTCGTATAAATGCTAAAGGTTTTAGCTTGCACGTTTTGCGTGAAGGAAGGTAGTGAAAATCCTTTTATGAAGTGTAGCGCAATAAAAGATTACTTCACAATTTTTTTAATTTTTAGCGGAGTTCAGTGAACTTCGTTTGTAGCGCACAGCCTGACCTTGTTGCAGGACTAAACAAAGTAATTTATACAATAGCACTGCAACAAGGACACGCCAAAAAAATAAACGCCATAAAAAAACCGACTTGTTTTCACAAATCGGTTTGTATTTAAAAGGATTTCTGTTTAAACAAATAAGCCTTCGATGCTTAAATAATGTTCACCCGTGTCGTAACAAAAAGTCAGGACTTTAGCATTTTCAGGGATTTCGGAAAGTTTTTTGGCTACTGCAGCGAGTGATGCACCGGAGGATATTCCTATGAACATACCTTCTTCTTTGGCGGCTCTTTGGGCGTATGCAAATGCTTCGTCTTTGCTTACTTGGATGGTTCCGTCCAGTAGATCCGTGTGCAAATTAGTAGGGATGAATCCAGCTCCAATTCCTTGAATAGGGTGGGGAGCCGGTGTACCACCACTGATAACAGGTGAAGCTTCGGGTTCTACAGCATACACTTTTAGGTTAGGGAAATGTTGTTTCAATATCTCGGCACAACCGGTGATGTGACCACCGGTTCCTACGCCGGTAATTAAATAGTCCAGCCCATCAGGGAATGCATTTATGATTTCCTTTGCGGTGGTTGTTTTATGAATTTCGATATTGGCAGGATTTTCAAACTGAAGCGGTGACCAGGCATTTGGCATTTCGGTAACTAATTTCTGTGCTTTTTCTAGCGCGCCTTTCATTCCTTTTTCGCGAGGCGTCAAGACAAATTCAGCACCATAAAGGCTCATGAGTCGGCGTCTTTCTATCGACATCGATTCTGGCATTACCAGTATTAATTTATAGCCTTTTACGGCTGCAACCATTGCAAGTCCAATTCCTGTATTCCCGGAAGTGGCTTCAATAATAGTGCCTCCAGCTTTCAATAATCCTTTTGCTTCGGCGTCTTCAATCATGGCAAGAGCGATTCTGTCCTTGATACTGGCTCCGGGATTCGCACGTTCCAGTTTGATCCAAACATTGTGGTTGGCACCAAATAACCGATTAATTTTTACGTGTGGCGTGTTGCCTATTGTTTCGAGTATATTGTTGTATTTTGTCATTATTTATATGGAGAAAAAATTAATATCTTTTGTTTCCTGCTGGTTTAAAACCGTATTTTTATTGGATTGCATCACAAATGAGTATGGATTCACACTCTTAGTGATAAACGTGTTTCCGCCTACAATACTGTGATTTCCTATAATGGTACTTCCGCCCAAAATAGTGGCATTAGCATAAATAATCACGTGATCTTCTACGGTAGGGTGGCGTTTTTTTTCCTGCATGCTTTTCTCAACTTGCAAGGCTCCCAAAGTGACTCCTTGATATATACTCACATGTTTTCCTATGGTTGTGGTCTCGCCAATGACTATTCCGGTTCCATGATCAATCATAAAAGGAACGTCAATGGAGGCACTGGGGTGAATGTCGATTCCGGTTTTGCTGTGGGCATATTCGGTAAGAATTCGCGGCAACAAACACGTTGTTCGGGAGGCAATAGCATTAGCAATGCGATAGACTTCTATGGCAAAAAAACCGGGATAGGAATTGATAATTTCCTGAATGCAATCAGCGGCAGGATCTGTATCCAGAATAGCCTGAGCATCTTTTTGCATCGAATTATACAATTCCGGAAGCGCGGTGTAAAATGATTCAGCATCATCTAAGATTTCATTGGCTGATTTGTCTTTTACAATCTCCGAAAGAATGGCAATAAAGTTGGCTTTATTTTGGTCCAAAAGCAATTCGATTTGAATGGTTTCCAAAGCTTTTTCGGGAAATAATATTTTGAATAAATCATCAATCCAATTGATAATTTTAGAAGAATCGATGGCTCTTACCCAATTTTTATTTTGGTTTTCGTGTAGTGTATTCGAAAAACGGTTGGTTTCAGTATTCATTTATAATGGAATAAAATCAGAATTAAACGAGAAAAATGGCTCGAAATACAAATATAAAGCAGAATTGAATAGGTTCATAACCCTGCTTTGTAAATAAATGTTAATATGTTAAATTCCCACAAAATGGATGCTTTGTGTTGGAAATGTTTCCATAAAAAAATCCGATTTGCTTTCACAAATCGGATTAATATTTAATCAGAAATCTTTATTCTAAATTCTGAGATCTACAAATGGATCACCTCACCATACGCATCCGCCACGGCTTCCATAACGGCTTCACTCATGGTTGGGTGCGGGTGAATTGATTTTAGGATTTCATGTCCTGTAGTTTCCAGTTTACGCGCTACAACTGCCTCAGCAATCATATCTGTAACTCCGGCACCAATCATATGACATCCTAACCATTCTCCGTATTTAGCATCAAAAATTACTTTTACAAAACCATCCGGAGTTCCGGCAGCTTTCGCTTTTCCTGACGCTGAGAACGGGAATTTTCCAATTTTCAATTCGTATCCTTTTTCTTTAGCTTGTTTTTCAGTCAAACCTACCGAAGCAATTTCTGGAGTTGCATACGTACAACCCGGAACGTTTCCGTAATCGATAGGTTCTACATGCAATCCTGCAATTTTCTCCACACAGTTAATTCCTTCCGCAGAAGCTACGTGCGCTAATGCTTGTCCTGGCGTTATATCACCAATAGCGTAATAACCTGGAATGTTCGTTTGGTTGTAAGCGTTTACTAAAATTTTATCTTTGTCAGTAGCAATTCCTACTTCTTCTAATCCGATGTTTTCAATGTTGGTTTTGATTCCAACAGCCGAAAGTAAAATTTCCGCTTCTAACACTTCTTCTCCTTTTGCCGTTTTTACAAATGCTTTAACACCTGCTCCAGTAGTATCAATTCTTTCTACTGAAGAATTTGTCATGATTTTGATACCAGCTTTTTTCAAAGAACGCTCCATTTGTTTCGAAATGTCTTCGTCTTCAACAGGAACTACATTTGGCATAAATTCTACAATGGTAACATCAGTTCCCATTGAGTTGTAGAAATGTGCAAATTCAACTCCAATCGCTCCAGAACCCACGATAATCATTGATTTTGGTTGTGTTGGTAATGTCATTGCTTGTCTGTAGCCAATAACTTTTACACCATCTTGAGGCAAGTTTGGCAACTCACGAGAACGTGCTCCAGTAGCGATAATAATATGATCCGCACTGTATTCCGTAACTTTATTGTCTTTGTCCGTAACATCAATTTTCTTTCCTGGTTTTAATTTTCCAAAACCATCAATTACATCAATTTTATTTTTTTTCATTAAGAATTGAACACCTTTGCTCATTCCGTCAGCTACTGAACGGCTGCGTTGTACAACAGCAGGGAAGTCTTTATCGAATGATGAAACAGTCAATCCATAATCAGAAGCGTGTTTTAGATAATCAAAAACCTGAGCTGATTTTAGTAACGCTTTTGTTGGGATACAACCCCAGTTCAAGCATACACCGCCTAAGTTTTCTTTTTCTATTACGGCTACTTTAAAGCCTAATTGTGATGCTCTAATAGCTGTAACATAACCACCTGGACCACTTCCTAAAACTATAATATCGTATTTCATTTTGTGCTTGTTTATTTGTTATTTGTACAAAATGCAGTCGGCAAGGCCTCGTGTCATTTCAAAGTTTTTTATTTGTTTTTTATTGGTAAAATGAATTCGTAAAAATTCATTTTATTTTGTGTGTTTCTCTTGTTTAATTATTTGGGCGAATTTAAGGATTTATTCTGTTTTGAGAAAGTTTCAAAGTAATAAAGTGGCAAACTAACCATTTTTCAGAAATTCCCGCTCCTCAAACTCTTTAATTAAATATTTGCGTCCTTTGCGAAAACTTAGCGCTCTTTGCGGTTTAAAAAATTAATTTGCTACCGAAAACTGGGAATCATACAAATTCTTGTAATACCCACTTTCGCGGTTGATTAATTCTTGGTGTGTTCCTTGTTCTACAATCAGTCCTTTGTCCATTACTACAATTTTATCAGCATTGACAATCGTTGCTAAGCGGTGCGCAATAACAATTGATGTTCTACCTTTGGTAATTGTTTCCGTAGCGCGCTGGATCAATTCTTCAGAATATGTATCAATCGATGAAGTGGCTTCGTCCAGAATCAAAATACTTGGATTGCTCACATACGCTCTCAAGAAAGCAATCAACTGGCGCTGACCGGAAGAAAGCATAACGCCGCGTTCCTTCACATCAAAATCATAATTATCAGGTAAACTCATGATGAATTCGTGTACGCCAATTTTTTTGGCTGCAGCCAAAACCTGTTCACGACTAATCTCAGAATTATTCAAGGTGATGTTGTTGAAAATAGTATCTGCAAAAAGGAAAACATCCTGTAAAACAACCGCAATTTGTTTGCGTAAAGAATCCAAAGTATAGTTCTCAATATTGTGATTGTCAATATAAATAGAACCGCTGTTGATTTCGTAAAAACGATTCAGCAAATTGATAATCGTAGATTTTCCGGCACCTGTAGAGCCTACAATAGCAATGGTTTGACCCGCACTCACCTCTAAATCGATTCCTTTTATCACTTCTTCATCCGGAATATATCCAAAACGAACTTTTTTGAACTTGATATCTCCTTTAAAAATCGGAGCTTCGATAGTTCCGGTATCCTGAATTTGATCTTCGGTATCCAAAATGTCAAAAACACGGTTCGCCGCAATCATTCCCAGTTGCATCTCGTTGAATTTATCCGCAATTTGACGCAGCGGATTGAATAACATTCCAATGAACATGGTGTATGAAAATAAATCTCCAAAAGTGGTAAAATTATCGCCGTTTAATATCTTGATTCCTCCATATAACACAATAAAACCAAGCGTTAAAGACGAAATTATATCCGCAATAGGGAAGAAGATGGAGTTGTAAAGAATGGTTTTTATCCACGCTTTTTTGTGCTTGTCGTTGATACTTTTGAATTTTTCGTACTCAATTTTTTCACGATTAAAAAGTTGGACAATCTTCATTCCTGTTACGCGTTCCTGCACAAAGGAGTTCATATTTGCAATTTGTGTACGTACTTCTTCGAAAGCGACTTGCATTTTCTTTTGGAAAATTCGGGTGAAGAAAACCAGAATTGGCATCGCCACAATCACAATCCAAGTCAAGGTCCAGTTCATGTAAAACATAAAAGCCAATACGACAACCATTTTCATTAAGTCACTAATAATCATGAATAATCCCTGACTGAAAATTCGGGCAATGGATTCAATATCCGAAACCGAACGTGTCACGAGTTGGCCCACAGGAACGTGATCAAAATATTTCATTCGGAAACTTAGAATATGTTGAAACAGTTTTGTCCGAATGTCTTTTACAATGTCTTGACCGAGCCAGTTTGCCCAATAGACAAAGTAAAACTGAGAGAATACCTCCAGTAAAAGTACGATTCCCATCAAGATTACATACATCAATAATCCTTGTTGATCCTGGGTTGCAATGTAACCATCAACAGTTTGTTTCAATAAATACGGACGCAATGCCGCAAAAATCGATAGTGAAATGGCGAAAATAATTACACCATTAAACCGCCATTGATAGGGTTTGGTGAATTTTAATATTCGTTTGAATAATCGGGTATCAAATGCTTTTGCTTTCATAATTTTTCTTTAAGCCTTATGCTTTAGGCTTTAGGCATAATGCGTAAAGCTTACAGCCTGAAGCTATAAATAATCGTATTCTATTTTGGTTAAATACAAACCATGCGCCGGAACCGAAAAACCAGCTTTATCTCGGTTTTTACTTTCTATGATGGCGGTAAAATCTGCCAGTGTAATTTTGTGTAATCCTATGTTTACTAATGTTCCCACAATGGCACGCACCATATTTCGTAAAAAACGATTGGCCGAAATGGTAAAAATTAGATTGCCGTTTTCTTGCTTCCAATAGGCTTCAAAAATGGTACAGTCAAAAGTATTTACATCAGTGTTAACTTTTGAAAAACACTGAAAATCAGTGTGATTGAATAGTATTCGAGCTGCTTCATTCATCATATCAATATCTAATTTTTGATGAAAATACCAACTTTGCTCTTGCAAAAAAACATCTTTGAACGTATTGATGTGGTATTCGTAGGTTCTTTTTGTAGCATCAAAACGAGTATGTGCTTCATCGTGAACCGGTATAATGTCATAAACAACAATGTCTTTGGGCAAGTAAGAGTTGAGTTTGTGTACTAAACTTGGTATGTCAAACGAGTTTTCAAAATCAAAATGAGCATACATCTCTTTGGCATGAACTCCAGTGTCTGTTCTTCCGGCTCCCATAAGATTGATGGTTGTATTCAATAGCACCGAAAACGCTTTGTTCATTGTTTCCTGGACAGAAGCAGCATTGGGTTGGTATTGCCAGCCGTGATAATGGGTTCCGTTGTATGCTAATTTGATGAAATATCTCAAGTGAATTTTTTTGAAGCCACAAAGATACTTATTAATTTTTTTGCCACGAAGTCGCATTGGTGCAAACTTTGTTAAGTTTCGATTTCATTTTTTATTTGGAATTCGAATGTTTATTTTTACCGCAAAATCCTAGCCCTGATAAAAGTGAAAATCCTTTATTGTTTTTCTTTAAAATAATAAAGATTGTAACGGATAGCAGGACACGAGCGAAGCGAACTGGCGAAGCAAATTGCTCCTAAAAAAAATACTTTGAAAAAAATACTCTTGCTTTCTGATACACACAGTCATATTGATGACACGATTTTGAAATACGTGGATCAGGCTGACGAGGTTTGGCATGCGGGCGATATAGGTGATTTGGCTGTTACGGATGCGATAAAAAAGCTAAAACCGTTGCGTTGCGTGTATGGAAATATTGACGATGCTACAGCCAGACTAGAATTTCCGTTGCACAACCGTTTTATGTGTGAAGGAGTGGATGTTTGGATTACGCATATTGGCGGTTATCCAGGAAAATACAATCCGAATATTAAAGCGGAAATGGAATCAAATCCTCCAAAATTATTTATTTGCGGACATTCTCACATCCTGAAAGTCATTTTTGATAAAAAACATAATTTATTGCACATGAATCCTGGAGCTGCTGGAAAAAGTGGTTTTCATCAAGTACGCACCATGTTGAGATTTGTGATTGAAGGAGATAAAATTAAGGATATGGAAATTATTGAGATGGAAAAACGGATGTAGTTGTTTTTTTCTGATAGGTAATAGGAACTTCAATAGCCACAGTTGTTCCTGAATTAAGCTTTGAATTTATTGAGATAGTTCCTTTTAGGTTATTTATTCGGGCTTTGATTTGGTTGATTCCAAAACCTTCCAGTATGTAAAATTTATTGGTGTCAAATCCTTTACCGTTATCCTCGATTTTGATTTGGAGTGATTTATTGTTTTCTTGAATAGTTAGATTAGCCTGAGTGGCGCGACTGTGTTTTATAATATTGTTTAGTAATTCCATTGTGATAAAATACATTTTCATTTCAAAATCTTCATTGTAACGTGTTTTTGTAGGTACAACAATGGAGTAGTTAAAATGAATTACTGAGTTTGAATTTTTTTCGCATAAATCTTCTAATGCGTAAAATAAACCAAAACGAGCTAAAAGAGTTGGCATCAATTCATGGGATAAATCTCTTATTTGATCATGCGCTTCCTCTAATATGGCTTTAGTTTTTATAATTTCTTCTGTAATAATGGGGTTCTGAGAGGTAAACGCATTCAGGTGTAAACCTGCTGAGGATAGTAAAGCACTGATGTTATCATGTAAAAATGAAGCGATTTTTTTTCGTTCTAATTCTTGCCCGTTGATGGAGGCGTTGATTGTGTTTTGCTGTAGTTGACTTTGTATGTCTTTGATTTTATTTTTTTGTTTAAGCTTAGAGTTTTCTGAGAAAATGTAAAAAAGGAAAAAGAAAAATAATAAAATAATAATTATTACAATCACAATTTTTTTGTTTCTGGATTGCTCTTGTATTAGTAAATATTCTTTGGTTTTGTACTCGTTTCCTATTTTATCGATTTCTCTTTTATACTCGTCAATTTCAAGATTTATTCCGGCAACATTTGCTTTGTTAAGCTTTTCTTCATTGTTTAATTGAATCGTTAGGTCATTGTAAATTGCCAGATTTTTATACGCATTTTCATAATCTCCATTTTTTAATAAAAATTTAGAAAACTCATGATGCGAATACGATAAATCTGATTTTTCATTTCCTTCAGTTCCTAATTTAATGGCATTTTGAAAAAAAAACGATGCCTTTTTGGGGTCATTTTTATAGCTATGATACATCCCATTTAGCATATTCAGGGCAACAATGGTCGATTCATCACCATGTTTTTTATGGTGTTTGTTGATGTATTTTAAATGGGGAAAACCCTCTTCATAACGGCCAATGTCAAAATAGGCCCAAGTAATATTGAGTTTAGTGAAAACTATTTGAGCTGAATCATGAATTTTTGTGCTGTATTGCAGTGATTTTTTGTAGTAGTAAATTCCTTTTTCATATTGTTTTTTGTCAAAGCAATAAATGTTTCCCAAATTATTATTAATCCAATTTTTTAAAACATCATTATTAGTTTTATTGGCATAGGTTAATCCTTTATTGTAATAAAAAAAGGCCTTGTCGTATTCAGATAATTGATCAAAATTTGCAGCAATTGTGTTGTAAGTTGTGGCAATTAGATTGTCATCTTTCAAGGCAATAGCGTCTGCTAATGCAAGTCTTGATTTTATTAATGACTTTTCAAAATTACCTGCTCTCATAAGCTCACTAGCTTCTTTTGCAAGTTGTGTAACTTCTTTCTTATTGGGTGATTTTTTATATGCAAAAACAGTAATTCCAGAGAAATTAAATAGTAAAATCAATACTATAGCAATTTGTTTGTACGGCATAGATACTTTAATTATTCTGTTTTTTGTTAAAAGTAAATTGTATTAAAGATTGACAACTCAAGATTTGATTAATTTGTTTTTTATAGCATATTTAACCAGACTTATTGAGTTTTTGGCGCCTAGCTTTTTCATTATGTTTTTTCGATGGGTTTCAACGGTATTCATACTGATAAACAGTTGATCACTAATTTCTTTACCACTGTATTCAAGTGATATTAATGTTATGATTTCTAATTCACGATCAGTTAAAATAGAATTTAAGGTAGACTCATTTTTGATTAATTTCACATTGTCTTTTGTGACAGTATTAAATATTTTTTCTCGCACTGATTTGCAAAAATATTCTTCACCTCTGGATACTGCCTGAATCGCTTCAACGATATTTTCACCGGCACATTTTTTTGTCAAATAACCACTACTGCCTAATTTCATTACTTCCTTTATTATTCTTAAATCATCGTAACTGGATAAAACAATAATTTTACAAGGAAATCCTTTCTCGGCAAATTCCTTAATGACTTCGATTCCATCTTTTTTAGGCATGTTAATATCTAAAATAAGAATGTCGGCTTTATTTTCGGAGACTTCATAGAAAATTGTGTCTCCGTTGAGAGAGAATCCAACTACTTCAACATCAGGAAGGGTATGGAGCAAGGTGCGAATACCATCAATAAGTATTTGATGGTCATCAGCAAGGTGGATTCTAATTTTTTGTAGCATATTGGATTTACTATTTTCAAATTTATAAAAAAAATAGGAGAATATCATTTTATAAGATTTTTATTCGTTTTTTTAACTAAAATAAAAAGATTAGACACAAAAAAACCCGAATTGTTACATTCGGGTTTCCTTCGCACTAATAAACTAAAGTTTATAGGTTTACCTCAATCTGTCCACAGATTTTACAAGATCTTCATCCTTTTTGATAGCTTTATTAGCCAAGACTAATAACACGATAGCAACTACAGGTAGAAACATCCCAATACCTTTCTCTGAAACAGCAGGTGTTTCTCCAGATAGATTTAGTGAACGATATACAAACAATCCTAATAAAATCAAATTTAATATGATATTCAATCTGCCAATAACAAATTGATTTTGTCTTTTTTTATAGGAAACAATACTTAACAAAGTCAGTGTAGTACTCAATCCCAGTATTATGGTATACACTTGGCTTTGCATGAAATAAAAGTCTTTTCCATCTTTCATTGTCCATAACGGAATAAAAAATAGTAAGATGCCTGTAACTACAAAAGCAAGTAGTAAATATATGGTTTGAATTCTTTGTATCATTTGTTAAATATCTTTTACAAAAATATATTTTCTTTTTAATAAATACTATTGTCTGATTAAATTTTATTCGTATTATTGCATCATAATACCGTAAGCACTTCATACTGCGGTTGATTCAAAATAAAGTTCACTACCTATCTTTTACATTATTTTCCAAAAATTAATTAAACTCATAGAACATTCATGTTTGATATTTCTGCATTAAAAGAAATGAAGCTTTCTGAGCTTCAAGAAATAGCTAAATCAGCTAAAACCATAAAAGTTAACGGTGTAAAGAAAGAGACATTAATCAGTCAAATTTTAGAGCATCAAGTGGCAAGTGTTGATTCTGCATCAGAGACAAAAAAAGAAAATAACCTTGATGATGATAAACCTAAAAGAGTTAGAATAGTTCCTGTAAAAAAAGCAGCAATTCAAAAAGCGGTACCAAATTCTCTTTTTGAAAAAGAAGAAGTTGTTGCTGAAAAAAGTGCTCCAGTTGAAAATGAACTTCTTATTGAAGCTGTTTCAAAAGAAGAAGAATCGGCTACAAAGCCAGAAGCTGAAGGGAATGAGAAAAAAGTAGGCAAAATTATTAAATTTAATAAATCAGCTTACGAAAAGAAAATTGCTTTAAAAAAGGATAAAGAAGAGGTAAAAGAAGCAAATACAGATAATGTGATTGTTGCTGACACTGCAACTGAAGAAAAAACACAAGCTCCTGTTGCTCCAGTAAAAAAGATAAATCCAAATCAATTACATAAGCAAAATCCAAATCAGAATCCTAACCAAAACCCAAATCAAAATGGGAATGGGAATGGTAACGGGAATCAAAATCCAAATTTTAAAAATAAGAAAAGTAATTTCGCTGCTTCTGATTTTGAATTTGACGGAATTATAGAAAGTGAAGGCGTTCTTGAAATGATGCCTGATGGATATGGTTTCTTGCGTTCTTCAGATTACAACTATTTGGCTTCGCCAGATGATATTTATTTATCGACTTCACAAATCAGATTGTTCGGTCTTAAAACCGGAGATACCGTAAAAGGAGTGGTTCGTCCACCAAAAGAAGGAGAGAAATTTTTCCCATTAGTTAGAGTTTTAAAAATAAACGGACACGATCCTCAAGTGGTTCGTGACAGAGTTTCTTTCGAACATTTAACTCCAGTTTTCCCATCAGAAAAATTTAAATTGGCAGAAAAGCAAAGCACTATTTCAACCAGAATTATCGATTTGTTTTCGCCAATAGGAAAAGGACAGCGTGGAATGATTGTGGCACAGCCTAAAACCGGTAAAACGATGTTGCTCAAGGAAATTGCCAATGCAATAGCGGCAAATCATCCTGAAGTGTATTTGATTGTTTTATTGATTGATGAGCGTCCGGAAGAGGTTACGGATATGCAGCGTAGTGTGCGTGGTGAAGTAATTGCTTCTACATTTGACAGAGAACCACAAGAGCATGTGAAAATTGCGAATATCGTTCTTGAAAAAGCAAAACGATTGGTTGAATGTGGTCACGATGTAGTGATTCTATTGGATTCCATTACGCGTTTAGCAAGAGCGTATAATACAGTACAACCGGCGTCAGGTAAAGTATTAAGTGGAGGTGTGGATGCGAATGCTTTGCAAAAACCAAAACGTTTCTTCGGAGCTGCCCGTAACGTAGAAAACGGAGGTTCACTGAGTATTATCGCTACTGCATTGACTGAAACCGGATCGAAAATGGACGAAGTTATCTTTGAAGAATTTAAAGGTACCGGTAATATGGAATTGCAATTAGATAGAAAAATTGCAAACAAACGTATTTTCCCGGCTATCGATTTGACATCTTCAAGTACAAGACGTGACGATATGCTTTTAGATCAAAAAACATTGCAAAGAATGTGGATTATGCGAAAATACCTTTCGGATATGAACCCAGTGGAAGCGATGGATTTTATTAATGACCGTTTCAAAAAAACGAAGAATAATGAGGAGTTTTTAATCTCAATGAATGATTAATATAAAATTTGAAGTTTTTTAGTTTATGTTTTAAAGTTGTAAAAAGATTAAGCTGAAAAAATAATGATATAAAAAAAAGTCCTCGAATTTCGAGGACTTTTTTTGTAAATTTTAGACTCTAAAACCTATTCTATTTCTTTTTGTATTCTTTTTTCTTTCTGTTCTGAGTTTTCTTTACGTTCTAACAAAGCCATGTAAAATCCGTCAAAACCTGACTCTGAGGCCAATATTTTTTGGTCTTTTATAAAATTGAATTGTTTACCAATGTCAGTTGTCAAAAAGCGTTTCACCTGTTCTTGATTTTCAGATGGTAATATAGAACAAGTAGCGTACACTAATTTTCCTCCCGGTTTTACAATTTTAGAATAACTTTCTAAAACTTCCGATTGTACTTTACGAATGTTATCAATAAATTGCGGTTTCAATTTCCATTTAGCATCTGGGTTTCTTTTCAAAACTCCCAAACCACTACATGGTGCATCAATTAAAACACGGTCTGCTTTTTCGTGTAGTTTTTTGATGATTTTTGTCGAGTCAATAATGCGATATTCAATATTGAAAGCACCGTCTCTTTTAGCTCTGATTTTTAATTGCTTCAATTTGCTTTCATACAAATCCATTGCAATTAATTGTCCTTTATTTTGCATCAATGAAGCAATGTGCAACGTTTTTCCACCTGCACCAGCACATGTATCCACAACACGCATTCCTGGTTTTACATCAAGGAAAGCAGCCACTAATTGTGAATTAGCATCTTGGACTTCGAAGAAACCTTGTTTGAAAGCATCAGTTAAGAAAACATTAGCTCTTTCTTTCAGTACCAAAGCATCCGGTTGATTTTTCAGCGTTTCCGTTTCAATGTTTAAATCCATCAAAATAGCACGTAGCGCTTCTCTAGTTGTCTTAAGTGTATTTACTCTTAGAATTACTTTCGCAGGTTGGTTTTGAGCTGCTATTTCAGTTGCCCAAACTTTTTCTCCTAATTCTTTCACGCCTAATTCATCCATCCAGTCTGGAATAGATTCTTTTAAAGCTCTCACTTTTGAAAGTTCGTCAAAACGTCCTTTTATTTTTCGTTCTGGAGTTCCTTCCAGTTGACGCCAATCCGGAATAGGATATCCTCTTAATATTGCCCAAACAGAAAACATTCTCCAAAGATTGTCTCTGTCAAATGGTTCTTTTACTTCGGCTATTTCTGCGTATAATCTTTTCCAACGTACAATTTCGTAGATGGTTTCGGCAACAAACTTTCTGTCTGAGCTTCCCCAACGTTTGTCTTTTTTTAAGGATCTTGCTACCACTTTATCAGCATATTCGCCTTCGTTAAAAATGGCGTTTAATGCATCTATTGTTGTGTAAACTAAATTTCTGTGTAATCTCATTTTAAATAATTGAGGTGCAAAGGTACTATTAATTGATTGAATGTTATATTTTTAATAATGAATGTTGTTTTTTAATTTTTCAGCATAAAAAAACACTGTTTTTAAAACAGTGTTTTTTTATAATTTTAAACTAAAGAAGCTTATTTTACTCTTGTCAAGCCTATGTTCTCAGGGGCATGAAGTACCATTGGAAATTTCTCCACTTTTACAGAGCTGCTGTCTAGTCCAAATGCTCTTTCTTCGGATAAACTTAGTTTTTTGATAAAGAAATAAGAGTTCATAATTATTTTCTCATGCCAACGTAAATCACTGTCGTTAGAAAGGAATTTTTCAGATAATACAAATTTGAAGTCTCCTATGATATTGTTTTTGTTTAGAGATTCGTATCTGCTGGTAATATCTACTTCTCCTTTTTGTACCATATCTTTAATTACTTCTTTAAACATCAAGTTTATTTTTGTAGGTTCTCTAAAACCTAAATTAAAGTCAACTCTATACAAATCATCTTTTACAATTTCGGTTACTTTATACTCGGTTTTATAAGGTTCTGTCAATATATTCACATGGACAAACCAATAGATATCAGCTCTTTTAGGTCTTTTTTGTAAAATAGAATACATTACTTTTTCTTCTATTTCATCTATTCTTCCGGCATTGGTCATATAAACTAAATGCGTCGCATATTTAGGTATTGATAAATCAGCACTTAGCTCAACGAGTACTTTTTTATAATCTTCAATTTTGACAATTTTGGTGTAGCTTTTGTTGATTTTTTTGGCTAAATACCAAATGGTCATTATACTTATTAAAGTTATTGCTATGAAAAGAGTAACATAACCACCATCAGCAAACTTAGTGATATTTGCTGCCAAGAAACTAAATTCAATTACTAAATATATCGTAATCAGTGGTACTATAAAATACAATTTCACTCTTTTCATTATCAAATAAAAATTAAGTAAAATAGTTGTCATAATCATGCACAATATGATAGCGAGACCGTAAGCATGTTCCATATTACTCGATTCTTCAAAGTGCAATACGATTCCGACACAACCAAAAAACAATAACCAGTTTATTGATGGAATATACAACTGACCTTTCAATTCAGTAGGATATTTAATTTTTACTTTTGGCCAAAAATTCAATCGCATTGCTTCATTTATCAATGTGAATGAACCACTAATTAATGCTTGCGATGCTATTACAGCTGCGAGTGTAGCTATAATAATTCCTATAGGTTGAAACCAGTCTGGCATTATAAGATAAAACGGATTTCCATTTTTTCCGCCCAAACTTTGTAATGTTTCTCCTTCGTGATGAATTAAATAAGCGGCTTGCCCAAAATAATTAAGTACTAAAGCTGTTTTTACAAAAATCCAACTGATTCTAATATTTTTTCGTCCACAATGTCCCATGTCCGAATACAATGCTTCAGCACCAGTTGTACAAAGGAATACGAAACCTAAAACAAAAAAACCTTCCGGATGTATAGTTAATAAATGATAAGCATAATACGGATTAATAGCTTTTAACACCTCAGTATTTTGAGAAATCTGTGTGATACCCAAAACAGCAAGCATTCCAAACCAAATCAGCATCATTGGCGCAAAAAATTTACCAACTAATTTAGTTCCAAATTGTTGAATGGTAAAAAGTATAAATAGAATGCCTATAACTATTGGGATTGTATTTATTTCAGGATAATACGTTCTGATTCCCTCAACTGCAGAAGAAACTGAGATAGGAGGGGTAATAATTCCATCAGCGAGTAATGCACTTCCTCCAATTATTGCGGGAACTATTAGCCATTGGATTTTTGTTTTTTTGACTAAAGCATATAATGCAAAAATACCGCCTTCTCCATGATTGTCAGCACTTAGAGTAATGATGACGTACTTTATAGTTGTTTGTAAAGTAAGTGTCCAAAAAACACATGAGATTCCGCCTAAAACAATATCAGCATTAATGATATGATCCCCAAGTATGGCTTTCATTACGTATAATGGTGAAGTTCCAATATCACCGTAAATTATTCCTAATGAAATTAATAATCCACCTAATGTCCATTTACTATGGAGGTCTTTGTGTGAAGTGCTCATAAAAAAATTTTAAAAAACTGGTCAAATTTACACTTTTAAAATAAATTAACGCTTTTTATACAATAAAAAAAACACGGCTGTATGAGCCGTGTTTTTTTATGTTTTTTATTGAAATCTTTTAAGACCTTCTATTGTCATTTCTGGAGGAATTACCTCTTTGAGATTCATTTCTTTGTGGAGCTGATTCTCTTGAAGAATTACCTCTACTTTGAGATTCTACTCTTTGTGGAGCTGCTTGAGTAGAAGGAGTGGTTCTGTTTTGAGAATAATCTCTTTGAGAATTTCCTCTCTGTGGAGCTGCTTGAGTAGAAGGGTTAGTTCTGTTTTGAGAATAATCTCTTTGAGAATTTCCTCTCTGTGGAGCTGCTTGAGTAGAAGGACTAGTTCTGTTTTGAGAATAATCTCTTTGAGAATTTCCTCTTTGTGGCGTTGACTCACTAGAAGAATTAGTTCTGTTTTGAGAGTAATCTCTTTGAGAATTTCCTCTTTGTGGCGTTGACTCACTAGAAGAATTATTTCTGTTTTGAGAGTAATCTCTTTGAGAATTCCCTCTTTGTGGTGTTGCCTGACTAGAAGGATTAGTTCTGTTTTGAGAGTAATCTCTTTGAGAATTTCCTCTTTGTGGCGTTGCCTGACTAGAAGGATTAGTTCTGTTTTGAGAATAATCTCTGCTAGAATTTCCTCTTTGTGGTGTTACTTCTCTCGATGAACTAGTCCTATTTTGAGAGTAATCTCTTTGAGATCCGGTTCTTCTGTTTGAGTTAGCCACTTCGTTTCTTGAACCTCTTCTTTGGTCTAATTCATAACGGTTTGTTACATTAGAATTTCTTCTGGAAAAGGAATAATTTGGGTGTTGTCTTTCATATCCATTTGAACGTCTAGAACTGTAAAGAACGATTGCACGTTCACTTCGTCTGTAATTAACATAATTGTAATTATTGTTAATGTTCAAACTAATGTTGATATTATTTCTATATCTGAATATTGGGAACGGATTCCATGCATAATAATAAGAAGGATAATAACCCCAATTCCAAGTAGAATAATAAGGACGATAATTAGCAGACCAGAATGAAGCGTAAATTAGTGGAGTGTTATAATATACAGGCTCATAAATATAATTTTGGCCATACATGTATACATCTCCTACTACTTGAACGTGAATTTGATTGTTTCTGTCTTTTTCAACGTCAATTGTAGCGACATCTTGATACACGTCTCTATCTATAACTGACTGAATTATAATTACGTGAGTCCGATTTTCAACAGTTTCAATAACTCTTAAATAATCTACCTCATTATCATTATTCAAATCTAAATTTGATATTTGTAGTTCGGGGTCATTCAGGCGACGTTCAAAATCTTGTAGATTTCTGGAGTCACCAAAAATAGAAGCAACAGCTCTTAAATCAAGATTGTCACTGATTTCATTATTCATTGCATTTACTGATGTTCTATCTTGCGCCTGTATTTGTGTTGCGAAAACAGTAGTCAATAGACTCAATAGTAGTAGTTTCGTTTTCATAATTAATTGAATTAAGTTTATCCTTATTTTTTGATTATCCAATTACTGTGCCAATTAATTTAATGCTTATTTACTATTGTTATTATTAATTGTAAATTAGCCATAAAATATGTAAAAAATGAGAACTTTTTTTTTGATTCTATTGATTTCAAATATTTTGATATCCTGTAAAACAGCCGATTTTACTGTAAAAAACGATGCTTATGTTGAATTTAAGTCCGTTGTAGTCGACACATTATTTCAGGATAAAATAAGTATCAGAGCCATTTTATTTGATGCAAATAAAATTTGGTTTGCTGCTGATAAAGGAAGATTTGGTTTTTTTAATTTGGATAATAATCAAAAATTTGAAAGCAAAATTATCAAAAATTCTTTAAAGCTTGAGTTTAGAAGTAATGCCAAAACCAAAAAGCATATTTTTATTCTAAATGTTGGAAATCCAGCTTTGTTATATCAAATTTCAAAAGACGGAAAAAAAACAAAATTAGTGTATCAGGAAAATCATGAAAAAGTGTTTTATGATAGTATGCAATTTTGGAATGACAAGGAAGGAATAGCGATGGGAGACCCAATTGCTGATTGCTTAAATATAATAATCACTTGTGATGGCGGAAATTCATGGAATAAAGTCCCGTCTAATAAATTACCAAAAGTGATGGATGGAGAAGCAGCTTTTGCGGCAAGCAATACTAATATTATCATCAAAGGGAATAATACGTGGATTGTTTCCGGCGGCAAAAAATCGAGAGTTTTTTATTCTCCTGACAAGGGAAATTCATGGAAAGTATATGATACTCCAATAGTGCAGGGGAAATCAATGACTGGAATTTTCACGGCAGATTTTTATGATGCTGAAAATGGATTTATAGCCGGAGGAGATTATGAAGTGCGAAATCAAAATTTTTCTAATAAAGCAATCACAACTGATGGTGGAAAAACATGGAAGTTAATAGCAGAAAATCAAGGTTTTGGGTATGCTTCTTGTGTACAATATGTTCCTGGAAGTAACGGTAAAGGGCTGGTAACGGTTGGTTTTTCAGGAATATACTATTCCTCGGATGGTGGTAATTCATGGAAGCAATTATCTACTGACTCCACTCTTAATACCATCAGGTTTATAGATAAGCATACGGCAATTGCTGCGGGGCAAAATAAAATGATTCGCATCAGTTTTAAATAATTAAAAATACCCTAAGTCCTTTATAATGAGATTTTAGGGTATTTTTTTTGAACTAATAAAAATAAAAAATATTATTTTTTTTGACCTTTGTTACGATATTGTTGCAGCAATTTTCTATTGAAATCTTCTTCTGCTTTTTTAAGTTTAACTATTTTCACGGCTGGTAAAATTGTTCTCACATTTTGCATGAATTTTTTTCGCAATAAAAATAACTCTTCTTCAGTATCTTCTATTTGGGCCAAAAAGGCATTTGCTTCTTTTTCAGTTATTTTATCCAGCGAGCCATCATTCATTCTTCTCATGTAGGTTTTCATTTTTTGATGTCTCAGTTCAAACTGTTTATCATCAAAGGTATTGTAGATGGGCCAGAATCTTTCGGCTTCATTAGTTGTGAAGTCTAATTCAGTGGTGAAAAAAGCTACTTTTAGAGCTTTTATTTGCTCTTTTTTCTCTTTCATACTTTCGCCTTGAGCGTAAAAGTTAAAAGAAACGAATAGCAATAGTATTGGTAATAATTTTTTTAGATTCATTTTTTATTTATTTAATTATAGCTTTAAAGGAAAGCTTTACAGTCTGGTTTATTCTAAAATAAGATTTTCTAAGTTTGAATTTGTTGATAAATGATCTTCTATCGCATCATCTCCTAAAACAATACCTGTTTTTATGTTATTAATATCTTCGGTCTCTAATACACTTATCAAATCATATTGATTTACATTAGATTGATACGTAATGTAATTTTCTAAAGCCGCAGCATCTAATTCTTGTGTGTTTGTCGATGAAGGACTTAAAATTGGAATCATCAGAGCAAGTATTAAAACTGCAGCTGCCATTATAATTAAAGTTTTTCTTTTTTGAAAAATAGAAACTACTTTTGGCTCGTTTTTAGGCAATTGCTCCATCATTTTGATTGAAAAATTTTCAAAATAATGGTCTGGAGTTTTAAATCCAGTTTCAATTTTAGGTTCGTTCTCTAATTTAAATGTTTTCATAATGTGCTTTAGACAGTGTTACAGCTAAAAGGTTTAATTTGTCGAAACAAAAGCTTCAATTTTTTTAACGGCAAGATGATAGGATGCTTTTAATCCACCAACGCTGGTTCCCAGAATTTCCGATATTTCCTCGTATTTCAGTTCTTGAAAATATTTCATTTTAAAAACCAATTGTTGCTTTTCGGGCAATAATGCAATCGCTTTCTGTAATTTTATTTGAATTTCATTTCCGTCAAAAAAAACGTCGGCTTCCAGATTATCAATAGTTTTGTTTTGTAAAGTTTCGGATGAAATACCACTTGTTTTTGATTTTTGTTTCAAAAACGTCAAGGCTTCATTCGTAGCAATGCGATACATCCATGAAAAAAGTTTACTTTCTCCTTTGAAATTTTTTACATTTTGAAATATTTTTATAAAAGTATTCTGCAAGACATCATCAGCATCATCGTGATTCAAAACAATGTTACGGATATGATTGTATAACGGTCTTTGATAATCCTGCAATAACTGCTGAAACGCTTGATTTTGCGTTTTAGGGTCTAACAAGTGATTTATAAATTCCTTTTCTTCTTGCAAAGCGATTATTTAAGAGTTAGAATAGAATTTATTAAAAAGGTTTAATCAGCTACAAAAAATATTAAAATTCAGATTGTTCTTCTTCCTTATTTATTACTGGTGCAGGCGTTTTTATGGCTTCAGCTGTCTTTGTAACAGCTGGAGTGAAAGCCTTTGAAGGAATTACTGGAATTGCTTTAGGTTTTATTGGATAATAAATTTCCGTAACCCATTTTGAAGGGTTTTTGATTTCTGTTTTGCTAATGGTGAAATTCTCTACATGAGAAAATGTTGGGTCAACAGCAATTCGATTGGTAGTAATGTATGTTTTTGCTTTATCCAAAGCTTTTTTTGTATGCGAATAATCCCCGGTTAAAGTAGTTTTAATAGCATCGAATGGTTCTAGTTTTCCGGTTAAAATATCACTTCCTGAACTCGTTAAGATTTGATTTTTTATTGGTACACAAAAAGATAATTTGGTCAAACCACTTACAGTGTCATAGGTGTGATAAATTATAAATGGTTTTCCGTTTAATTCGATATTATTTTGTTCACAAAAAGTAATCATTTTTGGGAATACGATTTGACCATTTTTAATGACTTTTGAAATTTCACTGGTAAAGGTTTGTCTCAAATAGAAGGTTCCAAGTTTTTTTACTAATCCATTTACTTTTACCGCATAAGTATTTATTTCAAAATCAAGAGTTTTGTCTAAGTTAGCTAAACTCTTTTCATATGTTTCTCCTATAATTTTATTTATTCCCCCATTAAAAGCAGTATAAACTTTCATGGTGAAACTCATTTTTCCGGTTGTTTTCCATGTCACTTTTGTTCCGCCTATAGTATCCTTAAATCTCCAAAAAACAGATGAGGAAGTTCCATCATAATTCATTTTTTGAGAAATACTATCATTTTCTTTTACAAAAACGGTCAACATATCTCCAGTTCCCTCTTTTCCTTCCCATGAAATGGAAGCTCCAGGGCCAATTGTTTTTTTAGGGTATGTAATTTGCATTTCAGGATCTTCAACAATCCATGAACTAAAATCTTCCCAGTTTCTATAATCATTAACAAAATTAAATACGGTAGATTTTGGAGAATTTATGATTTGACTTCTTTCTACGGTAAAATCTCCTTTTTGAGTTGCCACAAAAATGGAAAGCGCCACAAAACTTAGCAATAATAAAAGAAATAAGTATTTTAAAATCCTCATAATATACAGGTTTGTTAATTTTTGTAAAGTTAAAGATTTTATTTACAAGTCACTGAAAGTGTTAAATAAATATAGATAATTTTCTATATAAAGAATGTTTGTCACTTTATTTTTGGTTTTAATTTAAAGAAGACTTTACGATATTCGATTGTGTTCAACTGATCCGTTTTTGAAGAAAAAACTAAATTCGTATAGCTATTTAGTTTAGTAAGTCTTTATTGTTGAATGTTTTAAATTAAAATGTCCACTATTTAGCGGACATTATTTGTTTGGTTTAAAATACTAACGTTTGAAAAATACTTTTATTAAAAATAAAATCCCAATAAAAAGCCCAAATCCTATTAGAATCTTGTAATTTCCTTTATAAAACTCTTTATGTATTTTTATATCTTTTCGATAGGCATAAATTGCTGCGATAATAAATGCAACTAAAAACAAGCCTGCAAACACTAATTGACCTTGACTAAACATAGTTTAAATTATTTCCGGCAAATTTAGTTAATAGTTTAGAAATAGTTGCTAATTTGCCTTTTCATTTAACAAAATAAAAAGATGCAAAAACAGATAAACTCAGTTAAAGAATTTCATACGGCTTTTAAAATAGGTCACAGTGAAATTCCTACAGCTAATTTAGGGGAAAGTAAACACACGCTTCGTTACAATTTAATGAAAGAGGAAAACGAAGAATATCTTGAAGCAGTTCAGAATAATGATTTGGTAGAAATTGCAGATGCATTGGGTGATATGATGTATATTCTATGCGGAACCATTATCGAACATGGTTTGCAACATAAAATAGAAGCAGTTTTTGACGAAATCCAACGTAGTAATATGAGTAAGTTAGGTGAAGACGGTAAACCTATTTATCGCGAAGATGGAAAAGTCATGAAAGGACCTAATTATTTCAAACCTGATTTTTCTAAAATAATAGAAGAATAGCGCAAAGTGTTTAAAGTTTTATTGATGCATAGATGATGATATAAAAAAAGCGATTTTCACAGTGAAAATCGCTTTTTTAAAATTATGAAATCTTAGAATTATACTTTAACAGTCCATTCAAAAGTATCTTCTTCTAATTTATTTTGGATGTTTTCCAATTTAGTTTTTAGTTGTAAAGCCATTGTGAATTCAATTTTTGGCAATTCATAATAAACATCCTGATAAGAAAATCCAGAAATTGGACTTACTACAGCAGCAGTTCCAGCACCAAAAATTTCTTTCAAAGTTCCATTTTTAGCAGCCTCAACAAGCTCAGAGACTAAAACGGAACGAATTTCTACATTTATACCTATACTTTTTGCTAAATCAATAAGTGTTTTTCTAGTCACACCATCAAGAATTCTTTCACTTACAGGAGCAGTTAGCAATGTATCATTTATTCTAAAAAATACATTCATAGTTCCCGCTTCTTCCAGTTTGGTATGCGTAGCATCATCAGTCCAAATTACCTGTTGAAAACCTTCTTTATTTGCTAAATTAGTTGGGTAAAATTGAGCAGCATAATTTCCGGCAGCTTTTGCAGCTCCTATTCCTCCATTTGCAGCTCTACTGAAATGTTCAGCAATAAGTACTTTTACATCACCAGAATAATAAGAACTCACAGGCGATAAAATAATCATGAATTTATAGTCATTAGAAGGATTAGCAATTACTCCAGTACCAGTTGCAATCATAAATGGTCTGATGTACATGGCATTTCCTTTTCCTTTTTTAATCCAAGCTTCATCTAATTGCAACAATTGATTCAAACCGCTCATAAATATCTCTTCAGGAACTTCCGGCATAGCCATTCTTACTGCAGAGGTGTTAAAACGCTTGTAGTTTTCATCAGGTCTAAAAAGCCAAACGTCATCATTCTCGTCTTTGTAGGCTTTCATACCTTCAAAAATTGCTTGACCATAATGAAAAACTCTTGTAGATGGGTCTAACAAAAATGGTGCATAAGGTTTAATGACAGGTTTTTGCCATTCCCCATTTTTATAATCACATTCAAATAGATGATCTGTAAAAACAGAACCAAAGCTTAAGTTTGAAAAATCAACCTCGTTTATTTTTGTAGAGGAAGCTTTTATTGTTTCAATTTTGTTAGTTTGAGTAGTACTCATAGTAATATATTGTTTTTTTGATTTTTTTTTTAAATGACAAACTGTAGCTTAAAAAAACTTGATGTTTATAAGTTGAAGTTTAATCTTTGCAAAATTAAATAAAAATCAACAAAAGACTTGTCAAAAAACTATTAATTATAGCATTTAACTAAGATTTGTTTACATTTTAAAAAAAACAAAAAAATCATGCCCATTTCTATTGATTATACAATAAATATAGATTTTTCAGAGGCAAACGTATTAGATTTTGATTAATTTTGGACAAACATTGTAGCTTTTAATCCAATATAACCTCAAAAGCCGATTTTGAAAAGAGAAATAATCCAAACACTTGATGGTTCAACTACCATTCACATAGCAGAATGGGACGAATGTTATCATTCTAAACATGGTGCCATACAGGAAGCACAGCATGTATTTATTAAAAATGGTCTTTCATTATTTAAAAATAGAAATGTTTCTATTTTGGAAATAGGATTTGGCACAGGCTTAAATGCCTTTATTACTTTGCTGGAGTCAAAAAAAATGCAGCAATCAATTGATTACGTTGGAGTAGAAGCCTACCCAATTTCGGTAGATGAAGTTTTACTGATGAATTATGTCACAGAATTAAATGCAAGTCAAGAAAGTGCAATTTTCGATAAAATGCATGAAAGTAATTGGGGAGAAAAAATTGATTTAAGAGATGATTTTTCACTTACGAAAAGGAAACAGTTTTTTGAAGAAATTGACGATGTTGATAAATTTGATTTGATTTATTTTGATGCTTTTGGGTATAGAGTACAACCTGAATTGTGGAGTACTGCTATTTTTGAGAAGATGTATAAGGCGCTTAAGGCGAATGGTGTGCTGGTTACTTATGCCGCTCGAGGAGTTGTAAAAAGAAGTATGATTGAAGTGGGCTTTACTGTTGAAAAACTTGCCGGACCACCTGGAAAAAGGGAAATGTTTCGTGCTAGAAAAAGTTAATATTTGCTATTTAAGTTGTTTGTTTTCAGAGTTTTAATTTTTTTGGACCAAAATCTAGTAATTAAAAATAAAAAAATTAAAACTAAGTTAAATAGTTATGTTGTAATAAAAAAAAATGTATTTTTACAACACTTTAGAATCCAAATCTAACTAAAATCAACGTTTACTATGTCAAAAATCATGTATGATTATACAAAATCAATTTTAGAACGAGTGAGTTTTGATCCATTGCTTTTTTGCAAGGAATTAGAAAAAGCCATCAAAACATTATTACCATACGAAATGGAGCAATTGCGAGAATGGTTATTAAATTTTACAATTGGAAAACCAGAATTAAAACAATGTTTACTAATCGTAAATTCATAAAAAAAAAGGAACCGCAAAACGGTTCCTTTTTTTATTTTTTAGGAAGTGAACTTATAATTTGAACATTTTGAAATACGATAGCACCTTTTACAACTCCTGCAATTGTATTTCGAAGCGCATCAATTATCTGTATTTTTAATTCGCTCTTAGGGAAGATGAGGCTGACCTCTCTGGCAGGTTTAGGTTCCTTAAAATGGCGTAGTTTTAATTTGTCCGTTTCTTTTAAATCTAGGGTATGTAAATAAGGGAGCAATGTTGTTCCTAATCCTTCGTCGGCTAATTTTATAAGAGTTTCAAAACTTCCGCTTTCAATTTGGAAACGACTCGTTTCATTTTTACTTACATTTTTGCATAAATTTAAAATCCCGTCTCGAAAACAGTGTCCGTCTTGCAATAGCAATATTTCATCTAAGTTTAAGTCTGAAACTTCTATTTCATCCTTCTGAAAATGATGGTGACTTTCCGGGATGTACGCTACAAAAGGCTCGTAATACAATACAATTTCTTTTATTCTTTCCTCCATCAAAGGAGTTGCGGCAATGGCAGCATCGAGGTGACCATTGTTTAGTTTTATTATAATTTCTTCTGTATTTAACTCTTCGATTATGAGTTTTACTTTAGGATATTTTTTTATAAAATTATTCAGGAACATTGGCAAGAGCGTAGGCATAATGGTTGGTATAATTCCCAATCTGAATTCGCCACCAATAAATCCTTTTTGTTGTTCTACAATATCCTGAATCCTATCAGCCTCGTTGACTATATTTTTTGCTTGATTTACAATTTTTTGACCTATGTCAGTAAGTTGAATGGGTTTTTTGGTTCTGTCGAATATCTGAATACTTAATTCTTCTTCTATTTTTTGAATTTGCATGCTCAATGTAGGTTGAGTTACAAAACACTTTTCGGCAGCTAGAGTAAAATTTTTGTGTTCGGCTACAGCCAGAACATATTTTAATTGAGTAATTGTCATCTTTTATAGTAATATCTGATGCAAATATAAAAACAATCAATTTAACTTATAGTGTAAACAACAGTTTTCTTATCTAGATTTGCTTAAAATAAAAATTATGAAAACAAATATTTTAGGATTACCGGTAAAAGAATCAGAATTGATTGTTAGTGAATTGAATATTTTGTTATCTAATTTTCAAGTTTATTATCAAAATTTAAGAGGAATTCATTGGAATATTAGGGGCAAACGTTTTTTTGATTTGCATGTGAAATTTGAAGAATTATATACTGATGCCCAAATAAAAATTGATTTAATTGCCGAAAGAGTTCTTACTGTTGGCGGAACACCACTGCATACTTTTGAAGATTACATAAATAATAATCAGTTAGTTGTAGGTAAAAATATTTCAAACGATGAAAAAGCAGTAAATTTAATTGTTACGTCATTGTCTCATTTGTTAAAGATAGAAAGGGAAATTCTTAAGAAAGCTGGGGGAATTAATGACGAAGGAACAAATTCAATGATGAGTGATTTTATATCAGAACAAGAAAAGACGATTTGGATGATGCAAGCTTGGTTAGAAGAAAGTTTGTAGTGTTATACAAATTTAAAAAAAAGTGTGATGAAATGAATTAACTTTTTTCTACTTTTATTTAATGTTAATTTTTTTTTAAATTTAGAAAAACGATTGCTTATTTAATAAACTTAATTCTATTTTTGCGCAAATGAAAATGATATCTAAAATATTTTTAATTCTATTTATCGCTTTTCTCATCACTCCAACTATAGTTACTGTGATTGAGAAAAGTGCAGATATTTCTATTTTCTACAGTGTTTCCGAAGAAGAACATGCGCATAAAGAAATTAAGACCTTTTTTTATTTAGAATCTCCTACGGAAGTTATTACTTCATCGAGATTATCCTCTAGTGCTATTCTATCTGAGAATTTATCAAAACACGACAATATCACCTCCTCGATATTTATTCCTCCGCCCAACGAAGTTTAATACAATTTTCGATTTTAATTTTTTAAAATCAATTTTCACATATGGCATGTGGACAAATTTTTGTATTCAATTTTTAGTTCGGTATTATGACAAAAAAAATCAATCTTTTTGCTAACCTTAAATCTGATTTTGCGTCTGGTTTAGTGGTTTTCTTGGTGGCGCTACCATTGTGTTTAGGTATTGCAATGGCTTCAGGTGCTCCTTTATTTTCAGGAATTATTTCAGGGATTATAGGAGGAATAGTTGTAGGTTATTTAAGTACCTCTAACATAAGTGTGTCTGGACCTGCCGCAGGTCTTACTGCAATTGTTCTTACTGCAGTAACAGATTTAGGGGCTTTTGATATTTTTTTAACTGCAGTTTTCATAGCAGGTCTTTTACAATTGATATTAGGATTTGTCAAAGCAGGAAGTATCTCTAATTATTTTCCAACGAATGTTATTGAAGGAATGTTAGCAGGGATTGGAATTATTATTATTCTGAAACAATTACCGCACGCTTTTGGTTACGACAATGATTTTGAAGGCGACCAAGCGTTTTCACAAACCGATGGCAGTAACACCTTTTCTGCGCTGTTTAATATTTTTGATTATATCCAAATAGGCTCCATTGTTATTACATTGGTTTCTATGGCGATTTTGATCTCTTGGGATAAAGTTCCTTTTTTGAAAAAATTAAAATTAGTTCCTGGAGCTTTAATTGCTGTTGCTCTAGGTGTTATTTTGAATGAGATTTTCATTGGTACTGGAAGTGCTTTGGCTATTGGAAAAGAACATTTAGTTTCTTTGCCGGTTCCATCATCTTTCGAAGAATTTAAATCAATTATTGTAACACCTAATCTTTCAGGAGTTACGAATCCTAAAGTTTGGGTAGTAGCATTTACAATTGCAATTGTTGCTTCTATCGAGACGCTTTTAAGCATTGAAGCGTCTGATAGAATGGATGTCCAAAAACGATATACAGACACTAATAAGGAATTAAAAGCACAAGGAATTGGTAATATGGTGAGTTCTCTTTTAGGAGGTTTACCATTAACATCTGTAATTGTGCGTTCTTCTGCAAATAGTAATTCAGGAGCCAAATCTAAAATGTCGACCATTATCCACGGATTTTTATTACTGATTAGTGTACTTGCCATTCCAGTAATTCTGAATAAAATACCGTTGGCTACTTTAGCAGCTATCTTAATTTTAGTTGGATATAAATTGGCTAAACCAGCTACATTCAAACATTTTTGGGAGAAAGGAAAATATCAATTTGTTCCTTTTATAGCCACATTATTGGCGGTAGTATTTTTGGATTTATTGAAAGGTGTTGCTCTTGGAATTATGATTAGTATTATTTTTGTTTTAAAAGGGAATCTTAAAAGAGCTTATTACTTTAGAAAAGAAGAATATGCAGATGGCGATGTGATTCATATTGATTTGGCTCAAGAAGTTTCTTTCTTGAATAAAGCAGCAATCAAACAAACATTAAATCATATTCCGGAAAATTCTAAGGTCATAATTGATGCAAAAGATACCGTTTATATTGCGCATGATATTTTGGATTTAATCCATGAATTTAAAACGACCAGAGCAGTAGATAATAATATAAAAGTGAAGCTGAAAGGATTTAAAAAAGCGTATCAGTTAGAAAACACTGAAGGCTCACAAAATCATGTTTCTATTGAGCATTACTATGATGCTGCCAAAAGAGTTATGGTTAAAAAGGTTGCAACTGATGAAGAATTCATCAAAGAATAAAACTAAAATTAATTAGGTATTAAATTTAAAAAAAAAAGAGTTTCTTTACATTGTATCGAATAGTTACTAAACGTTTGTATTAATAAAATAATTACACAAAGATTATGAGCGATTTTTATAAAAAAATATTAGAGAATAATAAAAAATGGGTTGAAACTTCTTTAGCGAGTGACCCAAATTATTTCCAAGATCTAGCCAAAGGCCAAACACCGCCATTATTATGGATTGGTTGTTCAGATAGTAGGGTTCCTGCCAATGAAATCGTAGGGGCTAAACCCGGAGAAGTTTTTGTACACAGAAACATTGCCAATATGGTTGTGCATAGTGATATGAATATGTTGAGCGTATTGGATTATGCCGTGAATGTATTGAAAGTAAAACACGTTTTAGTTTGCGGACATTATGGTTGTGGTGGTGTTAAAGCGGCAATGGGCAATGATTCTATTGGTATTATTGATAACTGGATTCGTCACATCAAGGATGTATATCGTTTGCATAGTGCTTATTTAGATTCAATTGAGGATGAAACAGATCGTTTTAATACTTTTGTAGAATTGAACGTAAAAGAACAGGTTTTTGATTTAGCTAAAACATCAATCGTTCAGGCAGCTTGGAGAAACGGCCAAGATTTAACTTTACACGGATGGGCTTACGGACTTAATTCCGGTTTTGTAACAGATTTAGAGGTTAACATCAGTTCCGAAAAAGATTTGGATGCGGTTTACCAGTTAAAATTTTAATTAAAGAATTATATTATAAAATCCGTTTTTAAGCGGATTTTTTTTTATTCGGTATCCAGATTTTCATTAAAAGCAGAAGGTAATAACGTAGGTATGAATTTGATTAAAATAGGCAACAATAAACTGCCGCCAGGAAGTAAAAATATAGTCAACGAAGGAATGGTTTTACAAATTTCCAACAGTTGTTTTTTGACTTTTTTCTTTTCTTTTTCGTCCAAATCTCTTCGAGTAGAGTAGGCCAATAAAACCATTAATTCTTTGCTTTGCACAATTTCCTTTATCAATCTATTTTTATTACGGCTTATAAGCGTAACAACACTTTGAGTCGTTTGATCGTAAAAATGCTTGACAGGATTTGAATAGTTGAAATACGGTATTTCTTTTTTATGTTTCGTTATAAAAGCATCGGTACTTTCTATACTTTGTTTTACAAAATCATCTGAAACCGATACTGTTTCAGCCAGTGAATGTAAAAAATAGGCCTCATTGTTTTCAATTTTGCCATCGCTCCATAAAGCCATTCCGGCAATATCTATCAAATAATATTGTTCTAATTCATTCGTGAAATAATCCAATTGAAGTGTTTCCAGACTTTGTACAGAGATTCGGGAAAATTTGCTGTAACGTATGGAGGCTTCAAAAAGTTTTATTAATAAATCATCATATTGCGATTTTTTAGATTTAATTTTTAAAGCCAGCGTCACAATATTTACAATTGTTTCTTCAATTTTCTTCAGGTATTTTTCTGGAATTTCACCATGTATTAAGTATTGGCGAAAAGCCAAGACATCTATAAAAAGTAACGCATTAGTTACCAGATGGGAGAAATTTTTACTGATAATACTATCGTTCGTTTGAACACGTTGATCAATTATTTTTTCGAGTGTTAAGGAAAGAGAATTTTTAGGCAGTATTTTTTTTAACAAACTAAAACCTTGAGGATTCATTTGGTTGTAAAAAGCAACCGTTTGTTTAATGAAATTTTCAGAACTGATTTCGTCATTGGTCAAACAAAAAATACCGTATAAAGTATTTAATAATGCAACTTTAGAAATTTCTTCTTTGAACCAACCTTTGGTTTCAATTGTGTTTACGGTGTCAAATGTGATTATGTGCCCATAAATAAATCCAGTTTCTCTAACTTTTTGATAAAATGTATCAGTAGTTTTAGAAACCGTTTTCTCTGAAATTTTTTGTTCAATAAAAAATTTATCTATCCAACCTGATGCCGAAGGGTTAATCATTGCTTTAATTTGAAGGTACAAAGCTATACTTTTTTGCGGTAGTTTAACCTTGTGTTTTTTAGTTTAACACAGATTCTACAATTAATTAGTGTTGTTTTTTTAGTTTTAAACAAGATAAATTTAATTGTTATAATTTTGATGCCTAGAAAATGTATTTGTATAATTTAAAGCCCTGAATTACATTGAAAACAGGGCTTTTATAGGTATTTAAGAATTGAATAAAACTTCAGCTGCATCCCAATTTACTACATTCCAAAAGGAAGCAATATAATCGGCTCTGCGGTTTTGATTTTTTAGATAATAAGCGTGTTCCCAAACGTCTAAAGCTAGGACAGGTTTTCCTTTTAATCCTTTACCACGCAAACTCATCAATGGATTGTCTTGATTTGCCGTTGAACCAATAACTAATTTTCCATCCTGAACTACTAACCAAGCCCAACCGGAACCAAATCGTTTCATGGAAGCATCACTGAATTGTTTTTTGAATTCATCAAAAGTACCAAAAGTAGCAGTTATTGCTTCTCCTAATTTACCTTTTGGAGTACCGCCGCCATTTGGTTTCATTAAACTCCAAAATAAGCTGTGATTGTAATGTCCGCCACCATTATTACGAATAGCTTCTGGAAATTTCGACATTTTTCCGAAGATACTTTCTAATGATTTAGAATGTTCTACTAAATTTTTATCCAAAGTTTCTATCGCTTTGTTCAAATTTGTCACATAAGCTTGATGGTGTTTGCTATAGTGAATTTCCATTGTTGTTTTATCAATATGTGGCTCTAAAGCATCATAAGCATATGGTAATTTAGGAAGACTATAGTTTCCTTGAAAATCCATAGTGTCTAATTCCAAGATTTGATTTTCTAATTTTAAAGGGTTTTCAGAGGCAAATGCTGAATTAAATAAGCTAGAGCCAATAATTGTACCTGTTGAAAGTATTGCTGTTTGTTTTAAAAAATTTCTTCGTGTATTATTATTTTCCATAGGTTGAAAATTTATCCTAAAAAGGTGATTAAAGTAGGACCTAAATTTAAACATTTAAAGATAGGGATGGGTTAATAAAGACTTAAAATTTGCTTCGCTTTTTGTTTCCAATATATTTAAAACATCTTAATGCGTATAGGAATTATGTAAAATTCATTTCAAATTTGTATAAAATATCTTTGTAATTTTGAAAACATCCGCAAATAGAATAGCCTTAAAAAGGGATTCTGTTTTTGTAAATAAATGAAAATCAGAATATCTGAATCTTTTCGTTATAAAGAACATAAAAGTATCAAAATGAAACATAGAGAAATTGCTCTGACGAGCTGGAGTTTACTCAAGCGTACCTATCAGGAATTTGATGATGACAATGCTATAAAATTAAGTGCCTCATTATCTTATTATACTATATTTTCATTACCACCATTGTTAATTATTATTTTGTCCATTTTTAGCTTTTTCTTTGGAAGAGAGGCAGTTACGGGAAGATTCTTTGGACAAATTAATGGTATGGTTGGGAATGAAGCAGCAATTCAAATTCAAGAGACAATTAAGAATATAGAACTTTCTGACAGTAATACATTTGCGGCTATTTTTGGAGGGATTATGTTGCTGATTGGAGCTTCGGGTGTGTTTGCTGAAATCCAAAGTTCCATTAATTTTATTTGGGGCTTAAAAGCAAAACCCAATAAAGGGATTATGAAATTTATTAAAAATAGACTGATGTCATTTTCCATGATTGCTTCGGTTGGTTTTTTACTGATGGTGAGTTTAATGGTCAATACAGTGATGGATGTTATCAACACGCGATTACTGGTTTATTTTCCTGATACTACGGTTTATATATTTTATATTTTCAATATATTAATCTTGTTTGCAACAACGACCATGTTGTTTGCTATTATTTTCAAAACCCTGCCAGACGGAAATATTGATTGGAAAGATGCCTTAATAGGATCCAGTTTTACTTCTTTTTTCTTTATGTTTGGTAAGTTTGCTATTGGGTTTTATTTAGGAAGTTCAACTGTAGCGACTGTGTACGGTGCTGCGGGATCAATCATAATTATTTTAATTTGGGTGTATTATTCAGCTATAATCTTATATTTTGGAGCTGAATTCACTAAAGTATATGCTAATGCACATGGTAATAAAATTATCCCAAATGGGTATTCTGTAGCAATTAAGGTGGAAGTAGTAGAGGTGAAAAAAAAATAAATTCATACCTGATTTTAAAGGTTTGATATTTTTAATATATTTTTTTTGTAGGACTCTTTTTTGTGTTTTTTTTGAAAACCGCATATTGGCAATGTTTTTGCATTGTTTTTTAAAAATATAAAAATTAAAAATGGATCACATGAGAAAAATAATTCTGTCGCTTACGATTATATGTTTAGCATTTATTTCTTGCAATGCAGGTAAAACAATCACGGGTAAAACAGCTTCACTTGAAGGAACTTGGGAATTGAATTACATTACAGGGCCCAGGATTGCTTTTGGAGGATTATATCCAAACAAAAAGCCGACTATAGTTTTTGATTTGAAAGAAAACAGAGTTTCGGGTAATGCTAGTTGTAACAGTTATAGCGGAAAATTAAATGTGGATGGAAATAAAATCAGTTTCAAAGATCCAATTGCAATGACTAAAATGATGTGTATGGATATTCAAGGTGAGGATGTTTACATGTCAGCACTAGAAAAAATTGATTCTTACTCCATTTCAGAAGATGGAAAAACTTTAAATTTTATCATGGGCGATATCGCTATGATGCGTTTTGAGAAAAAATAAATTTTAGAATTTTATATAAATAAAAAAACCGTCTTGTTTTCAGGAACAAGGCGGTCTTTTACAAATAAAATTACTAAAAACTATCTTCTAATTAAAAACAATATTCATTTTCAGCCACTAATTTAGAAGTGATTATTTCTCTCAATCCTACAATATTTGGCATGTTGGTGTATTTAGTAAAACGACGTAATCCCATTAACATCATACGTTGTTCATCACCTTCAGCAAAAGAGATCACACTTTCTTTTCCTTTTTGAGTAACGATATCTACCGCTTTATATAAGTATAATTTTGCCATAGCAATTTGCTCTTGTATTTTAGCTTCTCCCTCTTTTTTGGCTAATTTTTCAGTTCTAAGAATAGTACTTTCAGCCATATAGATTTCGATTAAAATATCCGAAGCTGCCATCAATAATTGTTGGTGTGAATCTAAATCTGGGCCGTATTTTTGAACAGCTCCACCGGCAACCATTAAGAATGCTTTTTTCAATTTGCCAATCATTTCTTTTTCTTCTGCAAATAATTCAGAATAATCAGGAGTTTCAAAAGATGGAATTCCCATTAATTCTTCTTGCACTTTTGATGCAGGTCCAAGTAAATCAACGTGACCTTTCATTGCTTTTTTGATCAACATTCCTACTGAAAGCATTCTGTTGATTTCGTTTGTACCTTCGTAGATTCGAGCAATACGAGCATCTCTCCAAGCACTTTCCATAGGCGTATCTTCAGAGAATCCCATTCCACCAAAGATTTGAATTCCTTCATCAGCACAGTTTTGTACATCTTCAGAAACCGCTACTTTTAAGATAGAACATTCGATAGCAAATTCCTCAACACCTTTCAATTCTGCTTCTTGATGTGAAGTACCTTCAGCTTCACGAGCTGTAATTCTGTCTTCAATATTTTTTGCTGCTCTATAAGAAGCACTTTCACCAGCATAACAGCTTGTTGCCATTTCCGCTAGTTTTGCACGAATAGCACCAAACTGAGAAATTGCAGTATTGAACTGGATTCTTTCATTTGCATATTTCACTGAACCTGAAATAACTCTTCGTTGTGCGTCCAAACAAGCAGCCGCCAATTTGATACGACCTACGTTCAAAGCATTCATAGCAATTTTGAAACCGTTTCCTCTTTCTGACAGCATGTTTTCAACAGGAACTTTCGTTTCGTTGAAGAAAACCTGACGTGTAGAAGAAGCACGAATTCCTAATTTATGTTCTTCTTCACCCATAGAAATTCCATTGTCTGGAGTGTTTTCAAGGATAAAACCGGTGATGTTTTTGTCATCGCCAATACGGGCAAAAACGATAAACAAAGAACAAAATCCTGCATTCGAAATCCACATTTTTTGTCCTGTGATTTTGTAATGTGTTCCATCTTCTGATAAAACGGCTTTAGTTTTTCCAGAATTAGCATCTGATCCTGCGCCCGGTTCTGTTAAACAATACGCACCAAACCATTCGCCAGAAGCTAATTTAGGAACGTATTTTTGTTTTTGTTCTTCAGTTCCGTATAAAGTGATTGGCATTGTTCCAATTCCGGTATGCGCTCCAAAAGCAGTCGAGAAAGATCCCGTTGCTCCCGAAATATAATCACAAACCAACATTGTTGATACAAATCCCATTCCTAATCCACCATAAGCCTCAGGTACTGCAACTCCTAAAAGTCCTAAGTCTCCGGCTTTTCTCATGGTTTCTTCTGTATAGGCGTAATCTTTTTTCTCAAAACGATCTTTATGTGCCCATAATTCTTTGTCTACAAACTCTTTTACAGAGTCACGCATCATTAATTGCTCTTCTGAAAAATCTTCTGGAGTGAAGATATCTTCGCATTTTGTTTCTTTTACCAAAAACTGACCGCCACGGGTTACGTTTTTTTCGATTGTATCTGCCATTTTTTTATTTTTTTATATGTTTTTTATTAAATTATAAGCTTACAAAAGTTCGTAAATCCCAGCACTTCCTTGCCCAGTTCCTACACACATACTCACAATTCCGTATTTGCTTCCTCTGCGTTGCATCTCGTCGAATAATTGAACAGACAATTTTGCTCCGGTACAACCTAGTGGGTGACCTAATGCAATCGCTCCACCATTGACATTGATAATATCAGGGTTTAGATTTAATTCTCTCGTTACTGCTAATGCTTGTGATGCAAAAGCTTCGTTTAATTCAATTAAATCAATATCATTTAATGTTAATCCTGCTTGTTTCAATGCTTTTGGAATTGCTTTTACCGGTCCAATACCCATGATTCTTGGTTCCACTCCAGCTGATGCAAAGTTTACCAAACGGGCAATAGGAGTAAGGTTCAATTCTTTGACCATTTCTTCGCTCATGATTAGAACAAATGCTGCTCCATCACTCATTTGAGAAGAGTTTCCTGCAGTTACACTTCCGTTCGCTTCAAAAACCGGTCTTAAACCAGCCAAAGCTTCTACAGAAGTTCCTGCTCTAGGACCTTCATCTTTATTTACGATATACGATTTAGTTTCTTTTTTACCATTTTCATTGATAAACGTTTGTTCTACCGTAATAGGAACAATTTGCTTGTCAAATTTACCTTCGGCTTGAGCTTTTAGGGCTTTCATGTGTGAGTTATAAGCAAACTCATCTTGGTCTGCACGAGAAACATTGAATTGTTGGGCAACAGCTTCCGCAGTTAATCCCATTCCCCAATAGTAATCTTCGTTACCCGCTTTTGCAACAGCATAATCCGGAGTAGGCTTGTAACCTCCCATTGGAATAAAACTCATGCTTTCAGCACCACCGGCAATGATACAATCCGCCATTCCAGACTGGATTTTGGCAGTAGCCATACCAATTGTTTCTAATCCTGACGCGCAATAACGATTTACGGTTACACCAGGAACATCTTCGATTTTCAATCCCATCAAAGAGATCAATCGTCCCACGTTTAGTCCTTGTTCTGCTTCCGGCATCGCATTTCCTACCATCACGTCGTCAATACGTTTTTTGTCGAAATCAGGCAACTCATTCATCATAAACTGAATCGTTTCTGCTGCTAATTCATCAGGACGTTTAAATCTAAACACTCCTTTTGGAGCTTTCCCCACGGCTGTTCTGTATGCTTTAACTATATAGGCTGTTTTCATAACTATTATTTTGAATTTTGAAGTCTAAATTTTAAATGAAGTTCATTCGTAATTTATAATTCATAATTTATAATTTAAAATTAATTGCGAAGCGGTTTCCCTTTCGTTAACATAAACTGTATTCTTTCTAATGTTTTTCTTTCTGTGCAAAGTGACAAGAAAGCTTCACGTTCTATATCTAATAAATATTGTTCAGATACTAATGTCGCTTCAGACAAATCACCACCAGCCATAACATAAGCTAGTTTATTTGCAATTTTAAGATCGTGTTCTGAAATGTATTTTCCAGCAACCATTTGATTTGTTCCTACTAAGAACATTCCCAAAGCTTGTTTTCCTAAAACTTTTACATCAGTTCTACGGATTGGTTGTGTATAACCAGCTTCTGCCATTAATAAGGCATGTTTCTTCGCTTCTGCAATCTGACGATCTTTGTTTACAACCACAATATCTTTACCGTGTTGTAAAAGTCCAGTATCAAAAGCTTCATAAGCCGAAGTGGATACTTTTGCCATAGCGATAGTCATGAAATATTCTTGTAAAACATTCAATTCCACATCGTTTTTACGGAATAAATCAGAAGCTCTCAAAGCCAATTCTTTCGAACCACCACCGCCAGGAATAACCCCAACACCAAATTCAACCAATCCCATGTAGGTTTCTGCAGCAGCAACCACTTTATCAGCATGCAAACTCATTTCGCAACCACCGCCAAAAGTCATTCCGTGAGGAGCAACTACAACAGGGATTCCAGAATATCGCACACGCATCATCGTGTCTTGGAACATTTTGATGGCCATATTCAGCTCATCGTATTCTTGCTCGACTGCCATCATGAATATCATTCCGATATTGGCACCAACAGAGAAATTCGCTGCTTGATTCCCAATAACTAAACCTTGGTATTCTTTTTCAGATAAGTCAATCGCTTTATTGATAGCGGCCAAAACATCGCCACCAATCGTATTCATTTTAGATTGGAATTCTAAATTCAAAATTCCGTCTCCTAAATCTTGTATAATCGCTCCGCTATTGCTCCACACTTTTTTGCTTTCGCGAATGTTGTTCAGGATGATAAATGAATCCTGTCCAGGAACTTTAGTTTGTGATTTTGTAGGGATATTGTAGAAAAAAGTTGCTCCTTCTTTAATAGAGTAAAAACTAGAACTTCCAGAAGCTAACATATCATTTACCCAAGCAGCTGGTTCAAGACCTTCGGCTTTCATGATTTCGATTCCTTTGGCAACACCAATTGCATCCCAAATTTCGAAAGGACCATTTTCCCATCCAAAACCGGCTTTCATAGCATCGTCAATTTTATATAATTCATCTGATATTTCAGGAATTCTGTTCGAAACATAAGCAAACATGCCAGAAAAACTTTTTCTGTAAAATTCTCCCGCTTTGTCTTTTCCTTTTACCAAAACTTTAAAACGGTCAATTGGTTTATCAATCGTTTTTGTCAGTTCCAAAGTGGCGAAAGAAGCTTTTTTAGCAGCACGGTATTCTAAAGTATCTAAGTCCAAAGACAAAATGTCCTTGTCTACTTTTTTATAAAAACCTTGACCTGTTTTGCTTCCTAACCATTTGTTCTCCATCATTTTATTGACAAATTCTGGAAGTTTAAATAACTCGTGTTGTTCGTCATTCGGGCAGTTTTCATAGATTCCATTGGCAACATGTACCAAAGTATCCAATCCAACTACGTCAACGGTTCTGAAAGTAGCCGATTTTGGTCTTCCAATAACTGGACCAGTCAATTTATCCACTTCTTCAATCGTCAATCCCATTTCTTTTACCAAATGAAACAAACTCTGAATCCCGTAAATCCCGATTCGGTTCCCAATAAACGCCGGAGTATCTTTGGCCACGACCGAAGTTTTACCCAAGAATTTTGAACCATAATCAGTAAGGAAATCCAAAACTTCTGTTGAAGTTTGCGGACCAGGAATGATTTCGAATAATTTTAAATAACGCGCAGGGTTAAAAAAGTGTGTCCCGCAGAAATGCTTTTGGAAATCCTCGCTTCTTCCTTCACTCATAAAGTGAATTGGAATACCAGATGTGTTTGAAGTCACCAAGGTTCCCGGTTTTCTGAATTTTTCAATTTGTTCAAAAACCATTTTTTTGATGTCCAAACGTTCTACTACAACCTCAATAATCCAATCCACAGCAGCAATTTTTGCCATGTCATCGGTAGTATTTCCAGTAGTGATTCTGCTGGCAAATTTCTGACTGTAAATAGGGGACGGTTTCGATTTCAGGGAATTAGCCAAATGCTCGTTCACCAATCGGTTTCTTACGATTTTGCTTTCTAAAGTTAGTCCTTTTTTAGCTTCCGCTTCGGTAAGTTCTCTTGGAACAATGTCCAACAGTAACACTTCAACTCCAATGTTGGCAAAATGGCAGGCAATACCTGAACCCATAATTCCGGATCCTATTACTGCAACTTTTTTAATTGTGCGCTTCATACTTCGTTTGTATTTGTTTTTTCAGTTTGCTCCGCCAGTTCGCTGGCGTTCGTGTGATTAAATATATTTTTGTCTAGAATTAATTCGTTGATGGTTTCAGCTACTTCAATAAAATGTTGTAGCTTTTCCTCAGAGATATGTTGTTTTACCGTGTCATTGAACTTTAATACGGTGTTCTTAGACAATTCTCTTTTTTCTTTACCAAAATCAGTTAAGTAAATCAATACGCCACGACCATCTTCAGGATTTTTCTTTCGGATGATTAATCCTTTTTCCTCCATAGATTTTAAGGTTCTGGTTAAGCTGGTGGCTTCCATTCCCATTTTTGGCCCCAAAGAAGTTGAAGGAGTTCCACCTTCTTTATCAATACTCAACAAAGCAAAACCTGTGGCCATGCTCGCATCATATTTTGAAGCTTCTTCATTATACATTCTGGCTACTGCTTGCCAGGTGGCACGTAAAATATAATCTATTGTTTTATCTTTCATATGTAACTATATCGATTTCAAATATAATAAAAAAAATACTATGCATGCATAATATATTGAAATATTTTTTTGAAATTTTTTGTTTAAACTAAAAAACTCCCCATAAAATGAGGAGTTTACTGGTATGCTTTTATATTTTATTTTAGTTTTCCATTCACTAGAGCAATTACTGCACCTACTAAAGCGGCCATTACAACTGTAATTGCAACATCTAACCCTATAGTTTGATAATTGATTGCAGATGTCATAGAATTCATAAAGAAATTAGTGTACAGTGATATGAATAATCCAATAACCGCACCGGCTTTAAAACCGGAAGCTACATTCGAAATTCCGGCCCATTTCGTAAAAATATACGATACGAAAAATCCAAAAGTCATGCATCCTAAAAATATGAATAGTATGTTCTCATTTCCATCAGTAGGGAATGAGTTTTTAAATAGGATTCCGTAAAACAACCATCCTAAAAGAAATTGGACGATACCACCCGCAATACCTGAAACTAAAAAAAATTTTACATTCATAATGTTTGGTTTTATTGGTTAACATAATAAAGGTATTAAAAAATAATAAAATAATAGATAAGGTATTAAAAAACAGTCAACTATGAAATAGTTATCAATCTAAAAGCGTTAGATGCTATTTATTTTGGGCGTGTCCCACAGTCTCGACCATAAAGACGAGACTGTGGGTCGGGCTGTCCGTTGTATCTTTTATTCCGCTGGCTACATAAAAGGATGCCACTTCAATCCCTCACGCGAATCGTGCATTGAAGAATGATTTGGGTTTTTTAGTTTATAATTGTTGAAAGGAATAAATTAAAATTTATTAAGGTTATGGATTCCGAATTGGAATTTTTTTGCGAAAAAGTAATTATAGGTTATAATGTTTATTATCGCTTTAATGCAAAATGACCTTTTAGGACCCTACCATCATCAATGTTAGCAACAAACCAATAATCAGTAGCAGGTAAAGGATAACCGTTATAAGTACCATCCCAGCCTTCGCTTGAAGCATCTGAGAGCTCTTTTATTAATTTACCGTATCGGTCAAAAATTTTTACTTTTGAATTTTTGAAGAAAAGTTCATTTATTCCTTTTATTGTCCACTTATCATTGTATCCATCTCCGTTAGGAGAAAAGTAAAGGGGGGCACCGATTAAAGCAACAGTTTTTGAAACAACACCACAGCCATTTTTATCGTTTACATAGACCGTGTGAATACCCGGTTCCACATTTTCAAAAACATTAGAATCTTGAAAGTTGCCTGTTGGATTATCAAGACTATATTCAGAATTTTCCATCCCTGATGCCAAAACGGTTACAGTATTGTTTTCAGTTAGATCAGATATTATCACTTTCTCTATTGTGATTTTTTTAGAATATACAACTGTATTGGTTCTAGTATTCTCACATCCTGTTGTTTTGTTTTTTACGTTGCAGGTGTAAATGCCCTCCTCATTTATGTTTAGGTAATATTCCTGCTCAGACGGTATCAATTGATTGTTACGAAACCATTCATAGCTGAATTGTGATGGAGAACCTGACAGCAAACCAGCATTGAGTTGTATAGGGTCATTATTTTCAGAACAAATTATTTCATCATGATTTGGTTCAATATCTGGCAAGGCCATTACTATAATAGTCATTGTTGCAGTAGTGGTACACAATCCACTGTTTGGTGTAAAAGTATAGGTGGTTGTAATCGAGTTATTTAAAGAAGGTGACCAGGTTCCTGTAATGTTATTGTTTGAAGTAGTAGGTAATGCAGGTATTATTTCTCCTGAACAAACTGGCATTACCGGAGTAAATATTGGGATTATATTTGAATTTACGGTAATGGTCATGGTGGCAGTGGTGGCGCACAAACCAATTGTAGGTGTAAAAGTGTAAAGTGTTGTATTGGTATTATTTATTGCAGGTGACCAACTTCCTGAAATACCATTGTTTGAAATAGTTGGTAGTGGTTGAAGTATTGTTCCTGGACAAATATCATTTTGCGGTGTAAAAGTTGGTATTATTGGGGTATTAATTGTAACAGGGACCATCGTTCTTTCACTTTCAATTCCTCCCACGGTTTGGGAAACATAGTAAGTTGTTGCTTCTAAAATACTAGTTGTAGCTAGAGGTGTGGTACTTGAGGAGGTTGAATACCACTTCAAATTAGCACCTAATGCAGTTAAATTTGAAATAGTTGCGTTATAGCAAACTGACTGTGCCGAAGCTATCGGAGGTAATAAATTGTTGTTTAAACGGATTATAATATTAGTAGGGATACCATCATAAGTAGTAAACTGACCTCCAATAATAACTTTTCCATCAGACTGTATTGCAGAAGAAGTAACGTTAAAACCCGCACCGCTATCTAAAGTAGACGTTGTTGTAATTGGAGGAAATGTTAGGTCTAAACTTCCATCTACATTCAAACGGGCTATATTATTTCTTACTGTACCGTTAAAATTATCAAACCATCCACCGATTATAATTTTACCATCGGGTTGATGAGTCATTGTTGAAATACTACCAATCAATTTAACTCCACCGTTATCATGTGTCAGATTCAAACCTAGATTAAAACTAGTATCGATACTACCATCTGTATTGAAACGTATAATATTATTTTTCCCGGAACCATTAAAATTCAAGAATTGACCTCCTAAAATAATTTTCCCATCGGGTTGAAGCAACATACTTTCCACCTGATCATTTGTACTACCAATATTGAAACTAGAATCCAAGCTCCCATCGGCATTTAAACGTGCAATCCTACCATTAGTATAATTAAAACTTCCAGCAATTAAAATTTTACCATCCGGTTGAATAAGTGTGCGCTCAATCCAATTTGTAGGGATTATACCAAGGTTAAATGTAGTATCTAAACTTCCGTCAGTATTCAAGCGAGCCATTCTGTTGATAACTGATCCGTTGTAGGTATATAGATAACCACCAATAATAATTTTTCCATCACTTTGAAGAGAAATATTTAGTATATCATCATTTGGACCTTGGCCAGGGTTAAAGCTTGTATCAATACTTCCATCTGAATTCAAACGGGCTATTCTGTTTATTTGTGTGCCGTTATAATTATAGAATTCGCCTCCAATGATAATTTTTCCATCCGGCTGTAATACTATGGCTTTTACAGTGTCATTTGCTCCAGTACCAGTGTTAAAACTCATATCTAAACTTCCGTCAGGATTCAAGCGAGTTAAATTTAGGACCCATTTACTGCTTGTAGAATAAAATGAACCACCTACAATAATTTTTCCATCCGGTTGTATAATTGTAGAATAAATAATTCCATAAGTTATTGCACTTGGACCATTATCAAAAGTATTGTCTAAACTTCCAGGCTGGGCAAAAAGAAGGGAAGAAAACTGCAATAAAATCAGTAAAATAATGTTTCTCATTTTTTAAGTCATGTACTTTAAAATTGATTCAGGAATTTTTCAAATCCACTAAATTTTTTGTTTTACATTAAAAAAAAAATAATTTTTTTGATAACCTAAAAAAAGCGTAAACTTAAACTTATTAATTTATTTAAAAAACAGAACCCATTAAATTTTTATTGTTTAATAAGTTCTAAATATGTAGACTCTTTTACTATTTTTCTTTGATTACGGTTATAAATTTTTAAGCGACGTCTTATTGACAACTATGCAAAAAAATGGATTGTATAGAAAATGGATTATCCTTAAAATGTAAGGTTTTAAATAGTAGAGAGGTGTTTTATTGGGAAGACCAAATTAATACTTGTACATAGAAATAGTTTCTAAATATTATTTTTGATTAAAGGAATTTACTCTTTTCTGAACTCCCCACTATCCACATCTTTCAAGAACTTGATCACGCCCGGAAAATAGGTTTTGGGGTCATCATACTGTGAAAGGTGACTTCCGTTAGGACAAAACAAGAAACGTCCGTTTTGAACTTCGTTAGCAATCCATTTCATGTGTTCTGGATCCATGGTGTCGTATTTAGAGCCAATACTCAATGTAGGAACCGTCAGGGTTTTTAGTCTGGCTTTGACATCCCAATTTTTAAGAGTCGCGTTTCCAGTAATGCCAAATTCACTGTGCCCTTGCATATACACATATACATTAGGATTAATGTGCTTGAAACATCTGTTGATAGATTCTGGCCATTTCTCCAGAGGCATTCTCAAAACATGTTCGGTGTAGTAATATTTGAACAGTAATTCGCTGTATTTTGGATTATCAAAATCATTATTATTCTCGATATCCTGCAATTGTTTAAGGATTTTTGGATCCATTTGCGGTGCCAGAACGTCTTTTGCGTAAGCATTATATTCCGCTGCACTCGCCATCATATTAGAGATAATCAAGCCTTTTAGGTTCTTTTGGTATTTCAAAGCGTATTCCATTGCGAGGATTCCGCCCCAAGATTGTCCCATCAGGTAAAAATTAGAACTGTCTAAGCCTAATGCGATGCGTACTTGCTCAACTTCTTCTACAAAACGTTCATTGGTCCATAAACTGTTGTCATTAGGTTGGTCGCTGTAATACGAACCCAACTGGTCGTAATAGATGTATTCAATGCTTTCGTTGGGGAAATACCCATCAAAAGATTCATAGAGTTCGTGCGTCAATCCCGGTCCACCGTGTAAGAGCAACACCTTTATTTTTGGATTGTTGCCCACTCGTTTTGTCCAAACGTTGAAAGTGCCTTTAGGCGTTTTAATTGGAATCATTTTGATACCGCCAGTCAGCTGGTCATCCCGTTTGGAAAAGTCTAAATAATTTGCCTTTATGGAATCTTCCTTTGGTTTTTCTTCACAATTAGAAAAAAAGAACACGCTTATAACGGAGCAAATCAAGACTTTTAGTTTCATAACGGAACAGTTTTTTTAAAGGCTAATTGTAGATTTTATGGAACAAATCAATATATTTCTCCATCACTATTTTTCGTTTCAGTTTTAGAGTAGGAGTAAGCTGTCCGCCTTCAATAGACCACACGTCAGGTGTAAGTTCAAAACGTTTTATCTTCTCCCAATTTCCAAATTTTTCATTTAGGCTATCTATTTCTTCTTGAATTCTGGCAATAACTTTTTCGTTTGAAACAATTTCTTCATTGCTTTTTCCAACATCAATTCCATGGATAACGCCCCATTCTTTAATAAAATCAAAACTTGGTTGAATGAAAGCTGCCGGCATTTTTTGTCCGTCACCAATCACCATTATTTGTTCAATGAAACGGGATTGTTTCATCGTATTTTCAATTAACTGTGGAGCAATATATTTTCCTCCGGAGGTTTTGAACATTTCTTTTTTACGATCTGTAATTTTCAAGAATCCTTCTTGGTCAAAAATTCCGATATCACCAGTGTGGAAATAGCCGTCAGTAATTACTTCATTAGTTAGCTTTTCATCTTTGTAATAGCCCATCATTACGTTTGGTCCTTTGCAAAGGATTTCACCGTCTTCTGCAATTAGCACTTCGACATTATCAATTACTTTACCCACAGTCCCCACTTTGAAACCATGATTTCTAATATCGTTAACGGATATTACCGGAGAAGTCTCGGTTAAACCATATCCTTCCATTACTGGAATTTCTGCTGCAGCAAATATTCGAGCCAATCGTGGTTGTAAAGCGGCACTACCTGATACCATTAAATCAAGATTGCCACCCAAACCTTCTTTCCATTTGCTAAAAATAAGTTTGCGAGCAATTTTGAGTTGGAACTCATACCAAAAACCATTTTTACCATAAGGTTCATAACGCAATCCTAAATCTATCGCCCAAAAGAATAAACTCTTTTTGATACCTGTCAACTCTGTACCTTTGGCGTAAATTTTATCGTATACTTTTTCTAAAAGTCTTGGAACGGCAGTAATTACCGTTGGTCTTACCTCTTTTAGATTATCACTAATTTTATCAATTGATTCACCAAAATATACCGAAACTCCATAATATTGGTATAAATACAAAATCATTCTTTCGAAAATATGACAAATAGGAAGGAAACTTAACGCACGGCTTTTTCCTGCTTCAAAAGGAATTCTGGAAGCACTGTCCAATACATTTGAGACAATGTTTTTATGCGAAAGCATAACACCTTTTGGTCTTCCGGTAGTTCCCGAAGTATAAATTATAGTTGCTAAATCTTCTGTTTTTACATTGTCTTTACGAATTTCAACTTCGCTTTGATTTCCAGTATCAACACCTTGAATTAGTAATTCGTTCCAGTTTTTACAACCTTCAATTTCGTTGAACGAATAGACTTCTTTGACATTAGGAATTTTATTTCTAATCAAATTTACTTTGCGCAGTACTTCGGCATCCGATACAAAACAATATACGGCACCGGAATGATTCAGGATATATTCATAATCATCTTCGGAAATTGTTGGGTAAATGGGAACGGTTTGCGCACCAGTTTGCAACACACCAATATCCATAATATTCCATTCGGTTCTATTATTAGTAGAAATAATGGCAATTTTATCGTCTTTTTGAACGTTCATTTTCAAGAGCGCCCTCGAAACTGCATTGGCTTTAGCAATATATTCTTGAGTAGAAGTTTTTATCCAAACCCCATTGTGCTTTGTTGTTAAAGCATCTGGAATTGAAGTATATTTATCTTGTTGATAATAGGGAAAATCAAAAAGTCTGGTTATAGAAGTCATTATTCGAATGTTGAATTGACTCGCAAATTAAATAAAAATTAATAATAATTATTAATTTTCAAAAATTAAATGGAAAATTAAACCAGAATTTTTCCATTTTACGAAATCGTTTTCTTGAAATGAAGTTTAAGAGGCTGATTTTAAGCCAAAATTTTACTTTCGGATGAATTTACTAATATATAGTTTACTCTACATAATCTTTGCTTCTGTCTCCTAAAATAAACATTTTCTTTTTTTGAAAATGGATGGAAAAATGAGCATTTGTCCAGTCTTCTGTTGTTTCTATTTCTGAGTTTGTCTCTTTGTTTTTATACCAAAGTGTGTATACCGCATAGTTAAAGCCTTTTTCGTATTTTGGAGTACCGTTTTCAAAACATTCCATTCCCCAAATGATTGTAGTTTTTGATAAATCCAATATCTGAAAAATGCCGGTTCCATCTGGATCTAATTGTACGATAGGTTCTGTAAGACCTTCAAAAAGATAGGTTCCCGTTATAGGATAATCAATGTTTGTGGTAATGTAATGGATTCCGTCTTTGGCGGCGATTTTTTCAACGTTCTGGGTATAAGAATGCGTTACAGATAGAAAAAAGATGAAAAATAGTAAATTAGGAGATTTCATAAATTAGGGTTAAATGTACAGATAATATGTAAATCTAGTTATTCGTATTTTTTTGCGCAAATAATAACCTATTAAAAATGTAGACAACGGAGTTGTTCCTATTTTAAATCATTTTTGACAGGAAAAACTTCATCAGCGAATGATATTATTCTCTCATAATTATTTTTAGACATGCATGTAAAATAAAATTACTGCCATTATTTATGAACTACAACTAAGTCTATTTTATCCCTTTTCTAATTTTCTTTGTTTAATTAGTTGTTTAAGATTCTTCTCTTTTACTGCAGTTCTATTATGAATGCAATAATCGGTATGATAAAAGTGCGATTGAAGAAAATTAATTTGCATCTCGTTCCAATCTTCCAAGGTGAGATTTGGATTATAATGTTTCAATTCCAGATAGAGTTTATTTCTTATGCGCTCAAAATTATCTGTCCCTAAGTTTTCGACATCGGCATCTGCAAGGATGCATTCTAATTTGGTTTTTGGTTTTTGAGGTAATGCAGTTGCTCTTATCATACCGGCTATGATTTCAATTTCTTTTTTGGTGTATCCAAATTCCGGTAACTTTTTTTCAGCAAACCGAATGCTTTCTTCTTCATGCCCTTCATTAACTCCGTTGATAAATCCGGCATCATGAAACAAGGCGGCAGTTTTAATAAGCAGAATATTTTCCTCAGTTATATTTTCTTGTTGTGCGATATATTCCGATGCTTCCAGCACATGTTGCGTGTGTTTCCAATGGTGATAAATGAGAAAAGGAGACAATTGTGTTTTTAAACAATCCATGACATTGGTATACAAAAGATTCCAGTTTTTCATATTTACAGCTACAATTAAATTTTAAAATAAGGTGCACACCATGAAGGTATCTTTGTGAGAAGCCCATTTCATGGATTTCAGATATTAGTGTTTTTGTTTGTTTCTTAGAATTCCGCCGCTGGCTTCTTTGATATATTGGATAAACATAAAAGCATTGGGGTCTATTTTTTTTATCTCATCTTTGATTCTAAGCAATTCAAGTCGTGTTACGACTGTGATGATAATGTCACAGTCAGTTCTTAAATCGAAAGTATCAGGTAAGTAACCCCGTTCCCCTTTAATTATTGTGATTCCTTTCCCAAATTTTTTCACAATCAAAGATTTAATAATTTCACTTTTGGATGAAATGATATGCAAGGAAGTATATTGTTCCAAGCCATGCGTGATATAATCGAGTGATTTTATAGCTGAAAAATAAGTGACAATAGAATACAATGCTGTCCCAATGCCAAAAGACCAGGCTGCAGCCAAAAATAATAAGGTATTCATCCCAAAGATAACTTCGGATACGTTGAGTCCAATTTTTCGGGTAGTCAATAAAGCTAAAATTTCTACACCATCAGCAGTGGAGCCGCTCCGAATACACAATCCCATCCCGATACCTATTAGGCAACCGCCAAACAACGCAATCAAAAGACGATCTGTGGTAACAGCATCAATATCAATAAAAGTCATACTTGCGGCGAGCAATAAAAAAGTTATCAAACTTTGTATGGCAAATGTTTTTCCCAATAGCTTTTTTCCTAAAAACAAGAACGGTATGTTTAAGCCTAAAACAAGAATTCCAAATGGCAGATGAGTGATTTCATGAGTGAGTATCGAGATGCCTATAATACCGCCATCCAAAAATTTATTGGGTATCATAAATCCTTTTAATGCCAATGTAATGAATACTACACCCACTAAATTTAGAATAATATTTTTTGGATGAAATATTTCTTTCCAGTCAATTGGTTGGTGTTCAATATTCATAAGAATGAATTTGGATTAAAATCCTTTAAATATACTACTTTATTTTAAAAATATATATTATATTTACCTTATAATTAGATTGTTACCTCCAAATCTTGATTTCTTGGTTTCCCCAGCCATTTTTAAATTAATAGTTTTCTGAATCAGAATTTATTAACCTTTAAATATAGTAATCATGGCAAAGCCTGTTGTAATCACGTTGACTGTTCAAGCAGCAACTCTTTATGGAATGAATGATCCATCACAACCTCAAATTGATAGCTGTTGCAGATTATCCGATGATAATTCCGGAAGGTCTCAAAATGGAACTTTAGAAGATTTTAAATCCTATGTGTTTATCAATAATAATGTAAAGTGGGTTGGTGTTTCAAGAGATTCTGGATATTCTGTGGCAATCGATAGTATTGATTATGAGTCCAAATCCAATGACGTTAATTTTTTTGATAATGCTACTATTTATGGATCGGGAGGAAGGTCTGGAAACGCATCTGCCAATGTCAAAAACGACCCTAATTTAATCAATCAGTTGGATATTTATAACATCAATTTTAGTGTTTATGATTCCGGTAATTTGTTTAAAACATTTAGTATTGATCCCAAATTAGCCATAAATCCCTAATGCAATTGAGTTTTAAATATTCTTTTAAAGTCTCTCTTTTTGTTTTTTTTGTGCACTTAAGTATTTTAGCCCAGGAGCAAAAAGTTGCGGACAGCCTTGTGAAAATTTATCAAAGAGGGAATATTGAAAATGCTGAAAAATTAGAATTACTTAGGAATTTATCTTTTAATGAAGTGAATAATCTCAGGTTGTCCTTAAAATATGCTGAGGAACTTATTGCGCTGTCAAAGTTAGAAAATAACTATTTATACCTGCACAGAGGATATTTTCAAAAAGGAAATAAGCTCAGACTTATAGGAGACTTAAATAAATCTTTAGACGCTTTTTTTAAAAGTGAAGCAGCAGCCAGCAAAGCAAAATATAGTGCGGGTCAAGGAATGGCTTATTCCTCTATTGCCGATGTATATTCGGTTATGGGGAATTCTAAAAATGCTTATTTATATTACAACAAAGCCATTGAATTATTGAGAAATACGGATAATTTTATAGGTCTGGCGTCAGCTTTATTAAATGCAGGAGATGAATATTTTAAAAACAAGAAATATGATTTAGCATTAAGGAATTTTAAAGAGTCCGGTGAAATCTTCAAGAAAGCTGATTACTTAATTGGTACTGCCTATAATTTAGGAAATATAGGAATGGTATATGCTGAGCAGGGAAAGGATGTTTTGGCTATGAAATATATAAGTAAAGCCATAAAAATTCTGGAAGAACTAAAGGATTATTATGCAATTTCAGATTACCTGACCTACATGTCAGCTATTTATTTAAAACAAAATAACCAGGCTGTTGCGCTCAATTATGCGCAGAGAAGTCTGGAGCTAGCTCAAAAATATGGTTTAAAAGACCAAATAAGTAATTCAAATCTCAAACTTTCAGAACTGTATCAAATATCCGGAAATCCCGTCGAATCCTTTAAGCATTACAAGAATCATATTATTTATCGGGATAGTGTCACTAATCTTAAATCGGTTCAGCAAATGGCTGATTTGCGAACGAATTTTGAGGTTTCCCAGAAACAAATTGAAGTTGATTTACTCAATCAAGGAAAAAAAAACCGACAAATTATTGTCATTTCCTCTACCATTTCCTCTGGATTGGTTTTTTTACTCGCTTTCGGGATGTTTAGACGGTATAAATTCATAAAGAAAACCAATGTCATTATTGAAGAAGAAAAGAATCGGTCAAACAGCTTATTGCTAAATATTCTTCCTGAGGAAACCGCTCAAGAGCTAAAGCAAAATGGTAAAGTACTCGCTAAAAGGTTTGAATCGGTTACTGTATTATTTACCGATTTTGAGGCATTTACCCAATATGCAGAAAAACTACCGCCAGAAAAATTGGTAGAAAGTGTGGACTATTATTTCTCGAAATTTGATGCAATCATGGAAAAGTATGATTTAGAAAAAATCAAAACAGTAGGTGATTGTTATATGTGCGCAGGAGGTTTGCCATTTTCAACAGAAGATCATGCTTATAAAATGGTAAAAGCGGCTTTTGAAATTGCCTCTTTTGTTAAGGATTCAAAAAATAATAATCCACTAAATGAAACCCGTTTTGAAATTCGCATCGGGATCAATTCCGGTCCGGTGGTAGCAGGAGTAGTTGGAACCAAGAAATTTGCGTACGACATTTGGGGAGATACAGTAAACATTGCTTCTCGCATGGAATCTAATTCAGAACCCGGGAAAATTAATATATCCGAAAACACGTATAAACTGATTAAGGATATTTTTGATTGTGATTATAGAGGTGAAATTGAAGTAAAAAATCGAGGGATGATGAAAATGTATTTCGTAAACAATCCTAAAACATAAAGCGATAGTAATTGTTTCAGTCAGAAATCCTAATATTGACTTTCTGAGTAGAATTTGTAAAACTGTGCTAACGATTGTGGCAGATCAGCGCGGTAGTATAGGAATTCCTATCCAATGCATAACAAGCATTATTGCAACTGTTATTCCGAAACTACATAAACAAAGAATTCGCCAATACGTAGATCTTCCATACCCATATTTCCAAACTTTTTCGCCAGTTTCTTTTCTGTTTTCTTTCAAAGTAAATTTCGAAAGAATGTAAGTTGAAGCAGCAAAAATTAATATTGCAATAATCCAAAATTTCATCATAAACGATTCTTTTGTTAAAGTTATAAATTTACGAGTTTTTTTTCTTAAAATAACCAACATATAACCCTCTCAAAAGTTGTGAATAACTTTACGATGCTTTACATAGGAGTAGCTGTTAGTGGCTGGTATTCTCTATTTGAATAGATTTCCAATTCTTGTAAAAATATTTTTTTTCTTAGTTTTGACAATTATAACTTCCCCCATTAATACATCACTTAAAATCATTTCTATTTTTAGGTTGTTTTTTGTTTTAAAAACTTCTACTTCTTTTGAATCCATTCCTATATAATTAAAGACAAGAACAACTTTATCTTCAAAATCTTCAATTGGAATTTTAATTTTAAAGTCTCCAGCAAAATTTGATTGTACAATATTTTTTGTTCCTTTTTGAATAATATTGACTCCTGGAATAGGGTAGGTGTTCTCATTATTATTTCTAGGCTTCTCCATTATTTTGCCGTAAAACGTAGTAAACTCATCTGAGCTTTTTTGTTTCAGTTCATCCTTTGATTTATTTTCAATAATTTCTGTTTTTGATTTTTCATTTTGGGAATAAACAGCTGTTGATAAAAACAAAGATGAAAAACCAAGTAGTAATCCAATTCGATGAAAACGATTTGTTTCTAATAGGTTTATCTCTTTATCAATTTGATTTGGTGAAAACCTTCCACAAATTTTTTTACTTTCATTTAAACTTTTCAAAAGTTGATTATCGGAATAATATTGGTAATTAATTACTTCTTTTCTACAATTTGAACAAAACATACCTCTTTCTGTTGGAGTCATTTTACTCCAATTTTCATTACAAGGTTTAGGGATTTTAATTGTATATTTCATCAACTTTATAGGTTCATTCTGCGTAACACTTGCCACCAACGTTCCGCCGCTTGGCGAGGTTGCGAACTTCGTAACCGTTTATTTTCCACTAAATATAAAATTTCTTGCGGAACGCAAACGTGAATTTACCACAAAATTCGCAATCTTGCCAAACGGCTGTTATAGGCTGCCCGTTTATTCTCTATTGAATATACAACGTTCAAGTTCTTTATAAACTTCCATATCTTGAGTAACATATTCTGATAAAGTTAGTTTAAAGCTTTCTGCACTTACGCTTGCAGTGATGCCACAAAAATTTCTTATTCTATTTGTTTCATCTTTTATGTTATCGTCAATTATGTTTGTTACAAACTTATCATACTCAGTTTCGTTAAATGTTAAATTATTTGCATTGCAAAAATCAATTAAGACTTCTTTGTCAAAAAGATAATTTTCAATTTCCCATCTTTTCATAATTCTGAAATAATTGGGATTAGTTTTTAAGTATACTTGTCTATCGTTTTCGTCATTTTTTCTGCCAGATGAAACATCTCTGTCTTTAAAAACAAAAATTTCTATATCGGAAAAAACTTTTGTCAAAATTGCCAGCGCAACTTCGCTTCTTTGGTCTAGTTCTGTATTGCCACCACTTGAAATAAATAATGTATCGTGATATTTTTCTCCAAAAATATTATTGAAAACTTTAGCATCAAATCCTTTCTCTTGGCCATTCGCACCAGGTCGGTCTTTACCCTCGCAGTAAACGATACGTCTTGGACTAACCAATCCTGTTAAATCGTCTAATGCAGTTTCAAATATTTCTTTCCATTTTGCTAAAGACTTTTTAATTGGTAAAAGTATCTGCGGAGTAGATGCCCAATTAATCCCTTTTCTAAATTGGATTATCTGACAATCTTCTTTTAAATCTTCTTGCAATGCTCTTAAAAAACCAATACTATGTGTTGTAATCCATATTTGACAGTTCTCACCAACTAATTTATTTATTTCAAGCAACAATTTTTTCTGAATAGATGTATTAATATGCAGTTCGGGTTCGTCAATTAAAAAAACTGTATCGTTGTATTCATCTTGTCTTAAATATAGATCTAATAAAATATCGACAACTTCCTTTTCGCCAGACGATAGAACATTAAACTCAAATTCTTTTGGATGGTCTTCTTTTTTAAAATATAAAGTTCCTTGACTTGCTTCAATATCACCAATACTAATTATTTCTAGGTCAAGACAATTTTTAAGTGAATTGTTTAAATCTCCAATTATTTTAGTTTTAGCCTCACTTGGCTTACAGTCAGTTTGATTTAAATATTTATTAAATTTTATGTAAAGTCTTCTGTAATTTTCAACCATTTTATCATCTAAATCAGAAGAAGTTGAAGCTCCGTAATTATTAAGTCTAATTTCTGATGTTGCTTGTGATTGAGTTACTTTTAAAGCGTTGTTATAACGGTATGGGCTTCTAAAAGAGAAAATAGTATTTTCTTTTCCCAATTGTTGCCTTTCTCGCCTAATAGTTTGATAGTTATTTGTTGTGAAGTCAACTATAATATTTTGCCAGTCATAATTTGGCGTTTGGGTCATTGAATGATAATTATGGTCTTTAGAGTCTTTATTTCCTAATAATCCATGAACATTGTTCAAGTAGAGTAAACCGTCTAAAACACTACTTTTTCCACAACCATTAGGTCCCACAAGCGCAATTATTCTTTTAGGGTCATCTCCTAAGTCTATTGTCAAATCATGGAATCTTTTGTAACCATTTTTTAATTGTATTTTTCTAATTCTCATTTTTTTAATTTGTATCGATGTTGCGTTAGGTTCTTGAATTCTATGCGGTTGTTTTCGGGTTGCCTATAACTAGTATATATGCGCTACAAAGTAGCGCTTATACCTCTCATTTTGGGTGGATAGGTGCTACTCCGTAGCGTATTACTTTCAAAGATACAATTTAAATATTATCTTACAAATCATGAAAATAACTTTTAAATTAACTCCATAAAAAAAAGCGCTCCTTTTCAGGAACGCTTTTTTATAGTAAATCAAAAAATTATTTTTTATCCATCCATTTTCTGGCATTGACAAAAGCTTCATGCCAAGGCGAAACTTCATCATTTCTATCTTTTGGATAATGTGCCCAGTTCCATTGAAACGTAGAACGCTCAATGTGTGGCATCATCACCAAGTGGCGACCCGTTTTATCACACAACATCGCTGTATTATAATCTGAACCATTAGGATTAGCAGGATAGCTTTCGTAGCCATATTTTCCAACAATGTTATAATTTTCTTCACCCATCGGTAAGTTAAATTTTCCTTCTCCGTGTGAAACCCAAACTCCAAGCGTACTTCCTGCTAACGAAGAAAGCATCACTGAATTGTTTTCCTGTACCGTTACTGATGTAAAAATACTTTCGTGTTTATGACTTTCGTTGTGCAGCATTTTTCCGTGTACTTCATGCTCTGGATTAATTACTTCTAATTCCATAAACAATTGACAACCATTACAAATTCCAACAGACAACGTATCTTCTCTTTTGAAGAAATTGTCTAAAGCTGTTTTTGCTTTTTCATTGTATAAAAATGCTCCGGCCCAACCTTTGGCAGAACCCAATACATCTGAATTAGAGAAACCACCAACAGCTCCAATGAACTGAATGTCTTCCAAAGTTTCACGACCTGAAATCAAATCGGTCATGTGAACATCTTTTACATCAAAACCGGCTAAGTACATCGCATTTGCCATTTCACGCTCCGAGTTACTTCCTTTTTCACGGATAATAGCGGCTTTAGGTCTCTCGACTGCGCTCGAGATGACAGGTAATTTTCCTGTAAAATGTGCAGGGAATGTATACTGTAACGCTTGATTTTTATAATTGTCAAAACGTGCTTGAGCTGTTCCGTTTTTCGATTGTTTTTGGTCTAATAAGAAAGAAGTTTTGAACCAAATGTCTCTGTAAGTAGTTATGTCAAAAGTCAAATGACCAAGGTCTAAAGTCGCTTCACTCGTTGCAGTTCCTAATTTATAGAAAGAAACGTTATTGGCGTTTAATTTAGATTCCACTTCAGCATCCGATTTTGCTTGGAAAACAATACCAATATTTTCTGCAAAAAGGTATTTGATAATGTCTTTTTCTTCGAATCCCGAGAAATCTATTTTAGCTCCTAAATTCACATCAGCAAAACACATTTCCAATAAAGTAGTAATCAAACCACCACTTCCTATATCGTGTCCTGCAAGGATATTGTTTTCTAAAATTAATTCCTGAATGGTATTAAAGGCTCTTTTGAAAAATGCAGCATCTTTAATCGTTGGTACTTCTTTTCCAATAGTATTCAACGTTTGTGCAAACGAAGAACCTCCTAATTTGAAATCATCTTGTGACAAATTGATGTAATAAATAGAACCGCCGTCTCTTTGTAAAACAGGCTCTACTACTTTTCTAATATCGGTACAATTTCCACCTGCCGAAATAATTACCGTTCCCGGTGCGATTACTTCTTCATTTGGATATTTTTGTTTCATGGAAAGGGAGTCTTTTCCGGTTGGAATATTGATTCCTAATTCGATTGCAAAATCCGAACAACCTTGTACAGCTGCGTATAAACGAGCGTCTTCCCCTTCGTTTTTACAAGCCCACATCCAGTTTGCTGACAATGAAAGTCCAGCTAAACCATCTTTTATTGGCGCCCAAACAATGTTAGACAATGCCTCTGCAATAGCCGTTCTACTTCCCGCAACAGGATCAATTAACGCTGCAACTGGAGAGTGACCAATTGAAGTGGCAATTCCCTCTATTCCTTGGTAATCCAAGGCCATTGCACCACAATTATTCAATGGTAATTGCAACGGACCGGCACATTGTTGTTTGGCAACTTTACCACCCACACAACGGTCTACTTTGTTAGTTAACCAGTCTTTACAAGCAACCGCTTCCAGTTGAAGCACTTGCTCTAAATAGGTTGAAATGTTTTTCTTGTCGTATACTAAATCAGTATAGTTTCTTTCGATTGTTTTGTCCGTCATGACCACTTTTGGAGAACTTCCAAAAAAGTCTTCCAAAGCAAAATCCATTGGTTTAGCACCAGTTGATTTTGATTGAAAAGTAAAACGGTGATCTCCTGTTACGTCACCCACTTGGTACATTGGTGAACGCTCACGGTCAGCTATTTTTTGTAATAAATCGATGTTTTCTTTTGCGATAACCAATCCCATTCTTTCTTGAGATTCGTTACCAATTATTTCTTTTGCCGAAAGGGTAGGATCTCCCACAGGCAATTTGTCTAAATCAATTAATCCACCGGTATCTTCCACTAATTCCGAAAGACAGTTTAAATGTCCACCAGCTCCGTGATCGTGAATCGAAACAATTGGATTGATATCACTTTCTACCAAACCACGAATGGCATTGGCAGCACGTTTTTGCATTTCTGGGTTAGAACGTTGGATTGCATTCAATTCAATTCCTGAACTAAAAGCTCCGGTATCTGCTGAAGAAACTGCAGCTCCACCCATTCCAATTCTATAATTTTCACCACCAAGGATGACAATTTTATCACCTGTTTGTGGTTTTTTCTTAATCGCTTGGTCTAATTTTCCGTATCCAATTCCACCCGCTTGCATAATCACTTTGTCGAAACCTAGTTTGCGAGCATCTTCTTCGTGTTCGAAAGTCAGGATAGAACCTGTAATTAACGGTTGTCCAAATTTATTTCCAAAATCAGAAGCTCCGTTTGACGCTTTGATCAAAATATCCATTGGGGTTTGATACAGCCATTTTCTTTCGGTCATACCGTTTTCCCATGGTCTGTTTTCGGCTAAACGAGAGTATGAAGTCATGTAAACTGCTGTTCCTGCCATTGGCAAAGAACCTTGTCCACCTGCTAAACGGTCACGTATTTCTCCACCAGAACCAGTAGCAGCCCCATTGAAAGGCTCTACTGTTGTTGGGAAATTGTGTGTTTCTGCTTTTAAGGAGATAACCGAATCAAATTCTTTTACTTCATAAAAATCAGGTTTATGAGCACTTTTAGGAGCAAATTGTTGTACACGTGGCCCTTTTACAAAAGCAACGTTATCTTTATAAGCCGAAACAATATCGTTAGGGTTTTCTTGTGACGTTTTCTTGATTAATTTGAACAAAGAAGATTCTTTATCTTCCCCGTCAATGATGAATTTTCCGTTGAAAATCTTGTGACGACAGTGTTCTGAATTGGCTTGTGAGAAACCAAAAATTTCAGAATCCGTTAGTTTTCGTCCTAATTTAATCGCTAGATTATCTAAATATTCCACTTCTTCGGGACTCAAAGACAATCCTTCTTGTTTGTTGTAAGCAGCAATATCATCGATGTCCAAAATTGCTTCAGGAAGTACATTGATAGTAAAAATATCTTGATTTAACTCGGCGTATTTTTGCGAAAGCATTGGGTCAAAATCAGAAAAATCAGCTGTTGCTTTATGAAATTCTTCGATTCTAATGATGCCGGATATTCCCATGTTTTGGGTGATTTCCACTGCATTAGTGCTCCAAGGCGTTATCATTGTGGCACGAGGACCAACAAAAAAATCCGTCAGTACGGATTTTTCTATTTTATTTGAATCGGCAAAAAGCCAGTTAAGTTTTGAAATGTCTTGAGCCGAAATTTCGTTTTGCGTGTGTACGGCAAAAACAGTTTTGCTTTGGTTTTCAAAGAAATGGATCATTGTTTTTTAGTTTGTTGTATTGCGGTGCAAATTTAGTCAATTAAGATTAAATTTTGGGTAAAAAAAAAGCGGCAATTTGCCGCTTTTTTAATTAGTTGATTATTAATTTCTTGATGACCGAATTTGAGTCGGTAGTCACTCGAATTAAAAACGTACCTTTTACACTATTTGGCAGCGTAATTTCTGATTTGATGCTATTTTCTTCGCTGTAAATTTTCTGACCAATGATGGAGTAAATTTCGATAGAATACATTTTATTCGAATTATTGACAGAGAAAGTTCCATTAGATGGATTTGGATAAATAGCAATATCATTTATATCAAGAGCAACACTTGTTTTAGGTGTTTTTTCAATCATACGACTTCCTAAATTGTTACACGTATCTGAAGTGTAAGAATCCCATTGGGTTGTTTTATTGAAAGTAGTTGTTGGAGAAGTAACAGTAGCTTTTCTTCGGATTGTTTCATCAGCGGCAAAATTTGCTGTTCCGCCGTTAAAAGTTCCAATGATGTCAATTAAAACGCCATTTTTGAATAAACCTATAGCATCGTTTCCGTTAAAAGCCATTTCAGTAGCCGCTGTAGAAAGATTTGCAGAGCTTATTGGATAACAACTGGATGCCATGGCACTATTTACAATAGTGAATTTACTTCCGTTATTCAACGTTCCTGTTAAAGATAGTCCTGTGCTCCAAGCACCAGCGCCGTTGGTTTGTTTTTTGATGCTATAAATCGACAAGTTGATTGCTGCGCCAGTTGCATTTGAAATTTCCAACGCTTTATTATTCGAAGAACCTTCAATATATTCTGAAAATAATAAATCGGTTGCAGTGGAACCACTGGTAGTTGTTGTAACATTGACAACATTGCTTGATGCAGAAATATTTCCTGCTGCATCTTTTGCTTTTACAGAAAAAGTATAAGCTGTTGCAGCAGTTAATCCTGTAACATTATACGTCCTCGTTGAAACGGTACCTAATAATGTAGTTCCTCTATATACGTCGTATCCGGTTACTCCAACATTATCGGTTGCAGCATTCCAAGATAAAGTGGTTGTAGTTTGAGTTGTTCCCGATGCTGTCAAAGCTGTAGGTGCAGATGGAGCAGTTGTGTCCGCAGTTCCGGCAACTATATTTACAGTATAATCTTCAACTTGACCATACGGAATCGCTTCACAAGAAGTTGGAATGGCATTGTATTTCATTGAAACTCTCATTCTGGTAGTACCTAATGTTGCCGAAGCTAGTATCGTGATTGTTCCTGTTGCCGGAGTTGTTGTTGAAGTAGCTTTTGACCAAGCCAATTCCCCAGCATCTGTAAATAATCCGTTCTTGTTATAATCAATCCAAACGGCGTATCCTTCGCTGAAAGCTGTAGTTGTCCATGATGGTGTTATCGTAATGGTATTTGCAGTTCCGGAAGTTACATTTGTAGTTAATGCAGTAAAATTTTCATAACCTGCCGTTCCTGTACTGGTGTTATTTATAGCACCAAAAACGACTTTTCCTATTTTTTCATCTGCTGTGCTGTTCCCTTGGGAAGCACAATACGTAATTGATGTGCCAGCAGCTGTAGTAGCATTTACTACATTACTTGAAGCTGAAGAATTTCCAGCAGCATCTTTGGCAACAACATAAAATGAATAGGCTGTTGAAGCAGTTAGTCCAGTAATAGTCGTTGTTGATCCGGTTACTGTAGTATTTAAAGCGCTGTTCATGTATACATTGTAACCAGTCACACCAATATTATCAGTCGAAGCCGTCCAGCTTAATGAAACGGAATTTGATGTTGTTCCGCTAGCTACTAAATTCGTTGGATTAGTAGGGGCTTGTGCATCAGTAGTTGGGTTCCAAATTGACTGTACATATTCTGGATGATCTATATATGGATTTCTATTATTTTGAGACGTATAAATAGCATTGTTACGAGCAATCTCTCTTGGGCTAACAGGGTCTTGATTGTGCCAAGCAAGCAATATGTTTAGAAACGCAGTTGTATAAACTTGATTGCTGGTACCATTAAACATTGCATAGGAATATCCGGCAACAGTATTTTCGTAACGTGTTGCAAAATAAAAATACATACGTGCAATGTCACCTTTGAATTCGTTAATAGGTTCGAAAATAGGTCCTGAATAACCAGAAGTTGTGCTTGCGCCAAGTTTACTTCCGTTTAAAGAAGTCCAAGTTGCTGAAGTCACTGGTCCATGGGGATAATTAGAACGCTGTCCGTTTACTTTACCGTCAGTTGGCGTGATGAAATGCGCATCAGAGACCATTGGTGCGGCAGAATTGAAAGTTGATTGTGGAATAATGTGTTCTCTGTTGTAGCAATCGCCTTCTACGCTATAGGTTCCACATCTTTGAGTTGTTCCCGCGGAGTAATTGTAAGGATCTGTTGCCGCAGGATTTTCAGAATACATGTCTAAAATTGTGGCGTCATTTTCAAAGTAATAATCCCTGTCCGATGTTTGATATATGGTATATAAACCTGCATATCCGTTATCTGTATGTCCTTTGATGATGTTGTATAATTGTGTTTTCAATGTGTAACCAGTTCCCGAGGCGGTGGTGTAATAGCCGCTTGGTATTTGGGCTATTGCTGCTGTGACAAACAATAATAATAAGGCAGAGTAGATTTTTTTCATAATGTAAAGTTATTTTGGTTTTTGGGGTTAGTTTCAGTTTTCAAAAACTTGATTTTCAAATCTTAAAATACCGAAGACCCGCAAATTTATAACTTTTCTGATGGTTTATGTTAAGGAATTATGAAGTTAATTAAGATTTTCTTAACATAATCATTAACATAGCCCATTGGGTGTAATTAATAATAATTTCAATTAATCTCATAAAAAAATGAACCACATAGAAACATAGAAAAAAGAGCCGGATAGCCCAATTGCTTCGCCTGTTCGCTATCGCTCGGGTCTTGGGTTCACATAGCTATGGCTTTATCTAAAAAAGTGAAACGCCTTCCAAAATTTTAAATCATTATTTCTCTGTGGTTAAAAAATTAAACAAATTGAAGTACACCCAACGAGTTAGAATATAGGATGTTATAAGCCAATTTTATTATTGGAATTAACCTTTTAAGTGCATAATATGGCTTAATTCAGAGTAGTTTATTTTGGAAAAACTTTGTTTTGATACGCACCTAAATCTGGTGGTAAAGTTCTCGTGTTTCCTATAATATCCAACGGAATCAGATAGGCTGAATTCCCTTTTGCGAAAGCGGCAGAAGTTTCGTCAATATTGAATTTGTTCTGTGAGGTGTTGAAGAATTTTGGGTCCTTGTTCAAAAGTATAGCGTTGTAATGTGCAGTATCAGTATTGAATTGATAATCAGGATTTGTTGAAAATTGATTGGATACGTTATCAAATTTAATCAGGCAATTATTGAATTGGTATTCAAAAGTAGTTCCTGTTTTCTTGCTTAAACTCATTTCGTTTGAATAGGAGCCATAAATGATGCAATTGTTAAAAGTGGCAGCAGTTAAATCTTTCACTTCCGGAATTGCACCCAAAATATAATTATTCACTAATACCGCAACTTGTTGTGAGCTGTTCCAGTTATTATTGAAAGTACAATGAGTGAACTTATAATTCCCACCATAGGTACACGCTAAACTCGCTTGTCCGGCATTGTTGATGACTACATTTTCTCCGTTTATTTTTGCGGTCTGCGCCAAAATTCCGTAGTTACTGCTGTTGTAAATTTGGGTATTCTTGATAGAAACTGTAGAGCCATCATTATTTTGAATCAACAATCCAATGGTAGCATTTTTAATTGTGAGGTGATTCAAGGTGTTATTTGTACTGCCATCAGTAAGCCAAATCGTTCCCCATTGTCCCGGCACATCAGAAAAATCTGGTTCTAAACGATCCCCTTCGAAAATGACTTCATTTTCTAGTTTATCTGTTGTTGAGCGTGTTCCATTAATATTGATGGAGGCATTATTAGCTACTATAAGCCCTGAATTAGTATGGAAATGAACTCTAGTTCCTGCTTCAAAAGTGGCTGTTTTGTCCGAAGGGACAGCTGCATAGCCATAAATTACATACGGTTTATCATTGGTAAACTGTAATTCATTTCCATTTGCAGAGTCATTTTCATCCAGATAAAATCCATTAATTTTTTCGTTTCCAATAGGAAGTGTTTCAGTGGTTCCGTCAGCAAACCGTTTTGGATAAAGAAAAACAGCGTCTTGAATCAGTGTTACAAGTTCTACATTTTGTAGGTTTTCGCCACTGTCAAACTGAATTTGATCGGTGTATAAAAAATCGGTTGGGTTGGCATCAGTAATATTGGCGGTGGTTTCTATGAAAATATACAAACTATCTTTGGCTAAAAGATCTACATTATTAAAAACTTTACCGTCTGTACCCTGCATTCCATCAACGCTCATTCGGTATTTTGAGTTCAGTCCTTTTGCTAATTTAATACTTGGAATCGTAATGTCTTTTTTACTTTTGTTGTACACTTTGAGTCGGTACGTGCTAGAACCTATGTTAGAGAAAACGGTGTCTAGGTAAATTGTATCCTTGGAAAATTCTAAATCTCCTGTGCTGGCTACAGTCTCAAAATCAGAACGGCAGGAACAGATAGTGATTATAATTCCAATAAAAAGCAATACTATTTTGGGACGCATCTGGATATATTTTTTGTAAAAATAGGAAAAATCTATTTTCGAAATCAGAATAACAATTGTATTTGCTGTTATGTGAGTTATCTTTTAATTATTTTTACATTTTTAAAGACAATAACATGACATTTGACAAAGAAAAAATACTTCATTATTGCAATCACGTATCTAAAAATACTTTAATGCAAACGTTGAATATTAAATATACTGACGCAGGAGAAGATTTTCTTGTTGCTACTATGCCTGTGAATCCTTCCGTACACCAACCTATGGGATTGTTGCATGGTGGTGCTTCAGTGGCTTTAGCAGAAAGTGTGGGCAGCGCTGCCTCTATGATTTACATAAATTCTGAACTAAGCGAAGTGCGCGGAATTGAAATCTCAGCCAATCATTTGAAAGCAAAACGGGACGGAATTGTAACGGCAACTGCCAAGATTTTGCACAAAGGACGAAGCATTCATCTTTGGGAAATACGAATTACAGATGAAAACAATAATTTAATTTCACTTTGCAAGCTGACAAATATGGTTTTGCCAAAAAGAAAAAGCGGAGATTAATAATTGAAGCAATTGTAGCTAAAGCCATAACAGTTTTAAAGGGAAATTGACAAAATAGTTTTGATAAAATCAAGCAAATAATAATTCTTGGAGTGTTAATGGAATTTATATTTTAATAAGTTATATATGATTGATTTTTTTATAAAAGTAAAACAACAAAAAGCTCAAAATTTGCCGTTTGTATTGTTCAGAAAACCAAATGATATCAAATTAGTGGGTTTTTTTCAGAATAATGACCATTTATATTTTGCTGAAAATTTTGAAGAAACAGGTTTTGTTTTTGCTCCTTTTGAAGGCAGTCAAATGATACTTATTCCTAAAAATCAGTCTGTAAAATGGGAAGCCCTAATTACTTCTTTTAAAGAAAATGATGATTCTGATTTCATGGATTCAGAAGATAGGCAAGCTAAAGAACATTTTGAAATGCTTGTTCAAAAAGGAATTGATGCTATTGAAATGGGGACTTTGAAAAAAGTGGTTTTGTCCCGGAAAGAAATAGTTGATTTATCAAATTTTGATTTAGTTTCAATTTTCGAAAAATTAATTCAAAATTATCCCACTGCCTTTTGCTATTGCTGGTTTCATCCAAAGATAGGCTTATGGATGGGGGCTACACCGGAACGATTACTGAAAGCTACTACGAATACTTTTTATACAATGTCATTAGCTGGAACGCAAAAACTTCAAGGTACAAAAGAAATAGTCTGGGAGAAAAAGGAAATCGAAGAGCAACAGTTTGTTACCGATTTTATTTTGAATAATCTGAAGGACTTGGCCTCGGAAGTGTCAGTTTCCAGTCCTTATACGATACAAGCAGGGACTTTAGCGCACATTAAAACAGATATTGAAGGGGTTATAAATGAGAGTTCAAGTTTGAAACAAGTAATTTCTGTATTGCATCCAACTCCCGCAGTATGTGGATTGCCAAAAGAAACAGCTAAAGATTTTATTATTCAAAATGAAGGTTATGAAAGAGAATATTATACTGGTTTTTTAGGCGAATTAAATAAGGAAGGATTTAATAAAGGAGAAATAAAATCCGATTTGTATGTTAATTTGCGATGTATGCAAATTAAAGACAATCAAGCGCATTTATATGTGGGTTGTGGCATTACAAAGGATAGTATTCCTGAAAAAGAGTGGAAAGAAAGTTTCAATAAATCTGTGACAATGAAGAAAATATTGAATTTGCAGTAGCATTGGAAACTTTAAACATTAAAAAAATATTAAACGAATTTTAGATGAAATTAGATATACTAGCTTTTGGTGCCCATCCTGATGATGTGGAATTGGGTTGTGCAGGAACCATTTTAAAAGAAATCTCTTTAGGGAAAACTGTGGGGATTATTGATTTGACCCGTGGTGAATTAGGGACTCGCGGTTCAGCGGTAATCAGAGATCAGGAAGCGAATGCTGCTGCAAAAATTCTAGGTGTTTCAGCACGTGAGAATTTAGAAATGCGAGATGGTTTTTTTGTCAATGACGAAAAACACCAATTAGAAATCATTAAAATGATTCGCAAGTACCAACCAGAGATTGTTTTGTGCAATGCGATTGATGACCGACATATTGATCATGCAAAGGGAAGCAAATTAGTTTCAGATGCTTGTTTTTTATCTGGGCTGATTAAGATTGAAACTACCCTAGAAGGAGAGAAACAAACTGCTTGGCGACCAAAATTAGTCTACCATTACATACAGTGGAAAAATATAGAACCAGATTTTGTGGTAGATATTACAGGTTTCACCGATAAAAAAATTGAATCTATTTTAGCTTACGGTTCTCAATTTTATGATGCCAATTCAAACGAACCTGAGTCGCCAATAACCAGTAAAAACTTCTTGGAAAGCCTAAATTACCGTTCCAGAGATTTAGGAAGGCTAACAGGAGTGGATCATGCGGAAGGTTTTACTGTAGAAAGATATTTGGCAGTCAATAGCTTAGGAGATTTGATATAAATTTCGTGTAATTTTTTAAAAAAAATATTTGCAGAAGTAAAGTTTAGTTGTATCTTTGCCACCGCTAAGCAAATGGTGGTTGTAGCTCAGTTGGTTAGAGCATCGGTTTGTGGTACCGAGGGTCGCGGGTTCGAGCCCCGTCTCCCACCCAGAAAGCAAAAGCTTCGAAGAAATTCGAGGCTTTTTTTGTGGGATAAAGTTTCGTGAGATTGTAGGTGATATTTTATTGGCTTGAATATTGTAAAAGGATATAGTATCACAGTGCAATCATAGAAGTCATGTAGGATTTCATTATCAAATAAATTAAGATAATAGCTTTTAGGCCATACATTTTCCCGTTAAAGGTTATATTCTGTGTTTTACATAAATCGTATTTTCTTTTGTGTATCTTTGAATGCATTGTGTAGTTAAATCAACCCAAAATAAGCTTTCAAAATTTTAAATATTATTTACATCATTTAATGGAAAACGAGAAAATTAATTCTAAAATTCTTAAAAATAATTACATTCCAACAGCTGAGTTTTATAGCCAAATAATTGATAGCTTGCAAGATTATTCGATTTTTACTCTTGATAATGAATTTGTAATTAATAGCTGGAGTTCCGGAGCATCAAAAATCTTTGGATATGAGCCAGACGAAATTATAGGAGAGCATTTTGATTTGATTTTTACTGAAGAAGATATACGAAATGGTATTCCAAAAAATGAAATTGAAACGGCATTAAAAGAAGGAAGAGCAACTGATAACAGATGGCATATCTGTAAAGACAAGAGTGAGTTTTATGCTTATGGTTTGGTTTTTCCACTTACTGGAATAGACGGAGAGTTATTAGGATATGTTAAAATCCTTCGCGACTTAACCGAAAGAAAGAAATCTGAAGATGCCATAAAAAAATATGTAAAAGATCTTGAAGATCTAAATACACATAAAGAAAGTGTTCTAGCTATACTTTCGCATGATTTGAGAAGTCCATTATCTAGTATTATTGCTACTACAGGATATTTGAAATCAAATTTCGAAAGGATGAAGCCGGATACAATTAAAGAAATGCTCGAGCTTCTTTATAAAGCATCAATAGATGAGTTAAATATGTTAGACTACTTAGTCGAGTGGGCTAGAATAAAATACGCGGCAGAAGTGTTTTCACCAAGGAAAATTGAGCTAGTTGAGTATGTACAAAAAGTTTTTGTTACTCTAAATGATACTGCTTCTTTAAATACAATAAATCTGCATCATGATATTAAAGAGAATACCAGCGTTTTTGCAGATGGAAAAATGTTACTCTCTGTTATCCAAAATATAGTTTCTAATGCTATTAAGCATTCACTACCAGGAGGAGAAGTTACCGTTTCTGCAAAAATTAAAGATGATAAAATAATAGTTCAAATAAAGGATTCCGGTGTAGGTATGTCTAAGGAAATCCAAGATAAACTGTTTACACCACAAGTGAATATACTTTCAAAAGCGAGGATAGAGAACAAAGGTGCCGGGATTGGATTATTATTAGTGAAAGGGTTTTTAGAAAAAAACGGTGGTGAAATATGGGTTGAAAGTATTGAAGGAATAGGCTCTTCTTTTTATTTTACGTTACCTCTTGAGGAACCTTTAAATAAAATTGATTGCGCTGATAAAATTGAATTTGACGAAAGAGTTTAAGAAATAATTGATAAAAAAAAAGAGCTTTGAAGTGATTCAAAGCTCTTTTTTTATGGGGTTTGCACAAGGGATAGCAGTGGAAATCCTTTTCTATCCTGTCAGGGTTTAACACTGACAGGATAGAAAAGATTGTAACGTATAGCCCGACCACGCTGTAACGCTAGTGTAAGCGAGGATGTGCCCAAATTTTCAATCTATTTTTTATCTACAATAGGTCTTTCGGTTCGGTTTGCCAGTTCCCAAGCAGTTACAAATGCAAATTGCGCTCTTTTTGTTAAGGCATCGTATTCAATTTTGTCTGGACTGTCCGTTGGTTTGTGGTAATCAGCATGCACTCCATTGAAAAGGAATACAGAAGGAACACCATTTTTAGCAAAATTATAATGGTCAGAACGCTCATAGAAATGGTTTGGATCCTTAGGATCGTTGTATTTATAATCTAATTCCAAATTGGTGTATTTAGCGTTTGCAAGGGTACAAATGTTATCTAAATCAGTCGATAAGCGGTTAGCGCCAATAACGTATACGTAATTATTGCTGCCAGCATGAGCTTCATCACGACGGCCTATCATGTCAATATTGATATCAGTAATGGTATTTGCTAACGGGAATAAAGGATTTTCTGAATAATATCGTGAACCGTGTAAGCCATGTTCCTCACCGGTAACGTGAAGAAAAAGAATAGAGCGTTTTGGGCCGTGTCCTTCTTTTTTAGCAATTTGGAATGCTTGTGCAATTTCAAGTAAAGCAACTGTTCCGGAGCCATCATCATCGGCACCGTTATAAATCTCTCCGTTTTTTGCTCCTACGTGATCGTAATGGGCAGAAATTACCAGAATTTCATTTGGTTTTTCAGAACCTTCAATATAGGCCCAAATGTTTTCGGAATCCGGTAAGTTTTCGTTACGTTTTGCATTTAGGAAAGCTGCCGGAATTTTTTGATAATAGTCAGAAGCGACAGTAGGAAAAGGAATAGCATTTTTCTTGTATTGATCGATGAGGTAAACACCTGCTTTTTTCTGACCTGCAGAGCCAGTTTCACGGCCTTCCATTTCGTCTGAAGCAACAATATAAAGGTGTGTTTTTAATTCGTCTGCGGTAATTGTATTCATGTATTTTGTAGGGTCGGTGTTAGCGATACTAACTTTTTGAGTAGTACAGCTTATGTTTAAAACTACCAGTAAACCTAATAAAGGGATTTTTTTCATGTTTTTAATGTAAATTGATAAATGTATAAAGAGCAAAAAGGGATAATATAATAGAGACTAGTATAAAATTGATAAAAAATAGCAGGCTGCATTTTATAAAGGAGATAAAGCGAGTTTCCCCATAAAAACGACGGTGCGCTGGATAGAAATAATAAAACATCCATCCAATACCAATAAAATTAATTAGTATCTGTATGAAAGAAACGAGACTCGATTCTGAAAATGGCGTCAATCCTTTGTTAATCATGAACAGCAACAAAAAGAGTAATAACAAAAAGGAAAAGTAATGTAAGGTGAAAATACCATGATCAAAGTAATACCAGCGTTTCTTATTGTGGAATAGCCAGAGGGAAAAAGCAAAAATAGGCATGAATACAAAAAGGACTTTTGAAAAATTATGGATGAATGATTCTGTGAATTTTTTTAATAGGTCTCCTTTTGGGTTGTTGTCTAATACAACTTGGACTTTCCTGTTGGCCCAATAACTAAAATCGGATAATTTTTCCGACTCAGGTGCGTGTTTTTGTATCGAATCTAATTCCCGAACTGATTTATAGCTAAAATATTCCTCGTCAACAACCGCAATATTGTTTTTAATGGAATCTTTTTCTTCTTTTGAATCAGTTTGGTTCTTTTTAACCGAATCATTTTTGGTTATGGTATTCTGAAACGATTTGTTTTTGGTGGTGATGGTGGATTTCTTTTCGATAGTTTTTTCAGAAGAATTGATTTCAGCAGGGAAAATGGCAATCAATAGAAAAGTGATAAAACTAATAAAAATATAAAGTCGAACTGGAGCCAAATAAGACAATCTTTTTCCTGAAAGGTATTCTTTAGTTAGCGCAGCAGGTTTGAATAAAAGATTTTTTATAGTTCGCCAAAAAGCGTTTTCATAATGTGTTAAATCCTCAAAAAAATGGATAAAAAGGTGGTGAAACGTTTTTCGGGTATCAGTATTTTCTTGTCCACAATTAGGACAGAATCTATTTTCGACCACGTATCTGCAATTAAGGCAGGTTTTGTCGTTTCGGATTTTACTTTTTGACATAAAAAAAACAGTATAAATTCTAGACTTTTTGTTGAATTTTAATCTATAAAACTAACAAAAAAACCGAACTTATACTGTTTTTAAAAAATATATTTAAAAAATTATTTCAAAACTTCTTTCAGGAAAGAATTCATTCGTTCCCAAGAACGTTTTGCTGCTTTTTCGTTGTAAGCGGCTCCTTTAGAATTATCATTTCCAGCTTCAGGCTCTGTAAAAGCATGTACTGCATCAGCGTAATAAATCATTTCCCAATCTGCTTTGGTATCTCTCATTTCTTGTTGAAAAGCGGCTACTTCTGCAACTGGAACATAAGGGTCATCAGCGCCATGTAGCACCAAAATTTTTGCAGCAATTGGATTATTTACTCTTGCAGCATCACGTCCTAAACCTCCGTGAAAAGAAACTGCTCCTTGAATTTTCATTCCTGCTCTTGCTGCTTCAAGTACGCCAGTTCCTCCAAAACAGTAGCCTATCACAACAATATTATCTGGATTTGCGCCTGCTTTCACTAATTGATCTAAAGCAAGTTGAATGCGTCTTTGATAATCAGTTACATTATTTTTGTAAAAACCAGCTTGTTTTCCAGCTTCTTGCGTGTTTGTTGGGTAGTTTCCTTCACCATAAATATCAGCTACAAATGCATAATACCCCATGGCTGACAGTTTTTCTGCAGATTGTTTTGAATGCGTGTCGATTCCTTTCCAAGCGGGAAGGATTAAGATTCCTGGTTTAGTTTTGCTTCCTTTCTTAGGAGCAATTGACAATCCATTTAATTTTTGATTTCCATCCGTGTATTTTACTGCTTTTAATTGTGCGAATGCTCCGTTGGAAAACAATACAAATCCTAAAAAGGCAAAGAAAATATTTTTCATATTTAGTGTTTTTATTTTTACAAATGTCTCGATTAATTAGTCATAAAATTAGGACTTTGATTTTTTTAATTTATAACTGTATCTTTAATTCTTATGGTGAACCAAGGAGTTATTACTCGCCGGGGTGATAGGTTTTTTGTGCATTTTTTTGAACATCATCTTTATAAAACAAGACGTCTTTAAATTCTCCTTTTCGGTACATTTCAGCTTGGTCGTAAAAATGTTTTGATTTTGGATCGCCACTGTTTCCTCCTGCCAATAAAGATTTAGCTTTTATCTTTGTTCCAAATTCTACCGCACACACAAAACTATTTCCGTTAGTTCCATAGCGTTTTTTAGTGTCTTTTTGATAATTGCTTTTAAAAGCTGGTAAACTTCCCCAAAGTGCCGGTCCATAGCCTATAGGCAAACTTTCCATGGCATCATTGTAAGTCATAGTAATATCGCCGGATGTTCTCTGGAAACGATTGATTTCTCCCCAAGGAATTTGCCAAGTTCCAAATTTGATTTTCAATTCATTTATAACCATTTGTAGTTGAGGAAGCAATTGGTCTGGAAAAGCATTTTTTGTAAATTTTATGGTGTTTTCCACTTGGTCCAGTTCTCCTTCATTAGTGTATACTTTTTGAATAATAGGATCTAATTTATAAGCCCATTCCACAGCCAGAGTTGTAGCTACCGAATTTTCTTTGGCGTAATAATCCCAATTTTTTAATAGCGTTATCGGTTCTAAAAGTTCTGTGTAAAGCGGATTATTGGCACTGATGTTTTTTTCGAAACTGTTAATTAAAGATGGAATTAAAAACTCGAAAGCCGTTAGTTTCGTGTCGTAACCGTCAGCAATTACCTTGTCGAGCGTATATTTATCGCCTTTATTCAACAATCGTACGGCATTTAATCCTCTGAAACTTTCTCCATCGGGTGCCATGTAAGGCAAGTAATTTTCTTCTTTCGGACTATTTTCGCCGGCTACGGTATACGGTGTAGAGTTACAGTTTTGAAGCCAACCGTTTATGGGATTATAAGAATGTACCGTTTCTGAAACGTCGTGTAATCCTTTCCATTCTGTTGTCGGTGTTGTGCCGTCCATCACTTTTGACCAATTTAGTTTTTTGTCCCGAATAGGAACAAAATTCCCATGCCAGTAGGCAATATTTCCTTCTTTATCGGCATAAACAGTATTGTTAGATGTATTGGCTTTCAAATCCATTGCCTTTTTATACTCTTCAAAACTTTTCGATTTTGTTCTCACCCAACTTTGTTCCAGACTTTTCATCGAACGATTATTGGATTTTAAACTAATCCATTTCCCGTCTCTTTTGGCCATGATTGGACCGTGATTGGTATAATAGGTGTTGAATGTTTTAGGAATCAATTTTCCGTTTTTCAGATATTTTATGGTTATTTTTTTCTCGATAACCGGAACTAATTTGTTGTTGTATTCGTAAAATAGTTTATTGTTTTTAGTCACGATTTTCTCGGCATACATATCTGCCACATCCACGTTTGAAGAGGTATGCATCCAGCCACAATTTTCGTTAAAGCCTTGGTAAATAAAAAATTGCCCCCAAGTTACTGCTCCGTAAGCGTTCAATCCTTCCTCGCTGCTCATTTGTATTTCTGGCCTGAAATAAAAAGTAGTATGTGGATTAATGTATAAAATGGAATTCCCTGATGCTGTTTTTGAAGGAGCAATTGCAAATCCGTTTGAGCCAGTTTGCACGTCTTTTTCCCGTTCTATATACGCTACTTTATTAGTGTTTCCGGAATAAAATGCTTTCAATTCTCCAGTAGAAAGATCAGCAGTGCTTATGGCTCCAATACTTCCATCCGTCCAAAGTAACGGAAACCATGGTTCAAAATGTGTTAATAAAGCGGGTTTTACTTCGGGGTGATTGTAGAGGTAAAAGTTGATTCCGTCCGCATAACTGTTTAATAATTTTTTCAACCAAGGCGCTGCTTTTTTATAATCGGCTTTGGCTTCTTCGGTATCTATCAAAAGTTTGATTTCTAAATCATTGTATAAAACCGATTGACCCTTAATTTCTGAAAGGCGTCCCAGTTTTTCAATATAATTCATTTCTACCCGTTTGAAATCGTCTTCACATTGCGCGTACAACATTCCAAAAACGGCATCAGCATCAGTTTTGCCATATACATGTGCAATTCCCCAATTATCTCTGATGATGGTCACTTGTTGGGATAGTTTTTTTAATCGTTCTATTTCGGCAGTTGTTGTATGCTGCGACAACATTGGAAAACTAAAACAAAAAATGAATACTGCAGCTGCTAAATGATTCTTGAAATATTTCATTTTATTAAATTTTAAATTTTTGACCTTCGTTATAAATAGCCATTTCTAAGCTTTTGATGCTCACTAAATTTTCTTTTTTGGATTTAGTAATTCCTTTTGGTTTTTTAACCACAATAACTTCGCTTTCGCCAACAATTTCGATTTCCTTATCGCGAACAATCAGAGCTGTACTTTCATCTATACCAATTCCTATGTGAGTTGGAAATTCAACCAAAGCTGACAGTAAACGGTTATAGCGGCTTCTTTTTAGAAAATGCTGGTCGATAATCACGTTTTTTACAAGACCCAAGCCCACTGTAGTTTCCAGATTATCGTATCTAATGTTGTTAAAAGTTTCTGTATACTTGGTTTCTAATTTCTGATTGCCCGTGATCATGTGCTCACACATTACCGCAGCTCCGGCGCTGGTTCCGGCAATTGTGCTTCCGTTTTTGTAAGCGTGGTGAATTGCTGTAAATGTAGGAGTGTTTTTAACGACATTCATAAATCGGGATTGATCGCCTCCACTTATGAAAATTAGTTTGGCGTTTTGCAAGGAATCGTTCAGCACTTTATTAAAAGCGGTTGTATTGTCAAAATTCAGCATGACAATTGGATTTGGCGTCAATTTTTCGAATTGCTTCTTGAAATATATATAAGCACTGTCAGGTTCTTCGCTTGACATTGGTAACACAACAATATAATCTTTTTTCTTCAAATCAGATAGGTTCACTAATTGTGTCATAAGTGCATCAGATCGGTGTCCGCCTCCAATGATGAAAAGTTTTCCTTTGTTTTTTTGAGCTTGTAGGATGCCACAAAATAATAAAGTAAGCACGCCAATAAGAACTTTGAAATAGAGTAGGGAATGAATCGATTTTTTCATTGGCTATTTTTAGAATTTTAAAGTCTGTATCTAAAATAAATTGGAAATATTTTAAAGAGAAACATTTCTTTTGAAAGCGCACCCCAGTTCTATTATAGAATCCGTTTTAGCAATTCCGGGAATGTTATCTATTTTCTCATAAAGAACTTTACGCATGTGCTCATGATCTTTGGCAATAATTTTTATGTAAAGGGTAAAAGATCCGGTGATGTAATAGCATTCTGTTATTTCCGGAATATTTTTCAATTCTTCAATAATCCTATCAGAATCTTGATCTTTATTTAAGGTAATTCCGGTAAATGATCCCCAATCATACCCCACTTTTTTTTCATTAATCAAGGGTTTTATTCCTGTGAGTATTCCTTGTTCCGTTAATCTATTGATACGTTGATGTACCATTGTGTTAGATATTTTTAGATTGGCTGCAATGGCTGAATAGGCCATTCTTCCGTCTTTCTCTAATTCTTTGATAATATTGATATCGAATTCGTCTAATATATCCATGTTGGTTTAATTATAAATGATGCTTTTGTGTTTGTATAAAAGTACTTATTTTTATTTATTTCGAAATGCATCTGTAAATCGAATTGTAAATTTAAAAAATGACTTAATTTTAATCTAAATTAAATAAATATTTCTAAATATCACCTTTTTAAAAGTCAAAATATTTATTTTTATTGGTAAATTAAAAAAAAATAGTAATTTTGTACTTTAAAGTATTAAAATCGAAACATCATGACACATACAGAACAAAAACTTTCTTCAAAATCTGAAGCGTTGATAGCAAAAGAGAATCAATACGGAGCTCACAATTACCATCCTTTACCTGTAGTTTTAGAAAGAGGCGAAGGGGTTCATGTCTGGGATGTGGACGGAAAAAAATATTATGATTTTTTATCGGCATATTCTGCCGTAAATCAAGGACATTGTCATCCAAAAATTGTTGGTGCTATGGTAAAACAAGCGCAAACGCTTACTTTGACTTCACGTGCTTTTCATAATGATCAATTAGGACCTTTTGAAGAATATGTAACTAAGTATTTTGGTTTTGATAAAGTGTTGCCTATGAATACTGGTGCAGAAGCTGTTGAGACTGCTTTGAAATTATGTAGAAAGTGGGCGTATGAGGTAAAAGGAATTCCTGAAAACCAAGCACAAATTATCGTTTGTGAAAATAATTTCCACGGAAGAACAACAACAATTATCTCCTTTTCGAATGATGAAACTGCTCGCAAAAGCTTTGGACCATTCACGGCTGGATTTATTAAAATTCCATACGATGATGCAGAAGCATTGGAAAACGTATTAAAATCAACATCAAATATAGCAGGATTTTTAGTGGAACCTATTCAAGGAGAAGCTGGAGTTTATGTTCCTGCAGAAGGATATTTAGCAAGAGCTAAAGCACTTTGTGAGGCGCATAATGTTTTATTTATTGCTGATGAAGTGCAAACAGGAATTGCCCGTACTGGAAGATTATTGGCAACTTGCGGAAATTGTGATTGTAAAAAAGGATGTGAAAACAATCCTGAAGTGAAACCCGATATCCTAATTCTAGGAAAAGCTATTTCTGGAGGTGTGTATCCTGTTTCGGCAGTTTTAGCGAATGATCACATTATGAATGTGATTAAACCAGGACAACACGGTTCTACTTTTGGAGGAAATCCAATTGCTGCTGCTGTTGCTATTGCTGCGCTTGAAGTAGTAAAAGAGGAAAATTTGGCACAAAATGCAGCTTACTTAGGCGAAGTTTTAAGAACCGGACTTAATGAGATTGCTTCAAGAAATCCATTAATCACATTGGTTAGAGGAAAAGGATTATTGAACGCGATAGTTGTTAATAGTGATGAAGAATCTGATTTGGCTTGGGATATTTGTATGAAATTTAGAGATTATGGATTATTGGCAAAACCAACTCACGGAAACAAAATTCGATTTGCACCGCCATTAGTAATTACGGAAGCTCAAATACATGAATGTTTGGCTATTATCGAAAGAGCATTAAACGATTTTAGATAATGGGAAAAACAATAAAATTAATAAAAAACCGATCCGATATTGGAGCGGGTACACGTGGCTCTGATTTAGGAATTGATGCTATCGAAATTGCGGCAATAAATCAAAACAGTGATTATTTTAATCAATTTGAGTTTGAAGATGTCAAAACGCATAACGAATCCATATATGATAAAAACCGAAGTTCTTCCGCAAAAAGGATTGAGCATGTTGTAGAGCAATGCACCAGAGTTTGTAATGCAGTAAAGAAAAATTTAGAGGGAAATTATTTTCCAATAGTTTTATCAGGGGATCATTCTTCGGCATTAGGGACGTTAAGTGGAGTCAAAGCAGCGTATCCAGAGCAAAATATTGGAGTGTTTTGGATTGATGCCCATGCTGACTTGCATTCACCTTACACTTCGCCATCGGGAAATATTCACGGAATGCCTTTATCTGCTGCACTTGGCGATGATAATTTGAGTTGTCAGAATAACGAAGTCCCTTCGGAAACCCAACAGCATTGGGAAGACATGAAAAATATAGGCTATAAAGGACCAAAAGTTCTGGCTGAAAACCTGATTTATTTTGGTGTTCGTGATACCGAAGAAGAAGAGGATAAGCAAATTGAAAAGTTAAACATCAAAAATTATAAAGTTGACGAAGTACGCTACAGAGGATTGGAAACGTGTGTTAGTGAAGCTTTGTCAAAATTAACGCATTGTGAAGTTTTGTATATTTCTTTTGATGTGGATTCCATGGATTGCGATATGATTTCGTATGGAACGGGAACACCGGTTCCCAAAGGTTTTGATCAGTATGAAATCATAGCAGTCATTAATCAAATTATCCAAACTAAAAAAGTTGTTTGCATTGAATTTGTAGAGGTAAATCCATTATTAGATACTAAAGGAAATAAAATGGCAGAAACTGCTTTTGAAGTTTTAGAAGCTATAACGACAACACTTATTCTTCCTATTGAATAGTTTATTTTTAGAATGTCTAGAAAAGCCCGAAATCAAATTTTATATTTCGGGCTTTTTTATTTAATAGTTTCTGCTGAAAATTTGGTCATAAAAAAAACCATCGCGCACAAGCGGATGGTTTTTTAAAAGAGTATTTCATAGGATTAACTTCCGTATCCAGGATTTTGTGTGATTTTATTATTCGTATCCGTTTCTCTTAATGGGATAGGAAATACTAACCTATTATCATTATATGAAATCAATTCTGAACCATTAGCAAAAACATCAATTGATCTTTTTGTTCTTTTTAAATCATGAATTGCAAAGCCTTCCATTGCTAATTCCAATTCACGCTCTCGTAAAATAGTAGCTAAGGTTACGGTTATGAAATTTGTCGCATTTGCACGTGTTCTAAGTAAATTGATGTCAGCCACCGGAGTGTTACCAACAAAAGTTCCAGCTCTGAAATTTGCTTCAGCTCTAATAAGATACATTTCAGCCAAACGAATTAAAGGAACATCTCCAAATTGATTAGTATATTTAGAAGTCAATCTTCTTCCATTGTCAGGATTGATGTAATTAAAATTACGTCTTTCGTCAGCTGGGTCAGTAAATTTAGCTAAATAAGTGGATCTGATTTCGATATCGCCACCACGTCCACCATTGTTTTCAGAAGCATATAAATTAGTCACTTCATTTTCTCCTGTTTGTTTTGTGATTTGGATAGCAAAAATATCCTCACTTTGATTGACATCATGGTTGAAAGCATTTGCATATTTAGTGGATAACGTACGTCCGCTATTTTCAATTACATCATGGGCAGCATCTCTTGCAGCAGGATAATTTCCTTGTTGTAGATATACTCTCGCCAATAAAGCTTTGGCAGCATATTTATCAGCATAAAAACTATTGTCTTCCGGAAGATCATTGTAGGCTAAGTTTAAACCTGAAATTATTAGCGCATAGACTTCATCTACTGAGCTTCTTTCTTTTGCTAAATCAATAGTGAAATCATAAATAGCATTTGGTCTGATAACTACACCTAATTGTGTATTTGCCTGACCTGCTTCATACGGTTTTGCAAAAAATCGAACCAAATCAAAGTATGCCATTGACTTTAAAAAAGTAGCTTCGGCAATCATTGTAGTTTGTTTTTCTGGATCTTGAACTTTGTCTATGTTTTCAATAACAGTATTGGCAGCATTAATTATTTGATAATTTCGAGTATAAATTTGCTGAACAAAAGTATTGTTGACTAAGATAGTTTTAGAATACATTTGTCGGCATTCACCAAAAGTACCTCTCCATCTAAAATCAGTAGTTGCTGTTATACCAGTTTGTGCCAATAAATCGGCAGAGGTCAATATTCTACCGCCATACACATCGCCGTCTGCTGCTGTTGCATAGGCACCTGTTAATATGTTAATGATGCCGGTTTCAGTATTTAATGTTACTGTTGCATCTTCATTTTGTTTGGGATCTATTTCTAATTCATTGTCACAACTTGCAAAAAAAGTAGCGAAGAGAATAAATAGGATTAATTTATTTGATTTCATTTTTTTAATTTTTAAAAATTAATATTTACTCCTAAAGCAATAGTTCTGGATGGTGGAGCTGAGTAAAATTCTTCCCCAATACCTGTATCATCTCTTCTTGCTTCTGGGTCATAACCAGAGTAATTTGTAAAAGTAAGTAAGTTAACTCCTGTAGCATAAAAGCGTACACTGCTCATTCCTAAATCTTTTACAGTGTTACTTGGTAAAGAATATCCTATTGTTAAGTTTCTTAAACGAACAAAATCAGATTTGTCTAAAAATCGAGTTGATTCTCCTGTTCCGTTACTACCATATAATCTGGCTTGAGGAACATTAGTAATATCACCCGGGTTTTGCCAACGGTTTAATTGGTCTATGGTTTGATTGTCAAAATAGTCAGCTGCAACCGATTGGTATTTACCAGCAGAGTTGTAAATACTAGCTCCCCATTCTCCTTGGAATGTAAAAGAAAAATCAAGTCCTTTATAATTAATCGTGTTAGTTAAACCAGCCATCAATGTAGGGAAAGGATTTCCTGAAATGACTCTTTTTGCTTCAGAGTAATCGTTTGTTGTTGATTTATCCAATGATCCATCAGCATTAACAGTATTTTTTACAAAAAGCGCATCTCCATTTGCAGGATCTACTCCAGCATATTCAACCAAGTAAAAAGAAGAGATATTTTCTCCCACTCTGTTAATGGTAAATGAGCTCACGATGTCTTTATTGTTATTTGGCATTGACAATACTTCAGATTGGTTTGTAGTTATATTAAAACTAGTATTCCATTTGAAATTATCTGAATCAATATTTTTTGTGTTCAATGTAAATTCAACACCACTACTTTGTACTTCACCAATATTTTGGTTGATTGTAGTTGCTCCAGAACTTATTGATAATGGGACACTAAAAAGTAATCCATCAGTATTTTTTTTGTAATAATCGGCTTCAACACTGATACTGTTTAGTAAACCAAATTCAACTCCAAAATCGACTTGAGTAGATTTTTCCCAAGTAAGATCATCATTTCCGGCTTGAGAGAAAGAAAGTCCTGATTTTAAGTTGTAAGGATTGGAACCGTACAATTGGCGGGAAGCAAAATTACCCAATTCGGCATTACCTAATTTACCCCAGCTTCCTTTTAATTTTAAGAAAGTAAGAGTGGCATTGTCTTTTAAGAAGCTTTCTTCAGACATAATCCATCCTGCAGAAAATGCTGGAAAAGTACCAAATCTATTGTTTCTACCAAAACGGGAAGAACCATCTCGACGGATACTCGCTTTGAAGATGTATTTGTCATCATATGAATAGGTAACTCTACCAAATTGTGATACAAATGTATAATCAGTTTCATTTCCTGAACCACCGGATACTTCAGCACCTCCATCAACCGTTTGGAAAGAATCATTTGGAAAATAGATACTAGTTACACTTTGAAACCTACGATTGAATTTATTAAACTCCATACCGGCAACAGCATTTACATCATGTTTTTCACCAAAGGTTTTGTCAAAAGTCAGGTAATTACTGTAGATGTAAGTCTCATTGTTTACAGAAGTGGCGTACGCTTCGCCATCAGTAGCCATAAAAGGGGAGTTTTTACCATACCAAGCATCCTCAGTTTGTGATAACAAGTCATATGAGAAATCAGAATTTACTTTTAAAGAAGGAAGAATTTTAAATTCTCCGTATACTTTACCGGTAACTCTTCTCATGATAGTCTTCCAGAATGAATTGTCTATAGCCAATAAAAAGTTAGCATACAATGTATTTGGATTTGCTGTTCCGTCATCTAAACGAGCTGGGGATAATGGAGATTGTGCAACAGCCTGTAAAGGAGTAGTAAAGGAGTTGTCATCCTGCACACGATCAATTTCTGATCTGGAGAAACTTAAATTCATACCAGCTGTAAAACGATCCGATACTTTGTGGGATACATTTGTTCTTGCAGTAACTCTTTCTAATGCATTACTGTTTATGATACCTGTTGTATTGTTATAAGCACCAGAAAAGAAATATTTTGTATTGGCATCGCCACCAGATACTGAAAAATCAGCATCAGTATTGAATCCGTCTTGGAAAGCAGTTTCTTGCCAGTCTGTATCTACTTCTCTGTTTCTCCAATCAGTACCTATTGCAAAGGAATCGAATGCGTCTTCAGCTTCAGCTGCGTCACCAAGTCCATTAATAGATGCTTCGGTGAATAACTCTATATATTGGTCTGCATTCAACCATTTTCTTTTGTTAGTAGCTTGACTAACTCCTTGAGATAGGTTGATAGAAAAAATCCCTTTTCCTTCTTTTCCTCTTTTGGTAGTAATCAAAACAACTCCATTTGCTCCTCTGGCACCATAAATTGCTGCAGAAGAGGCATCTTTAAGGACATCAATTGATTCAATTTCGTTAGTGCTTAAAGTCAATAATGGGTTAGTTGGCGCTCCATTACTTGATTCGTTTGATGTAACTAAAGGAATTCCATCTAATACATATAAAGGTTGTGTTCCTGCACTGATACTTGCAGCACCACGAACACGAATATTTATTCCTCCATCAACTTTACCATTTGTCTGTGTGATTTGTACTCCGGCTAATTTACCAACTAAGGCATTTTGAACATTGGATACCGGTATTTGTTGGATATCTTTTGCTGTAACACGAGCAATGTTATCGGTTAATTTCTTTTTGCTTTGAGTACCGTAACCTACTACAACAACTGTTTCTAATTGATTAGATACATCACTCAATTTAATCAACATTGAAGAAGATGCAGGAATTTCGATGGTTTTCATTCCTACAAAACTAACAATCAATAGTTGACCTTTTTTTGCATTAATGGTAAAATCACCATCAAATCCAGTTTGGGTACTAATGTTGGTTCCTTTTACAGTAATATTTGCACCGGGAACGGGTAGTCCACCCATGTCAGTAACTTTACCTGACAATGTACTTTCTTGAGCAAATGTCAATTGCACAGTCAGTACAATGAGTAAACTCAAAAAATGCTTCAAATTAATTTTCATTTTTGGATTATTTAAGATTAGTTAGCCCAAATATCTAAATAAAATGTTAATTAACCGAGATTTTGTGTTAAAAATCTCTTATTAAAGGGTTTTTTATTAATAATTTAAAATTTTAAATAGAAAAAAATGGGATTCGTAAAAATATCGGTTTTGTAAATTTAATCTTTCACTGGGTTAAAGTCTTGTGTAGTCTGCCAAATTTATGAATTCATTTCGAAGCCCATTAGTAATAGTTAAAAAAAAGCACTTTGTGTGGGCTTATTTATATTACAATATTGGTTAGTGGAAGTCTAGGATTTATATTAAAGATTTGAATTGTATTACCCAATAATTTCTAAAATAGACTAGAATTGGCTATCTTGCTATCTAGACCAGCAACAGCAATAATTAAAATCAGTTGTTATTAGGTACTATTTAAATAAGAGATAAACGAGAAGAAATGAATAAAGTAGTAAATTTTATTGACTTACATAGCGGAGAAGAAAACAAAAAGAAAGTCTTAGATAATGTAACGTCAAACATCTCTTTCCGAGGTTCTAACTTATGGATTTTAGCCTGTGCAATTGTAGTGGCTTCGGTAGGTTTGAATGTAAATTCAACCGCAGTTATTATTGGAGCCATGCTTATTTCCCCTTTGATGGGACCAATTGTTGGCGCTGGTTTTGGTTTGGGAATTTATGATTTTAATCTGCTTAAAAGATCACTTAAAAATTTAGTTATCGCCACTGTAGTGAGTTTGGTAGTTTCTACGATTTACTTTTTTTTAAGTCCTTTCAAAGACACGCAGTCAGAACTTTTAGCAAGAACATCTCCTAATATTTACGATATTTTCATTGCTTTTTTTGGAGGATTGGTTGGAGTAATTGCGATCACAAGGGTAGAGAAAGGAAATCCTATTCCCGGAGTTGCCATCGCAACGGCTTTAATGCCACCTTTATGTACGGCGGGTTACGGATTAGCCTTGGGGAATTTTAAATTCTTTTTTGGGGCTATGTATTTGTACACTATCAATTGTGTTTTTATTTGTATTGCAACGTTCATAATTGTCAAATATTTAAAATATCCAATTGTTAAACAAACCAATTTAAAGACAGAAAAGAGAGTAAAGTATATGATTTCTTTTTTGACTTTAGCTTTGATAGTACCTAGTGTCTTTTTTGCATATCAGCTTTTCCAAGAAAAAAAATACAAGCAAAAAGTAGAACAATTTTTAAAAGTAGAGTTTATTGATAAGGGATTTACTGTTCTGTATAAAAAAACGCAGTTTACTTCAAACCCCAAAAAAATAGATATTGCTTTTTTAAGAAAAAGATTGGATAAGGATGAAATAAAAGAACTTAACGGAAAATTGAAAACTTATGAATTGAACAATACGGTTTTAAATATTATTCAAGATACAACTGATTTAAAGCAGGATATTTTGAATGAAATTACCTTTAACAATAAAACCATGAGCGAAAAAGATTTGATTATTGCCAAGCTGCAAAGTCAAATTACTTCTTTGAAATTCGATAATAACGCTATCCTGAATGAAACACGAATACTGTTTCCTGAGATTGAAAATATTGCTATTGCGAATCATGTGTTTAATGAAAATAAGACCACTAAAAAAGTGATTACAGTAGTGCTTTATGAAAGTAAAAAAGATATAAATACTGCCGAAAAACAAAAATTGATTGCATGGCTCAAAAACAAATTCAAAACGGATGTTGTTGAAATTTATAAAAGGCAGTAGTGTTTAGTCTTATTAAAATAAATCACCACTGACTCAAATTATAAAAATCTGTTAATCAATGGTGATTTTGTTGGTCCTTTAGACTTTAAGTCTATATGCCAAATTTATGGGTTTCAATCTAGAGGTTTAGTTTCTGTTCTTAATCCAGATTTTGAATAATATTTTTTCTTCAACCAAAAAGCGACGTTTACCAAGATTATCAATGCCGGAACTTCCACTAATGGTCCAATAACTCCTGCAAATGCTTGTCCGGAATTGATACCGAATACCCCAATGGAAACAGCAATTGCTAACTCAAAATTATTACCGGACGCAGTGAATGAAAGCGCAACAGCATCTCTATAATTAGCACCAATTTTTTTGGAAACAAAGAACATCAGGAAAAACATAATGGTGAAGAAAATGACAAGTGGAATGGCAATTCTAAGCACATCCAGTGGTAAATCAACAATCATTTCACCTTTTAAACTGAACATGACTACGATTGTAAAAAGCAACGCAATCAAAGTAATGGGAGAAACAAACGGAATAAACTTTTGATTGAACCATTTGTCTCCAACGAATTTCTTGATGGCATAACGGCTAATTACTGCTAATGCAAATGGAATTCCTAAATAAATACCAACTGTTGCAGCAATTTGGACAATAGTAACATTTAATTCCAAGCCTTTTATTCCAAATAATGGCAGCATGATTTCCAAATAGAAATATGCATATAAACTAAAGAAGAACACTTGAAGTAAGCTATTAATCCCGATTAAACCTGCTGTTAATTCCCTGTTTCCCTCGGCCAATTCATTCCAAACAATTACCATCGCAATGCAAGGCGCAATTCCAATAATGATTAGACCCGTCATGTATTCCGGATAATCTTTCAAAAAGAATGTTGCCAATGAAAACATTAGAAATGGACCAACAATCCAAGTGATTAAGAAAGATGCAGTCAGTAATTTTGGCTTTTCAAACATTAAGGGAATTTTTGAAAAATCAATTTTAGTCAATGGCGGATACATCATTAATATTAATCCAATTGCTAGAGGAACATTGGTCGTTCCACTGGAAAAGGAATTGATAAAACTGCTGCTTGAGGGGATGAAATACCCAATGGAAACACCAATTGCCATTGCCAAAAATATCCAAAGTGTAAGATAACTGTCGAGAAAATTTAATCTTTTTTTAGCGGCCATTATTGTAATTTTATTTGAGAGAATACATAAAACATTTCGGTTGCAATTTGCAAACTGCGTTCCTGATATTTTTCTGCTTGTTGAGGAGTATTATCAAAAGCTTTTGGATCTTCAAAAGTAATGGGAATACGCATTTCAGCACCAGCAATAAATGGGCAACCACCATCTGCTTGTGAACAAGTCAATATCGCTGCAAACTCACTTTGCGGATTAAAATCATCATCATACGTTTTGGAAAAACCAATGATTGGATGCTCATTTTCTGCATATTTTATGGCGTAAATAGGATTAGTTCCTGCCGCGATGGTTTTGATTTTAAATCCTGATTGTTTTAATGTTTTAGCTGCCATAGGAAACAAAGCCGTTGCTTCGGTGCCCCCAGAATAACAAAATACATTTTTCACACCGAAATGTACCGCTGCAGTTTGTGCCCAAACTTGGGATAAATGACTTCTTCTGGAATTGTGAGTACAAATCAAGTTCAGCCTGACTTCTTGTTGATCCGATGCTTTTGCTTGAATGAAATCAATAAGCGGTTGCAAAACGATTTTCCGTTCAGCAGAAATGCTTTCGAAATTAAAAAAAGAAATTGTTTTTGCAATTTCTGGAAATAGGATGATTTTGGTTAGTTCCATTTTATGATTTTTAATTAACAACAACCTCCGCCTGGAGTGCAGGTATTATTGGTTTGGCTTGGGATTTCGGATAACTTCACTTTTTGTTTTTCTGCTGGAATTCCACATTGATCTTCTGCCAAACAAGCTGTTTGTTTGTTTAATAACGTAAATGCTGTTCCGTTGAACTCAATATCGTATTTACCAATAGTTTCCGCTTGAAATTCTACTTCTACCTCATAATCTTCAATGCCTAAAACTTTTTCGGATAATTCAATTATATCCAATAATTTTTTAGGTTTTAGACGGTGTTCAAAATCATTGGCATCCCATAATTGAAAGTTTACCACAGTTTCTTTTCGAACTTTTCCGCCGCAATCAATGAAGTTGCGGGTTATTAAACCTACTTCGGTTACGTGAAAATGTTCTGGTACATAGGTTCCATTTGGCAATACAAAAGCAACGTTGTCCAACGTGCTTAACTCTTTTTTAATTTCTGATAATTTCATGATTTGTGTAATTTAAAAATTAACAACATTGATTTTTCTTGTTTTCTAAATATGCATTGATGTGCTGGAAAAAGCCTTTTATTTTATTAAAACCTTCTTCGTTGAGGCAATAGCAAATTGCATTTCCTTCAAAATTGCCTTTTATAAGTCCAGCATTTTTTAGTTCTTTCAAATGTTGCGAAACAGTAGGTTGGGCGAGAGGTAGTTCGTTTACAATATCGCCGCACACGCAACTGTTTACTTTGATGAGATGCTGAATAATGGCAATTCGAGCTGGATGACCTATGGCTTTCGCCAATATTGCCAATTCGTTTTGCTCGTCTGTGAAATGTTCCGATTTAGTAATTCCCATCGTTTTATATCTTTATATTGCAATATTACGATGATAGAAAGTAACAACAAAACATTTTATATTAATTTATAATTAAAAAGCAATACAGTATAGTAGGAGTTAACAGGGTTCTACTGCGATTGTATTGCTTTTTATTTAAATATTTTTCAAATAATTATTCAGATTGCTTAAGGCATAATCAGATTTTAAGCTTCAATAATTACCTTCATCGCTTTTTCTTTTGCTGCGTTTCCAAAAACTTCATAGGCTTTTAGTATTTCACTTAATTTAAAATGATGCGTAATTAGCTTAGAAGGTTCCAATTTTCCGGAAGAAACAGTTTTCAATAACATTGGAGTAGTATTTGTATTTACTAATCCCATTGTTATTGTAATATTTTGAATCCACAAATCTTGAATTTGCAGTTCTACTGGTTTTCCATGCACACCAATATTTGCAATATTACCGCCGGGACGAACAATTTTTTGACAGATATCAAAAGTAGCCGGAACTCCAACTGCTTCAATAGCCACGTCAACTCCGTCTTTCGTTTCTGCTAATATTCTTTTCTGCGCATCTTCTTTGGCTGAGTTAATCGTATCTGTGGCGCCAAATTTTTTAGCCATTTTCAAACGATTTTCGTCCATATCAATCATGTAAATTTTAGAAGGAGAATAGAACTGGGCAGTAAGTAAAGCCGACATCCCAATAGGTCCGGCTCCAACAATCGCAATCGTATCTCCCGGTTTTACACCACCGTTAATCACGCCAATTTCATGCCCCGTTGGCAAAATATCGCTTAACATTACTAAAGCTTCTTCATCCGCGCCGTCAGGAATAAGGTAAAGACTGTTATCTGCATGCGGAATACGTACATATTCTGCCTGAGTACCATTAATAAGATGTCCTAATATCCAGCCGCCATCCTCACAATGAGCGTACATTTGTTTTTTGCAATATTCGCAAGAACCATCTGAAGTGATGCAGGAAATAATTACATGATCTCCTTTTTTGAAATTCCTAACGGAGGTTCCAATTTCTTCAACGACACCAACTCCTTCATGTCCTAAAGTTGTTCCTGGTTTTACCGATGGCGTTTTTCCGTGTAAAATTCCCAAATCAGTTCCGCAGATCGTGGTTTTCAATATTTTTACCAATACATCGGTCGGTTTTTCGATTTTAGGTAGCGGGACGTCTTTTAATTGTATTTTTCCAGGACCGTCATAAACTAGAGCCTTCATTGTTTTAGTCTGAACCATTTTACTTTTGTTTGATTGTTGTTTATCCATTATTGGACTGGCAATATTATAAGTCTATATATCGATCGATCTGATTATTAAAAAATTATAAATACTTTGCAGTGTTTAATGACCTTTAGAACTAAATAATTACTATCCAAAGTTCATTTATTTCAGGCTTATATTCTATGATATAAATCATGTAATGAATAAAGATTCAAACTGTTTTAAAAGTTTTCTTTTGTTGAAAGTTTAGAAATTTACATCCATTTTGAGAGAAGATCAATCAACTCTTCTCTTAATTCTTTAAATAATTTTTCAAATACGGCGATGTTTTCTCGGTGCTTTTTATGGTCTGAAAATTTTTCATGATCTACAGCATTGGGATTTTTTTGAACAGCAGCCTCAAGGTAAGATTCGTGACTTTTAATATCATGATTTAAGATATTAATCTGTTCTTTTTGAATGATCAGTTGATTAGTAAAATGATCTGCTAAGGCACGTAACTCGTTAGAGGTATTCTTTTCAGCGACCTCCGTAATTCGATCAGTCATAATTTTAAGCTCATCTTTATAGAATAAAAACTTGTTTAGCCACGTTTTATGTTCTTCGTGTAATTCATAAATTGTTTTTTTAGTTTCCATTTTTCATCTTTTTTTAATAAATTAGAAAGTAATTGAATCTGGTTGTTTTTATTTTAGAGGTAATTGTGAAAGCTAAAGACTTGGGAAAATTTATTCCAAAATATCAAAGCTCGAATACTTCTTTTGGTATAGCATGAAATCCGACTAGTTTTACTCGATTTTCAATATTACTTATAGGTGTCATTTTTGAAGTGTGAACGGTAAATTCTCTTGGGAAAATTTCAGTATTCAATAAAACCTCTTTTATTCCGTCTAGTTCTAGTAGGCTGGATTTTATTTCTATTAAATCAATGTCTTCAATAGCATTTGTTCCAAAAATTTTACCATGATTACCTGGGATTACATTATCAGTTAGTATACTCATGTTTTTATTTTTTAAGATTAGTAATTGGATAGTAGATTGTTGTAATTGTGAGTTAAGTAGTTTAAAGTTAGTGATTTGTCTTGAATAATGTAAACAATTTGGGTTGGTTTTATTATAAAATGTTTAACTTAGTATATTGAAAATCAATTAAATGAGTGTGATATGAATAATAGAAGCAATAAATTGAATTTTGACAAAAGAAAACCGGGTAAGAAAGATAAAAATGAAATCCCTGATTCTCTTTTATATCCGCCAAGCGAGGATATTTATAACCAATTCCATAAAGAAATGGAAATAGATCCTGAAGATCTTTCTAAAAAAAAGTCTCCGGTTGAAATAAATAATATCAGGGAATTGAATGAGAAAAATTTTGAAGAGGATGTTTCTGGAGGAGATTTAGATATTCCTGGCTCAGAATTAGATGATCAACAGGAAAACTCGGGAAATGAAGATGAAGAAAACAACCATTATAGTATAGGTGGTGATAATCATAGTAATTTAGATGAGAATGCTGGAGATAAAAATTAGTTAGTGGGTTTATTGTAAGTTTTAATTACTAATCTGATTAATCATGTCTTTAAGTGAATACAGCCAAAAACGTAATTTTAATTCTACTTTAGAGCCTAAAGGGAAAATAAAGGAATCATCGACCGAATTGATTTTTGTAGTACAAAAGCATGCGGCTTCTCATTTGCATTATGATTTTCGATTGGAAATGAATGGAGTGTTAAAAAGTTGGGCAATACCCAAAGGACCTTCTATGAATCCAGCTGATAAAAGATTGGCTATCATGGTAGAAGATCATCCTTATAGTTATAAGGATTTCGAAGGTACTATTCCTGAGGGTAATTATGGTGCGGGGAATGTTATTGTTTGGGATAATGGAACCTATAATTTAGCTCACGAAGATGGATTGAATAAAGTTGAAGATAAATTACATTCCGATTTGCAAAAAGGGCGTCTTAGTTTTATTCTTAATGGGAAAAAACTGAAAGGTGAATTTGCATTAGTGAAATTAAAAACAAAACAGGAGAACACATGGCTTTTAATAAAGTCAAAAGATCAATATGCAAATGATGAAGATATTTTGAACCAAGACAAATCCATACTTTCTAATATTACATTAGAAAGTATGGAAAAGAAGAACGGATAATAAAATTCATTTGTGCGTTCCTTTCTATATATAAGGAGTCGGGCTATCCTCTACAAGTCCTCGTCTGGTTGAGTTTGAGACTCAACCAGACTGTGGGCTTTCCACTGCTATCCCTAACGCGGCCCTGTGTACTTTATCGCATTGATGACTGTATGATAAATTCATATTAAGATCAACAGGATAAATTTTTATTACCATATATATAGGAGAGATTAAAAAAAGGGAAGTTGTTATCGTATAACGTCATTTCACTGATTCAGCCGATTTTCTGGTTAGTAGGCAGAGAGCGGGAGCTTTTTTCAGGAGTAAGATGGACAAAGTGGCTGTAAAAAAGGGAATAAAGGTAAAGTGCAATAAGGTTGTATAGGTAAAGAAAGGTGTGATCAGGTTGTCTATAGGTAATATGATTCACAGTTTTCTGGGGATAAAGCCACCCTT